>DASYRM010000063.1:0-2804 GCA_036004405.1 Vicinamibacterales bacterium
CACGAGCAGGTCGGTGACCTGGCGTCCCTGCAGCGGGAGCTCGACGATCCGCTCGTTCTCGACGACGTTGCTGATGCCGGCGCTGCGCACATCGACGAGCGGCGCAGCGGCTTCGACGGTGACGGACTCTTCGACCGCGCCAAGCGCGAGGGTTGCGTTGATGGTCGGCGTCGCGCCCACCTGCAGCACGATGCCGGTCTGCACGTAGCTGCGGAACCCCTGGAGGGAGACTTCGAGGCGGTAGGGACCGGTCGGCAAGTTGGAGATCAGGTACGAGCCGTTGGACTCGGTTACCACGGTGCGGACAAGACCGGTGGCCGTCTGGGTCACCGTGACGGTGGCGCCGGGCAGCACCGCGCCGCTTTCGTCGGTCACGCGCCCGTTCAGTTCGGCAGTAGCCAGCTGCGCCCACGCGGGCGCGCTGGCAAGGAAAAGGATCGACGCGAATGTGCAGAGAACCCCTACGACTCGGACTCGGACCATCGATGACTCTCCGTCGTTGCCGGTACGCCGCTAATTTGTGGGATGCGTCGCGATTCTACCCTGACACCTTCAATCTGAAACCTGCTGAAACCTGAAACCTGATACCCGATACCTGCCAGGTGCTATCAGTCCCACTGGTGCTCGACGCCGTCGCCGCGCGCCTTGTCGCCGTGCATCGGCGTCACGAAGCCGAGGAGGCACCCCGGAGAGCTGTCGCGCAGCAGGTGGCAGCGCGCCTTGATCTTGTCGCCCACCTTCACGTCTTCCTTGGTGACGCCGTTCCGAAGAATCGCCTGCGGACCGGCCGCCTCGAGCGCCCAGGTGGTGGGCTCGCCGCCCTTCGGATCCTTGATCTCGATGTAGACCCACGAATGCGGGAGCAGGTAGTGGATCTCGGTGACGGTGCCTTCCATCTCCGTCCACTTGGTGACCTCGTACGCGTTGTGCGAGTGGTGCGCCCACGCCGGCCCCGCGATGGCGAGCGCGCCGGCCACTGCAAGAACAAGTCTCCGCATATCGTCTCCTTGGCGCGCCGTACAGGCCCGCCCTACCGCCCCCCAGCCTGACCCTGCGCGCCCTGGTTGCCCTGGTTGCCCTGGTTGGCCAGCGGCGGCTTCGGATAACCGTTCGAATACATCATGAGCCCGGAGTACTGGTAGCGCACCGGCTTGTAGTTCTCGTCCAGCATCCGCAGCGAGATCTGGAACCAGTTGGCCGCTGGCGCGTTCTTCGGCACGGTCGCCTCCACGATGTACAGGCGGTTCTCGTACATGTGGATCGCCGCGTAGGTCCGCGACTCGTCAGGGTTGACGACGTGCACCTCGTGTCCCTCGATGACGTCCACGTTGTAGTGCGCCAGGTGCGTGACCTTTGCCGCGCGCTCGACGAAGTTCCATGTCGCCCACATCATGGCGCCGCGGACGTCCTTGACGGTCTCGTCCTGGCACGCGTCGCCGACGAGATCGTGGCGCTGCTGCTGCGACAGGCCCGGCTTGTCCGCGCCCGCTTCATGCACGCACTGCGCGTTGCGCGCGGCGTGCATCTTCGGCACGTTGCGGTAGTCGACGACGGTGACCTTGTAGTGATTGCGGCCCTGGTCGGCCGTGTAGACCCGCGCCGGGAGCGGCGCCAGCCGGTACTCATCCGGGTAGGTCGTCTCCTCGACCTTCGGCTGCGCTGGCATGTTGATGCTGAAGTAATCGAGCTTGCTGACGTAGTCGAACGGCTCCTGCGCGCGCACGGGAACCGGGGTCAACAGCAGCAGCGCGGCCGGAACGAGCGGTATCACGCGCATCATGTCCTCCGTCAATTCGTCGAGGTCAAGCGACCCTGCGCCGCGAGCCGGGCCCGGGCGCACTCGAGCACGATGTCCATGTAGCGGTCGCCCCTGTTCTTCGGCAGCAGCAACGGGTGCATCCCCGTCGGGTACTTCTCCCGGATGCTCTGCATCACCATCAGGCTGTTCATCAGGATGTCCGGGTGGCTGCCGAGGAACGTCTCGACGTTCGCCTTCTTCAGCTCGTCGGTGAAGACGTGCGTGAAGGCGTCGAGCGAGGCCTGCGTCGGCATCTGCGTTCCGCTCATGATCGCCACGTTGTGCGTGCGGCCGCCGAACTTCGCCGGCACGACCATGCCGATGGTTCCCGGCGTGTGGCCCGGCAGCCGGATCAGCGTCACGGTGGTGTCGCCGAGCGTCAGCTTCTGGCCGTCCATCACGTCCATGTCGGGCGTCAGGCCGGGAGCGGCGTCGCCGCGGCCGCCGCGCTGAATCGCCGCCCAGTCCGGCATCGCGGCCAGGACCTTCGCGCCGTACTTCTTCTGGAGGTACGAGGCGCCGCCGAAGTGATCCGCGTGCCCGTGGCCGATCAGAATGTATTTGATCTGCGCGGGATCGAAGCCGGCCTTCTGCATCTCGGGCTCGATCACGTTCATCGCGTCGGCGCTGCTGTTCAGCGTGTCGAACAGGATGAGGCCGGCGCTCGTCGGCACCACCCACGCGCCGACGTCGTTGAAGCCGATGTAGGTGAGGTTGTCGAACAGCTTGATCGGCCCTTCCTGCACGGTCGGCAGCCGCGGCAGCCCCTGCGCCTGGCGCGCGAGCGCGACGCGCTGCGGACCGGTCGCGGTGCAGAACCACTTCGCGGTATCGGCCATGTCGGAGCCGCCGATCTTCGTCGCGGCGGCGACGTGCGCCTGCGCGTCCTTCGAATTCGCGAACTGCTCGGGCGTCGGGAACGCCTCCTCCGCGGGCGCGCCGCCGGCGCGGCCGCCCCGCCCCTGGCCCTGCCCCTGCGCCTGCGCCAGCATCGGCGCCTGCCACG
>DASYRM010000064.1:0-1759 GCA_036004405.1 Vicinamibacterales bacterium
CATGCGGACAGGATCGGTCAAGCCCCGCTACCGGTTCAACCCTGACTGTTAAGACTTCCGATTGCGCCCAATCGGCGTCATCAGACGGCCTGGTTACGTCCGATTGGTACCAATAGTCGCGTAGGCGGGCGGATACACGACCGTCATCACTCCGACTCCTTGCCACTGCCCAACCACAGCGGCCGCGCGTGTGTTCTGACCTTCGTCCAGCGACCCGGCGCCCGCGAACTTGACACCGCCCCCGTTGATGCTGTCGCCGGCAGGGACGTCCACCTTACGCGCCGCCAGGCGAATGGACTCGGCGTTCACCGCGCCGTCGACGTTCGGCAGGACGTCGTGGAAAAGCGTCCACGCGCCCACGAATCCCGCCACCGCCGGGATGTCCATGCTCCCGCCGTAAGCCGCCTTCGCCCTACTCAGCAGGTCGCGGCCGGACGCCGACAGGGCGGCCTCGCTGATATCGGAGTCGGGCTTGTCCGCCGCGTAGACACCGATCGAGCCGGCGCCCAGGAGCTCGCTGAACGCGGGCATGCAGAATGCCGAGCTGGTGCCGATGGCGCCCTTGAAGGCAACGCCGTTCCGGAGCGCCGCCTGCCAGATCGCCACGCCGTCCTCGAGGTAGCTCACGTCCCACAGGAAGTCGGCGCGATCGCTCGCAAGGCGCGCCGCGATCACGTCCGCGTCGTACGCGTTCGGGTTGTACTCGATGACGTCGACCACCTCGATGCCCAGGCCGCGGGCGAGCTCTTCCTCGCCGCCGCCGACCGAGCGCCCGTAGACGTCGTTCACGCGCACGACGACCGCGCGCGGCTTGTTCAGCCCATAACGCGGCACCAGGACGTTGTGCGTGAAGGTGACCGCCATCCGGCCGAGCGAGCTGCCCGTCGCGACTGTCCGAAACACGTAGTGCCGCTGGGCAGTGATCGGATCGGCCACGGCACCGGTCTCCCAGTAGACGGTCTTCAGCTCTTCGGCGCGCGCCGACGCCGCCGCCGAGAGCGTGCTCCCATAGGTGCCGACGATCGCCGGGACGTGATAGGTCTTGACGAGTGTGTCGACCGCGGCCGCCGCGGCCTGCGGAGTCGTGGCGTCGATGACCTGGAGCCTGGCGTTGGCGCCGGACATGCGGAGCGCGGCCTGCACTCCGGCCAGCTCCGCCTTTCCACCCTCAGCCTGCGGTCCGCTCAGCGGATAGATCGCGCCCAGCACCAGCTGCTGGTTGCTCTCTGACTGCGCGCACCCGGCCAGGACTAGGAGCGCAACGACGAGAATCCCGACGCGCCGGATCACCGGCTCCAGATTAGGCGGTCGCGGTGGTGAGCTTGACCCCCCGCGCCTCGGCCAGCTGGCGCTCGAGCTTCGGCGCCGGAGCGTAGCCGTAGTTCACGTGCAGCGCGTGGCCGTCGGCCGCCATGACCACGGTGGTCGGCAGCGTGTAGACGTGGAATCGGTCGGCCAGCGCGCGCTCGGCGACGGCGTCGACCTTGTCGATGCGGATGCCCGCGAGCCTCGCCAGCGCCGGCTCCTGGTGGGTCCTGCACACGGAGCAGCTGTCACCGGTGAAGTAGAGGATGTAGGGGTCGTTGGCAGGGCTCGCGGTTGCGCTGACCGCGAGCCGCCGCGCACGCCGCGCGCGGAAGAGCTCCAGGCAGGCGGCGACGAGCACGACTGCACCCGCCACCGCCAACGCCCAGAGTTGCGCACTCACGCTCGGAGAAGCCCCCTGCGCTCGAGCTGGTAGAAGATCTGGCAGCCGAGG
>DASYRM010000065.1:0-88112 GCA_036004405.1 Vicinamibacterales bacterium
TCGGCGTTGAACGAAAAGCTTACCGGAAAGAAGTAGCGTGGAAAGACCTCGACGTTGTCGGTGTACGACACGTCCGCGACCGTGCGGGCGCCCTCGCGGGTGACCTTCACGTCCTCTGCATCGAGCGGCACATCCCGCTTGATCGCCTCGCCGATGATCTGCTTGGTCAGGTCGCCCACTGACTCTCCCTGACCGAACAGGATCATCTGCTGGATCTCGTCCTTGAACTGGTAGT
Source organism: Vicinamibacterales bacterium (assembly GCA_036004405.1). Classification (GTDB taxonomy): domain Bacteria; phylum Acidobacteriota; class Vicinamibacteria; order Vicinamibacterales; family UBA2999; genus DASYRM01. The sequence continues at coordinate 236 of DASYRM010000065.1, forward strand.
ACTTCAAGTAAGCCGACCCGCCACGGAAGGCGGCGTTGACCACCACGGCTGCGATGATCAGCTTGATGAGCGTCTTCATCGGGCGTCTCGTACAGGCTCAGTGAATCTGGTGAAGCATCCGGCCCCAGCGAATGTTCGAGAGCGTGCCGCTCAAGCCGTTGGCGTCGCCGAAAGAGAAGTACACGAACAGCGCCTTGCCCTTGATGTACGAGCGCGGCATGAACCCCCAGAACCGGCTGTCTTCCGAGTTGTCGCGGTTGTCGCCCATCATGAAGAAGTGATCTGCGGGCACCGTGACGGGGCCGTACTTCCGCCGCGGATCCGTGCCGGCCAGGCTCACTCCCGACGGCAGATCGTCCGGGAACAGGAAGCGCACGTACGGCTCTTCGAGCGGTTTGTCGTTGATATACACCGTCTTTCCCTTGAGCTCAACGGTGTCGCCAGGCAGGCCGATCACGCGCTTGATGAAATCGCGCGTCGGGTCTTCGGGAAACTTGAACACCAGGATGTCGCCACGCTTGACCGGATCGATGGGCAGCAGCTTCTGCTCGAGCCCGGTGAGCGTGGGCGCGAACACCATCTTGTTGACCAGCAGATGGTCGCCGATCAGCAGGTTGTTCTCCATCGATCCCGTGGGGATCTTGAACGCCTGCACCACGAAGGTGCGCACGAACAGCGCCAGGATGACGGCGACGCAGAACGACTCGAAGTACTCGCGGAGGGTGGACTTGACGAAGGGCGTGGCCGCGACGGCCGGGGCCGCCGCCTTGTCGGCGGCGTTCTTGGCGGCCGCCACTACTCGGTGCCCACCTTCAGCACGGCCAGGAAGGCCTCCTGCGGAATCTCCACGCGCCCGACGCGCTTCATGCGCTTCTTCCCCTCTTTCTGCTTTTCGAGCAGTTTGCGCTTCCGCGTGATGTCTCCACCGTAGCACTTGGCGAGCACGTTCTTCCGCAGCGCTCGCACGCTTTCGCGCGCAATCACGCGCGTGCCGATCGACGCCTGAATCGCAATCTCGAACATCTGGCGGGGAATCAGCTCCCGCATCTTCGACACCAGCGCCCGGCCGCGCTCGTAGGCGGCGTCCTTGTGCACGATAACAGACAGCGCGTCCACCGGCTCGCCGTTGACCAGGATGTCCATCTTGACGAGCGGCGATTCCCAGTAGCCGGTCACATGGTAATCGAGCGACGCGTAGCCGCGGGACATCGTCTTGAGCTTGTCGTAGAAGTCCATCACCACTTCGTTGAACGGCAGCTCGTAGGTGATGAGCACGCGGTCGGACTTGAGGTATTCGAGCTTCTTCTGAATGCCCCGCTTGTCCTGGCACAGCTGCAGGATGGGCCCGACGAACTCCGAGGGCGTCAGGATCATCGCGGTGATGATCGGCTCTTCGAGCGCGGTGATGCGTCCGGCATCGGGCAGCTTGGCCGGGCTGTCGATCTCCTGCACCTCGCCGTCCGTGGTGGTGACGCGGTAGAGCACGCCCGGCGCCGTCGTCACCAGGTCCATGTTGTATTCGCGCTCGAGCCGCTCCTGCACGATCTCCATGTGCAGCAGGCCGAGGAACCCGCAGCGGAACCCGAACCCGAGAGCCGCCGAGGTTTCCGGTTCGTAGAAGAACGACGCATCGTTGAGGCGCAGCTTCTCGAGCGCCTCGCGCAGCTCGGCGTACTGGTGGCTCTCCACGGGATATAGCCCCGCGAACACCATCGGCTTCAGTTCCTTGAAGCCGGGGAACGGCTCGGTGGTGGGCCGGTTGGTCTCGGTGACGGTGTCGCCGATCTTGGCGTCGGCCACCACCTTGATGTTGGCCACCACGAAACCCACTTCGCCGGGCCCGAGATCCTCCGCCGGGATCGCCTTCGGCGAGAAGACGCCGAGCTCGAGCACCTCGTAGTCCTGCTTCTCGGCCATCAGACGGATCTTCGTCTTCGGTCTGATGACGCCATCGATTACGCGGATGACGATGACGACGCCGCGGTAGGGGTCGAACCAGGAGTCGAAGATCAGCGCCTTGAGCGGCGCCTCGCGATCGCCGGCCGGCGGATGAAACCGCGCGACGACCGCCTCGAGAATCTCGCGGACGCCGGTGCCTTCCTTGGCGCTGGCGAGGATGGCGCCGGCGCTGTCGAGGCCGATGATGTCCTCGATCTGCCGCTTGCACTCGTCCGGCTGCGCGCTCGGCAGATCGATCTTGTTGATGACCGGGATGATCTCGAGGTTGTTCTCCACCGCCAGGTAGGCGTTGGCCAGCGTCTGCGCCTCGACGCCCTGCGACGCGTCCACGAGCAGCAGCGCCCCCTCGCACGCGGCCAGCGACCGCGTCACCTCGTAGCCGAAGTCCACGTGGCCGGGTGTATCGATGAGATTGAGGACGTAGTTCTCGCCGCTCTGCGCGAGGTAGTTCAGGCGGACGGGGTGCGCCTTGATGGTGATGCCACGCTCACGCTCGAGATCCATGGCGTCGAGCACCTGGGCCTCCATCTCGCGGGCCTGGAGCGCGCCGGTGAGCTCCAGGAAGCGATCTGCCAGGGTCGACTTGCCATGGTCGATGTGGGCGATGATCGAGAAATTCCGAATAAAACGTTGATCCATCGAGGGACTGCGGGAGTTGAAATTATACTTCGCCCCCGATGCCTCACCCCTCTGCGAGCGCTGACGCTCGACGCGTGGCGCTTGCGAGCGCTGTCGGCACCACCGTCGAGTGGTACGACTTCTTCATCTACGGCACCGCGGCCGCCACCGTGTTCGGACCACAGTTCTTCCCGCAGGTGTCCGAATTGACCGGCACGCTTGCGGCCTTCGCCACGTTCGGCATCGGCTTCATCGCGCGCCCGCTCGGCGGCGTGGTCATGGGCCACTACGGCGACCGGATCGGCCGCAAGTTCATGCTGGTGTGGGCGCTCCTGTTGATGGGGCTGGCCACGCTGGCCATCGGGCTGCTTCCGACCTACGCCCGGATCGGCGTGTGGGCCCCGGTGCTGCTGGTCACGTTGCGCTTCATCCAGGGGTTCGCGCTCGGCGGCGAATGGAGCGGCGCCGTGCTGATGTCGGTGGAGCACGCGCCCGACGGCCGGCGAGGCGTCTTCGGCAGCATCGTGGCGCTCGGGCTTCCCGCCGGCATCCTCCTGTCGAATCTCGTATTCCTCGTGGCCTCGACGAGCGTGCCCGCTGCCGAGTTCACGGCGTGGGCGTGGCGCATCCCGTTCGTCGCGAGCGCGGTGCTCGTGGGCGTCGGGCTGTGGGTGCGGCTCGGTATTGCCGAGAGCCCGGTGTTCGCCAACGCCATCGCCACGCACGGCGCGAGGAGCATGCCGATCGTGGACGTGCTGCGATCCAATGGGCGCACCGTGCTGCTGGCGGCGGGCACCTATCTCGCCATCAGCAGCCTCGGCTACATCGTGCTGGTGTATTTCATCACCTACGCGACGCGTCAGCTGGGCCTGACGCTGCCGTTGACGCTCACGTTCGTGATGATCGCGTCGGTGGTCTGCTCGCCGACGATGGTGCTCGCCGCGCACTGGTCCGACGTGGTGGGCCGCAAGCGCCTGATGCGGTGGGGCCTCGGCGCGCTCGTACTGTGGTCGCTCGTCTTCTTTCCGCTCCTCGACACGAAGTCGCCGCTGCTCATCGCCCTGTCGGTCATCGGCATGCTGTTCGTGCAGGGCTTCTACCTGGGACCGCAGCCGGCGGTCATGTCGGAGCTCTTTCCAACCGCCGTGCGCTACAGCGGCTCGTCGCTGAGCGTCACGCTGGCGAGCGTGTGTGGTGGTGCCGTCGCACCGATCGTGGCCACGTATCTGTTCGCTCAGACCGGAACGTCGCACCTCGTGACCGTGTACATGGTGGCCGTCTCGGTGGTGTCGTGGCTGTGCGCGCTTGCACTGCCGGAGACGTTCCGGGATAGCCTGTCGCAGGACGAGAGGACGCCGCTGCCGCCGGTCCGGAGGGCCGGCAATTAAGCACTGTGCCGCGCGAGCTGCCGCCGCTGCCGTCCGACGTCGAAGACCACCGCGACGAGCGGTGGGGGCGCGACATCACCCGCTGCGTGCAGTCGCCCATTCAGGCGGAGAACTTCGTCGAGCGCAACGGCTTTGCGGCGTGCATGACCGACTCGCGCCGCCCCGGGCCGTCCCTCTACATCGCCGTCTGCGGCCGGCGCGACGCCGTGATGCCGCGCAACGTCCAGACCGACGAGGAGGCGTCGCTCACGTGGAGGCTCAAGGACGAGCTGCTGCGCCGCGGCCGCGTCTACTACGCCAAGCTCGCCCGTGGGCAGGCGACGTTTCTCGCGCCGCGGATGATTCCGTACTTCAACGCCATCTGGGGCCTGCGCCGTACCGACGAGCCGCGGCGGCTGAGCAAGAGCGCGCAGGCGATCCTGCGCGTGCTCCGGCGTGAGTGGGAGATGGGCACCGCGGACCTGCGCGACGAGTCGGGCGTGCGGGAGCGCGCGGCCTTCACGCGCGGCATCGACGAGCTGCAGGCGGCCATGCTCGTGGTCCCGAGCGACGTCATCTACAAGCCGAAGTTCACCTACATCTGGACGCTTGGTGTCGGCCGCTTTCCCGACGCGCTGCGCCGCCGGGTGGCGCGGTCGACGGCGGTCAAGGAAGTCGCCCGCTGTTTTCTGACCGGCGCCGGGATGACGGTGCCGGGGGAGCTCGCTCGCGTCACCGGCCTGTCACGCCCCGAGGCCGGCCTGGGCAACCGCGCCCTCGTCGCAGAAGGGTTCGCCGAGATGCTCTCGCCGGGGACTTACCGAGTCGTCCGTCGGTCGTGGGGGCCGCCTTCAGGCGGCCCGAATGTGAGGGCACATCTTTAGATGTGCCCGACCATCACACCTGTTCGATCTCCAGCCCCTCGACCGCGAGCTCGATCTCCTCGATCGCCACCTCGGTCTCGTGCGCGCTCAGCGTCGGCCCGACCCACTTGATCGGCAGACATCGCCGCAGCTTCCAGACCTTCACCGGGCTGCGCTCCTCGTTGAGCAAGGTGACAACGACCGTGCGGCGATCGATCGTCCCCTGGCGCACCTGATCGAACCACGCCCACAGGTCCGGGTGGTTGGCGATGCCGCGCTTCAGCACCAGGTTCGTGTACTTCGTGAGGCCGACGACCTGCCGCGGCTGGTTCGTGCGGTCGTTGCCGTCGCGGTACTCCACGACGTCGATCTCGACGGTCGGGATGATCACGGTCGAAAACGCCGCCGGTTCCGACCCTTCGACCGTGACGGTGAAGTTGAAGCCCGCGTACGGGTTGTTCTTGAAGATCGCCATGCTCAGCCTCGCACGTTTCTCGTCAGCGAGCTGGCATGTTACTCGCGGTCTGTACGGCGACGAGGCGCCCACCCGCGTAGATGTAATCGCGGACGTCCGCCGTGCTGGAATTGAGGTTCGTCCATTCCGACAGCACCTGATTGCCGAGGCCCCGGACGAAGAACGACTTCACCCCTGTGGTCTGGTTGAGCTTGTAGGCCCGCCACTGATCAGCGTCGTAGCTGAAAAGCGTGACCACCCCCGCGGCAGTGGACTTCTTCATCATGTTCTCGGGGGTGTACTCGAGCGCGACGCCGGGACCGGAGATCAGATTGCCGTTGGCGTCGTAGCCCATGTCGCCCGGAATGCCCGACGCAGTCTTGAGATGAAACGGCTTCCCCGACCAATACGTGTAGGCTCCGGTGGCGGTCGTCTGACGGTTGCCGTGCGCGTCGTAGAGGAACGTCATCGAGTAGGCCATTCGCACTTGCAAGCCGATCGAGCGCGTCGTCCGTGAACGTCTCGTTTCCCATGTGCGGGTAGATGATGTTGGCACGATCCAGACGTTGCCGTAGCTATATGGAGTCATCGAACGGCGCCAAATCATAAGGAGTTGATACAAACCACCATCTGCTATCTGGAGATGGTGAGAGGGAGTCCGTTGCTGGTCGTGAACGCACCGAGTTCATCTGATGATCGCTTGACGTTGACACGCACGAACACTTTCACCGCCATCTCCCCGCCTGGAGCAATCAGCCGACCTGCGCGGCCCTCGAGCTGACAAAGCGTGGCTGCTCGAATGGTGACGCTCGCCCCAGGCGCTAAACGACGGAACGAGCCAGGCTCCCGTCGATCTCCGTAGAGTAACTCCCACGATCCAAGACGGCCTTCCAGGTTCTGGCCCACCGCGAGTGACAAACCCACGAATGGAAAGACTGTGGGCGATTCGTCCGCCTGTGGTGAGTCAGTCGGAAAGGCGCTCCAAGGGAGAGCGATGGCCCGCTTTCCATCATTTCGTAACTCGACGTCGTACGTGACGAGGTCATCCCACGAGCATGAAGCTGGTTCCAGGCGAACCAATCGGACTGTTATTGGGCTCTCGTAGACAACTGGTCGTGACGTTTGCGTCGAGCGGGTTCCTGCATCCGCCGACGAAGGTCGAGGAATGAATCGCGTGTCCAGATCCGGCGCACCAGCCTGAGCGTAGGCGCCAATGGTAACGAGGGTCACGATTGACGCAGCAATCAAGTACCTAACCATGGACAGCTCCTTCGTGTCCTTAGTGCTGACAGGCGGGGTACTGGGCAAAGTTTACGTATCCCTGGAACACTCCAGCCTCGTTCTGAACCCCGCCATAAGGTCGAATCCCGAGTAGCCCAGGGTCTGTTGGGCTCTGGTAATGCGCCTTTCTGGACTGAATGGTCGACAGCATTGTTTGGAAGTCTGCCGTAATGTCGGTCGTGAACGTGGGGAGTGAAGTATTCGGCCCCGTGACCTTCGCCTCCATCGCAGCGCCTGGATCTATCTCGGTGGCGGCGGCCTTGTAGAGCGCGTAGTGGCTCTCGACGTCCCCTGCTTCGTGCCGCCGAATATTGGTGCGTAGATTTGCCCCGCTAATCCATCCATTTTGGTTGGTGACTGGGTTATAGCTGCCGTCCTGTTGTCTCGAAAACGCGCAATCTAGGTCGTCGACGTCAGGATGGATCGTCCACCGATAAATCCATCGAAATGGGTTCTGCGGATTCGGTTGCACGACCCAATTGACCGCATGGTTTGGACCGTTGTCATTGATCCTTCCAGTGTTGAAGCCGCCGGGATTCTCCAAGCACATCTTGCCCAGGGTTCCCTCCCCGCTTACAGCGGGAACCGGCATGCTCGGACTTTCTGTGCATCCCCACGTCGTGTTGATCCCGACGGGATCCCCAGCAGAGGGAATCGGAGGCGTAAAGTTTCGCGCGCTCACCGAGACTTGTGCCGAAGTCGTGCGAGTCTGGCCACTGCGACGCCACGTTACTGTGACGGCACCCGAGTCCACAAGCACGCCTTTCCACGTGGCGGAACTCGGGCTGCTTTGTCGTGTAATCTTGCCGATGTTGTCGCCTTGGAACTCCCAGCTCACCACGGTGCCCTGTCCTAGCCCGACGAGCCCGATCGAGACGTACTGACCGCGAACGGGATTGACAGGTTGCACCATCAGAGCCGGGTTCTCCGCCGTCGGTGCCTGAGGCGGCGCAAACGGATTGAAACAAAAGTTCGTACTCACACACCGATTGCTATCGATGCAGGGTGTCGGAAGGATTCGGCAACCAGGAAATAGCGAGAATCCAAGTGGCTGAGCCTGTGTACTCACCGGGCTGCTGTCGGGCGGCGTCAACGTACCTCGATTGACATGGAAGCCAATCGGCAGGCTCCCCGTTCCCGTGCTCGTGTCGTACGTCACGAGCCCGTCCTGAGGCGTTATCGACCAGCTGCACCATTCTGGAACGAGTAGATTCAAAACTCCATCGTCCGCTGAGGTCGTAGACACTGTGACAGAGAACGGACACTCGCTACTGGCCCCGTCCTGTCCTGCTTGCGACACTATGAGAATAGCTCCTTGAACGCGGATCGTGCCGATCCGCGAGTCTGAGTCAGGATTCGGATCGACAGTAAAACTAAGCGTCCCTGACCCACTTCCACTCGTCGCCCCGGTCAGGTGGATAAAGCTACTCTCGCTGATCGCAGACCATGCACAGCCGGCGGGAGCGGTGACGTTCGCAACACTGCCATCACCTGATACGGCGGCCAGAAAGCTCGTGGTCGCGGAGGTAGTCAGAACGGTGTAGTTGCATTCCCCACCGCCATCGTTTACGGCCCGCTGCGTTACGACGACTGTATAACCCGCGACGGTCAACGACCCACTGCGTCGCACGGCGGCCGTATTGTTCTGGACAACAAACACCATAGTGGCCGAACCGGTGCCGCTACCCACTAGTGCCTGGACAAAGTTGCTAGCGCTCGAGGCCGCCCAAGGGCAGCCCTCCGGCGCCGTAACCCTGACACCGTAGACTCCATTTCCAGCTCCAACGACAAGAGAGGTCGAGCTGACGCTGAACGAGCATGATGCAGGTGGAGGCGCTGGGCTGGATGGCGCGACTCCGCTTTGTTCCACGGGCATCTCCGCATTTCCAACGAAGATATTGCCGTGGCGAATCTCCTGCCCCGCGTTCTTGTCGACCGTGACGGTAAAGCTCCCTGGTCCTACGCGCAGCGATCCGCCGCTGATTTCGAGCCAGTCCCGATTCGACCCTACGGTCCACGAGCACCAGGGGTAACCCGGCGTTACCGTCACCGTCGCAGACCCGCCATCTGTTTGGAAGGCAACCGCCCCTGTCGATATGACGTAGTAGCAGGCCTGGCCCCCGGCGCCACTCTGCTGAATCATCACCAACTTGCCCGCGACGCTCGCGTAGGCGATCATCGCCTCGTTGGTCTGGTTGTAATTGACGTTGAATTGCACCGTCCCTGGACCCGTCACAGGACCGCCGCTGGTCATGGTGGCGTTTCCGGCGATCATCCTTGCGGTCCACGTGCAGCCCGTCGGTATCGTGACGTCGACCGTCGGATTGCCGTTGGCGCTTGTCATCTCAATGTACCATCGCGACAGCACGGCTTCACACACGGTGTTTGTCGACAACGCCGGCGTGAACGTCTCGGTCGTGATCTTGAAGTTGTCGAATGTGGCCGACGGGTCTTGGTTGGCATTCCAGAACAGCCCGTGCCTGGTGAACGCTGAATTGTCGTTGACGTCCACTTGGAACAGCGCGCGCCCATCCCAATACGCGCCGATCCCAGTGCCGTTCATCCGCGCTTCGAGGCGGTGGCTCGAGCTATCCAGCGGCACGACGCCAGCGCTGGTCATGACCGTGAATGTCCCATTCGCGCGCCGGAGCAATTCGACACGCGCACTGGCGAAGTCTCCCGCGTAGCGCAGTACGAGATAGTTGCTGGCGTCGGCAACGCGAAGTGCGAGGCCGCCGCGCGGGTTGGTATCGCTGGAGCGCAAGTCGACCGCCACGATGCCGTTTGCGGTGCCGCCATCGATCGTCGCCATCACGTAGGTGCCGCCGCCGGTCGCGGCAGCGACGCCGGCATCGACCGTCGGCGCTCCGCCCTCCCAGAGCACCCACGACGCCCCGGCGGGGCGCACGTCCGGTACGTGACCGGTCAGCGGTCCAATCGAGCCGTTCGAGGTGAAGCTGTCGAACACGCGGGCCAGGGGCGGCGGGGCCGGAGCGGGCGAGATGATGGTCCAGCGGAGCGACCGTGTCGCGGCGAAGACGCCGTCGAACACGCTGAGCGTCGCGTTGTACACCCCGACAGGGGCCGAGAGCGTGCCGGTGATCGCGCCACTGGAGGTGTTGAGTGATAGCCCGGCCGGCAGCCCGGACGCAGCGAAGGTCAGGGTGGCATTCTGAGGATTCGTCGCGGTGATCGGGACCGCCGCAATCGTGGTGCCCGTCACGTTCGTCTGGCTCAGCGGACCGGTTATCGTCGGGAACTCGCCCGGCACCCGCACTTCGAAGTTGTCGAAGGTGACGGCCGGATCTTCGGAGTTGAACACGACGCCTTGCTTGGTGGCGGTCTGCTGGAACGTCGATGTCGTGGTCAGCGTGATGACGCCGTCCACGTAGGCGGCAATCTGTGTCCCGATCGCGCGCAGTTCGAGGTGGTACTTCTGACCGGTCACGAAGCCGATCGACGTCCGGGTCAGAATGGTGCGGGTGCCATTCTGCACACGGCCGAGAAGCAGATCCCAGCCATCAACGGACGCCTCCAGGTAGTTACCTCCGGGCGCTGCCCGCGCGATCAGGCCTCCGATGCGCAGGTCTCCGCCAATGAAGTCTGCGCTGATCACGACGTCCGAGCGGCCGCTTTCGATGGCCCACGGTTGGTGACCGGTACCGGGCGTCGCCAACTCTGTCCGGTTGCCCTGGATGCGAGCCGACGAGCTGCCGGTCCCGAAATACGCCCACGCCGCGCCCGAGGGCTTCAGCTCCACGGCATGGCTCTGAAGCATCGTGCCGTTGGCCGCCGTGAACGTGTCCCAGACGACGGCCCACGACAGCGCCGGCGTGACCGTCCACGTAAAGTCTTTGATCGTCGTCGAAATCCCGTCGAACACGCTGACCGACACGGGATAGGTGCCGAGCGCCCCTGCGGCAATCGTTCCGCTGATCAGGCCGGTACTCGAATTCAGGCTCAGGCCCGGAGGCAGCCCGGTCGCCGAATACGTCAAGGGCTGCCCCTCGACGTCGCTGGCCTGGACCTGCAGCGAAATCACGGAACCCACCGGGTGGGCCTGGTTGGAGATCGTCATAACCGTGGGCGCGTTGTTCGTCAGCGCCACAACCCAGTTGAACTGGCGCAGCGTCGACAAGGTCCCGTCCGAGACCGTCACGGTGACATTCCATCCGCCTGTCGCGCCGGTCAGCGTTCCGGAAATCACGCCTGTCGACGAGTTGACGCTCAAGCCAGGAGGCAAGCCGGTAGCCGAGTAAGTGAGCATTTGCGCCTCGGGATCAGTCGCCGTGACCGGCACTGACACCGTCGTGCTCACGAGGCTGAACTGATTGCTCGGGCCCGAGACCACGGGGGCTTGGTTTGGCCCAATCACGACGAAGTTGTCGAACTGGCGGGCGTAGTCGTCCGAATGAAACGCGATTCCGTGCTTCGTTGCGGTCTGCAGGTACGTGCTCGTGGTGGTGAGCTTCAGCAGCCCGTTGAGATAGGCGGTGATTTGGCTCCCATTGGTACGTGCCTCGATTCGATAGGTCTGGCCATTGACGATGCCGGCAGACACCCGCGTCAAGACCGTTCGATCTCCGTTCACCCACTTGTCGATGATCAGGTCGAACCCGTCGACACTGAGGCCAAGGTAGTTGCCGCCAGACGTAGCGCGGAAGACAAGCCCGCCAATTCGACCGGATCCACCCATGAAGTCGGCAGCAACGGTGACATCCGACTGTCCCGACTCAATCGCCCACGGCTGGTGGCCGTTCCCGGGGGTCGACAACTCGGCTCGGTTACCTTGCGTGCGCGCCCCTGAAGTGCCCAGCCCGATGTAGGTCCACGACGCGCCCGCGGGTTTGACCTCCGGGAGGTGCGAACCGATCGACGTCTGATTAATGCCAGTGAAGGTATCCCATACGACCGCGCCGGCCGGAGTCGGACGACGCGACACCACAAAGTTATCAAACTGGGTCGCGGGCGCGCTGCTATGCCACAGCAACCCGGATCCACTCGCGGTGTCGTAGTCGGTAACCGTGGCCGAGAAGCGCACAATCCCGTCTAACACCGCGTCTATCGCGCTGCCAACGTATCGTGCCTCGATTCTGTGCACCGTATTCGGTGCGACGGGCGGAACGGAGACCGACAGGAGGGGCTGGTAGTTGCCAGCCACGCGGCGAAACAGGCCCAACTGCCCTGATGCCGCCGACCCCCAGTAGACGAGCAGCAAGTGCGCATTCGCGTCCACAGCCCGAAACACGACGCCGCCGTACACGTCGGCCGTGGACGATACGAGATCCGCACTGGTAGATCCGTCAGCGAGACCGGACGCAATCGTTGCGAGCGTGAAGCCGTTCGTCGAATTTGTTGCGACACGGTTGCCCTCTAATGTTTCCGCACCACCCTCACGATGCGCCCACGCAGCTCCAGTGGGTCCGACATCCGGAGCATGCGAGGTCAGGACCGCTCCATTCGGACCCGTGAACGTGTCCCACACCACGGCGCCGATCGGCGCTTGCGCGTAGGCACCACCGGTGCCACCGAACAGAAGCAGCGCGACCCCACGAATCGCCAGACCGAAGGCCCTTCGGCTCTTGGAACAAAGTCTCCTGGATGGAGGCACTTCTTCTACCAACCTCGCGACTCCTCTGCTTTGCGAGCGTGACGACCGTACCAACTCTGCTTAAAACGCCGGCTCGCGGTCAGGCGTACGCCATCGATACACGCGTCGTGCAATTTCTTGTCTTCTCGACGGTCGATCGCCCGGGGAAAGGCGAGACGAGTTGAGCAGAGCGCGTAGTCGTAAGAGTCACGTCACCTCGAATTCCTCGAGGGACTGCGGCATTTCTACTACCGGCGTGAAGTCAGCATTCTTCCGCCACTGATTCTCGTGACAGGGCGTCCCCCGTAGAAGCGGCACGACCATCGCCACGGTCTCGTCAGCGCGTTATCGGACGGAGTGTTATCCTCTGCCGCGATGTCGAGGCTCGTCCCCACGCTCCCCGGCCTGACGGCCGGAGGCCTCGGGCGTTTCAGGGTCTACATCGGGCTGATGCTGCTGTGGCTGCTGGCGCGAGAATCCCCGGTCGCCGTCCCCTTCGAACTTCATCGCTCCTACAGTCCGCTCTCGGACAACGTGCCCATTCACTGGCTGGCCGCCAGCGCGGCGGCATGGCGCGGCGTGCAGGTCGCGGGGATGCTGGCGGCCTTGTGCTTCACCGTCGGCTGGTGGACTCGCACGGCGTACGTCGCGCTGGTCGCCGCTCTCTTGCTCACGCGCCTCGCATGGCTCCATTCGAGTGGGCAGCACGACTGGGTCTGCCCGCTGGCGATTCTCGTGAGTCTCCTCATCGTCCCCTGGGGAGATGGGTTCAGCGTCGACCAGTGGCGTCACCCGACCGTGGATCCTGAGGCTCGGGACCCGCGATATGGCTTCGCGTTGTTCGCACCGGTGTTCGTGATGGGGCTCGCATTTGCCGCCGCCGCCTACGCGAAGCTCACCATCGGAGGCCTGGCATGGGTGACGACCGGAGCGGTGCGCTATCACTTCGTCGACGATGCGGAAACCGCCGCCACCACCTGGGGCCTGTGGATAGCGGCCCATCCGTCGGTCGCCGTGCTGGTTTCCGCCGGCGCGGTCGCCCTCGAAGCGACGTGGATCGCGACGGCGTGGTTGAGGAGCGCGCGGCTGCGGCTGCTGGCGGCTGCCGGCGCTCTGAGTCTGTTCCTGGGGTTCTACGCCTTCCAGGGTGCACTATGGGTTCCGTGGATGATGTGGCTGGCAGCCTGCTTGCCCTGGGACGGCTGGCGCTCGCTGCCGTCCACGCCGCTGCGTCGCGCGCCTGCGGTCATGGCGGGAGCGGCGATCGCGATTCAGGTGGTCGCGTCGCTGACGGCGATCGAAATCGAGCCCTTGATGTCGCCTTATCAGATGTATTCCGGTACTTACGCCTCGACTCAGGAGTTCGAGACCCGCCGGCGGCGCAAGCTTCAGAGGGTCGAGATGAAGACGGAAATCGGCACCATCGACGTGCACGGTGGCGCGGCCGACAGCCTGGCGGATGCCATCGATGGCGGCCCCTTGAACGACGACGCACGTGAAGCGCTCGACTCGGCCTGTGCGGCTGCGGCGGCAGCAACCGTCGATGTGCGGGTGGCGCGCGCGAAGATCGACTGGTCCGGAACGCACGTCACTCGCACGTGGACGCGGACGGATCGCTCGTTTGCCTGCCGCTGATCTGCAATACTTGCGCGGGTTTTCCGCGTGAGCGTCGCCACTCCAGCTTCTCGTCCCCAGCCGATCCGCTTCACGCAGATCGAGCACCTGCGGGCGGTGGCGGTGCTGGTGGTGATCGTTCACCACCTGGGCGGCATGCCGGGCGGCTTCATCGGCGTCGACATCTTCTTCGTCATCTCGGGCTTCGTCATCACGCACGCGCTGCTCGGATCCCGCGACCTGGGATTCCTCGCGGGTGTCCGGCACTTCTACTACCGGCGGATCGTGCGCATCCTCCCGCCGCTCATCGTCGTGACGCTGGCGTCGTTCCTCTTCGGCTGGTGGCTGTTCTTCGACGACGACTTCACGCGGCTCCAGCAGGCGGTCGCCAGCCAGGCGTACTTCCTGCAGAATCTCCACTTCGCGCAGGATGTCGGCAACTACTTTCGTGGCATTCCCGCCACCGACGTGGCGCTGCACACCTGGTCGCTGGCGGTAGAAGAGCAGTTCTATCTGCTGTCACCGGTCCTCATCATTCTGCTCATCAGGATGCGCCGCCGCGCCCCACGCACCGCCGCGGCGACGGTGCTCGCAGTGGCGGTGACGGCGACGATTGCCGCCATCGCCTCGGAGACGCCGCTCACACATCTCACCGCCACAGCCGTCAACTGGTGGTCGCCGGCACGCATCGATCCGGACGCGCTCCGGTTCTACTCCTTGCCCTTCAGGGCATGGGAGCTGCTCCTCGGCTGTTCGGCGATGGCGGTCCGTTCGCGCTGGGACCACCGTCTGTCCATGCTGTCGACGCGAGCGCAGCCATTCTTCTACATCGGCCTGGCGGCGCTGCTGGCGGCGGCGTACCTGGATCTGGAGCGGCGAACGTGGCCGAACCTCTACACGCTCGGCGTCTGCCTGTTGACGGCGGGCTGCCTTGTGCTGGTCGTCACACGCCCGGTGCCGGCGCAACCCGGAATCGGTGTCAGCCGGGCCCTCGCCGCGGTTGGCAGCACCAGCTACTCCGCGTACCTCTGGCACTGGCCGCTGCTCGGATATTTCACGTATACCAACTTCGACTTCGGCGTCGCCCGACTCGACTACGCGCTTTATTTTTTGGTGCTGGCCGCGCTGGTCGCGGCCACCTACCATACGGTGGAGAAACACCGGCTGCGCATCTCCGGCCCCGCGAGCGTCGTCGTGCTGCTCGCGTTCATCGTGGGGGGCCGGTACCTGGGCACCTCGCCTCGAGATCTCACGTGGTTCGACCAGGACAAACAGCGGATCCTCTCCACCGCCCGCTACGACCAGGCACGATGTGAGAACGACGTGGAGAAGGTCGCCGGCAAGTTCGTCGTGCTGTTCGGCGACAGCCACGCCGGGATGGTGACCGGGCAGTTCCAGCGGTCGGCCAGAGAGCACGGCTACAGCGTGCTGTGCATGGAGGGATCAAGGGCGAGACTTGGCAGCGATCGCCGCGCCACCGAAGCGCGTTTCGAGCGTGTCGCCCGCGCCGAGGGCTACCTGGGCACGCTCATGGTGCTGCGCTGGAACATGTACTCGACCGGCTTTCCACCCTATGAAGTCGAGGAGCGCGGCAACCGATTCTTGATGTTGGACGACCGCCGGCCGGCAAACGCCACCGAGGCCTTCGACTTCTTCGTGGCGAACATGACGGGCCTGGTGCGGTCGATCGCGAGGGCCCGACCGTCTGCTCCCATCGGAATACTCCTGCAGGTCCCGAACATGCCGTTCTACGCGGAGAAGGAATCGCTCATGGACTATCACGGGCTGCGCTTTCGTGCGCTGCCGCCGAAGTCAGCGGCGGAGCACCGAAGCGAGCAGATGCCCGTTCGACGCGTCTTCGATCGACTGCGCGCCGCCGAACCAGCAATCGACCTTCTCGATCCCACATCGATCTTGTGCGGCGCGGACACCTGCGCCTACCGTCACGGGTGGAACGTCCTCTACAAGGACGACGATCACCTGTCGGTGTACGGCGAGACGCTGCTGGCGCCGCTCTTCGAACGATGGCTCCGGCAGCTGCACGCTAGAGATGATGACGGTCGTTCTTGATCGACACGTGACTCTGATACGCCCTGCGCCACAATCCCGGCGTCGTAATTTCCATGCCATGCGCGCTGCGGCCGCTGTTCACGAACGCGAGGAGGGCGTTACGCCGGAACGGCGCGCTGAAAGCCGGCGTGAGCTGGATCCCGGCTTCGTGGAAGTACACGGTCTTTCCAGTGGCGGCGATCGCCGTCTCGTTCAGAGCGCCGTCCGCGTGAAAGAGAGTTGTTCCCAGATCGGTGTCCTGGCGGTCGTCCGGAAAGTAGTACAGAGCTGTCGTCAGGTACGCCAAAGCGTCGGCGTGCGGCCGTAACCTGAATCCCAGCCCCCGCATCATCAGCCGACCCACGTTCATCTGCGGTCGGAATGGCGGGCGGTAGTAGTCCTTGCTCACCACGCCGTCGGACCACAGCCGCTCGATCAGGCCGAGCCGTTGCTCGATCTCCGGTCGGAACGTCTCGAGGAGCCACGGTCCGACGACGGCACGATTGATCTCGAGCAGGAAAAAATTCCAGACATCGCGCAGCGGCTCGGGCAGGTCGTCGTAGGTGGCGGCGCGGCTGTCCGACGGATCGGTGCCCGGGGGCCGGGGCACCATGTCGCGCCGATTCGCGCGCTCTTCGGCTGGAAAGAGCTCTGCCGACGGCCACGCCGCGTCGAGGAGCATGTAGAGATCGGGGCTGAGAACGTCTTCGACCCACACGAACGGGAACGGGTCGTCCCGCCGGGGCGTCGCCGCGAGACGGCGCCGGACGTACGCTTGCTGTCGCTCGCGGTCGAGCACGGTCGAGTATTCGGGAAACCGTGCGAGAAACGCACTCGCATCGCCATGAACGACGTGACTTTCCACGTGACTGTCTCCTGCCACAGTATCGCAGAGTCGTCCGTCCCGGTGAACCCACCGGCATCGCCTTGGAGCGCGGCCGCCCGGTCGATTAGAGTACCGCCGTGGAAACGCCAGCGCCCACCGGAACGGAGTACTGCCGATGCGACCTGTGTGGCAGCGACGCGCCGCTGCCGTTGCCTGACTACATCACACGTCCGCATCGAGTGGTGGTGTGTCGCGGCTGCGGCCTGATCTACACCAACCCCCGCTCGACCCGCGATGCGATGGACGAGTTCTACACCAACCGGTTCCAGTCCGATCCCGGCGCCCTCAGGCGGCACGGCGAAGACGTGAACGAGAACACTTTCGAGAAGCACGTCAAGCAGATGACTCCCTTCGTCGAGTCGCTGATCGACAGCCTCGGCGATTTGAACGGCAAACGCTGGCTGGAAGTCCGGTGCCGGAGCGGGACGGTGGCCGAGATTCTGGGCCGGCACGGAATCGAATGTCACGGCGTGGATCCGTTCGCGGCCAACGTGGACTTCGCCAGCAGGCGGTTCGGCCCCGGACGGTTCCACCAGTCGTCGGTTCACGACCTCGTCGGCCCGGCGCCTGGCGAGTTCGACGTGATCGGGATGCTGACCGTCCACGTCCTCGCGCACGCGTCCGCGCCTTCGAAGCTGTTGAAAGACTGTTACGACCGGCTGAAAGTCGGCGGTCGAATCGTCCTCGTCGACAAGGACGTGACGCAGCCACGGCCAGACAACCTCAAGTTCGCGCTGTCGGGGAGCTCCGCGATCGCGCACTGCCAGCATCTGACGTTGAACTCGCTGCGAGAGTTCGTCCGAAAGGCGGGATTCGAGGTCGAGCGCGCCGAGCACCTCGATCGCTGGTCGACGCTGCGTCACGCGATCGTCGTCGCGCGTAAACCGGAACGTCCGCGGGCCGCCGGAGAGATCAAGGCCGACGATCCGAGCACGCTTCACCACCAGATCGTGTCGCTCTACCGGTGGCACGTTGTCCGCGCTCCACTTCGCGCGATTCAGCGACGTGTCGGCAAGAAGCGGATCAAGATGATGCAGAGCAGAGCCCGTATGGCCCATCATCGAACGATGAAGTGGTTCAAGCGTCGCTGGGCGTAAAGACGGCCCGCGGTTCGCGCCGCCGGGCTGAGCCAGTCACCGTTCGAAATCCAGTCGCCGGCCCTATCGGCCTTTTCCACGAGTAGCCGCTCTCACCGCCGCGAGACGCTATTCCACCGCGCGACCACCCAGCTTGCGGCCGTCCGGCAGCGTGAGCGACACGAAGATGCCGCCAAACTCGCCGCTCTTCAGCGGATTGACCACGACGGTGACCATGTCCCCGGGCTTGATGATGTTCGAGCGCCAGCCGTTCCTCGCCATCGACTGAGGACTCCCCAGCTCGACGCCCCAGCGATCGACGCCCCCGTTCTCCTTCGGCACGTCGAGCTGAATCGCGGAGTGAGGGTTCGTCCAGGTGAACCTGACGACGGTGCCGACGAGCGTTTTCGACACCGTGCGGTCGAACATCACCGGCGAGTGGTGCGCGCCGGTGGTCGCGGCAAGCGCCACGACGAGTGCGAGGGATGCGAGAGCTGTGCGTAGCATCACTTCACCAGGTTCTTCGATTTCGTCGCCGGCAGCGAGTCGTTCAGGTCGGGCAGGCACTGCACTTCGCTGATGTCGGCCGTCTCGCGGCGGCTGAACGTCTTGGTCATCTTCCACTCACCCACCCAGTTCTGCGGGTCGGTCATCTCGTATTCGATGTCCATCCGTCCGTCGGGCCGCATCTTGAATCGTTCGATGAAGTGCGCGTCCTCACTGATCGGGACCGAGGCACCGCCCTGATCCATCCAGTGATGGTGGCCGGGGAAATACTTCGTATCGACGACCAGCGTGTCGCCTTCCCAGCGCCCGATCGACTCGCCGTTGAACGTGCGCACGACGATGTCGGGATCGGTGTGCGCGCGACCGTCGAGGTAGATGATCCGCACGCTGTTCTCGAAGTGGCTGATCATGTAGATCACCGTCGGCAGCTGCACCATCGCGATCGGCCACACCCGCGTCATGATGAGCGGCATCCCCGCCGGCCAGCATTGCCCGATGTCGTCGCGGTAGACGCCGCCTTCCTTGAGCGCCTTGAGGCCGGCCTCGTAATGGACCTGGGCCGCCGGCGTCAGCGTGAACTTCTCCGGAACGAACTGCCAGCGATTGGCGCGCCCGTCGTGCTGCCACATGCCGGTGAGATCGAACGGCGGCTTGGGGCGCGGCTTGGCCAGGTTCTCCACGGACAGCGCCGAGAGCTGCGGCGGCGGGGCCGGCGGCAGTTTCTGCCCCTGTGCCGCAACCGTGGTGGCCGCGGCCAGCAGGCACACCGCGATCGCCAGGCGGGAGGGTTGGTGGCGAGTCTGCGTCGTCTTCATGAGAAGGTCCTCTTCCACCTTTTTCGGACAGCGCAGATTAGCACGCGCTTGGATCCCCCCCCGATCGCATCTCTTGATCGCCATTGATAACAGGAGTAGCTTGGCGCGGCCCGCACAGAACGCGGACCGCGGTCCACCAGGACGTGAGGTGACTATGCGTCGTGCCGTCTGGTCCCTGGCTGTCTCGATCTGCTTCGCGCTGCTTCCCACCGCCGCCGCTGCCCAAGCCGTCATTGCCGGCACTGTCAGAGACGCGTCGGGGGCCATCCTCCCCGGCGTCACCGTCGAAGCGAGCAGTCAGGCGCTCATCGAAAAGGTGCGCACCGCCATCAGCGACGGCACCGGCCAATACCGCATCGAGGATCTCAGGCCGGGCACCTACACGGTCAACTTCACGCTCACCGGCTTCAGCGCCTATCGGCGCGAGGGCGTGGAGCTGACGGGATCGTTCACCGCGACGATCAATGCCGAAATGAAACTCGGCACGCTGGAGGAGACGGTCACCGTCACGGGTGAGAGCCCGATCGTCGACGTGCAGAGCGCACGGCGGCAGACCGTGTTGAGCAACGACGTCCTCAAGGCGATTCCGACGGTCCGCAGCTACAACGCGATGGTCGTCGTCGTCCCTGGCGTAGTGACCAACACGAACGACGTGCAGACTGGAACCTCGACCACTCAATTCCCCATCCACGGCGGCCGCAACAACGAAGGGCGCATGACGGTCGACGGGCTCAACGTCGGCAACCCTCCCGGAGGCAATCAGCCACCCGGCTATTCAGTGGACGTGGGGAACTCCGAGGAGATCTCGTTTACCACGTCGGGAGGACTTGGTGAATCGGAAACCGGCGGCGTCGTGATGAACATCGTGCCGAAGACGGGGGGGAACCAGATGCACGGCTCCTTCCTGTACAGCGGCACGGGTAAGAGGCTGCAGTCGGACAACTCGGCGGGCACGGGTCTCACGACGCCGACGCCGTTGAGCAAGGTCTACGACCTGAATGCCGCGTTCGGCGGGCCGATCAAGAAAGACCGCTTGTGGTACTTCGTCACCGCGCGGACGCAGGGCAGCACGCGCGTAAATGCGAACCAGTACTACAACGCCAACGCCGGCGACGCGACGAAATGGCAGTACGCACCAGTGCTCGACAAGCCGGGATTCTCCGACCGGACCTGGGAGAACATCAGCGGACGCATCACGTGGCAGGCCACGCCGCGCAACAAGATCGGCGGCTTCTGGGACGAGCAGTGGGTGTGTCGAAAGTGCGCGGGCAATACCATCGGCATCACGACGCCCCCGGTGGTCTCGCCCGAGGCCAACGGCCCCAATCCGACGCAGCCTCTTCGAGTTCCCCAGGCCACGTGGACATCGCCGGTCACCAACCGCCTGCTGCTGGACGCCGGCTTCGGCGGCACCTACTACGGGTGGGGCAACTTCGAGCGCGACCCGAACCCGACGCACGATCTGATCAAGGTCACCGAGCAGTGCTCGACCGGCTGCGCGGCCAACGGCAACCGGCCGGGCATCGTGTACCGATCTCAGGACTGGGGCCAGAACCTTACCGGCTCGTACATCTGGAAAGCCAACCTGGCGTACGTCACCGGCCGTCACAGCTTCAAGGTCGGCTATCAGCACACGTTGATGACCGACGATCGCACGTGGTCCACCAACAGCACCGACCTGTGGTACCGCTTCAACAACGGCGTCCCGAATCAGCTGACCCAGACCATTTCGCCGTGGATCAACAACGCCCGCGCGGGATGGGACGCCGTCTTCGCGCAGGAACAGTGGACGATGGGCCGCTTGACGCTGCAGGGCGCAGTGCGCTTCGACAGCGCCGGCAGCTGGTTTCCCGAGCAGAACATCGGGCCCGACCGGTTCCTGCCGGTGGCCTATCACTTTCCGGCATCGAAGGGCATCGACAAATACCGGGACATCACGCCGCGATTGGGGATGGCCTATGACGTGTTCGGCGACGGCCGGACCGCGGTCAAAGTGAACTTCGGGAAGTATCTCGAAGGCGTCGGGGTGCAGCTGAATTACGCCAACACGAATCCGACCACTCGCATTCCGACGTCAACCGGTCCTTTTGGCGTACCGGGAGTGACGAGAACCTGGATCGATGCCGACTCGAACTTCGTGCCGGACTGCGATCTGTCCAACCCGCTTGCCAACGGGAATCCCGCCGCCACGCCCGGCGGCGGCGGTCCCGACTTCTGCGGCCAGATCTCGAACCTGCGGTTCGGTCAGCCGGTGCTCACCGGCAACTACGATCCCGACCTGCTGAGCGGCTGGGGCGTGCGCGCCGCGGACTGGAGTCTCGGTGTCTCGGTGCAGCAGCAGCTGATGAAGCGGATGTCGATCGAGGTCGGGTACTACCGGCGCTCGTTCGACGGCTTCACCTTGAACGACAACCTCCTGATCTCGCCGGGCGATCTGACACCGTACAGCATCACGGCGCCGTCCGACCCGCGCCTGCCGAATGGCGGCGGCTATACGATCTCGGGCCTCTACGACGTGAATCCGGCGAAGTCAGGGCAGGTGGACAACCTTGCCACGCTCGCCAACAAGTACGGCAAGGAGTACCAGCATTTCAACGGGTTCGACTTCACGCTCAGTCTGCGAGCCAGCGGCTTCACCTTCCAGGGAGGAACGAGCACCGGTCAGAACGTCGCCGACGCCTGCGACGTCCGCGCGAACCTGCCCGAGGTGAGCGTCGGCATCGGCGCCGGACTGGTGGGATCGACCGTCAGCATGACGAGTCCGTACTGCCACGTCGCCTACGGCTGGCTGACGCAGCTGCGCGGCCTCGCGGCCTACACCATTCCCAAGATCGATGTACAGGTAAGCACGGTGTTTCAGAGCAAGCCGGGCGCGCTGCTCGCCGCGAACTACGCGATGCCGGCCGCGCAGGTCGCGACGTTCCTGGGCCGCGCACCCTCGGGCAACGTGCCGAACGTCACGTTCAACCTGATCGAGCCCGGCTCGCTCTACGGCGATCGGATCAACCAGCTCGACTTCCGCTTCGCGAAGAACTTCCGCTTCGGCGGCAAGCGAGCCCAGGTGTCGATGGATCTGTTCAACGCGCTCAACCGGAACCCGATCATCACCTACAACAACAGCTTCACGCCGAACGGGCCGTGGCTGCAGCCGAACGCGATCCTCACCGGACGCGGCGTGCGATTCAGCGCGGAGTGGACGTTCTAGCGCTGTTCGAGCGGGATGAACCGCTGCGGGTACTCGGGGCCGGTGTAGTCCGCGCGCGGGCGAATCAGCCGGTTGTTGGCGTACTGCTCGAGGATGTGCGCCGTCCAGCCCGACATGCGGCTGACGGCGAAGATCGGCGTGTAGAGATCGATGGGAATCCCGAGCGTGTAGTACATCGACGCGGAGTAGAAGTCGACGTTGGGATAGAGCTTCTTCTCGCTCTTCACCAGCGCCTCGATGCGCTGCGACATCTCCCACCACGCCGGGTGGCCGGCGCGCCTGCCAATGTCTCTCGACATCAGGCGCAGGTGCGTCGCACGCGGGTCCTCGGTCTTGTAGACCCGGTGGCCGAAGCCCGAGATCTTTTCCCTGCGGGCGAACTTGCCCTTGACGAAGTCGTCGATGCGTTCGCCGCTCGCCGTCTCGCCGAGATCGATCAGCATTTTCATCACTTCGGCGTTGGCGCCGCCGTGCAGCGGACCCTTGAGCGTCCCGATCGCCGCCACGACCGCCGAGTAGATGTCGGTCAACGTCGCGGCCGCCACCCGCCCGGCAAACGTCGAGGCGTTCAGCTCGTGGTCGGCGTGCAGGGTGAGCGCCACGTCGAACGCCTTTACCGCGAGCGCGCTCGGCCGGTCGCCGGTCAGCATGTAAAGGAAGTTGGCGGCGTGTCCCATCGCCGGATCCGGAGCGATGGGTCCGCCGCCGGCCTGCAGGCGGCCCCAGGTGGCGACGATCGTGGCCGTCTGCGCCGTGAGCCGCACCGCCTTGCGGTACTGCGCCTGCGGCGACGCGTCGCTGGCCTCGTGGTCGTAGTGCGCGAGCGCCGACGTGAGCGTGCGCAGCGCGTCCATGCCATCCACCGGCGGCAGGCTGCGCATCAACCGGTGGATCGGCTCGGGCAGCGGCCGCGCCACCGCCAGCTGCGACTGCAGGTCGCCAAGCTCCGCGCGGGTGGGCAGGCGCCGTCGCCAGAGCAGGTAGCAGACCTCTTCGAAAGTGGCCTGCTGCGCCAGGTCGTGGATGTCGTAGCCGCAGTAGGCAAGCACGCCGCGCTCGCCGTCCAGGTAGCAGATCGCCGACGTCGTCGCGACGACGTCCTCGAGTCCGCCTTTGCCCTTCTCCGCCACCTTCGCCTCGGTTGCCATGCTGATCATCTTATGTGATCGGGGCGACCGCTTCTTCTCTGACGCGCGGCACGAATACCTTCACCAGTGCCTTCGTGATCATGCCCTTCCGCATGTTGTGCATGCGCTCCACCATGCCGGCCGTCAGCTCGAGGCCGCGCGCCGCCAGCATCGCGCCACCGTCGATGTGCACGTCCTCGGCGACGATCATGCCCACTTTCAGACCCGCAAACGGCACCTCGCGAGGCTCGTGCGTGCTGCCGGGCCCGAGCAGTGCCGGCAGGGCGGCCAGCACCGAGGCGTCATAATCGCCGCCCCGGGCCTGCAGCGCGTCAATGGCCGCAACGCTCGATCGGTGCGCTGTTTCGAGGGCGTCGAAGTCGATGGCCATCTTGAGCACGTGCCCGGCCCGGGCGAGCCGCGCGTCGCGCTCCTCCTCGATGGCCTCGAAGTAGAGGTACGGTTTCGACGACGCCTCCAGGATGCCGCGGACGTCCTCCATCCGCGGAATGTTCGCCAGCAACTGATCGGTGATCTCGGGCACGCGGGCCACCATACGGTGCTCAGCCTCCGACAGCGGCTGCCCGTGATAGACGCGCTCGGCGGTGTCCGGGGCCAGCACGATGCTGCCGAGGTGCGACAGCATGGCCGCCACTTCCACCTGCCAGCGATCGGGCAGCTCGAGCGCGGCCGCCAGCCTGGAGACCTTGGCCTTGATTCGCGACGCGCGACCGAACGACACCGGGTTGGTCAGCGCCAGCACGTCGGTGAGTGCTTTGATGACGCCGCGCAGGGTCTGCTCGAGCAGGACGCGTTCCGCGGTGATCAGCCGGTGCTGTTCGACGGCGTGGTACATCGACGAGAGCAGCGTCATCGTCGGGCAGGGCTTCGTGAGGAAGCGAAAGATCTGGCCCTGGTTCACGGCCGCAATCGCCGCGTCGATCTCCGAATAGCCGGTCAGCAGCATGCGCACGACGTCTGGCGCCGCGTCCTTGGCCTTGGCGAGAAGGGCGGCGCCGTCCATGCCCGGCATGCGCATGTCCGACATCACGACTGCCGTATCGGGCCTGGCGGCGAGGACGTCAAGAGCCTCGGGGCCGCTCGTGGCGATCAGCACCTCGTAGCGGCGCCGCAGGCTCACCGACAGGCCGGCCAGAACCTGCGGCTCGTCATCCACACACAACACGACCGGAAGGGGGGCGTTGGCCATCATGACTTTGCTCCGTGGGCAACACTGCCCTTCACTTCTTCCCTGGCCCATTGAATCCACCGCCCCAGATCGGGGGCGATACCGCAGCCGTCGAGAAACCCGACGTCGAGGCGATGCTCGGCGCCCGGGGACGCCGCGTCGGGATCGGCCGCACTGACGAGGGCGTCGGCCAGATGCACGGCGGCGAGGAGGCGCCGTTCTCCGGCCTGCACCAGCCGCGGCGAGTGGTGGTAGGCCGCCGCCTCGACGATCGGAAACGGCAGCCCCCACATACCGAGCAGGTAGGCGCCGATGCCGGCGTGGCTGGCGCCGAAGGTCTCCTGCTCCACCTCGTGGTAGGCACGGCGCTCGGCACGCGCGCGGCGACGCACCTCGGCGAACTGCTCGCGCTGGCCGGCGGCCAGCACGATCTGGCCGACGTCGTGCACGATTGCGGCGGTGAAGACGTCGGCGAGGTCCGCCTGACCGGCCACCAGCCGGCGCGCCAGCCGCGCCGTCTGCAGCGAATGCTGCTGGAGCCCCTCGAGCGAGAAACCCTCGAACGGCTTGATCTGCGCCGTACCGAACACCTGGCCGCCCAGTGCGAGGCCCTTGAGGATGTCGGCGCCCAGGTACTGCACGGCCTCGCGAATCGACGACAGCTCGCGCCGCAGGCCGAAGTAGGCCGAGTTGACGACCTGCAGCACCTTGGCGACGAGCGCCGGGTCCCGTTCGACGATCTCGCTGATGTCGTCGAGCGTGGAGTTGGGCTCGGCCGCCGCGCGGGTGATGGCCAGGTACACGTGCGGGACGCTCGGCAGCCGGTTGAGGCCGGCAATCATGCCGCGCAGGACGGGATCGTCCAGGTGGGCGTGCAGGCTGGTGGTGCGGTGGATGACCGCAATGAGCTGATCGGCCTCGAAGGGCTTGCTGAGGTACTGGTGCGCCACCGGCAGCGCCCGCACGATGGCATCGCGCTCGGCGTGCCCGGACAGCACGATGCGGGCTGTCCCCGGGTAGAGGTCCCGCACCTGTTCGAGCAGGGCCGCGCCATCCATCCCCGGCATGCACATGTCGGACACGACCACGTCGGCGGCCTGGCGCGCGAGCTCGTCGAGCGCCGCCTCGGCGCCGACGGCAAACGCCATATCCCAGTCGTGGCGCTGGCGCCGCAGCACGTTGCGGAGCCCATCCAGAATGCTGGGTTCGTCGTCCACGAACAGAACCCGGGTCTTCATGCCGCCGCCTCGCTTCGCGGCCCCTTGATGGGCAGCTTGATGGTGAAGGTCGTGCCGTGTCCGGGCTCGGTCTCGAACGAGACCTGCCCGTGGTGGCGATCCGCCACGATGGTGCGGGCAATCGCCAGCCCCTGGCCAGTGCCCTTGCCGACGCCCTTGGTGGTGAAGAACGGATCGAAGACGTGGCCGCGGATCGCTTCCGGGATGCCGCCGCCGGTGTCGCTGATGCGAATCACCGCCCAGTCGCCTTCGCGGCAGGTCTCGATGCCGATTCGGCCCCGATAGCTCGTCCCGGCCACCACGTCGCCGATGGCGTGGGCGGCGTTGACGATGATGTTCAGGACCACCTGGTTGATGTCGCCGCCGTGGCAGATCACCGGCGGCAACTCGCCGTAGTGCGCCTCGACGGCGGCCACGTACTTGTATTCGTTCTTCGCGATGATGAGAGTGCTGCGGATCCCCTGGTTCAGGTCCACCGCCACCATCTCCTTGCGATCGGGATGCGCGAAGTCCTTCATCGACTTCACGATGGCTGTCACTCTGCCCAGCCCGTCGATGGAGCGGTCGATTGCGCCCGGCACGTGGTCGATGAGGTACTCGAGATCGGCTTCGCGTTCCGCCTCCGACACCTCGGCGGCCTTCTCGAGCACCGGTCCGCCGCTCAGCACGGTCCGGTGCAGGTCGCGGTATCTGGCGACCAGCACGAAGAGATCGCTCAACCCTTCCTTGAGGAACTGCACGCTGTCGGACACGAACTGCGCCGGCGTGTTGATCTCGTGCGCGACGCCGGCGGCCAGGCGGCCCACCGACTCGAGTTTCTGCGCCTGTTGCAGCTCCATCTCGAGCTGCTTGCGATCGCGGATGTCGATGGCGATGTGAATGGCGCCGACGCGGGCGGGCGCCTGGGTGGCGAGTTGGGCCGACGACAAGAGCACCGGCACGCGCTCGCCGGACGCGGTCAGCAGCGTGCCCTCGCCGCGCACGATGGGCGATTCGCCGTCGTCCACGTGCTGCCACGCAAACACGGCCCCGAGCGGCGAACCGGTCAACTCCGACACGGGACGGCCGACGAGCGTTGAGGCCGCCTCGTTACAGAGATGGATCTGCCCCTGGCCGTCGGACACGAAGAGCGCGCCGGGCAGAGCCGCGAGCACGTTCTCGAGGAACTGCGTCGTGGTGGTGAGTTCAGAGGTGCGCTGCTCGACCTTCTCTTCGAGCATCTCGGTGAGCTGCTCCAGATTGTGGTTGGCCCCCTCGCCGTCGGCCAGCGCCCGCTCGAGTTGCGCGTACGATTCGCGCAGGCGGTGCTGCATGCCGTTGACGTCGCGCGTGAGGGCGACGATTTCGGCGGGCGCCTGCGCCGGCAGCGGCAGGGTCTCGGCAGTACCGAGCGACAGGTGCCGCATAAAGCCCACGAGTTCCTCGAGCGGCGCCGTCACGGTGGCCGCAAACAGGCGGGCGCCCACCGCGGACGCGAGGAGCGCGACAAAGACCAGCGCCAGCGTGATCAGGAAGTAGACCGGGACGTCGGAGGCGACCACAACCTCGGGCTGCTGCACGTACACCGTCCACCCTGTCGTCGCCATGACGGCGCGGGCACCCAGCTGCACCGTCCGCTCGCCGTCGCCGTCCGGATCGTAGGAGTAGGCGTGATCCATCGTGGCGCCTGCGGCCTGGCGCACCATCGGCGACTCGGACAGGTCGTCGCCGTTGCGGTGGCCGAGGCCCGGGCTGGTGTAGATGACGCGGTTCGTACGGTCGAGCATCACCACCGTGCTGTTCGGGAGGGTCAGATACGACTCGACGAAGTATTGGAAGGCCGTCAGCCGCAACGAGGCGTGGGCCACGCCCGTCAGGCGACCGTCGGAGGTCAGGATGGCGGCGCCCAGGAACACCAGCGGCGCTCCGGTGAGCGGCGACGGCGTCACATCTGAAATGGCGACCTGCGGCCGTCGGTTGACTGCGTCGCTGAAGAACGGCCGATCGCCCACCGACAGGCCGGGCCGCCGGAACGAGAGCGGCTGAATGTGCTGCACGACGCCGCTGGCATCGGCAATGGCCACGGCGCTGAAGTCTGGATAGATCCGGGCTTGTCGCTCGAGTACCAGCTCCAGTTGCGACGGGACCGTGCCCATGTCGAGCGACGCCGCCAGCGCCGCGATGCCGGATACGTGCGCGTCGACGTAGGAGTTGACGCGTTCGGCGAGCGACACGGCGGTGTCGTTCAACCGCGCGTCGGCTTCCTCGTGCTGCCGCGCCGAGAAGAACTCGCCACTCACCGTGCTGACGATGAGGATCGGAAGCACCGCCGCCAGCACGAACGCATGGCGGATGAGCGCGCGCAGCGGCCGGGGGCCGGGGTCGCGCGACAGGTCGGGCCTCAGGCGGACGACCGCGGCCACGACGAGATCCGACAGCACGGGCGCTACCAGCAGCACGAGCACGCGCTCGAACGCCACGGGAATCGTGCGCCACGTCAGTGCGTCGAGCCCGTGGATGCCGGGAAACGCCACCACCGATGCCGCCAGGAGGAGCGCAACGAGCAGGCGCGCCACGAGGGGCGTCCGCAGGCGCGCGGTCGCGACCCCGAGCACCAAGGCCTCGATAACGAAGAGCGCCATCAGGCCCGGATGCGAATGCGTCGCCGGCCATGCCGACACCGCCGCCGCGAGCGCGCCAAGCCAGGGCCCGAACAGGACGGCCACCGGCAGCGTCACGGCGCGACCCGGCCACGCGCGCACCAGGCTTTCGATGTAGCCGGAATTGAGCGCGAACCCGAGAGCGGCGACGGCGACGGTAAGTGCCGCGTGCAGCGAGAACTGGCGTCGGTAGACCATCGATTTCTGACAGCGGAGCGCGGGGGCGTCCGCTCCGGAAATCGGCAGGGTAGAAACGAATCTTGAGCTGAATTGGTCAGCGGGGCTGAAGCCCCGCCGCTACTTAACCGGACCGGTCTACGGTTGAGTCAGGACCGGAAAAGCGGGCCCTGCCCTACTCGCCTTCAGTGGCGGGGGTCAGTTCGACGGCGTCGTCGCCTGCGTACTGCTGGATGATCGACAGCAGGCCCGTGTAGAGGAACCCGATCTGGAAGAGCACGAGGAACGGCACGGTGCCGAAGATGCCGTTGGCGAGCGCGTAGAACACCGTGGCCGTGAAGTAGAGACCGAGCGCCAGCTCGATGATCGGCTGCACGACGAAGTTCTGGCGGTACTTCTTGCCGATCCACTCGTCGGTACCCGCCTCGATGCGGTACTTCGGCGTGCGCGCGAACTCGGTCTGCTTGTTGAAGAGCGCCTCGAAGACCGCCTTCGTGTTGTTCACCGTCAACCCGATGCCGATCGACATCAGGAAGGGGAGATACTTCAGCCGGGTCATCCAGTCGTGGTGCAGCTCGCGCTGGCAGACCATGTAGAAGTTGGCCACCGACGCGGTGGCCGCGAAAAACAGCGGCACGTCGATCAGCAGCATCTCGTACCAGCCCATGTTGTAGCGGATCACCATCGACGGGGCCATCAGCACCGACAGCACGCACATGAGCGGGTAGTTGAAGTTGGCCGTGAGGTGGAAGAACGCTTCGGCCTTCTCCCTGAACGAGATGTTCGAGCGGAGGATCTGCGGCAACAGCTTGCGGCAGGTCTGGATCGACCCCTTCGCCCAGCGGTGCTGCTGCGACTTGAACGAGTTCATCTCGACCGGCAGCTCGGCCGGCGCGATCAGATTCGGCAGGAAGACGAAGTGCCAGCCGCGCAGCTGGGCGCGGTAGCTGAGATCGAGGTCCTCGGTCAGCGTGTCGTGCTGCCACCCGCCCGCGTCGGCAATCGCGTCGCGGCGCCAGATGCCGGCGGTGCCGTTGAAGTTGAAAAAGAGGCCCGCGCGGTTGCGCCCACCGTGCTCGAGCACGAAGTGCGCGTCGAGCAGGATCGACTGGATCTTCGTGAGCAGCGAGTAATCCTGGTTGATGTGGCCCCAGCGCGCCTGCACCATCGCCACCTTCGGATCGACGAAGAACGGCACGGTCCGCATGAGGAAGTCTTCGGTGGGGATGAAGTCGGCGTCGAAGATGGCGATGAACTCGCCCTTGGCCGCCCTCATGCCCGCCTCGAGCGCGCCCGCCTTGTAGCCGGTGCGGTCGGTGCGGTGCAGGTACTTGATGTCTACGCCCTTGGCGGCGTTGCGGCGCACGGCCTGCTCGGCCACGCTGCGGGTCTCGTCCGTGGAGTCGTCCAGGACCTGGATTTCGAGCAAATCACTCGGGTATTCGATCTTGCAGACCGCGTCGATCAGCCGGTCTGCCACGTACATCTCGTTGTAGATCGGGAGCTGGATCGTGACGACCGGCAGCGCCGTCATCGGGCCGGCTGGCACCGGCATCTTGTCCTTGTTCTTCATGTACAGGTACACCAGGTAGTAGCGGTGCCACCCGTACACGGCAAGAATGACCAGCACGAAGAAATACGTCGCGAGTGTGAGAGTCTCTGATGGGGTCATTCCAGGCTCAGACAAACGATGAACACGACGACCGATTATATGGCAAGCGCTCCCCGCCTTCGCTTTTTGCTCGCATGACCGCACAAGAGCTCCACGCGCTTCTTGAAGAGGTTCGCGCCGGGAAAACCGACCCGGCCGATGCCGCCCGGCGTGTGACCGACGCCATGTGCGCGGCGCCCTTCGACGATCTGGGCTTTGCGCGCGTGGACACGCACCGTCATGTGCGTCAGGGCTTTCCCGAAGTGATCCTGGGCACCGGCAAGACGCCGGCGCAGATTGCGGCCATCGCCGCTCGCATCGACACGCAGGGGCACAGCCTGCTGGTCACGCGCGCCACGCGGGAGGCCTACGACGCCGTGCGCGCGGTGGTGCCCGATGCGGAGTTTCGCGAAGAGGCGCGGGCCATCGTGGCGCAGCGCGGAGACATTGCCGCCGGCACCGGCACGGTGCTGGTGTTGTGCGCGGGCACCTCCGACCTGCCGGTCGCCGAAGAAGCAGCCGTCACCGCCGAGGTGATGGGCAACACGGTGGAGCGGCTCTACGACGTCGGCGTCGCCGGACTGCACCGGCTGCTCGGCGAGTACGAACGTCTGCGGGCTGCGCGCGTGCTGATCGTCGTCGCGGGCATGGAGGGCGCGCTGCCGAGCGTGGTCGCGGGGCTGGTGCAGGCGCCGGTGGTTGCCGTGCCCACGAGCGTCGGCTACGGCGCAAGCTTCGGAGGCGTTGCCGCGCTCCTGGCCATGCTGAACAGCTGCGCCAACGGCGTCTCGGTGGTGAACATCGACAACGGCTTCGGCGCCGCCTGCGTCGCGTCAGCAATCACGCATGGCTGAGATTTCTGCGGTCACGCTGCGCGCCATCGAGTTCGACCGCATCGTGTCGATCGTCGCGGGCCTCGCGGTCACGCCGAGTGGACGCGAGCGGCTCGAGGCGATGGCACCGATGACGGAGCCGTCGCGCGTGGCCGCGGCACAGGCGGCTACGAGCGAGGGCGTGCGCTTCCTGGCGGTGTCGCCCGGCTTTCCGCTGCGCGCGCCGTCGGAGCTCGAGGCGATCCTGGACGGCCTGCAGATCGAAGGACGCGCGCTGGAACCGCTCGGCCTGCTGGGTCTCGCCGACTATCTCGAGTCGATCGAAGCCACGCGCCGCGTCGTCGCCTCGGCCACCGAGCCGTATCCGATCCTGAAGCGGCTGGTTGAAGCGATCGCGTCGTTCGGCGGCGAAATCGCCGCGGTGCGGCGCAAGATCGAACCCTCCGGCGAAGTGGCCGACAACGCCAGCCCGGCGCTCGCGAGCATTCGCGACCGCCTGCGCCGGCAGAAGTCGAAGCTGCGATCGACGCTCGAATCGTTCCTGCGCGAGCGCGACACCGCGAAGTACCTGCAGGAGCAGGTCGTCACCGACCGCAACGGGCGCTACGTGCTGATGGTGCGCGCCGAGCACCGCGGGTCGATTCCCGGCATCGTACACGGCGCCTCGGCCAGCGGCCAGAGCCTGTTCCTGGAACCGCTCGGCACCGTGGAGATCAACAACGACGTCGTCGAGCTCGAGGAAAAGGAAGCCGTCGAAGTACGGCGCATCCTGCTCGAGCTCACCGACACCTTCCGGGCCCGTCCCGAGGATCTCGAGCGGACCTTCGAGATGGCCACCGAGCTCGACACCATCCAGGCGCGGGCGCGATTCTCGCAGACGACCGGCGGCGTCGAGCCGCTGATCGTCCCCGACGGCGCGTTCGAGCTGCGCGCGGCGCGGCATCCGCTCCTGACCTCGAAAGCCGTGCCGGTGGACGTGCTGATGACGCCGCCCACCCGCGTGTTGATCATCGCGGGGCCGAACACCGGCGGCAAGACCGTGGCGCTCAAAACCGCGGGCCTCTTTGCGGCGATGGCGCAGGCGGGCCTGCACCTCCCCGCCGACAAGGGCACGAAGCTGCCGGTCTTCAAGAGCCTGTTCGCCGACATCGGCGACGAGCAGTCGATCTCCGCCAGCCTCAGCACCTTCTCCGCGCACATCACCAACGTCGTCTCGATGGACCGCGGCCTGGCGCTGCCGGCGCTCGTGCTCCTCGACGAGGTGGGCGCGGGCACCGACCCGGCCGAGGGCGGGGCGCTCGGCACGGCGGTCATCGACCACTTCCGGAAGCGCGGCGCGCACCTGGTGGCGACCACCCACTTCGACGTGCTCAAGACGTACGCGTCCACCACCGAGGGGGTCGAGAGCGCCGCCTTCGGCTTCGACCCTTCCACGTTCGCGCCCACCTACCGCCTCGTGTACGGCTCGCCCGGCCGCAGCCTCGCCATCGAGATCGCGTCGCGCCTGGGGATGCCGGCCAGCGTCGTCGCCGCCGCGCGCGGCAACCTGTCGGAGCGCGAGTCGCAGCTGCAGGCCCATCTCGACCGGGTGGACAGCGAGCTGCACGGGCTCGAAGCCGAACGCCGCGCCGTCACCCAGGAACGCGCGGCGCTGGCGGAGAACGAACGCAAACTGCGGTCGCGCGAGGCGGCGGTGAAGGATCGCGAGCTCGCGGCCCGCCGGCGGCTCGAGGCAAAGCTCGACGATCAGGTGCGCCAGGCCCGCAAGGAGATCGACGCCATCATCGAAGGGCTGAAGGCCAAGGCGACCGTGCTGCGCGACAAGACCGGGCAGCGCTCGGCCCCCGCCATCAGCACGGGCGTGGCCGGTGCGGCGCGGGCCGAAGCGCGCGACGCGCTCGACGCCGCGCTGGCCAGGGTGAAGGATGGCGCCGGCGAGCTGCCCGCGCCGGAGCCGGCGGAGCCGGCGAAGCCGGGCGAGCTCCAGGTCGGCTCGCGAGTGGAGGTCGCTCCGTTCGGGCTCACGGGGGTGGTGCTCGAACTCCACGGCAAGCACGCGGACATCGACATGAACGGCAAGCGGCTGCGAGCTACGGTGGCCGACTTGCGCGTGATCAGCGGGCCGGCCGCCAGGGCGGCCGTGCGCGTGAACGTGGAGCTGCAGCCGCGCTCGGGTTCGCTGTCCGAACTGAACCTGATCGGCTGCACCGTGGACGAAGCGCTCGAGCGGGCAGGGCGGTTCCTGGACGAGACGATGTTCACCGATCAACGATCGGTACGCGTGGTGCACGGCTACGGCACCGGGCAGCTGCGCCGCGCGATCGCCGGCTTCCTCAAGCATCATCCGCTCGTCGCCCACTTCGAGGAAGCGCCCCCGGGCCAGGGCGGCGGCGGCGTGACCGTGGTCGAGCTCAAGGAGTAGAGTTCCCTTCCCTTGCCGCTGTTCCCCCAGCAATTCGTCGACGACCTGAAGCACCACGCCGACATCGTGGTGGTGATCGGCGACTACGTGTCGCTGAAGAAGAGTGGCGCCACCTACAAGGGGCTCTGCCCGTTCCACGGCGAGAAGACGCCGTCCTTTCACGTCAACCGCGACAAGGGCTTCTTCCACTGCTTCGGCTGCGGCGTGGGCGGCGACGTGTTCAAGTTCCTCGAGCTGCACGACAAGGTGGGCTTTGCCGACGCCGTGAAGCAGCTGGCCGGGCGATTCGGCATGGCGCTGCCCGAGCTCGAACAGAGCGACGAGCAGCGGGCCAGCTCCGCGGAGCGCGAGACGCTGC
The DNA here is from genome assembly GCA_036004405.1 of Vicinamibacterales bacterium. Classification (GTDB taxonomy): domain Bacteria; phylum Acidobacteriota; class Vicinamibacteria; order Vicinamibacterales; family UBA2999; genus DASYRM01. Next base: position 34,154 of record DASYRM010000065.1, read on the forward strand.
TCAAGATTCACGAGTCGGCCGCCGCCTGGTTCCGGCAGCAGCTGGGCACGCCGGCCGCGTCGCGCGCCCAGGCATTGGTGGATTCGCGCGGGGTGACCGCCGCCACCAGCGAAAAGCTCAACCTCGGCTTTGCACCGCCCGGTCGGGACCAGCTCAAGCGGGCGCTCCTCGAGCAGGGCTATTCGCAGGCACTCCTCGTCCGGTCCGGTCTGGTGGTGCAGCGCGATGACGGAACCGTGATCGACCGGTTCCGGAACCGGCTGATGATCCCCATCTGCCGCGATACCGGCGCCGTGATCGCCTTCGGAGGGCGGGCGCTCGAAGCCGACCAGCAGCCGAAATATTTGAACTCACCTGAAACCCCCATCTATTCCAAGAGTCGAACCTTGTACGGGCTGAACCTGGCCAAGGCGGCCATCCGCCAGAGCCAGTTCACCGTGATGGTGGAGGGCTACTTCGACTTCGCCCAGGTGTTCCAGGCAGGCGTCCAGAACGTCGTGGCCTCGTGCGGGACGGCGTTGACGCCTCAGCAGGCGCAATATCTGGCCAGGTTCGCCAAGAAAGTGGTGCTCAGCTTCGACCCGGACGCGGCCGGCCAGGGCGCCACCTTCAAGTCGTGCGAAATGCTTGTCGAGGAAGGCTTTGAGGTGAACGTGGCGACGCTTCCGGCGAAGCAGGACCCCGACACGTTCATTCAGCGCCAAGGCGGCCACGCCTACGGTGAACGTTTGAAGGGGTCACAGCCGTATCTTGAGTACCTGCTGGAGCAGGTGGCCGGCCGCCACGACCTGAAGAACGACGAAGGCCGGGTCAAGTTTCTCGGGGAAATGCTGACCATCGCCGCCCGGATCCCGGATGTCACCATGCGGGATCGTTTTGCGGATCGCCTGGCATTCAAAGCCCAGGTGACCGACGGGGTGGTGCGCGACGAAATCAGGAAGGCCGCCGTCCAGCGCCAGACCACGATTACCAAACGGGTATTTCCCGGTCTGGCCGCCGCGAGCCTCGGGAACGCGACCAAGGCCGAGAAAGGCCTCATCTGGCTGCTCGTGCACGACCCAGGGAAAGCCCTGGCTGCACTCGACGAGCTCGAGCCGGCCGACCTGAAGGGGCTGGCGTCCAGCTCTGTGCTGGATCTCGCGAAGAAACTGAAGGAAAATAGTAAGTTCTCGCCCACACTTTTCCTCGACCACAGCTTGTCTGAGGCGCCGTACATCACCGGCATCGCGAGCGAGAGCGAACCGCACGTCCATGACGCGACGGAGTGCGTAAGAGAGTTGAAGCGTCGCCGCTACAGCCGCGAGGTGGCAGCGGTGCAACAGGAGATCGATCGGCTGCAGCAGAGTGGGGTGCCCGAGACGCCCGGCCAGCTGGACGCGCTCCTGTGGAAGAAGCACGAACTGATTCAGAAGATGCAGGCGCTGGCCTAGACGCCGGCGCCAAGGAGCACGCCCTTGTCGATTGAAGAACGTTACGACGAAGTACGCCAGCTGATTCAGATCGGCAAAGAGAAGGGCTACCTGCTGTACGACGAAGTGAACGAGATGCTGCCCTCCGAAATCACTTCATCGGAGGATCTCGACGATCTCTTCAACGCCTTCGGCAGCGCCGGCATCGAAGTCGTCGATTCGGACAAGGCCTACCGCGGTGACAAGGACTTCGACCGCGACGGGTCGGAGGACGGTCCCGAACTCGATCTCACGCCCGGAGCCCTCGACAAGACCAACGACCCCGTCCGCATGTACCTGCGCGAGATGGGCACGGTGCCCCTGCTGACGCGCGAGGGCGAGGTGGCGATTGCCAAGCGCATCGAGCGCGGCAAGCTCGCGGTGATCAAGTCGATCTCGCGCACGCCGACCATCGCCAAGCGCATCCTCATCACCGGCGACCAGCTGCGCGCCGGCGAGCGCACCATCCGCGAGCTGGTGATCTTCAGCGACGAGGAGATCACGGACGAAGTGATCCAGGAGCGCGCCGAGGAAGTGCTGGCGCAGATCGCGGAAGTGGCCAAGGCGCGCGCGGTCTTCACCAAGCTCGCCGAGAAGCTCGAAGAGGTCCCGAAGAAAGACAAGAAGAAGTACCGCAAGGCGCGCGTCAAGACGCTGCGCGCCCGCATCGAGGTATCGCGGAAGATCCGCGCCATCGAGTTCACCGAGACGATCAAGCGCCGCCTGATCGAAGAGGTGAAGGACGCCGTGGATTCGGTGTCGCGCGTGCAGCGCGAGGCCGACGCCATCGACCGCGTCCTCAACCCGAAGATCAAGGCCAAGGGTCCGAAGCTGAAGGAAGAGGAGAAGAAGAACCTCCTCAAGAAGGAAAAGGACATCCGCACCCAGGTGAAGCAGATGATCGCCGACCTGGAGGAAACGCCGGAGCGGCTGCGGCGCACCATCGAGGTCATCCAGCGCGGCGAGGCGCAGGCCGAGCAGGCCAAGAAGGAGCTCGTCGAGGCCAACCTCCGCCTGGTGGTCTCGATCGCGAAGAAGTACACCAACCGCGGGCTGCAGTTTCTGGACCTGATTCAGGAGGGCAACATCGGCCTGATGAAGGCGGTGGACAAGTTCGAGTACCGCCGCGGCTACAAGTTCTCCACCTACGCCACGTGGTGGATCCGCCAGGCCATCACTCGCGCGATTGCCGATCAGGCGCGCACCATCCGCATCCCGGTGCACATGATCGAGACGATCAACAAGCTCATTCGCACCTCGCGCGCGCTGGTGCAGGAGCTCGGGCGCGAGCCCACCTCGGAAGAGATCGCCAAGCGGATGGACATTCCGGTGGCGAAGGTGCGGAAGGTGCTGAAGATCGCGCAGGAGCCGATCTCGCTCGAGACTCCGATCGGCGAGGAGGAAGATTCGCACCTCGGCGACTTCATCGAGGACCGGAACATCGTGTCCCCGGCGGAGGCGGTGATCAATCTGAACCTGAAGGAGCAGACCGAAGCAGTGCTCCGCACCCTGACGCCGCGCGAAGAGAAGGTCATCAAGATGCGGTTCGGCGTGGGCGACGGCAGCGAGCACACGCTCGAAGAAGTGGGCCAGAACTTTGCCGTGACCCGCGAGCGCATCCGACAGATCGAGGCCAAGGCGCTGCGCAAGCTGCGCCACCCGTCGCGTTCACGGAAGCTGAAGGCGTTCCTCGAAGGCCGGACCTAGCGTACGTGGGGCCACCTTCAGGTGACCCGTCTGCGTAGGAGCCGCCTTCAGGCGGCCCGTCTTCTGTACAATCCCTCCGGGGCCCGTAGCTCAGTGGTTAGAGCGGCCGGCTCATAATCGGTTGGTCCCTGGTTCGAATCCAGGCGGGCCCACCAACCTGCACCAGCACACGGAGGTTTGCCATCAGTTTCATCTGGCAAACCCTCGGTGTGCTCTGATGTTGGTGGGCCCGCCACGGCGGGCTCTATTCCTTTTGCGCCGTTGGCTCCGCCAACGACGCGGGCCCGCAGGCGGGACGCTATTTATCTTGCACGGACGAAGGTCATGTCCGTGGTATTTCCGTGCGCCTGGCTGTCCACCGGAACCAGACCGCTGCGTTTCAGCGTCTCCAGGATCCGTCGACCGCTCGAGGAGCTGTCACGCGCCTCGATATGGATCTCGCGGAGCTCGGGCCTCTGCAGGGTCCGGGCAGCCCCGGCAAGGATATCCTCCGAGAGTCCGGGCACATCGATCTTGATGTAGCGCGGACACGGCAAGCCGTGTTCTTCGACGAGTTGGTCCATCGAGAAGATCAGCGCCGCCTGTCTGCCGCGGTAGCCACGGTGTTCCTTGTTCCGGAAGCCGAAGGAGTCCGCAGGAGCGAACTGCGACACCTCGAGGGTGGCCAGCGAGTTGTGATGGCCAAGACCTGCCAGCAGACACTGCACCCGGTCGTCGAAGCCGTTGGCCTCGCAGTTTGCCGTGAGCAGAAAGTAGTTCACGGCGGCGGGCTCGAACGCGACCACCCTGGTATCGCCGCGAAGCGCGGCATACAGCGTGTACACGCCAACGTTCGCGCCGACGTCCCAGAACACGCTGCCAGGTTCGAACCGGTCGATCCAGTCGATGGTCAACGGCTGCTTGGTCAGCATCGTCATGCCGCGGCCGGCGCCGCTCCGGCCCAGCGTGACGAACGACAGCTTCCCTTGCGGCGTCTCCATCGTCACCGTCGTCGAGAGGAGCACTTGCGTGAGATGGCCCTGCAGGCGGGCGCGCACGGAATCCGGCAGGAGCTGCAGCCGGTAGAGCAACAGCTTGAACTGTTTCTTGATGTAGGTGACCTCTGGATCCTCGGGCTCTTCCTGTTCGTCTGCGCGTTTGACCATCAGAGGAGTACTACAATAGCGGGCCGACCGGGTCATGTCGAACTCGACCGGGTCGGTGGATGTGTCTCTGGTAATTCCTGTCCTCCCTCGGCACCAAGGCGGATAAACTGAAAAGCGATGTCGCCCGAGCTCGAACGACTGATCCAGCTGCAACACCTCGAATCCGCCATGGCCGAGGCCCGTGCGCGGATTGCGGCCCACCCGCAACTCCTGGCCGAGGCCGATGCCAGGCTCGCCGAAGCCGACCGCGTCGTGCAGGAGGCGACGCAGCACCTCAAGGACGCCCAGGACGCGCGGCGCGACAGTGAGAAAGACGCCGCCGTCTACCAGGGCCGCCTCACCAAGTTCAAGGACCAGCTCTCCGCCGTCAAAACCAACCGCGAATACCAGGCCATGCAGCACGAAATCGAGACCGCGCAGAAAGATCTGAGCGCGGCCGAGGAGAAGGTGCTCGAGCGCATGATGGAGATCGACCAGCTGACGGCCGACGTCAAGCAGGCCGAGACGACCAGAGCGGCGCAGAAGAAGACGGTGGACGCCGACAAGGCGGTGCTGACCACGGAGCTGGCCGCGGAAGAAAAGCGCCTGGCCGAGAAGACGGCGGAGCGGACGGCGCTCGTGGGGTCGCTCGAGCCGCGGTTGATGGCGCTCTTCGAGCAGGTCGCCAAGGTGCGCAAAGGCGTCGCGCTCTCGATGGCCACTCGAGACGGTCTCTGCTCGGCCTGCCACGTGCGCATGCGTCCGCAGGTGTTCCAGCAGGTGCGGCAGAACGACAGCGTCCTGCAATGCGACAGCTGCCAGCGGATCCTCTACTGGGTGCCCCCGCCCGCACCGAGCCCGCCGCCCGTCACCATCGGATCATGAACGGCGTCTCGTGAGCTCCGCCACCGCCCACGTGGACGGCGGCTCGCGCGGCAATCCCGGTCCCGCAGGCTACGGCGTGCACATCACGCGCGACGACGGCTCCATCGTCGATCTCAAGCAGTCGATCGGTGTGGCCACCAACAACATCGCCGAATACAACGGCCTCGTCGCGGCGCTCCGCTGGGCCGTAGAGCAGGGTGTGCGCGTGCTGCACGTCAAGGCGGACTCGGAGCTGATGATCAAGCAGATGCGCGGGGAGTACCGCGTGAAGAACCCCGGACTGCAACCGCTGTACGAAGAGGCCCGCCGGCTCGCCAGACAACTCGAGCGAGTGAGATTCGAGCACGTGCGGCGCGAATTCAACCAGGACGCCGACCGGCTGGCCAACGAAGCGATGGACGAGGCCTCGCCGTCCTGATCCCCTGTTCGGGGCCCCCAGTTCCCTCTGGCCACCACGCTCACGGCCACCGGACTTTTCGCCGGCCAGACCGTCACGTTCCCGTTCGACGAGCTCGCCAGGCCCGCGCGCCAGGCGCTGTCCGGCTGCTTCCGCTGACGTGGCAGCGGGCCCTCAGGCCCGCCCGCACCGGATCGCGGCCACCAGCCGCCCTGCCTGCTCCTTCTCAGCGCGGTACGACGTCAGCACGTCGAGGTGCATGGCGGTGCAGAGGCCGGACAGGTGCACCTGTTCCTCGGGAACGCCGGCCAGCATCAGCTGATCGCGGTTGGCGCCCGCCACGTCGAGGCGCAGCGGATTCCGCGCCCGCGATCCGCGCGGCGGCGGCGTGGACGTGAACCAGCGATCGATCAGGTGGCGCGCGTAGCCGGCGGACGCGAAGGCGTCCACCAGCTCGGGTCCCACCTCGTAACAGCAGACGCCGATGCTCGGCCCGATCGCCGCCACCAGGTCTTCGGGCCGCGCTCCGAACTCCTCCCCCAGCGCGCCGACGGCAGCCCCGGCGGCGCCGGCGCAGGTGCCGCGCCAGCCAGCGTGCACGGCCGCCACCGCGCCCGTCTCCCGATCGGCAATCAGAATCGGCACGCAGTCGGCGGCGCGCACCGCGACCGCTACCTCGGGGGCATTCGACACCAGGATGTCAGCCTCGGGCCGATCGCCGGCCGCAAGGGGGTCGCCGCCCCTCACCGCCACATGGGCCCGGCCGTGCACCTGATTCACCTGCACGAGGCGCCGCGCGCCGAGCGAGGCCGTCAGCGCGGCGGCCTGCGTGTCCGACGACAACTCCAGTTGACGGGTGGAGAACAGGTGCGGCGCGACGCCGTCGAGCGCGCGGCAGCGCAGCGCATGTCCCCACGGCGCGTCGATCCAATAGAAGGGCTCGGGAACGGCGGGAAGCGTCATGTAGGATCGGGGCGAGCCCATGGACATTATAGGGAGCGGCATGGACGCCATGGAGATCCAGCGGATTGCCGACAGCCTCGAGCGCTACGGCGACCGCTTCCTCCGCCACGTTTTCACCGAAGGCGAAATTGCCTATTGCCGCCGCAAGCGCGACTTCGCCTCGTCGTTTGCGGCCCGCTTTGCCGCCAAGGAAGCGGCGATGAAGGCGCTCGGCACCGGCTTCTCGCGCGGCGTCTACTGGAGCGGCATCGAGGTCGTGCGGCGTCACGGGCCGCCGCAACTGCAGTTTCACGCCGGCGCGCTCGAACGCTTCCAGGCGCTGGGCGCCACCAGCTCGCTGCTGACGCTCACGCACTCCCGCGAGTTGTCGATCGCTCACGTGCTGCTGATGCGCGATTGAGCGCGCGGCACCAAAGCCCCTTCCTGCCGCCACTTGTGGCAACAGTCTCGACACGCCGCGGCCGGAGCGCGGCTTGCGTTCCCCTGGGCGACAACCCGCGGAGGACGCCATGGACATCACGATCATTCCGAACGAGAACACGAATGCGCCGGCCGGCAAGCTGGCCGACGCCGAGCTGCACTTCACCGACGGCGCCCTCGAGGGCTTGAAGCTGATCGGCTTTGGCGTGTGGGAAGGCCGGGGAGGCGGCAACGGACGGCTCAACGTCACGTTTCCGTCCCGCCAGTACACGGTCAACGGCGAGCGGCGCAACTTCGCGCTCCTTCGCGCCGTCACCGACGGCGCCGCGCAGGACCGCCTGCGACAGCTCATCCTGCAGGCATACGCGGACCATCAGCAGCGCATGGCACTCGCAAGCTGACCGGAGCGCCTAAAATGAGCGCATGACATTCCGTGTCCGCACGTTCTGGACCGCCGTCTGCGTCGCCGTCCTCTCGCTCGCCGCGGTCGCGCAGGAGCGCGACCGCGCGAAAATTCCCGAGAAGTTCAGGTGGGACCTCGGCGACATCTATCGCAACGAGGCCGCCTGGCGCGCCGCCAAGGACAAGCTGGCCGCCGACATCCCGGCACTCGGCTCCTTCAGGAGCAAGCTGACGGGCTCGCCGGCCGCCCTGGCCGACGCGCTCGACCGGATCTACGGCGCGAGCCAGGAGCTGGGGCGACTCTACTCGTATGCGAGCCTGGTGGCCGATCAGAACACGCGGATCAGCGCCAACCAGGGGATGCGCCAGGAGATGGTGCAGGTGGCCGCCGCGTTCAGCGCCGCCACGTCGTACGTCGACCCCGAAATCCTCAAAGCCGGCAAAGCGACGATCGAGCAGTACGTCGCCACCGAACCGCGGCTCAAGCCGTACCGGATGCGCCTCGACAACGTCCTCCGCCGCGCGGCCCACACGTTGAGCGAGAGCGAGGAGCGGCTGCTGGCCGATGCCCAGCCGATGGCGGGCAGCGCCGGCAACGTGTTCGGGATCCTCGCCAACGCCGACTTCCCGTATCCGACCGTGACGCTCTCGGACGGGAAGCAGGTGCGGCTCGACGCCTCGGGATATCAGAGCACCCGAGCCCTGCCCAACCGCGCCGACCGCGAGAAGGTGATGTCGGCGTACTTCAAGGCCGTGGGCGGCTTCAGCGGGACGTTCGGCTCCACCATGAACGCCGAGGCGCAGAAGGTCCTTTTCTACGCCAAGGCGCGGCGCTACCCCACCGCGCTCGAAAGCGAGCTCGACGGGCCGAACATCCCAGTGTCGGTCTATTCGCGTCTGGTCGAAGGCGTCAACCGCAACCTGGCGTCGTTCCACCGCTACTTGGCTCTCCGCAAGCGGATGATGGGGGTCTCCGAGCTGCACTACTACGACCTCTACGCACCGCTGGTGGCGTCGGTCAAGCTCGAATACACGCCGGAGGACGCGCAGAAGATCGTGCTCGCCGCCGTCGCGCCGCTCGGCCCCGATTACGTGGCGACGATCCGCCGCGCGTTCGACGACCGGTGGATCGACCTCCTGCCAAACGACGGCAAGCGCTCGGGCGCCTACTCGAACGACGTGTTCGGCGTGCACCCGTACATGCTGATCAACTACACCGGGCAGTACAACGACGTCAGCACGCTGGCGCACGAGCTCGGTCACACGATGCAGAGCTATCTCTCGGACAAGGCGCAGCCCTATCCCACCGCGGACTACCCGATCTTCGTCGCCGAGGTGGCGTCCACCTTCAACGAAGCGCTGCTCAATGACTACCTGCTGAAACAGATCAAGGACGACGACGCGCGGCTGTCGATCCTGGGTGGCTACCTCGAGAACATCAAGGGCACGGTGTTCCGCCAGACGCAGTTCGCCGAGTTCGAACTGCGCCTCCACCAGATGGCGCAGAACGGGCAGTCGATCACCGGCGAGGCGCTGGCGAAGTTGTATCTCGACATCACGCGACGCTACTACGGCCACGACAAGGGCGTCGCGGTGGTGGACGACTACATCGCCCACGAGTGGAGCGTGGTCCCGCACTTCTACAGCGACTTCTACGTGTTCCAGTACGCCACGTCCTTCACCGCGTCCGAGGCGCTCGCGGCCAAGGTCAAGTCGGGCGACGCCGCGGCCACCAGGCGCTACCTCTCGTTCCTCGGCGCCGGCGGATCGAAATACCCGATCGACCTCCTCAAGGACGCCGGCGTGGACATGACCACCGACGAGCCGCTCAACCTCACGATCCAGTCGATGAACCGCGTGATGGACGAGATGGAGAAGATCCTGGCCGCCAAGGGCCGTTGATTCGTACGTGGCTGCCGGTCTCTAACGCTCCGTTTCTGCCTCACGGACGGCAAGAGAGTTCTGTGCGGCCTCCGGCTCGACGCCGCGGAAGAACTCCTCGCGCGCAGCCTCCGGGGAAGGCTGCGCCTCGTCGTTCTTCATCTGTCGCTGGCGCTCGCGGCGCTCGCAGTCGGCCTACAGAACTCTCTCGCCGTCCGTGAATCGCCCAGTCGCGTTTGGACCGCTGCCAGGGCAAAACGACGCTACTCACGCCGAGGCGCTGGTGTGCCCGGTGCCGTATTTCAGGGACACCGGCGACCTGAAACCGATCTCGGTGCGGGTCGTGGTGAACGATCGCCACCATCTGTCCGGCATCGCGGCGTATCTGTGCGGCCGGGACTCGACCGGGCCGAAGATCTGCGACAGCGCCGACAACTTTCCCACGGTCTTCGGCACCTCGACGATCGAGCTGACGATTCAGCCCGTTGCCGCCACACGGTTGGTCTGGATTGAAGTCGTCATTCCCGACAATGACGACGACGGCAACGCGTTCACCGACAACGACACCAGCGGCATGCTCGGTTATCGCGTGCTGCGGCCGTAGAAGACCGCCGACGACGAATAGGGACGGGCCGCCTGAAGGCGGCCCCTACGACAGAAGGGACGGGCCGCCTGAAGGCGGCCCCTACGACAGAACGGTGAGAAGGCGGGCGTTGTCCTTCTGTCGCTTGGGAGGCAGCGTCCACTCTTCACGCCGCGCCTTGTCCATCTCGGCGCGGAAGAAGCTGTCCTTCATGCCGCCGTCGATGATGTCCCACGGCAGCACCGGGTCGGCGGAACGGTCGCGGAACACGTAGAAGTCGGCGTCCACTCCGGCTTCTTTCACCGCCGCCCGCCAGTTGCCGCCGTTGCGCTCGGCCGCCTCGATCGCGGGCGCCACGCGGCGATCGCCCAGCGACATCAGCGCCTGATAGAACGAGTGGCGCTCGGACTTGATGTTGAAGTAGACGTTCTCGATGTCGGCGGTGAGGCTGCGCAGCCGCTTGATCTTGCGGTCGATCGAGGCGTCGTCCTCCATCGGCAGCCACTGGTAGGCGGTGCCGGGCTTGGGGACGAGCGGGTTGACGCTGCCGACGATGCGGCCAACGTGGCCGCGCCCCTTGGCGTGCCGCATCATGATGTCGCGCATCGCCAGCGTCTGGTCGCGGATTGCCACCAGATCCTCGTCGGTCTCGGTCGGGAGGCCGATCATGTAATAGAGCTTCAGATTCTCCATCCCCGACGCGAAGATCATCTCGGCGGCGGCGAGAATCTCGTCGTTGGTGATAGTCTTGTTCACCACGCGCCGCAGCCGGTCGGATCCGACCTCCGGCGCGATCGTGACCGTGCGCTCGCCGCTGGCGCGCAGCAGGTTGAGAATCTGCGGCGTGAGATCGTCGAGACGCAGCGACGCCGGGCTGATGCTGTAGCCCATCTCGGTCAGGCGCGTGAGAATCTCCTCGATGTCGGGGTGGTCGCAGAGCGCAATCGACACCAGGCCGGCGCGATTCGAATAGGGTTTGGCGGCCGCGGCCAGCTGCAGGATGCGCTCGGTGGGAAACGCCCGCACCGGCAGGTAGTTGTAGCCCGCCCAGCAGAAGCGGCACAGGTTGGCGCAGCCGCGCACGACTTCGACGAGAAACCGCGACCCGAACTCGGTGTCGGGCGTGAAGATCGACGTCACTGGCGGATCAACCGCCTCGGTCGTCTTGAGCGCCGCCTTGCGCACGACCGCAGGTGCGCCGGTGCCGTCCTTGGGCGCGAAGCGCTCGATCGAACCGGACTCCCGGTAGTGGACGTCGTAGAACGACGGCACGTAGTAGCCTCGCGACTGCGCCAGCCGCTTCAGCAGATCGTCGCGATCCGACGCCTCGCGGAAAGCCGCGAGCAGCGGCGGGATGAGCGCCTCGCCCTCGCCGGCGGCAATCACGTCGGCGAAGAGTGCCAGCGGCTCGGGGTTCACGAACGTGACCGCGCCCCCGATGAGCACCATCGGGTCGTGATGGGTGCGCTGCTCGGCGCGGGCAGGAATGCCCGCCAGCCGCAGCATGGTCAGCACGTTGGTGTAGTCCCACTCGAACGACACCGAGAACGCCAGGATGTCGAAGTCGCGCACGAGCGTCTGAGACTCGAGCGTAACGAGCGACGCCCCGGAGGTCTTCAGCGCCGAAATCTCGCTCTTCGGCGGCAGGAAGACGCGCTCGCACACGATGCCGTCCTCGGCGTTGAACAGACGGTAGACCGTCTGGAAGCCGAGGTTGGACATCCCGACGAAGTAGGTGTTGGGAAACGCCAGCGCGACGCGCAGGCGGCCGGCGTGCGGTTTCCGCACGTAGCCGACCTCCTTGGCCAGGAGGGCCTTGGCCTGTTCACGCTGTTCCCACTGCCCCATCGATCGAGTGTACTCGGTCGGGGAGGGCGTACGTAGAGGCGCACCTTCAGGTGCGCCTGCGCAGGCGGACCTCTTCGAGGTCCGCCTCTACGTACGTCTCAGAAAGGCGGGGACGTCGAAATGCGAGGCCTGGTCCACCCCATCGGCGTTGCCGCCGGAGGCGCCGGCCCGCACCGCCCTGGCACCCGCGTCCACGTTCCGCAGCGGCACTTCAATCGTCGGCCGGCGTGAAATCGGCTGCGGCGGCGCTTCCGCCGGCTCGAGCGGCACCGGGCCGTTGCCCGCCGCGGCCATCACCCGCTGCGCGTATTCCTGGTAGCGCGTCATGTCCACCGGCGTCTGCGAGGCCCCCGACGCCGCCACGCGGCTCGTCTTGCGATCGAACCCGGTGGCGATAACGGTGATCTTCACCTTGCCCACCAGCTGGGGATCGACCACGGCGCCGAAGATGATGTTGGCGTCCTCGTGCGCCGCCTCCTGGATGACGCAGGAGGCTTCGTTCACTTCGATCAGCGACAGGTCGGGACCGCCGGTGACGTTGATGATCACGCCGCGGGCGCCGTTCACCGTGCTGTCCTCGAGCAGCGGGCTGGCAATCGCCTTCTGCGCCGCCTGCATCGCGCGGTTTTCGCCCTCGGCGATCCCGGTGCCCATCATCGCCACGCCCATGCCCGACATGATGGTCTTCACGTCGGCGAAGTCGAGATTGATCAAGCCCGGCACCAGAATCAGATCCGAGATGCCCTGAATCGCCTGCCGCAGCACGTCGTCGGCCAGCGTGAAGGCGTCGTTCATCGTCGTCCGGCGGTCGATGATCGAGAGCAGCCGCTCGTTGGGGATGGTGATGACGGTGTCCACGCACTCGCGCAGCGCCTCGAGCCCCGCCTCGGCCTGCAGCGCGCGCTTCTTGCCCTCGAAGCGGAACGGCTTGGTCACGACGGCGATCGTCAGCGCCCCGAGCTCGCTGGCCAGGCTGGCGATCACCGGCGCAGCGCCCGTGCCCGTGCCGCCGCCCAGGCCGGTGGTGACGAAGATCATGTCGGCGCCCGACAGCGTTTGAATGATGTTGTCGGTGTCTTCGAGCGCCGCCTGGCGCCCGATGTTGGGGTCGGCTCCGGCGCCAAGCCCCTTGGTGAGCTTGTGGCCGATCTGCAGCTTCACCGCCGACTTCGCGTGGTCGAGTGCCTGCAGATCGGTGTTGGCGACGATGAACTCGACGCCCTCCAGCCCCACTTCGACCATGCGGTTGACGGCGTTGCTCCCGCCGCCGCCCACGCCGATCACCTTGATCTTCGCGCCCCGTCGCGCGTCAGACGCCAGCGTCATACGCAGATCCGACTGTTCGCGGTCACGTGCCATACCCAACCCCCTTCAGAAGAACTCTTTGAAAATGCCCCAGATGCGGCCGGTCATCCGGCTGAACGCGCCGGCGCCGCCCTTGGCCAGCACCGGCGGCCGGTTGCGGTGCGCGTACAACGCCAGCCCCACCGGCGTCGCGAACACGGGGCTCGTCACGTGATCGGCCAGCCCGCCAACACCCGCGGGGTGCCCGCGGCGGATCGGCAGATCGAAGATCTGCTCGGCGATCTCCGGCATGCCCTCGAGGATCGCTGCCCCTCCGGTGAGGACGATCCCCGAGTTGAGCGACTTCTCGTAGCCCGCGCGGCGGATCTCGTCCCACACCAGGTGGAAGATCTCCTCGGCGCGGGGTTGCAGGATCTCGGAGAGGATGCGGCGTGCCATCAGCCGCGGCTTGCGGCCGCCCACGCTCGCCACCTCGATGGTGTCCTTCTCGTCCACCATCGCCGACAGTGCACAGCCGCTCTTGCGCTTCAGCTTTTCCGCATCGGGGATGGGCGTGCGCAGGCCGACGGCGATGTCGTTGGTGAAGTGCTCGCCGCCGACGGCCACGACGCCGGTATGCCACAGGCTGCCACGCTCGAAGATCGCCAGGTCGGCGGTGCCGCCACCGATGTCCACGAGCGCCACGCCGAGCTCCTTTTCGTCGGGCGTCAGCACCGCTTCGGCCGCCGCGAGCTGCTCGATCACCGTGTCCACCACCGTGACGCCGGCGCGGTTCACGCAGGAGACGATGTTCTGCGTAGACGAAGCGGCGCCGGTCACGATGTGCACGTTCACCTCGAGCCGCGTGCCCATCATCCCGATCGGCGCGCCGATGCCGTCCTGCTCGTCCACCACGAAATCCTGCGGCAGCACGTGCAGGATCTCGCGGCCGTTGGGCAGCGTCACCGCCTTGGCGGCGTCGATGGCCCGGCGCACGTCGTCACGGGTGATCTCGCGGTTCTTCCCGGCCACGGCAATGACCCCGCGGCTGTTGAAGCCCTTGACGTGCGGGCCCGACAGCGCCAGGTGCACCGAGTCGATCTCGACCCCCGCCATCAGCTCGGCCTCCTCGATCGCCTTCTTGATCGAGTCCACGGCCGCCTCGAGGTTCACGACGACGCCGCGCTTGATGCCGCGCGACTCCGCCACCCCGATGCCCACGATGTCGCAGCGGCCGTCGTCGAAGGTCTCGGCCACCACGCAACTCACCGTCGAGGTGCCCACGTCGAGCCCGACGACGTATCGCTCTTTACGCGCCACTAGTCCTCCCCACGTGATTTCCGTTCCCGGGGCCGCACGTAGATCCGCTTGTCGAACCGCAGATCCACATAGTCGATGCCGTCCACTCGCTCGCGCAGCGCCGGCGCCAGCTCCAGGTACGCCTGCAGCCGCTCGGCGAACTTCTCGTGGCCGACCTTCAGTACGGCGGTGTCGTTCTTGAGCAGAACGGCCGCGTCGCGCACGTCGCTGACGTCGATCTGCGACACCATCCGCGCCAGATCGGGCTGCTGCTGCAGGCCCGCGATCAGGCGGCTGGCGAGGATGGCGCGTTCGCCGTCCACCAGCGTGGGGCCTCCGGCGGCCAGTCCGTCGATGATCGGCAGGTCGAGCGTCGCGTAGTTGGGGCCGAACTCGTCGATGATCGTGCCCTCGGGATCGACGAGCATGAGCCGATCGTTGAGACGCCCGATGCCCATCGGCTCGCGCTCGGCAATCACCACCATGATGGTGCGAGGGAACACGCGGCGCAGCGTGGCATCGGCCACCCACGGGGCACCGCGCAGCTTCTCCCGCCACGACTCGAGGTCCACGGTGAGCATGTGCGTGCCCTCGAGCCCCTCGAGTCGCGACAGCACCTCGCCGCGCGACATCCGCTGGTTGCCGTCGACGGTAATGCGCGCCACCTTGAGCGCCCCGGTGGTGAACATGAACGCCACCGACTCGTAGACGCAGAACACGCCCACCAGCACCGCCACGGCCACGCGGATGAGCGTGCCGCGCGACAGGCGCAACGCGCGCCTGCGGGCGGGCGACACGTGCGCGCGGCGGAACCGCTTGTCGCTCGGGGCGGCGACGGTTTTCATGCCCGCTTCTCCCGCTCCTGCAGCGCGAGGAGAAGCCGCCTGGGCACCGCCGCAATCGACCCCGCGCCGAGCGTCAGCACGGCGTCGCCGGGGCGCGCCGCGGCGGCCAGCTCCGCGGCCAGACGGTCGATCGCCTTCACGATGCGCACCGGCCGGCCGGTCGCGCGCGCCACCGACTCGGCCAGCGCTTCGACGGTGACGCCCGCGATCGGCTCTTCGCTGGCGGCATAGATGTCGGTGAGCACCACTTCGTCGGCTTCGGCGAACGCCGGTCCGAACTCCTGCATCAGCCGCTCGGTGCGGGTGTAGCGGTGCGGCTGAAACGCCACCAGCAGGCGGCGGCCCAGCGTCACCCTGGCAGCCGACAGCACGGCGGCGATTTCGGTCGGATGGTGACCGTAGTCGTCCACCACCAGGACGCCGTCGGCTTCGCCCACACGTTCGAACCGGCGCTCGGCGCCGTGGAACTCGCGCAGGGTGGCGGCAACGCCGGGAAAGTCGACGCCCAGCTCGGACGCCACCGCCACCGCGGCCAACGCGTTCTGCAGGTTGTGGCGCCCCGGCACCGACAGCTCCAGCGTGCCGAGTCGCGCCTCGTCGCGGCCGCTGCGACGATACACGGTGCACCGCCCGCCGAACGCCCCCAGCTGCACGTCACGGGCGCCGATGGCCGGTGGATCCGCAGGCGGCTCGGCGAGCCCGTAGGTCACCACCCGCCGCGTGATCGACGGACACACCGCGCGCACGTGCGGATCGTCCACGCACGCCACCACCGAGCCGTAGAACGGCACCTTGTTCGCGAAGTCCACGAACGCGCGCTGCAGCTCGTCGAAGCTGCCGTAGGTGTCCATGTGCTCGTGATCGATGTTCGTCATCACCGCAATCGACGGCAGCAGCATGAGAAACGACCGGTCGCTCTCGTCCGCTTCCGCCACCATGTAATTCCCTTGCCCCAGCCGCGCGTTGCTGCCAAAGGCGCTCAACCGCCCGCCGATCACCGCCGTGGGATCGAGCCCGGCGCGCTCGAGCACCAGCGCGATCATCGAGGTGGTCGTCGTCTTGCCGTGCGACCCCGCCACCGCGATCGAAAACCGCAGGCGCATCAGCTCCGCGAGCATCTCGGCCCGCGGAATCACCGGAATCCCCCGCCGCGCCGCCTCGGCGATCTCCGGGTTCGTGCGCTTCACGGCCGAGGAGTAGACGACCACGTCGGCGTCGCCCACGTTGCCCGCCGCGTGCCCCTCGAACACGGTGACGCCGCACGCCGATTCGAGCCGCGCCGTCACCTCGGACCGTCTTGCGTCAGACCCGCTCACCACGTAGCCCAGGTTGGCGAGCAGTTCGGCAATCCCGCTCATGCCGATCCCGCCGATCCCGACGAAGTGCACCCGTCGCGTCCTACCGAGCAAGCTCCAGCACCTTGTCCACGATCACGCGCGCTGCATCCGGCCGCGCCATCCCGCGGGCAGCCGCGGCCATCCGCTGGCGCGTTCCGCCTTCGCGCGCCAGGCCGAGGATTTCGTCCGCCAGGCGCGCGCCGGTCAGCTCGCGCTGATCGATCACGCGCGCCGCGCCCTGGCGCACCAGCGCATCGGCATTGCGGCGCTGATGGTCGTCGGTCGCGGTGGGCAGCGGGATCAGGATCGCGGGCCGCCCCGCGGCCGTCAGCTCCGCCAGCGTCGTAGCGCCGGCGCGGCACACGATCACGTCCGCGGCGCGCATCTCCCGATCCATCTCGTAGAGAAACGGCTCGACGCGCGCCGTCAGCCCCGCCGCCGCATACGCCTCACGCGCCATCGTCAGATCCCGTTCGCCCGTCTGGTGTGTGACCTCGACTCCCGGCGTCGCCGCCGCCAGCGCCGCCGCGGCGGCGGCCATCGCCAGGTTGATGGCGTGCGCGCCCTGCGATCCGCCGAACACCAGCACCCGCGTGCGCCCGCCGGCCGCCGGCTCGCTGGCCGCGGGTGCAAAGAACTCCGGCCGCACGGGATTCCCCGCCACGAACGCCTTGTCCCCGAACGTCGCCAGGCTCTCCTCGTAGGTCACGGCCGCGGTCCGCACCAGCCGCGACAACAGGCGGTTGGTCAGCCCTGGCGTGGCGTTCTGCTCCATCAGGAGCGTTGGCACTCCGCGCAACGCCGCCAGCGCCACCACCGGACCCGAGCTGTAGCCGCCCACGCCAATCACCACCGACGGACGCCGGCGCGAAATCACCCGCCACGCGTCGAGCGCGCTCAGCGGCAGCAGCAGCAGCCCGCGCAGCAGCGCGAGCGGCGACTTGCCCTTCAGGCCGGCGCTCCGGATCGTGTCGAGCGTCAGCCCTTCGCGCGGAATCACCCGCGCTTCGATCCCTGCCGCCGTCCCGACGAACGTCACCACCGCGCCCGGCACTCTGGCCATCAGCTCGCGAGCCACGGCCACGCCCGGGAACAGATGGCCCCCGGTGCCACCGCCGGCCACGAGCAACGACACGCTCACTCAACGTGCCCTCTGTGTGTGTGCCCGCCCTCGGGACCGGGTCATTCCGGCGCCTCGTGCTGCGAGATGTTGAGCAGAATGCCCATGCCAAGCAGGTTGATCAGCAGCGACGATCCGCCGGCGCTCACGAGCGGCAGCGGAATCCCCTTGGTCGGCATCAGGCCGAGCACGACGCTCATGTTCACGAGCGCCTGGACGCCGATCATCGTGGTGATGCCGAGGGCGAGGAAGGCACCGAAGGCGTCCTGCGCCCGCGACGCGATGCGAAGGCCGCGCCACGCGATCACGCAGAAGCAGACGAGGATGCAGGTCGCGCCCACGAGCCCGAGCTCCTCGCCGATCACCGCGTAGATGAAATCGGTGTGCGGCTCGGGCAGGTAGTACAGCTTCTGCACTCCGGACATGAGCCCGCGGCCGAACACACCGCCCGAGCCGACCGCGAGCAGCGACTGAATGATCTGGAAGCCGTCGCCCTGCGGGTCCGCCCACGGATCCCAGAACGCGAACAGGCGGCGGCGCCGGTAGTCGGCGCTCATCAGCACCACATAGATCGCCGGCGCCATCGCCAGCACGGTGCCGACGAGATAGCGATAGTTGAGCCCGGCGGCAAACACCATCGCCGCGACGATCAACAGCAGCGACATGGCGGTGCCGAAGTCCGGCTGCAGCAGAATCAGCCCCGCGAGCGCGCCGACGACGATCGCGATCGGCAGCATCGAGTAGCGCAGATCGTCGATCCGGTGCATCCGGCGTTCGAGGACGAGCGCGGTGAAGAGCACCGCCGCCAGCTTGGCCAGCTCGGAGGGCTGGATGCCCAGGCCGCCGATGCCGAACCACCGCCGCGTGCCGTTGACCGGCGCACTGAAGAGGACGGCGATGAGCATGAGGGTGACGAACGCCAGCCCGCTCCAGATGAAGGTGTCGTTGCGGTAGGCGCGGTAGTCCACCCGCATGGCCACGGCGAGCACCGCCAGGCCGAGCGCCGTCCAGAGCGCCTGCTTGGTGAGGAACAGGTTCGGCTGGTCGAACCTCTGAAGCGCCACCAGCGCCGAGGCGCTGTAGACCATGACGATGCTCACGCACACCAGCAGGAAGGTGGCCGTGAACAGCACGCGATCCGATTTGAGCTTTCTCGCCATAATTCAGCCCTAAAGTCCTTGCACGCTCGTACCGAAAGATGCACAGCCGGATCGGGTAAGATCCCGATCCCGCGTGAGCAGTCAGCAGTCATCAGCCGGCTCGTGGGACAGGCCACCCACCTCGCAGACTGGGGTTAGTCTGCGTTCCCAGCGGTAGGCTCCCGCCCGCGCCAAACCGACTGACGACTGCTCACGGCTCACGTTTCAGACCAGCCTCGCCCTCAGTTTCTCCACCTCCTCCTTGAAGCTGCGCCCGCGGTCGGCGTAGTCGCGGAACCAGTCGAAGCTCGCGCACGCCGGCGCCAGCAGCACGACCCCCTCGTGACCCACGAGGTCGTAGGCGCGCGCCACCGCCTCGGCCATCGAGCCGGCGCGCACCACCGGCGGCCCACCCGCCATGGCGGCTTCCACCTGCGACGCCGCGTCGCCGATCGCCACTACGCCGCGGCCGCGTCCGGCCAGCGCCTCCTTGAGCTCGCTCAGGTTTCCGCCCTTGTAGCGGCCGCCGATGATCGCCACGACGCCGGCCTCGAAGCTCTCGATCGACTTCCGCGCGGCGCCGACGTTGGTGGCCTTCGAATCGTTCACGAAGCGCACCTTGCCGATGGTGGCCACGTGCTCCATGACGTGCTCGAGCCCGGTGAACCCGCGCACCGCCTGCTCGATGGAGCCCGCGCCGGCACCGGCCAGGTTGGCGGCCGCGGTGGCGGCCACGATGTTGCCCAGCATGTGTTGGCCGGGCACCCGCACGGCGGTCACGGGCGCCAGGCGCTCGAACGTCGACCGGGTCTTGCGGCCGATCCATCCGTCGCTCACGGTGTAGCCATCGGGGATGTTGGGCGCCAGCGAGAACCACACGCGAGTCGCAAAACTCTGGGCGCTGTAGCGGACAACCGCAGGGTCGTCGGCGTTCACCACCGCAAAGTCGCTCGGCACCTGGTTGGCGAAGATCCGCGCCTTGGCGTCGCCGTATTCCTGCAGGCTCGCGTGCCGATCGAGATGGTCGTCGGTGAGGTTGAGCCACACGGCCATCCACGGACGGAACGACGTGGTGGTCGCGAGCTGGAAGCTGCTCACTTCCACCACGTGCACGGTACGGTCGGTGGACGCCTCCACCTGCGCGCTGACCGGCACCCCGATGTTTCCACCGACCAGCACGTGCCGCCCGGCCGCGTCGAGCATGCGGCCGATGAGCGTCGTCGTCGTGGACTTGCCCTTGGTGCCGGTGATCGCGATCACCGGCCCCTTGAGCCACCGCCACGCCAGCTCCAGCTCGCCGATGATCTCGACGCCGCGGTCGCGCGCGGCGGCAAACACCGGTTGCTCGAGCGGCACGCCGGGGCTCACCACCACGAGGTCTGCCTGGGCGAGCGTGCCCGGCTGATGACCGCCGGTCTCGATCTGGATCCCGGACGCCGCCAGGGCGCCGGCCTCGTCGAACGACGCGCGGCTCTCGCTGAGCGTCACGTGCGCCCCTCGCTTGCGCAGCAGTTCGGCCGCGGCAAGCCCGCTGCGTGCAGCCCCCACCACGACCACCTGGCGTCCCTCCACGGAGAAGTCATGCTGGGCCATGTGGTCACCGCAGCTTCAACGTGGTGAGGCTGAACAGGGCGAAGATGACCGCCACGATCAGGAACCGCGTGATGACCTTTGGCTCGCTCCAGCCGATCAGCTCGAAATGGTGGTGGAGCGGCGCCATCTTGAAGACGCGCTTCCCCGTCAGCTTGAAGGAGGTGACCTGGATGATGACCGACAGCGCCTCGAGCACCCACACGCCACCGACGATCGGCAGCAGCAGCTCCTGCTTGATGAGAACGGCGACCGTGCCGATCGCGCCGCCAAGCGCGAGTGAACCGACGTCGCCCATGAAGATCTCGGCGGGGTAGGAGTTGTACCAGAGGAAGCCGAGGCTGGCGCCCACCAGCGCGCCGCAGAAGATCGTCAGTTCGCCGGCCGGCGGGAAGCGTACGAGCAGCAGGTAGTCGGCGAGCACGGCGTGCCCGGTGACGTAGGCGAGTGCGGTGTAGGCGGCCGCGGCGACGCCGAAGGTGCTGATGGCCAGCCCGTCGAGCCCGTCGGTCAGGTTCACCGCGTTGGCGGTGAACGAGAGGACAATCGCCGCGAACACGACGTAGCCGACACCGAGGTCGGGAATCAGGTTCTTGAAGAACGGGAAGATCACCCGGGTGCTGTAGAGCGGCGGATTCTGGTACGAGAGCATCAACACCGCGACGCCAACTGCGAGCGCCACGGCGACCAGGCCGGCCATCTTGTACCGGGGCAGCAGCCCGTGGTGCGAGCGGCGCGTGATCTTCAGATAGTCGTCGATGAAGCCGACCGCGCCGCAGCCGAGCATGGCACCCATCGAAATCCAGATGAACGGGTTCGAGAGATCCGCCCACAGGATCGTCGGCACCAGCGACGCCGCGAGAATCAGCAGCCCGCCCATGGTGGGGGTGCCCGCCTTGGCCCGGTGCGACTGCGGACCTTCCTGTCGAATCACCTGGCCGATCTGGAAGTCGCGCAGCTTGCGCACGAGCCACGGGCCGAGCACGAGGCTGATCACCAGGGCGGTGAGACTGGCGGCCGCCGTCCTGAAGGTGATGTAGCGCGTGACGTTCAGGAAGCCCAGGTAGTGCAGGCCGGCGAGCGGCGGCAGCAGGTAGTAGAGCATCAGCCCCGCTCCTGCACGATGCGATCGGCCACGACGTCGCAGCGCGTGCCGCGCGAGCCCTTCACCAGCACCAGGTCGCCCGAGCGCAGCGCGGCGGTCACCGCCGGCGCCGCCTCGGCGCTCGAGGCGAAATAGGCGACGCCGTCGCGCGGCATGCCTGCGGCCACCGCCGCTTCGGCCAGCGACCGGGCCGGCGCGCCGCCGACGGCCACGATCAGCCGCAGGCCGGCCTCGGCCGCCGCGCGACCGCACGACTCGTGGAGCGCTGTGGCGTGATCGCCCAGCTCCAGCATCTCGCCGAGCACCGCCACCCGCCCGGCGGCCCGCGTTTCCCGCGCCATCACCTCCAGCGCCCGCCGCAGCGCCGACGGGCTCGAGTTGTACGAGTCGTCGATGAGCGTGACGCCGTCCCGCAGGTGCTGCACGACGCCGCGGCGATCGGCGGGCCGCAGCGTGGCCGCGGTATCGCGGATGACCGGGAGGGCCACGCCGCACTCGAGTGCCACGGCGGTAGCGGCGAGCACGTTGGCCAGGTTGCCGCGGCCCAGCAGCGGCGTCGTCAGATCCATCGCCCCGGCCGGCGTCTCCACGCGGGCGCGCATCCCATCCCAGCCGAGGTCACGGATGTCGTGGGCCCGCACGTCGGCGTTCGCCGACTCGCCAAACGTGATCCGCCGCCCGGCAAAGCGCGGCGCGCGCGCCATCACGCGGGCGTCGTCGGCCGCGCACACGAGCACGTCGTCCGGGCGCGCCTCTTCCAGCACCTCGGCCTTGGCGTCGGCAATCGCGTCCACCGACGCGAAGAAGCCCACGTGGGCATCGCCCACGTTGGTCCACACGCGGACATCGGGCTCGGCAATGCGCACGAGCGCGCGGATCTCTCCGGCGTGATTCATTCCCAATTCCATCACCGCCACATCCGGCCCGCTCGTCAGCTGCATGAGCGAGAGCGGCAGTCCGATGTGGTTGTTCAAGTTCCCCTTGTTCTTCACGACCCGGAACCGCGTGGCGAGCATCGCCGCAATCGATTCCTTCGTCGTCGTCTTGCCGGCGCTGCCGGTGATCGCCACCACCTTCGCGCCCGAGGCGACGCGTACCGCATGCGCCGCATCCTGCAGCGCCTGCAGCGTGTCGCCGACACCGATGACGCCCTCGCCCGCGTCGGCGTGGGCGTCGGCCCACTCCCGCTCCACCACCACGCCCGCGGCACCGCGCGCCAGCGCCTCGGCCGCGAACGTGTGGCCGTCGAACCGCGGCCCGCGTAGCGCCACGAACAGGTCGCCAGCCGCCATCGCCCGGCTGTCGGTCACGACGCTGCGGACCGGCGTGTCGCCCCGCCCGACCAAGGTGCCGGCCACCGCGCCGGCAATCCAGCCCAGCGTCAGCGGAACCGCACTCACCCGACCCCCGACGTCTGCCGCCGCGTACCGAGCGCGTCGCGCGCGACGGCCACGTCGTCGAAGGGATGGGTCGTGCCGCCGATCACCTGGTACTTCTCGTGCCCCTTGCCCGCGATGAGCACGACGTCGCCCGCGGCGGCTTCCGACACCGCCCGGCGGATGGCCTCGCCGCGATCGACCACCGTCACGACACGGGCGTTGCTCTGGCGCGTCTCCGGCTCGGCGCCGCGCATCACCTCTTCGATGATCTGCGCCGGGTCCTCTCCGCGCGGGTTGTCCGAGGTGATGATCACGACGTCGCTGAGCCGCGCCGCCACCATGCCCATGAGCGGACGCTTGGTGCGATCGCGCTGGCCGCCGGCGCCGAACACCGTGATCAGCCGCCGGGTCGCCATCGGCCGGGCGGTCTCGAGCAGGTTGCGCAGCGCGTCGTCGGTGTGCGCGTAGTCCACGATCACCGTGATGTCGTCCTTCGGTCGCGACACCACCTCGAACCGTCCGGGCACGCCCTTGAGCCCCGCCATCCCCTTCTCGATCGCGTCGAGCGGGATGCCGATCGCGGCGGTCACGGCGGCGGCAGCGAGGATGTTGTAGACGTTTGGCTTGCCGACCAGCGTGGACTTGACGTGCACGACACCCTGCGGCATCCGCACGTCGAAGGCGAGGCCGTGAAGCGAGTACGACAGCGGGCCCGGCGTGACGTCGGCCGCCTTGCCGATGGCATAGGTGACGGGCGTCTCTGAGGCGTCCACCAGCGCGGCGCCGCGCGGATCGTCGAGGTTCACGACCGCCGGCGCCGACGGCGGCAGCAGCTCGAAGAGCCGGCGCTTGGCCGTGAAATAGCTCTCCATGTTGCCGTGGAAGTCGAGGTGATCGCGAGTGAGGTTCGTGAAGACGCCCGCCGCGAACTGCAGGCCGTCCACCCGGCGGAGCGCCAGCGCGTGCGACGACACTTCCATCACGCAGGCGCCGCAGGCTTCGTCGACCATCTCGCGCAGCAAGCCCTGCACCTCCGGCGCCTCGGGCGTCGTGCGTGCGGCCTCGATCTCGCGGTCGCCGATGCAGTAGGCCACCGTCCCCATCAGGCCGCATTTGATGCCGGCGGCCTCGAGGATGGCGCGCACCAGATAGGCGGTCGTGGTCTTGCCGTTAGTGCCGGTGACACCCACGACGCGCATGGAGCGGCTCGGATGGCCGTTGAACTCGGCGGCAAGCAGCGCCAGCGCCAGGCGCGGCTCGCTGACCGGCAGCCACGCGACGCCGACCGCCGGAGCCACACCCTCGGAAGCGACGACGGCCGCGGCGCCCGCCGCCACCGCTTGCGGCACGAACGCCGCCCCGTCGGCGCGCAGCCCCTGCAGGGCGACGAACACGGAACCGGGGGTGACCGA
Organism: Vicinamibacterales bacterium; assembly: GCA_036004405.1. Classification (GTDB taxonomy): domain Bacteria; phylum Acidobacteriota; class Vicinamibacteria; order Vicinamibacterales; family UBA2999; genus DASYRM01. The sequence goes on from DASYRM010000065.1 coordinate 58,322, forward strand.
GCGCGAGTCGTAGACGACGCCCGTGCAGGGCGCGTCGAGGCCGGGCGCGTCGAGCGCCGACCGCGCCTCGACAGGCACGAGCGCGGCAACCGACCGGAGGACGTCACGGACCGTCATTGACCGAACGCTTTCGGCACCGCCTCGGGCGTTCGCCGATCGAGCCACACACGCGCCGACACCGCGGCCACGATCGGCGTCCCCGGCAGCGGGCGTTGATCGGTGACGAGGCCGTGCCCGACGATCTGCACCGGCAGGCCAAGCGTCGCCAGCGTCCGCACCGCCTCGCGTCCGCTCATGCCTGTCAGATCGGGCACGACCGGATCCGAAGAGGTAGTGCCACCCGCCGGCAGCACGCTCGGCGGCTCGGTGGGCCCGGATGCCGGCGTCGGCGCGTCGGGCTGCCCGCGATCGACGATGAGCGGCGGCGGCGCGTTGATGGTGCGCTGCACGCCGTAGTGCCGCAGCGCCTGTTCGGCAATGCGCTGGAAGATAGGGGCGGCCACGGTGCCGCCGTACGCGGGCACGCCGTGCGGCGAGTCCACCACGACGATGATCGCGAACTTCGGCTTGCGCGACGGCGCAAAGCCGACGAACGACACGTTGTAGTTCGAGTGCCCCTTGTAGCTGCCGTTGACGACCTTCTTGGCCGTCCCGGTCTTGCCGGCAATCGTGTAGTCGGCGACCGCTGCCTGTTTACCGGTGCCCTCGGTGACGACGCCTTCGAGCATTGGCGTCAACCGGGCGGCCGTGTCCTTGCTGATGGCGCGCCCGAGCACCTTGCGCGGCACGGGGAGCCGCACGCCGTCCTTGACCACCGCGCGCACGATGCGCGGCTGGATCAGCTCGCCGCCGTTGGCCACCGCGCTCACGGCCGTCACCATCTGCAGCGGCGTCACGCCGACCTGGTAGCCGATGAGTGTCGTCGCGAACGCGCTGTCGGTCATCGCCGACCAGTCCCACAGGATGCCCGCGTTCTCGCCCCGGAAGTCCGGCGAGAGCATGCGCCCGAAGCCGAACCGTTTGACGTAACCGCCGAAGCGCTCCGAGCCGAGCCGCAGCCCCACCTTGATAGTGCCGACGTTGCTCGACTTTTCGACCACCTGCTGGAACGTGAGGACACCGTAGTGGTGGTCGTCGCGGATGACGCGCGTGCCGAAGTTGATCGTGCCGGAGCTCACGTCCACCAGATCGGTCGGCTTGACGACGTGCTCCTCGAGCGCCGCGCTGGCGGTGATGATCTTGAACGTCGATCCCGGCTCGTAGAGGTCCTGCACCGGGCGGTTGCGCCGCTCGTTGTCCTTGGCCTCGCGGTAGACGTTGGGATTGAACGTCGGGTAGCTCGCCATCGCGAGCACCTCGCCGGTGGCCGGATCCATCACGATGGCCGACCCGCCGGCGGCGTTGGCCCATTCGACGCCCGCCTTGAGCTCACGTTCGACGACGTGCTGGATGTTCTGATCGATCGTCAGCTCGAGCGTCGCGCCCATCGTCGGCGGCCGCTCCACCCGCAGGAACGCCTGCGTGCGCGCGTCCACCTGCACCAGCACTTTCCCCTGCTGGCCGCGGATGAGCGAGTCGTAGACGCCCTCGATGCCGGCCAGCCCGGCGTTGTCGATGCCGACGTAGCCGAGCAGGTGGGCCGCCAGCGCGCGATTGGGGTAGAAGCGCCGGCTCTCTTTCAGGAACCCGATGCCGTCGAGACCGAGCGCCGCGACACGGCGCGCCTGCTCGGGCGAGGCCTGCCGGCGCACGTACGCGAAGGCCTTGCCGTTCTGCATCCGCTCGGCCAGCGCCTGCTGATCCTTGGCGCTGCAGTCGTCGAGCGCGCGGCAGAGCGCGCGCGCCGCGGCGCCCGGATCGCCGATGTCGGTGGGCACCGCGTAGATCGTGTCGGCGTCCACGCTGGTGGCGAGCACGTGGCCGTTGCGATCGACGATCTCGGCGCGCTTGGCCGGCGCCTCGATGGTGCGCAGCTGCTGTCGATCGGCCCTGGCGGCAAGATCTTTGTGCCGGATGACCTGCAGGTAGAACAGCCGGCTCTCGATCGCCACCGCCCAGAGGGCGATGACCGCCGCCGCCACCCACACGCGCTTCCGCAGCGTGGGCCGCCAGCGCGGCACGTCGTGGTCGCCGCGGGACGTGTCGGGGGAGATGACCTCGTCCATGGCGGTCACCGGCGGGCTACGACCGACCGTGGGGGAGGCGGCGTCTCGACGACGCGCTCGATCACCGACGAGTCCTCGGCACGCGGCGTCACCATGTGGAGCCGGCCGAGCGCGAGGCGTTCGATCCGTTCGGGCGCCTGCAGCGTCTGCGCCTCGAGCCGCAGGTGACGGTTCACCTCGGCCTCGGCGGCACGCTCCTGCTGCATCTGCTCGAGGCGGTAGCCGTTGCGGCGCAGCTCGAACTGCTGCCAGGCCCAGAAGAGCAGCACCGCGACGAGGAACACTCCGATCGCCACCGCGCGGACCATCTCGCGGTTCCGCTCCCGGTCGATCTCGCGCACGATCGGGTTGTTGCGGACGTCTTTCTTGATCGCGTATTCGAAGGTTTCGGCGGTCATGGGGACACCTCCGCGGCGCGCAGCTTGGCGCTGCGTGCCCGGGGATTGCGTTCGATCTCCGCGTCAGCCGGTATCAGCGGCCGCTTGGTGAGCACGCGGAGGCCGCACTCGCCCGCCGCCTGCATCGAGCGCAGGACGTGCTTCACGATGCGGTCCTCCAGCGAGTGGAACGTGATGACGACCAGTCTCCCTCCGGGGCCCAGCCGGGCCGCGACGGCATGGAGACAGTCGCCCAGCCCTTCGAGCTCACGGTTGATCCAGATGCGCACCGCCTGGAATGTGCGCGTGGCGGGATCGATGCGCGTATAGCCGCGCTTCGGCACCGCGCGCCGCACGATCTCGGCCAGACGCCCCGTTGTCTCGATCGGCGCGACGGTCCTCGCCGCCACGATCGCCCGCGCGATCCGCCGCGCGTGGCGGTCTTCTCCCAGTTCGTAAATCACGTCCGCCAGCGTCTTCTCGTCGGCCCCGGCCAGCGCCTCCGCGGCGGTCGGGCCGGCCGACGTGTCCATTCGCATGTCCAGCGGCTCGTCCCGCCGGAAGCTGAATCCGCGTCCCGGCTCGTCGAGCTGCATCGACGACACGCCCAGGTCGAGCAGGATCCCGTCCACCGCGCTCAGCCCTTCACCGTCGAGAATGGCCGGCAGCTGCCGGTAATCCCCATGCACCACCCGCGCCCGATCGCCGAAGTCGCGCAGCCGCTCGCGCGCCAGCTCCACCGCGGCGGGATCGCGATCGACGCCGAGGAGGCGCGACGCGCCCGCCTCGAGCACCGCCCGCGCATGGCCGCCGAGCCCGACCGTGCCGTCGACGAACACCCCGCCGCGCGACGGCTGGAGGTGCTCGAGCACTTCCGCGACCATGACCGGCTCGTGCACGTCACATCCGATCCACGAGATCCAGGCGGCGTTACACTAAATGCCGTGCTGGGACAGCAGCAGCCCGTCGTCGTCGGTCCACGGCTCACGGGCAAGCTTGTCCACGAACCGTTCCTCGTTCCACACCTCGAGGTAGTTGATGCGTCCCAGCACACGCACTTCACCCACGATCGCGGCGCGCTGCCGCAGATTCGGCGGAATCACCACACGCCCCTGCGGATCGAGCTCGCCCGGCTGGCCGAAGTAGCTGACGCGGTCGAGGAACTTTGCGAGCGCCGGGTGCTCCTTCGGCGCCTTGAGCACCCGCTCCTCCAGCTCAGCCCACACCTGCATCGGGTAGATCCGCACCGAATCGCCCTTGACGCTGGTCACGTACACATCCGCCCCGCTTCGCGCCTGCACCAGGCCGCGAAAAAGCGTGGGGATCTTGAGTCGACCCTTGTCATCGATGCGGGTCGACGCGCTTCCCCTGAAAACAGCGAGACCGAGACCACCAGGCTCCATAAAAAGCCACTTACGGCCACCGAATGGTAAAGGTGCGGAAGTTGGGTTGTCAATTGCAAACAACTGATCCGAAAGAGTTTCGTTCGTCTCTGGGCCTCCCTAGGTTCGTCTGATTTTCGCTTTCTCGTATCTTCGCCACAACCTGTCGCAGCCTCCCCTCCCGACCACCCGAGCCCTTGGTCAGCCGCACCCAGCCCACGTGCTAGGCTGAAACGCTCATGCTTCGTGCCGCGTTGATCGGGTTCCCCTCCAGCGGAAAGTCCACCCTCTTTCAGCTCATGACCAGCGCCCGGGACGGATCGGGCGGCAAGGGCGACGTGCGGATCGGCATCTCGAAGGTGCCCGACGATCGTCTCGACGTGCTCACCGGCATGTACAACCCGAAGAAGCGCGTGCCCGCGACCGTCGAGTTCACCGACATCGTGGTCGCGGCAAAGGCCGGCGGCGCGCAGGCGCTCGTCGACGTCGCGAACTACAAGAACGCCGACGCGCTCGTGCACGTGGTGCGCGCGTTTCGCGACGAGACGGTGCCGCATCCGTCGGGCTCCGTCGATCCCGCGCGCGACGCGCAGGCGATGGAAGACGAGTTGATCCTCGCGGACCTCGGGGTGGCCGAGCGGCGTCTCGAACGGATCGAACGCGATCTCAAGAAGGGACGATCCGCCGAGCTCGAGCGGGAGCGCGACGTCGTGCAGCAGTGCAGGACCGCGCTCGAAGAGGGGCGCCCGCTGCGCACGCTCTCTCTCGCCGGCGACGATTTGAAGCGGCTGCGCGGCTTTCAGTTCCTGTCGGCGAAGCCGCTCCTGCTCGTCATCAATCTCGACGAGGCCGACGTGGCGGAGGTGGGCGCCGACGTCGAGCGCGCGGCGGCCAGGACCGGCCTCACCGGCTTCCTGTCGCACGCGGCCACGCGCGCCGTCGCGCTCTGCGGCAAGATCGAGCTCGAGATCTCACAGCTCGAACCGGCGGACGCCAAGGCGTTTCTCGCCGATCTTGGCCTCGCCGAATCGGGGCTCGATCGCGTGATCCGCGCCAGCTACGACCTGCTCGGGTACATGTCGTTCTTCACGGTTGGCGAGGATGAGTGCCGCGCGTGGTCGATCTCCCGCGGCACGCCGGCGCAGCTGGCGGCGGGCGAAATCCACACCGACATCCAGCGCGGCTTCATCCGCGCCGAAGTCGTGGCCTACGGCGCGCTCACGGGGCGCGGCAGCATGACCGCGTGCCGCGAGCACGGCGAGGTCCGGCTCGAAGGCAAGGAGTACGTCGTCCAGGACGGGGATATCATCAACTTCCGCCACGCCACGTGATTCGCTGATCGTGAGTGCTGCCAAAACTCGAGTTCTGGTGCTCGAGAGCCAGACGCCGTTCGTGCACGGCGGGGCCGAGATTCTGTCGCGCGAGCTCTTGAGCGCTCTCCGGGGTCACGGCTACGAGGCCGAGCTCGTCTCGATTCCGTTTCGCGACGCACCGCGCGACGAGCTGCTGGCCCACGCGGCGGCGTGGCGCCTGATCGACGTGACGCGCGCGCTCGACCGCCCGATCGACGCGGTCGTGGCCACCAAGTTCCCCACCTATTTCGTCCGCCATCCGGCCAAGGTGGCGTGGCTGGTACACCAGCATCGCGCCGCCTACGAGCTGTGCGGGACGCCGTTCAGCGACTTCGAGCACACCGAGCGCGATGTCGGCCTGCGGAAGCGCCTGCTCGAGCTCGACACGCAGATGCTGCGCGAGTGCCGTGGGCTCTTCAGCATCGCGCGCACGGTGTCGGCGCGGCTGCAGAAGTACAACCAGCTCACCGCCGCCCCGCTCTACCATCCGCCGCGGCTCGCCGGCTCGATCCGCTCCGGCGCCTACGGCGACTACGTGCTGACGGTGTCGCGGCTCGAGAAGGTGAAGCGCGTCGACCTGGCCATCGACGCCATCGCGCGGGTGCGCGGCGCCGCGCGGCTGATCGTCGCTGGCGACGGCAGCGAGCGGGCGGCCCTGGCGGCGCGAATCGCCGCGCTCGGGCTCGGCGATCGCGTGCGGCTGGCCGGCCGCGTCGAAGACGCCGAGCTGATCGAACTGCTGGCCGGCGCCCGCGCCCTGCTCTTCACGCCATTCGAAGAGGACTACGGCTACGTCACCCTCGAGGCGTTCCTCGCCCGCAAGCCGGTCATCACCACCAGCGACGCCGGCGGGCCGCTCGAGTTCGTCGAGGACGGCGTGAACGGGCTCGTCGCCGCCCCGTCGCCCGACGCGGTGGCCGACGCGATCGCGCGGCTCGCCACCGATGGCGCCGAGGCCGCGCGGCTCGGCGAGGCAGGCTACGCGCGTGCGCGCCTCATCTCCTGGGACGGCGTGGTCGAGCAGCTGATGTCGGCTGCGCGCGAAGGAGTGCCGTCTGGCCAGTAGCGACAGGCCAGGCGATGGCGTCCTGGTCATCGTGCCTACGTTCAACGAGCGCGAGAACATCACGGCGCTGGTCCCGCGGCTGCTGGCGATCGAGGGGCTGCGCGTGCTGATCGTCGACGACGCCTCGCCCGACGGCACCGGCGCCGTGGCCGACCGGCTCGCGGCCGAGAGCCGCGGCCAGCTCACCGTGATGCACCGCACCGGCGCGCGGGGGCTGGGACGGTCGTACGCGGACGGCATGCAGGCCGCCGTCCTCACCAACGCCCGCTTCATCTGCCAGATGGACGCGGACCTTTCGCACGATCCGATCGATCTCGTGCGGCTGATCGTCGCCGGGGCGTCGGCCGATCTGGTGATCGGATCGCGCTACGTGCCGGGCGGCACGCTGCACAACTGGCCCCGCCGGCGCGTGTGGCTCAGCGCGGTCGCGAACTGGTACGTGCGCGCCGTAACGGGCCTGCGCGTCCGCGACTGCACGAGCGGCTTCCGGTGCTGGAACCGCGACCTCCTTGCGCGCCTGCCGCTCGCCGCGATCGCCTCCGACGGCTACGCGTTCCAGGTGGAGATGGCCTTCGAAGCCAGGCGCGCGGGCGCCACCATCGTCGAAGCGCCCATTACGTTCGTGGAGCGGCGCCAGGGCTCGTCCAAGCTGTCCTGGAGCGTCATCGCGGAGTCGATCTGGATGCCCTGGCGTCTGGTCTCGCGGCGCTGATTGGTATACCCTCCCCGTCCCATGCCAGCACCCGCGGGCCCGCGGCCGTCGATCTCCGCGTTTTTCCCCTGCTACAACGACGAGAGCACCATCGCCGGCCTGGTCCGTGAGGCCGACGCGCAGCTGCGGTGTGCCACCGACGACTACGAGATCATCGTCGTCAACGACGGCTCGGGCGACGGCAGTGCCGCGGTGCTGGCGGCTCTGGCGCGGGAAATGCCGCGGCTGACGGTGGTCACCCACGACGTGAATCGCGGATACGGCGGCGCGCTGCGCTCCGGGTTCGCCGCGGCAAAGAAAGATCTGGTCTTCTACACCGACGGCGACGGGCAGTACGACGTCCGGGAAATCCCGATCATGCTCGCCCTTCTCGTCGACGACACCGACTTCGTCAACGGCATGAAGATGGCGCGCAGCGACCCCGCGTATCGGGTGTTCGTCGGCAACCTCCACAAGTTCGTCACGCGGTGGGCGTTCTGGCTGCCGATCGACGACGTGGACTGCGACTATCGCCTGATCCGCCGCAGCGTGCTCGACCGCCTCGAGCTGCACAGCAACAGCGGATCGATCTGCGTGGAGCTGGTGAAAAACGCGCAGCGGGCCGGCGCGCGCTTCCGGCAGGTGTCGGTGCGACATTACTCGCGGCAGTTCGGCAGCTCGCAGTTCTTTCGTCCCGGACGCATCCTGCGCACCTACGCCGACCTGGCGCTCATGTGGCTCCGGCTGATGGTGCTGCGCCGGGGCAGCCCGGCTGATAGAATCCGCGCGTGAACCGGCCGCCGGACGCGTCGGTACCGTACCGGGCTTTCTACGCTGGCCGGCGCATCCTCGTCACCGGCGGGCTCGGGTTCATCGGCAGCAACCTGTCGCGCGAGCTGGTCGCGCTTGGCGCACAGGTGACGATCGTCGATGCGCTGATCCCCGAATACGGTGGCAACCGCTTCAACATCGACGGCATCGCGGATCGCGTTCGCGTCGAAGTCGCCGACGTGCGCGACACGGCGGCGGTGGCCGCCGCCGTACACGGGCAGGACGTCATCTTCAACCTCGCGGGTCAGGTGAGCCACATCGACAGCATGCGCGACCCGCACACCGATCTCGAAATCAACTGCCGCGCGCAGTTGTCGCTGCTCGAGGCGTGCCGGGCGCGCAACCCCGGCGTGAAGGTGGTGTTCGCGGGCACCCGCCAGGTCTACGGCCGGCCGTCGAGCCTGCCTGTCACCGAGGATCACCTCGTCAAGCCGACCGACGTCAACGGGATCAACAAGGCGGCCGGCGAGTACTACCACCTGGTCTACAACAACGTCTTCGGGCTCCGCGCCTGCTCGCTGCGCCTCACCAACGTGTTCGGGCCGCGGCAGCTGCTGAAGCACAGCCGCCAGGGATTCATCGGCTGGTTCATCCGGCTCGCCATCGAAGACCAGGAGATCCAGATCTACGGCGACGGGTCGCAGGTGCGCGACCTGGTGTTCGTGGACGACGCGGCGGACGCCTTCCTGCGCGCCGGCGCCAGCGACGAGGCCAACGGCCGCGTGTTCAACGTGGGCGGCGAGGAGCCGATCACGCACCGCGCACTGGTCGAGCGGCTGATCGACGTGTGCGGAACCGGGCGTTACCGCTGCGTGGACTGGCCGCCCGAGAAGCGCGCGATCGATATCGGCAGCTTCTACGCCGACTCGTCGCTCATCGCGCGCACGCTCGGCTGGCGGCCGACCGTGGGGCTGCGCGACGGGCTGCAGCGCACGGTGGCCTTCTACCGCGCCCACCTGTCGCAGTACGTGACCGCCGCCTCGCGGGTCGGCGCACCGTGAGCGCCGACGACGACGAGCGTCTGCCCTTCATCGATCTGAGTCCGGGATCCGACGCCGCCGAGATCCGCGAAGCCATCGAGCGGGTGCTCACCCGCGGCTGGTTCATCCTCGGTCCGGAAGTCGAGGCTTTCGAAGTGGAGTTCGCAGCCGCGTCCGGCGCCAAGCACGGCATCGGCGTCGGCAACGGGACCGATGCGATTGCGCTGGCCCTGCGCGCCGCCGGCGTGAACCCGGGCGACGAGGTGATTGTGCCGGCCATGACCGCCGCCTTCACCGGCCTGGCGGTGGTGGCCGCGGGAGCGGTGCCGGTGATCGCCGACGTCGATCCGCGCACGCTGACGCTCGACGCGCGCGCCTGCGCCGACGCCATCACGCCGCGCACGCGCGCCATCGTGCCGGTGCACCTGTACGGACAGGCGGCGGACATGCTGGAGATCATGGTGGTGGCCGACCGTCATCGTCTCGTCGTGATCGAGGACTGTTGCCAGGCGCACCTGGCCACCTGCAATGGGCTGCCGGTCGGAACGATCGGCGCGGCCGGGGCCTTCAGCTTCTACCCCACCAAGAACCTGGGCGCCTGCGGGGACGGCGGCGCCGTCATCACCAGCGACGGCGCTCTGGCCGACCGCGTCCGCCTGCTCCGGAACGGCGGCCAGACCAATCGCAACCTGCACGCCGTGCCGGGCGTGAACAGCCGCCTCGACGAACTGCAGGCGGCCATCCTCCGCGTCCGGCTGCCGAATCTCCTGCCCGAGACCGCCCTGCGCCGTCTGCACGCGGCGTTCTACCGCGATGCCCTGACCGGCGACGTGGCTCCGGTGGCCGAGCGCGATCCGGGCCACGTCTACCACCTGTTTCCTGTACGATCGGCCAGGCGCGAGGCGTTGCAGGCCCACCTGGCGCGCGCCGGCGTTGAAACCTTGATCCACTATCCCATTCCGCTGCACGAGCAGCCGGCCTTCGCGCACCTGGCCTCGCGCGACTGTCCCGTCGCCACCAGAGCCGCCGCGGAGCTGCTGTCGCTGCCGCTGCACGCGCGTCTGCACGCGCGGCAGGCGGCCAGGGTTGCCGAGGCCATCCAAGTGTTCGAGAAAGGATCGATCGACGAGTGAAAGCCCTTTTGACCGGCGGCGCCGGGTTCATCGGATCGCACCTGGCAGAGCGGCTGCTCGAGCTGGGTCACGAGGTGCACGTCCTCGACAACCTCTCGACCGGCTCGATCGACAACATCGCGCACCTCAAAGGCCGGCCGGGGTTCTCGTATGTCATCGACACGGTGACCAACGAGCCGCTGCTCGCCGAGATGATCGACCAGTGCGACGTGGTCTTCCACCTCGCCGCGGCGGTCGGCGTGAAGCTGATCGTCGAGCAGCCGGTGCACACCATCGAGACCAACGTGCACGGCACCGAGGTCGTGCTCAAGCACGCCAACAAGAAGAAGAAGCTGGTCGTCATCGCCTCCACATCGGAGGTCTACGGCAAGAGCGCAGACGTGCCGTTCCGCGAGGGCGCCGACCTGGTGCTGGGCGCCACGGTCAAGCACCGGTGGGCATACGCGTGCAGCAAGCTGATCGACGAGTTCCTCGCGCTGGCGTACTGGAAGGAGAAAAAGCTGCCGATCGTGATCGTGCGGCTCTTCAACACCGTGGGCCCGCGGCAGACCGGTCAGTACGGCATGGTGCTGCCGACCTTCGTGCGGCAGGCGCTCGCCGGGCAGCCGATCACGGTGTTCGGCGACGGAACCCAGTCGCGCAGCTTCACCTACGTGGCTGATGTGGTGGACGCCCTCATCAAGCTGGCGCAGGAGCCGCGCGCCGTGGGCGAGGTGTTCAACATCGGCAACACCGAGGAAGTGACCATTCGCGAGCTGGCCGAGCGGGTGAAGCGGCTCACCAGCAGCGGTTCACCTGTGCAGCTCATCCCCTATGACGAAGCGTACGAGGCCGGCTTCGAGGACATGCCGCGGCGGGTCCCGGACATCTCCAAGGTCCACAACCTGGTCGGCTACGCGCCCCGCCTGACGCTGGACGAAATCGTCTGCCGGGTGGTCGAGAGCTTCCAAAAGGCCTAGTGCAGTAAGGCCGAGGTCGGCCCTGGGCCGTCACCCTCGGGGGACCGATAGTAGAGGTCGTATACTCCCCTTACTAGGAGAGTCGCCTCATGAAGGCTCACATCCTTCTTGCCAGCGTGCTCGTGATGCTCGCGGCCCTGCCGGCGGCGGGGCAATCGGTCAAACTGTCGTTCCACGGCGGCAAGGTCGATCTGAGCGCCGAGAACGCGTCGGTCCGCGCCATTCTCACCGAGTGGGCGCGTGTCGGCGGCACCAGCGTCGTCAACGCCGAGCGCATCGTCGGGCCTCCCGTCACCGTCGAGTTCAAGGATGCCTACGAGCAGCAGGCGCTCGAGTCGCTGCTGCGCGGTGTGAGCGGCTACATCGTCGGACCACGCCTCGCGCCCGGCACGCCGACGTCGTCGGGTTTCGATCGCATCGTCATCCTCGCCACGAGCACGACGCCACGGCCCACGCCGGTGACGCCTGTCGTGTCGAGACCGCCAGGGCCGCAGCCGCTGCGGCGCCTGCCGGGGCCCGTCGAAGACACTCAGGACGACCCGAACGACAACGATCCCGCCGTCGCGACCGCGAACGCCGGACCACGGCCGGAGACGCCGGCGGATCTGCGCCGCCGTCTCGGCCAGCTGCTCGAAGCGGACGCGGACGACGACAAGGACAATCCGCCGGCACCGGCGACGACGCCGTCGAACCCCTTCGGCGTCACGACGGGCGCCGCGCGGCCCGGCGTGATCACTCCGGTGCCCGCGCCGCGCACGGCGCCGCGGCCTACGCCGGATCCGTCAACGCAGCCGTAGAGGGTGGCAGGCGACGACGTACAATAGCCACCGCGGCGTGCGCGACAACGCCGACACGCCCGGATGCCAGAAATCGCTCGGTACAGACCCGAAGACCGCCGCGGCATCGAGGCGCTGACCCGCCGCACTCTGGGCGTAGACACCGCGGAAGCCGATCGGTTGACGTGGGACTGGCGCTACCGCCGCAACCCCGCTTCTTCCGACCAAGTCAGCCTGTGGGTGGCCCGTGAGGGACCGACCATCGTCGGCTATCTCCCGACGATGCCAGTACGCCTGTCGGTCAAGGGGCTCGAGGTGGACGCCGCCTGGGCCTCGGAGCCGCGCGTGGCGCCCGAGCGCGAGCAGCAGGGGAACGACGAGGCGCTGATGCGGGCCTGGGATCGCAGCACTGGCGCCAGCCTGGCGCTGGCCCCGTCCGCGGCCACGCGAAAGACGCTGGATCGCATGCGCTTTCCCGAGTCGCGGGTGCTGCCGTATCTGGTGAAGCCGCTCACCCGCCGCGCGGTGCGGTTGCCGCACTGGCCGCGACCGCTCAACCAGGTGGTGGGAGCCCTTGCGTACCCGTTCGTCCAGGTGCTGTCGCGCTCGCGCCCGCTCCGCGCCGAGTGCGAGCCGGTGCGCCGCTTCGATTCCGCCTTCACGACGCTGTGGGAAAAGCTTGCCGACCGCTTCGATCTGGCGGTCCGCCGCGACGCCGCCTATCTGAACTGGCGCTACATCGAACCACCGCACGTGCGCTATTCGGCCGTGGCGCTGAAGCGTCAGGGCGAGGTGCACGGCTACGCCGTCTATCGCCACAAGCACGAACCCCTCGGGCGGGTCACCCTCCTGGTCGACCTCCTCACCCACCCTGACGACGTGTCGGGGGTGAAGACGCTGCTGCGATGGGTGGACCGCGCCGCGCGTGCCGAGGACTCCGACAAGGTGCGATGCTATGCGCTGCACGGATCGTTCCGGCGCGTACTGCGCCGCAACGGCTACTTCGGCGTGAAGTCGAGCGTCGAAGTGGCCGTCAAGCTCAACGCCGTTCAGGTGCCCGGCGGGTTCTACGATCAGACCGAGAACTGGCACATCACCTACGGGGACTCGGATCAGGATCGCTGACGACTATGACGCTCAACGAAAAGGTCAACGGCGAAATCACCGCCGCGATGAAGGCGAAGAACCCGCTGCGGCTCTCGGCGCTGCGCATGCTGAAGGCCGCCATCATGAACAAGGGCGTGGAAAAGAACCGCGACCTCGATGACGCCGAGGTGCTGCAGGTCATCGCCACGCTGGTCAAGCAGCGCCGCGACTCGATCGAGCAGTTCTCCAAGGCCGGCCGCCAGGACCTCGTCGACAAGGAGACGGGCGAGCTGAAAATCCTCGAAGAGTACCTGCCGCCGGGGGCGTCGCCCGAGGAGATCGCGGCGGCCGTGGCGGCGGCAATTGCCGAAACCGGCGCCACCACTCCCAAGGACATGGGCAAGGTGATGAAAGCCGTGATGCCGAAGCTCGCGGGCAAGTCCGCGGACGGGCGCGCCGTCAACGAGGCGGTGCGCCGAGCGCTTGGCGCCTGACCCCACGCCCCCCGCCAGTGTCGCGCGGTCGGCCGCCTCGGCCGGCGCGGCCACCATGACGAGCCGGATCCTCGGCGTCGTCCGCGAGCAGGTGCTCGCCTACTACTTCGGCGCCGGCACCGCGATGGACGCCTACAACGTCGCCTACCGGTTTCCCAACCTGCTGCGCGATCTGTTTGCCGAAGGCGCCATGAGCGCCGCCTTCGTTCCGACCTTCACGAGGGAGCTCGCGACCAACGGCAAGGCCTCGGCGTTCCGTCTCGCCAACTACGTCATCAACGCGCTGCTGGTCATCACCGGGATTGCGGTCGTGCTCGGCATGGTGTTCGCCGAGCCGCTGGTGCGCGCGTTCGCCGGCGGGTTCGAGGACGTCCCCGGCAAGCTCGCCCTGACCGTCTCGCTCACGCGCATCATGCTGCCGTTCCTCACGTTCGTGGCGCTGGCCGCCGCGTTCATGGGCATGGCCAACGCGCTGCATCACTTCTTCGTCCCTGCCGTGTCGCCGGCGATGTTCAACGTGAGCTCGATCGTCTGCACGGTCGGCCTGATCGCGGTGATGCCCGCCTTCGGCGTGCCGCCGATCACGGCGGTCGCCATCGGCGCGCTGGTCGGCGGCTTCGCGCAGTGGGGCGTGCAGTGGCCGCTCCTCCACCGGGAAGGGTTCCGCTATCGCCCGCTGCTCGACTGGCGGGATCCGGGGCTCCGCCGCGTGCTGCTGCTGATGGGGCCGGGCACGATCGGACTGGCCGCCACGCAGGTGAACGTGTTCGTCAACACGTGGCTCGCCACCAGCCAGGAGGAGGGGGCGGTGTCGTGGCTGAACCTGACCTTCCGGCTGATGTATCTGCCGATCGGCCTCTTCGGCGTGTCGATTGCCACGGCGACCACACCGGCGATCTCCCGGCAGCTCGCGCTGGGTGACAAGGCGACCGTCCGGCGGACGATCGCCGACGGGCTCGCGCTGATGATGATGCTCAACGTGCCGGCCACGGTCGGCCTCATCGTCCTGGCCGAGCCGATCATCCGCCTGATGTACGAACGCGGCGCGTTCAGGGCCTCCGACACGATAGCGGCCGCCGGCGCGCTGAAGTTCTATGCCATCGGCCTGCTCGGCTACTCGGTGGTCCGCATCGCGTCGCCCGCCTTCTACGCGCTCGGCCAGAGCCGGGTCCCCGTGACCATCAGCTTCATCACCGTGCTCGCCAACGCCGCGCTCAACCTTGCGCTCGTGCACGCGATGGGCTACCGCGGGCTCGCGCTCGGCACCTCGATGGCGGCGCTCCTCAACGCGTCGCTGCTGCTGGTAATGTTGAGCCGCCGACTCGAGGGCATCGAGGGCCGGGCCATCGCCAACGCGCTGGTCCGCATCGCGGTGGCGGCGGCGATCATGGGGGCGGCCACGGTCGGCGTCTATGGCGTGCTGGTGGCCGCGTGGCCGAGTGGACGTCTGATTCCGCAGATCGTCCGGCTCGGCGCGACGATCGGCGTCGCCCTCGCCGTGCTCGCCGTGTCGGCGCATGTGCTGCGAGTGCCGCAGTTCGCCGAAGGCGTCGCGCTGATTACCCGCCGGCTTCGCCGCCCCTAGCCCACCGCTTGCGGGAACTCGCGGGTTGGACCAGACTGGATCCACATGCGGTCGCGGTCGTATTCGAGCTCCAACTTCGCCCACTCGTTCGGGCCGGGTCCGGTCACGCCCGCCGTCAAGATCCTGATCTTTGCCAACATCGGCGTGTTCCTGATCCAGCAGGTGGTCGGGGACCTGCCGGTATGGTTCGGCCTGCGGCCGATCGACGTCGTGGTGGGCCTGGAAATCTGGCAGCCGTTCACCTACATGTTCCTGCACGGCGGGATCTCGCACATCCTCTTCAACATGCTCTCGTTGTGGATGTTCGGGACCGAGCTCGAGCGGATGTGGGGCACGGGGTTCTTCAGCCGCTACTACATGGTGTGCGGCGTCGGGGCAGCGGCCACTACGATCCTCGCGTCGTTCTTGCCCGGCGCCATCGGCGCGCGGCTCTACGACGGCCTGCCGACTGTCGGCGCCTCGGGCGCCATCTACGGTCTGCTCCTGGCCTACGGCATGTACTTCCCGGACCGGCAGATTCTGATGTCGTTCCTCTTTCCAGTACCGGCCAAGTACTTCGTGATGATCATCGGCGCCGTCGCGTTTCTATCGGCGACGAGCAGCGGGGGGGACGGCATCGCGCACGTGACCCATCTTGGCGGGCTGGCGGTCGGCTGGCTCTACTTGCGCGGCCGCCGGATGCGGCTGGCGGCGGAGATTCAGTACCAGTTCGCGCGGTGGCGCATCAACCGCGCGCGGCGCCGGTTCGACATCCACCCCGGCGGCCGGGACGACAAGCCGCGGTATCACTGAGACTGGAGGCGGAGAAAGCAGAGAAAGCGGAGAAGGGAAAACACTCTTTCATCAGGAGCGCTTTCCCTACTCTGCCCTCTCTGCCCTCTCTGCCTTCTCTGCCTCCAGGTTACTTCGTGCAGCGCGCAGCCAGCCCTCCCTGCGCGTCCGTTTTCTCGCGATACACGTCGTGGCAGGCAGCGCACGCCGACGTCATCTTGTCGCTCACGTCGAGCATCGCGTCCTGGTTCTTCGCCTTTGCCGCCTTCACCGCTTCCATGCCTGCCTCGCGCAGACCGGCGACGAACTTGCCCCAATCGGCGTTGCCAACCGGCGCCGGTTTGCCGTTCGAGCACACGCGGCCGGGAATCATCAGCAGGTTCGCCGCCTCGGCAAGCGCGTAGCCGCTGTCTTCCACCGCGGTCCAGCTGTTGTAGACGCCGCGCAACGGATCGGTGGCGGTCGACGGATCCTTGTCCTGCGCGATCTTCGCGAAGTCCTCGCTCTGCGCCGCGAAGACGACGTTGGAGTTGGGGAACAGAATGCCGCGCATCACCTGATTCAGGTTGCCGTGTGTGCGGTACCGCGCCGCTGGCGCCGCGCCTGCCGCCGGCTTCGGGGCCGCGGGCTTTGTGGCCGCCGGCGCCTGCGCCTGCACCACCGCCATCGCCACGACTCCTGCGATCAACGCCATCACCGCTGCGAGCACACCACTCTTACGCATATGCCACCTCATGAAACGTCCTTCGGCCGAAGCCCATCGATCTTATGGGCCTCGATCGGGAGGCTCGTCTGAAGTTTTGATTAATTCTCTGTCAGGCGGCTTGTGGTGGGATCGGAAGGCTTCGAGGCAGGTGGGGCCCCGCACCCCCGCCTGACCTACCTGACTTGTTCTGACTTACCTGACCTGGTCTCAGTCGCCCGTCACGTGTATCCACGCCCACATGCCATCGGCGAAGTGCGGCGCGACGTTGCAAAGGACGAGGTACTTGCCGGGCTTGCTGAACGAGACCGATTCGAGCCGGTTGGAGGCGTTCGAAGGATTCGTCGTCGTGGGTATCCCGGGCGGCGGGCCGCCAGCCGGCCTGAGCCCCTCGTAGTAGAGGCCCACCTTGTCGTCCATGAACAGCCCGGGAACGGGCACGATGTCCTCGGGGCCCTTGCCAGGGTTGTAGACGTAGATCTGATGGAACCCGGCGACGTTGAAGTTCACCACGCCGCCCACCTGCACATGAATCATCCCGGGCAGAACGTGGTGGTTCGCGGAGTTGCCGGGCTGGGCGGTATTGAGACCGGCGCCGAATGACACGGTCACGGCCACGGGGCCGCTCTTGTCATCAGCGTTGAGGGAGACCGACACGAAGGCGGTACCGGCGACGGCCAGCAGTGCGGCCGTGGACCAGTTGACGATCGAGCGTTTCATTGCGGGGACCTCCTCGAAAAGACGGACGTGGAGTGACGCCGTGCGCCCGCCCGCGCCCGTTGCGCAGACGTCCGCCCGGCCCCCGCAAGCGCGTGAGCCTATCAGGTCTGGGAGTCGGCGTCCACGGCCCCGCGGCGGAGCCAGTCCTCCCGCGGCGGGCTGTAGATATCGAGTTGAAAGGTGTCGTCGAGCGCCTCGGCCTGATGGCGTGCGTGGGCCGGTATATGCAGCACCTCGCCCTCGCGGACGATGATTTCCTCGTTCTCGACGCGGAACTTCAGCGCCCCCTGCAGCACATAGGTCATCTGCTCGCTCGCGTGCGCGTGCATCGGCACCAGCGCGCCCTGCTTCAAATAGGTCTGCGCCAGCATCTGGTGCACCCCCGCCACGATCTTCTGCGACATCAATTCAGTGATCTTTTCGAGCGCAATCTCGTCCCAGCGGTGCAGGTGAGCGGTCATAGGGGCAGGCAGACAGGAGCCGGATGATAGTGCCATAATCGCTCAAGCCATGAAGGCTTCGACCCTCGCCAACGGCGCGGCGACCCGCGCCTCTGGAGCGAAGTCGCCTGCCACCGGGCACGCCGGCCTCTCCCCCGACGATCTGCTCAAGGCGTATCGGTTGATGCTCCTGTCGCGGAAGATCGACGACAAGGAGGTCCAGCTCAGGAACGGCGGCAAGATCTTCTTCCAGATCAGCGGCGCGGGGCACGAAGCGGTGCTCGCCGCGGCCGGCCTGCAGCTGCGGCCGGGCTACGACTGGTTCTTCCCCTACTATCGCGACCGTGCGCTGTGCCTGGCGCTGGGCGTCACACCGCGCGACATGTTCCTGGCCGCAGTCGGCGCCGCCGAGGATCCGGCCAACGGCGGGCGGCAGATGCCGTCGCACTGGAGCAGCCGCCCCCTGAACATCCCTTCGCAGAGCAGCTGTGTCGGCACGCACTGCCTGCACGGCGTCGGCTGCGCCGAGGCGGGCCTGATCTACAGCCGGGTCGCGGCCATCGAGTCGCGCGACACGCGCCACCACGTGGATCAGCTCACCTACGTGTCGATCGGCGAGGGGGGCACGAGCGAGGGCGAGTTCTGGGAGTCGCTCAACACCGCGTGCAACGCCAAGGCGCCGGTGCTGTTTCTCATCGAGGACAACGGCTACGCCATCTCGGTGCCGGTGGAGACACAGACGCCCGGCGGCGACATCTCGCGGATCGTGAGCAGCTTTCCCGGCCTGCAGGTCCATCACTGCGACGGCACCGACTACGTCGCCTCATACCAGGCGCTCGAACAGGCGATCGGCCACGTCCGTGCGGGCCAAGGCCCGGCGCTCGTGCACGCCAACGTGACGCGGCCCTACTCGCACTCGCATTCCGACGACGAGCGTCTCTACAAGCCGCCGACCGAGCGCGAGGCCGAGGCGCGCCGTGATCCGCTGGTGCGGATGCGGGCGCTGCTGATCGAGGCAGGCATCGCGTCGGAAGAGCAGCTGGCCGCGATGCTGGCGGCCGTGGAGCGCGAGGTCGCCGAAGCCGCCGAGTCCGCACTCGAGGCGCCGAAGCCCGATCCCGCCACGGCGTCTCGTTTCGTGTACTCGCCCGACGTCGATCCGACGTCGTCGCGTTTCGAGGCCGAGCCGCGCACCGACGGCACGCCCGGCACGATGCTGGCGACGATCAATCAGACGCTCAAGGACGAGATGGGGCGTGATGCCCGCATCGTCGTGTTCGGTCAGGACGTCGCCGACGCCAGCCGTCGCGACGCGCTCGCGGTCGTCGACGGCAAGGGCGGCGTGTTCGGCGTCACCCACGGCCTGCAGAAGCTGTACGGCGAGGACCGCGTGTTCAACTCGCCGCTCGCCGAGGCCAACATCATCGGGCGCGCCGTCGGCATGGCGCTGCGCGGCCTGAAGCCGGTCGTCGAAATCCAGTTCTTCGACTACATCTGGCCGGGCTTCATGCAGATCCGCGACGAGCTGTCGATGATGCGCTACCGGTCGAACAACCACTGGTCGTGCCCGGTGGTGATTCGGGTGCCGATCGGCGGCTACCTGAAGGGCGGGGCGCCGTACCACAGCCAGAGCGCGGTCGCCATCTTCGCGCACTGCCCCGGCATTCGCGTGGTGTTTCCGTCGAACGCGCAGGACGCGGCCGGCCTGCTGCGCACCGCCATCCGCTGCGACGACCCCGTGCTCTTCTGCGAGCACAAGCACCTCTACCGGCAGACGTACAACAAGCGTCCCTATCCGGGGGGCGACTACACGCTGCCGTTCGGCAAGGCCTCGGTGGCGCGCGACGGCGCCGACGTGGTGGTGTTCACGTGGGGCGCGCTGGTGCAGCGCTCGCTCTTTGCCGCCCAGCAGGCGCAGGACTACCACGGGCTCAGCGTCGCCGTGATCGATCTCCGCACGATTGCGCCCCTGGACTGGGAGACGATTGCCGCCTACACCCAGCGCACCGGCCGCGTAGTGGTGGCGCACGAGGATCAGCTGACCTGCGGCTTCGGCGCCGAGATCGTGGCGCGCATCTCCGACGAGCTCTTCGAATACCTCGACGCGCCGGTCAAGCGGGTGGCCGCGCTCGACACGCCGGTGGCCTACGCGCCCGTGCTCGAAGAGGCCATCCTGCCGGGATCGGCCGATGTGCTCTCGGCAATCCGTTCCGTCGCCAAGTACTGACCGTCCTGCCCGCGTCAGGGCGGGGCTCATCCTCGTTCTCGTCGCCGTGGCGGCGGCGCTCGCTGCCGCGCAAGCACCGCCACGGGTAGAGGGCACAGCTATCGATGTCTCGCAGTACGCGGTCGCACTCGACCTCGACGTAGAGCACGGCGCGATCAGCGGCAGGGAGTTTCTCGAGCTGAACATGCTCGCGCCGGGCACGGCGATCGTCTTGAACAGCGGGGCGCTCGTCGTCGACTCGGTGCGACACTTCGGCGCGAGCGGCGAAAGGATCCCCTTCAGGCAGGAGGCTCAGCGGCTGATCGTCACGCTACCGACGCTGGCGCGCGAAGGCGAACGGCAGCGCCTCGACATCGTCTATCACGGGACGCCTCGAACCGGCCTCACGCTCCTCGCCGGCAGCGCGCAGGTCTATACGACGTTCTCGACCAGCCACTGGATGCCTGCCGTGGATGGGCCGGCGGATCGGGCGACGCTCGATCTCGAAGTGTCGATGCCCGCGAGCTGGCGCGCTGCCGGCAGCGGCCGCGAGGTCGAGCGCCGCACGCGCGATGGCCGGACGGTGTATCGCTGGCGCCAGGAGCGCGAGACGTCGAGTTTCCTCTACGGGTTCGTCGCCGGCAGGTTTGCCGAGGCCACCGGCACGCGCGGACGGGTGTCGCTGCGCTACCTGGGATCGCCGTTCTCGTCCGGTGAACTGCAGCGGATCTTCCGCGACACACCCGTGATGCTCGCCTTCTTCGAGGAGCGGGCCGGCCTGCCGTATCCCGGCGACAGCTACACGCAGGCGCTCGTCGCGACGAGCGGCGGGCAGGAGCTGGCCGGACTGTCGCACATGTCCGAGGCCTACGGACGCTCGGTGCTCGCCGACGCCACCGCTACGTCGCTCATCGCGCACGAGCTGGCGCACCAGTGGTGGGGGAATCTCGTCACCAATCGCGACTGGACGCATTTCTGGCTGAACGAAGGGTTCGCCACGTTCATGGCCGCGGCCTACAAGGAGTCCAGTCGCGGCCGCGAGGCCTACTTGAACGATGTCGACGGATGGCGGCGACGAGTGGAGCAACTGCGCGCCGCCGGTCACGACAGGCCGCTCGTCTTCCCGGATTGGAACCGTCCCACCGCCGACGATCGAGCCGTGGTGTACCAGAAGGGCGCGCTGGTGCTGCACGAGCTGCGGGAGCTGCTGGGCGACGAGCCGTTCTGGACGGCCGTCCGCGCCTACACCCGCGAGCAGGCCGGCCACGACGTAACGTCCCCCGACCTGCAGCGCGTATTCGAAGCGTCGAGCGGACGCAACCTGAGTACCTTCTTCGCCGAGTGGGTGTACCCGAGGTGAGGCGCTGGCGCGCCGGCGTAACGCTGACCCTGGCGCTGGCCATCCTGGCTGGCGCCCGCAGCCAGGCGCTGCGCGTCGAGATGCTGCGCTCGATCGGCGGCCTGCCGCCGCACATTGCCGGCGGATTCAGCGAAGCGGTTGGCTTTCAGCAGGGGCCCGACGGCACCTACTACGTCTTCGATCGGCGGGCGCACGCGGTGTTCGCGGTCAACGAGGCCCGCACCGCCGTGCGGACGCTGGTGGACATCGGGCAGGAAGAGGGGCGGCTGATCCAGCCGAAAGGGTTCGACGTCGCGGCCGACGGCCGCATCGTCGTGGCGGACGCGCCGCGCAACCGCCATCGCATCCAGGTGTTCGACTCCGCCGGCGTGCGACAGGCGGGCTTCTACCTGCCGGGCCAGCCCGCGGCGCAGGTGGTGGTGGACAACCTGCTGCTCAACGGCACGGGCGCCGTGCACTGGGCGGGCACGCGACTGCTTCTCAGCCATCCCGAGAGCGGCGCGCTCGTCACCGCGTACTCGCCGGCGGGCTACTCCACGCTGACCTTCGGCCGGCTGCGGCCGACCGGATTCGAGTCGGACCGCGAGCTGCACCTCGCGCACAACGCCGGGCTGCCGCTGGCGGATCCCACCGGCGGCTTCTACTTCGTCTTTCTCACCGGGCGGCCGATCTTCCGTAAGTACGACGCCAACGGCATGCTCGTCTTCGAGCGCCACGTCGAAGGCGCCGAGATCGATACGCTCCTGGACGCCCAGCCCACGGTGTGGCCGCGACGCCGCGTGGACGATCGCGAGGTGCCGTTCGTGGCGCCGGTCATCCGCGCCGCCGCCGTCAGCCCACGTGGGGAGCTGTGGATCTCGATGGCGGTGGCCTACACCTACGTCTACGACCGTCAGGGCGACAAGACCCGGACGATTCAGTTCTACGGCGCCGGCCTCATGGGACCGACGAGCCTGGCCTTCAGCCGCAGCGGCACGGTGCTCGTGACGCCGGGCTGCTACGAGTTTCCGGGCTGATGCTCGAGGCCGACTCGCTGACGAAGACGTTCGGTCCACGCCTGGCCGTCGAGCACGTGTCGTTCGACGTGCACGCGGGCGAGATCTTCGCGCTCGTGGGACCCAATGGGGCCGGCAAGACGACGACGCTCCGCATGCTCGCCGGCCTGATTCACCCGTCGTCGGGTGCGGTACGGTTTCGCGGGCAGCCCACGGCGGGCGCCGAGTCCACGCTGCGCGCCGGCATCGGTTTCCTCACCGAGGCGCCGGGGCTCTGGGACCGCCTCACGGTTCGCCAGAACCTGAGCGTCCACGCCCGGCTGCACGGGCTGCCGCAGCCCGATCGCGCGGTCGACGCGGCGATGGATCTCTTTGGCGTCGCCGATCGCGCCGCCGAGCCCGCGGCGGTGCTTTCGAAAGGGTTGCGGCAGCGCGTCGCGCTGGCGCGCGCGCTGCTGCACGACCCGGGAGCGGTGCTGCTCGACGAGCCGACGTCGGGCCTCGATCCGGAAAGCGCCCGCGACGTGCGGGAGCTGATCGTGCGGCTGCGGCACGAGCGGCGGGCGGTGCTCATCTCGACCCACAACCTTGACGAAGTGGATCGCCTTGCCGACCGCGTCGCGCTCCTCAACACACGTCTGGTGGCGCTCGATACGCCGCAGTCGCTGCGGGCGCGTGCGTTCGGCGCGCGGGTGCGCGTACGGTTCGCGGGGCCCGCGGACGCCTACGCGCGAACGTTGAGCGACGAGGGGCTCGCCGACGTCAGGGCCGACGGCCACACGCTCTCGATCGGCCTCGACGGCGCCGGACTGCAGACGCCCGACATCGTCCGGCGGCTCGTCGCCGCCGGAGCCGCCATCGAGGCGGTCGAACCCGAGGAACCGTCGCTCGAGCAGGTGTACCTGCGCCTGTTGAGAGGCGGCGGGTCGTGAACTGGTCGCGCGTCATGGCGCTCCTCGGCAAGGAGCTGGCCGATCTGCGCGGCCGGCCCGGCATCTTCTTTCCAGGCCTGTTCACCGGCGGCGTCGCCATCCTGTTGCCGGTCTTCGTGGCGATACTGGTGCCGGCCTTCACCGGCGAGCGGCTGTCGGATTCGGCCGACCTGCAGGTTGCCCTCGAGCTCTATCGCCAGCAGCCCGGTGCGCGGGCGCTGGATCCCGAGGCCGCCATCCAGGCATCGCTCTTCCAGCAGTTCCTGGTGCTGCTGGTGCTCTCGCCGGTCGCGGCCGCGATGTCGATTGCCGCCTACAGCGTCATCGGCGAGAAGCAGGCGCGCACGCTGGAGCCGCTGCTGGCGACGCCGCTCACCACCTTCGAGCTGCTGCTGGCAAAGACGCTCGGCGCGTTTCTCCCGGCGCTCGCGCTCTCGTTCCTCTGCTTCGGCCTGGACCTGGCCGTGGCCGCGATCTTCGCCGCGCCCGGCGTGGCGCCGGCGCTGCTGACGCCGCGGGCGCTCGGCGTACTGTTCCTGATGGGACCCATGGCGTCGCTCACGGCGCTGTCGCTGGCGGTGTGCGTGTCGTCGCGGGTCAACGACGCGCGCAGCGCGCAGCAGCTCGCGGTGCTGGTGGTGCTGCCGATCACGGGCCTGCTCATCGCGCAGATCGCGGCCGGCTTCGTGGTATCGATGCCGATCATCCTGGCCATCACCGGGGTGCTGGCACTGGTGAACCTGGGGCTGATGCGACTCGGCGTGTCGCTCTTCGATCGGGAGACAATCCTGACGCGATGGAAGTGACGCTCAACGAGTTCGACCACCTGACGCATGTGGCGGTGAAGCACGCGCGCGACGCCTTCGTGAGCGCCGGCGTGCTCGCCCGGCAGTGGGCGTCGCACGGGTTCACGGCCGCGCCCGACTTCGACGCCGCCTGCCGCGAGCACGACGCGTTCCTCGAGATCCTCGCGGACCATGGCGCCGAGCTGACGTTCCTGCCGGCCGACACCGGCACGACCATCGACTCGATCTACGCGCGAGACGCCTCGCTCGTCGCGCCGCGCGGCGTCGTCCTGTGCGCGATGGGCAAGCCGGCCCGCCATGGCGAGCCGGGCGCGCAGCGGCGCGCCTTCGCTGCGGCCGCCCGGCCCGGGACGGCGATTGCCGGCTCGATCGAGCCGCCAGGACGCATCGAAGGAGGCGACGTGGTGTGGTTCGACGACCGGACGGTTGCCGTCGGGCGCGGCTATCGAACCAATGCGGAGGGCCTCCGTCAGTTCGCCGCGCTCCTCGGCCCGCAGGTAGAGGTGATCGAGGTGCCGCTGCCGCACTGGAAGGGGCCCGGGGACGTGATGCACCTGATGTCGCTCCTGAGCCCGGTCGATCGCGATCTTGCCGTCGTATACTCCCGGCTCCTCCCCGTGCCCTTCCACGAACAGCTCGTCGCGCGCGGCATCACCCTGCTCGACACCCCGGACGAAGAATTCGAGTCGATGGGCACCAACGTGCTCGCCCTGGCGCCGCGGCTGTGCGTGATGCTCGCGGGCAACCCGCGCACCCGCGCCGCGCTCGAGCGCGCCGGCGCCGCGGTCGTGGAGTACCAGGGCAACGAGATCAGCTTGAAGGGGGGCGGCGGCCCCACCTGCCTGACGCGACCCCTGGTGCGGGCGCGCTGAGCTCCGGATCCTCGGTGTCGCGGGCTATGCTGTTCGTAAAAGGCCACAGGCCTTCCGCCTTCGCCCAGGGCTTCGGCGGACAAGTCAGGCCCGCGATAGATCGATGATCATCCGTTCCGTAGCCGTGCTTGGGGCCGGCGTCATGGGCTCCCAGATTGCCGCGCACTTCGCCAACGCCGGTGTGCCGTCGCTCCTCCTCGACGTGACGGCCGATGCCGCGGGGCAGGGGCTCAAGCGTACGCGCGGGCTCAAGCCCGACCCGTTCTTCCAGCCCGACGGCTGGACGCTCGTCACCACGGCGTCGTTCGACGACGGGATGGCGCGGCTGTCCGAGGCCGACTGGATCGTCGAATGCGTGGTCGAGCAGGTCGAGGCCAAGCGCGCGCTGCTCCAACGCGTGGATGGCGCGCGACGGGCCGGCAGCGTCGTCAGCTCCAACACCTCCGGCATTCCCCTCGGCGTGCTGGCCGAAGGGCGCAGCGACGACTTCCGGCGCCACTGGCTGGGCACGCACTTCTTCAATCCGCCGCGCTACCTGCGGCTGCTCGAGCTCATTCCCACGCCGGATACCGACCGGGCGGTTCTCGATGGTGTCGCCGCGTTCGCCGACCTGCATCTCGGCAAGGGCGTGGTGGTGGCCAAGGACTCGCCCAACTTCATCGGAAACCACCTCGCGCTCTTCGACGTGGTGCGCGCGCTGGCGCTCGTGGCCGCTGGTACCTATTCGATCGAGGAGATCGACGCGATCACCGGGCCGCCGATCGGCCGCCCCAGGAGCGCGACCTTCCGCACGCTCGATCTCGCCGGCATCGACATCCTGGCTCACGTGGTCCGCAATCTCGCCGAGCGGCTGACCGATCCGGCGGCGCGAGCCACGTTCGTCCTGCCGCCGTTCGTCGAACAGATGCTGGCGCGCGGCTGGACCGGCGAGAAGGCCGGGCAGGGGTTCTACAAGCGGGTCAAAGGCGCCGACGGCGAGTCGCAGATCCTGGTGATCGATCCGGCCACGCTCGAGTACCACCCGCAGGCGCGACCCAAGCTGGGCGCACTCGCGGCGGCGGAGCCGGTGACCGACACCGGCGAGCGCATCGCCAAGCTGTTCAAGGGCACCGACCGTGTCGGCGAGTTCCTGCGCCAGACTCTCGGGCCCACGCTCGAGTACACCGCCAAGGTCACGCCCTCGATTGCCTACTCGCCCGACGACGTCGACCGCGTGATGCGGTGGGGCTTTGGCTGGGAGCTGGGACCGTTCGAGATCCTCGACGCCATCGGCACGCAACCGCGCGTCCGCGACGGCCTCGTGCCGCCGGCGGCGCCCGGGCTGCAGCTGCTGCGCAGCGCGCGCGAGCGATCGGCAATCGTCAAGACGAATCCCGGCGCCAGCCTCGTCGATCTCGGCGACGGCGTGCTGTGCGTCGAGTTCCACTCGAAGATGAACGCCATCGGCGCCGACACCGTGCAGATGCTGCAGGCCGGCGTGCGCGAGGCGGCCAGGAACTTCCGCGCGCTCGTCGTCGGCAACGAGGGCGTGCACTTCTCGGCCGGCGCCAACCTGATGCTCGTGCTGCTCGAGGCGCAGGACGAGAACTGGGACGAGCTGGACCTGATGGTGCGCGCCTTCCAGGGCGCGACGATGGGGCTGCGCTACGCCGACGTGCCGGTGATCGTTGCGCCCGCGGGTCTTGCGCTCGGCGGCGGCTGCGAGATCGCGCTGCACGGCGACCGCGTGCAGGCGGCGGCCGAGACCTATATCGGCCTGGTGGAAGTGGGCGTCGGCCTCATCCCCGCCGGCGGCGGCACCAAGGAGATGACGGCGCGTGCAGCGGAAAGCGTCGCGGCGGGCGCGGACCTGATGCCGCCGATCCAGAGGGCGTTCGAGACCATCGGCTTCGCGAAAACCTCCACCAGCGGCCCGGACGCGGTGCGGCTCGGCTACCTGCGCGCGTCGGACGCGATCACGATGAACCGCGAGCGGTTGATCGCCGACGCCAAGGCGCACGCGCTGCAGCGCGCGGCCGACGGCTACCAGCGGCCGGTACCGCGCACGGCGATTCCGGTCGGCGGCGACGCCGTGCTGGCGTCGCTGAAGCTCGGCATCCACCTGGCCTGGCGCGGCGCGCGCATCAGCGACCACGACGCCTTGATCGGGCGCAAGCTGGCGACGATCATGGCAGGAGGGATGATTCCGCATCCGACGACAGTCAGCGAGCAGCACCTGCTCGACCTCGAACGCGAGGCGTTTCTGAGCCTGCTCGGCGAGCGGAAGACTCAGGAGCGGATCCAGCACACGCTGAAAACCGGCAAGCCCCTGCGGAACTAGCGGTGCGGACACCATGAAGCTCGTGGATCGCGGGAGCGGGATTCCCATCGTCATCGTCCCCGGCATCCAAGGCCGCTGGGAGTGGATGTCGCCCGCCGTGGACGCGCTGGCGGCGCGCTGCCGCGTCATTACCTTCTCGCTGGCCGACGAGCCGAGCGCCGAGTGGCCAACCCGCGGCACCGGCTTCGACGCCTACGTGGAGCAGGTGGCGCAGGCGCTCGACGCCTGCGGACTCGAGCGCGCGGTCATCTGCGGGGTGTCCTACGGCGGCCTGGTGGCGGCCGCATTCGCGCGGCGCTACCCGGCCCGCGTCGCCGGCCTTGCACTGGTGTCGGCCATCCCGCCGTCGTGGCGTCCGGATGCGCGCGCGACGTTCTTCATGCGCAGCCCGAACCTGCTGCTGCCGCTGTTCCTGCTGGGATCGCTGCGGCTGTATCCGGAGATCGCGGCGGCGCACGACGGCTGGTGGGCGGGGATCCGGGCGGCGGTCCGGCAGGGCGCGCGGTGTCTGGCGCACTTCCCCGCTCCCGAGCGGATGGCGCGACGAGCGCGCATCGTGGCAGACGCGGCGGTGGACGGCCTGGCGGCTGTGCACGGGCCGGTTCTGGTCGTCACCGGCCAACCGGGGCTCGACCGCGTGGTGCCGGCGGATCTGACCGCGGAGTACACGCTCATCTGGCCGCACGCGACCGCAGTGACGCTCGAGCGGACAGGGCACCTGGGGCTGGTCACGCGGCCCGCCGAATTCGCCGGCGTCATCGCGCGGTTTGCGGAGAGTTGTGAAAAGGTAGCGGAGAGACGGGTTGGCTGACATCGTTCGAGAGATTCCGGGAGCGATCGGGCCGCTCGAGTGCCTGATCGACCGCCCGAAGACCGCGCCGCGCGCGGCCGTGGTATTCGCACACCCGCTGCCGGTCGAAGGCGGCACGATGCACACCAAGGTCGTGTACCAGAGCGCGAAGGCGCTGGCCGACATCGGGTGCGTGGTGCTCCGCTTCAACTTCCGCGGCGTCGGCCGCAGCGCCGGGGCCTGGGACGAGGGTCGCGGCGAGATGGACGACTACCGCACGGCGGTGGACTACATGGCCGGCGCGCATCCGGGCGTCCCCCTGTGGGCCGCCGGATTCTCCTTCGGGTCCTACATTGCAATGACCTCCGCCTCCGACGACGATCGGATCTGCGCCATGATCGGGATTGCCCCGCCGGTGGACCGCTACGAGTTCGGGTCGGTGAAGCTGTCCCCGAAGCCGAAGTTCTTGATCCACGGCGAGATGGACGAGCTCATCTCGCTGAAGCTGGTGCGGCAGTTCTACGCGCAGCTCAAGGACCCGAAGGAGCTCGTGGAGATCGACAGCGCCAACCACCTGTTCGACGGGCAGGCCGGCGAAGTGGGCGATGCGCTGCGCGAGCTGCTCGCGGATTTCTCATGCACGACGCCGTAATCGTTTCCGCCGTCCGCACCGCCGTCGGCAAGGCGCCGAAGGGCGCGCTGAGCACCGTGCGCCCCGACGAGATGGCCGCAACGGTCATTGCCGAAGCCCTCCGTCGCGCGCCCGGCGTCGAGCCGCGCGAGATCGACGACGTCATCCTGGGCTGCGCCATGCCCGAGGCGGAGCAGGGGCTCAACGTCGCGCGCATCGCCAGCCTCCGCGCCGGCGTGCCGGTGGAGGCGTCGGCGGTCACGATCAACCGCTTCTGCTCGTCGGGGCTGCAGGCCATCGCCTTCGCGGCCGAGCGCATCATGTGCGGCTGGGCGGGCGCGATCGTGGCCGGCGGCACCGAGTCGATGAGCCTGGTGCCGATGGGTGGCAACAAGGTGTCGCCCAACCCGGCGCTCGTGGACAGCTACCCCGACGTCTACCTGACGACCGGGCTGGTGGCCGAGAACCACGTGCGCGACCACGGCATCAGCCGCGAGGAGCAGGACGGCTTCGCGCTGCGCAGCCACCAGCGCGCGGTGGCCGCCATCGACGCCGGGCGCTTCAAGGACGAGGTCGTCCCGCTGGCGTACCGCGTCGCGTCGCCCGATGCGCTGTCTGCCGCAACCACGGCGCCTGCGGCGCCGCGTTGCTCGGTTCGCGACGTCACCTTCGCCCAGGACGAAGGGCCCAGGCGCGACACCTCCATGGACGCGCTCGCGAAACTGAGGCCCGCGTTCCACGCCAGCGGCAGCGTGACGGCCGGCAACTCCTCACAGACGAGCGACGGCGCGTCGGCCGTGCTCGTGACCTCCGCGGAGTTCGCCAAGGCACACGGCCTGCAGCCGCTCGCCCGGTTCGTCACGTATGCGACCGCGGGTGTGGAGCCGGAGCGCTTCGGCATCGGCCCGGTGCCCGCGATTCGCAAGGCGCTGAAGCTGGCCGGGCTCACGCTCGAGCAGATGGATCTCGTCGAGCTCAACGAAGCGTTCGCGGCGCAGGTGCTCGCCTGCCTGCGCGAAATGCCCATCGACCCGGAGCGCCTCAACGTGAACGGCGGCGCGATCGCGCTCGGCCATCCGCTCGGCTGCACCGGGGCCAAGCTCACGACGACGATGCTCTACGAGATGCGGCGGCGCAACGCCCGCTACGGGCTGGTGACGATGTGCGTCGGCGGCGGCATGGGCGCGGCGGGCATACTGGAGAGAATGTAGGCAGAGTAGGCGGAGAAGGCGGAGAGGGCATCTATGAAAGGGCCCCTCGAATCAAGACACACCTCGAGTGAGCGGAGCGCGCCCGGCTTACCAAGCCATCCGGGCGCGCGCAGCGAACGGGCTTCCCAGTGAACGACGACGGTGCACATTCACGCCT
>DASYRM010000066.1:0-29048 GCA_036004405.1 Vicinamibacterales bacterium
CCTGGCCGCGCGCGGCGGACGCGTCACGCCGCTGCGGATTGCCGGCGGAACGGGATCCGGCGCCGAGGCGTGGCTCGATCGCATTCGCTCCTCTCCCCTGGCGGCGCACGTGCAGTACGTCGGGTACGTGACCGACGAGGCCCGCGAGGCGCTCTTTGCCGGGGCCCGCACGCTGGTGCTCCCCTCGCTCGACGAAGGGTTCGGCCTGCCGGCGCTGGAAGCGATGGCAGCGGGCATTCCAGTGGTGGCGTCGAACGCCGGCGCGCTGCCCGAGGTGGTCGGCGATGCGGCGGTGCTGTTCAGTCCCACCGATCCGGACGCACTCGCCTACGCCCTGGCGCGCCTGGGCACGGAGGACGCCTGGGCGCTCGAGCGCGCGGCCGCGGGGCTCGCGCGCGCGCGTGCGTTCACCTGGGACGCCGCCGCACGCGCGCTGGGACGCGCCTACGACGCCGCGGTCGCGCGGCGCAGCGGCCGCCTCCCGGCCGCCGTGGGCGGGACCTCGCCAGCATGAGAATCGCCATCGACGCCCGGGAGCTGTCCGGCCGCCCGACGGGCGTCGGACGCTATCTCGCGGAGCTGCTGCGAGCGTGGGACGACCTGCCGGGCGCACTCGGTCACGACTTCGCGCTCTGCGCCACGTCGGCCGTGACCACACCTCCCCTGCTGCGCCTCCGCGTGTCGCACCACGTGGCCCCGGGCAGCGGCCCGTGGTGGGAGCAGCGATCGCTGCCGCGCCTCGCCGCTGGCGCCGACGTCCTGTTCGCGCCCGCTTACTCGGGGCCGATCTTCCCGGGCATGCCAATGGTGGTCACCATCCACGACGTGTCCTTCGCCGCCCATCCCGAGTGGTTCGCGCCGCGCGAAGGGCTGCGGCGCCGCCTGACGACCCGGGCCGCGGCGTGGCGCGCCCGCCGCGTGCTGACGGTCTCGGACTTCTCGAAACGCGAGATCGTGCGGTGCTTCCGCACCGATCCATCGAAGATCGACGTCGTCTACTCCGGCGCGACGCAGCTGCCCACCGTGGCGCCGACCGCAGCCACCGGGGGCCCGATTGTTCTCTACGTCGGATCGGTGTTCGCGCGCCGCCACGTGCCGGAGCTGATCGCCGCGTTTGGAGGCCTGGCCGCTCGGCACCCAACGGCCAGGCTCGAAATCGTCGGGGACAACCGCAGCCGTCCGCCCATCGACCTGCAGGCGCTCGCGCGAGACACGGGCCACCAGGCGCGAATCGGGATCCACGCGTATGTCAGCGATTCGGAGCTCGCGGGGTTGTACGGCCGCGCCTCGGCGTTCGCGTTCCTCTCGGAGTACGAGGGCTTCGGCCTGACGCCGCTCGACGCGCTCGCCGCGGGCGTGCCCATCGTCGTCCTCGACACCGAGGTGGCGCGCGAGATCTATGGACCGGCGGCGATCTACGTCGCCGCGCCCGAGCCGGCGCTGGTCGAGGCGGCGCTCGACGCGGCGCTCTTCGACCCGGCGGCGCGCGGCCGGGTGCTCGACGCCGCGCCGGGCGTGCTCGAGCGCTATTCGTGGCCGGAGTCGGCGCAGCGCACGCTGCAGGTGCTGCTCGCCGCCGCCAACGTCTAGCATCCTCCTATGTCGCGCCTCGCCATCGTCATCGTCACGTTCAATTCAGCGGCCGACGTCGGCACGTGTCTCGAGTCGATCGCCGTGGCGGCGCGAGACACGGCCCACGAGGTGATCGTGGTGGACAACGCCTCGGCTGATGCCACCGCCGCGCTCGTGCGGGAGCGGTGGCCGCACGTGCGGGTGCTCGATGCGGGCGGCAACCTCGGATTCGCCGGTGCGAACAACCTCGGCATTCGCGCCACGGCCAGCGAGCTCGTGCTGCTGCTCAATCCGGACACCGCGCCGGCGGACGGTTCGATCGATCGGCTCGTGGCCGTGCTGGACGCGATGCCCGGCGTGGCGGTAGCCGGACCGCGCATCGTAGACGAGGGCGGGCGGGCCGAGCTGTCGCACGGCGCCATGATCGGCCCGTTCGCCGAGCTCCGGCAGAAGCTCCTCATCCGCGGGCACGCGCGCAGCTGGCCCGTGATTGCCGCGCGGGTCGAACGCGCGAGCCATCAGGCCTCGTTTCCCGACTGGGTCAGCGGCGCCTGCCTCCTGATCCGCCGCACGGACCTCGAGGCGGCGGGACTGCTGGACGAGCGCTACTTCCTCTACACGGAGGATGTGGACCTGTGCGCGGCGGTCCGCGCCCACGGCAGGCTCGTGCGCTTCTCTCCCGAAGCCGAAGTGGTGCACGCCCGGGGCGCCTCACGGGCCTCCGCGCCGGGCCCGGCCGAGCAGGCGTACCGCCGCAGCCAGCTCGCCTTCTACCGGAAGCACCGTCCCGGCTGGGCCCCACTGCTGGCGGCGTACCTCAAGGTTCGCGGGCGATTTCCCGATAATCCGAAACAGGACCGTTGAGCCGAAGCCGGCCTTTCCGGCTGGTCAGCGCGGTTTCGAGACGATGGATATCGCCAGTTCCGACAGCAGCGGCTGGGACTGCCCGTCCTGCGGGCGGCGCGTGCCCGGGCGCATTCGCGCGTGCCGGTGCGGATTCGAGCAGACGAGTGCAGTCGAGGCCGAAAGCGGCACCGTCGCGTCGTCGTCGCGTCCGTGGGCGGCCGGCCTGCCGCTGCTCGGCATCGGTCTCGTCCTCGGCGCCGCGCTCGCGCTCTATCCCTGGAAGCAGCCACCGGCGGCCGCCACCAGTGCGCCGCGGACACCGGCGCCCACGGCCACGACAGCCGTCAGCATCCCGGACGACGACGCGGAAGCCGACGAGCTCGATGCGCCGCGCCCCATCGAGCCGGTCAAGTCTCCTGAAACCACGGTCACACCGCCAGAGAACGAGCCGCTCGAGGAGCTGGTGAGCAAGGTGGTCCCGGCGGTGGCCTTCATCCAGGCCGGCCAGAACCGCGGCACCGGGTTCTTCATCACACGCGACAAGCTGCTGACCAATGCGCACGTCGTCGGCGGCCAGAGCAGCGTCAATCTCCAGCTCGGTGACAAGTCGTACTCGGCGCGCGTCATCAACCTCTCGACCGGCAGCGACCTGGCGGTCCTGCAGGTCTACAACGCCAACCCGAACCAGCCGGTGCTGACGCTCGGATCGGTGTCGAGCGCGCGCGTCGGCGAAGAAGTCATTGCCGTGGGTTCGGCCCTCGGCGTGCTGTCGAACACGGTCACGCGCGGCATCGTGAGCGCCGTTCGCAAGGCCGGGCCCGTCACGCTCATTCAGACCGACGCCGCCATCAATCCGGGCAACAGCGGCGGGCCGCTCGTCAACCGCGCCGGACAGGTGATCGGCATCAACTCGCTCCGCGCCGGCCAGCAGGCCGAAGGCGTGGCGTTTGCCGTGGCCATCGATCACGCCACGCAGCTGCTGAACGGCGAGCGTCTCACCGACACGCAGACCCCGCTCGGCAGCCTGACGCAGATGCTCGACGGCCGCTCGGACGGCGACGCCCAGCGCAACCGCGGCGAGCAGGACTACGCTCGATTGCTCGACGCCATCGCGCGCGCCGCGGCGGAAGTGGACTCCTTGTGGACGCGCTACGCGTCCGGCTGCGTGACCGCCAGCGTCGCCTCCGGCGACCACCCGTGGTTCGCCGCCTACACGCCGGGCGGCGTCCGCCTCGGCACGTCGGCGGTCGTCGACTGCGCTGCCTGGTTCGACGCCGTGAAGACACGCGCCGACGCGCTGCGTGGCGAGATGGATCGGGCCGGCGAGGCCGCCCGCCAGCGCGGTGTCTATCCCGGAGCCGCGCGCGATCTGCGCCGGCGGTATCGGCTGCAGTGGAGCGGGTGGGATCGCTAGCCGCTCCACTGCAGCCGGCCTTAGGCCTTAGGCCTTAGGCCCTGGGACCGGAGGGCCCTAGGCCAACCGGCCCAAGGCCCACAAACACGAAGGCCCAAGGTCCAAGGCCAAAGGCCTGCCATAATCCACTCAATGCGTGTCGCGATCGATGCCCGCAAGCTCCACGACTTCGGCATCGGCACCTACATCCGCAACCTGTTGAGGCACCTGGCGCGCATCGACGACCGCAACGAGTACGTCCTGCTCTGTCACCAGCCCGACCTCGAGATCGCCGCTACGCTCGGCCCCAACTTCCGCGCGGTGCTCGAGCCGTCGCCCAACTACTCGGTGCGCGAGCAGTACCATGTGCCGCTGGTGCTGCGGCGCGAGAAGCCCGACGTCTACCATGCGCCGCACTACGTGCTGCCGCCGGCGGTCTCGTGCGCCTCGGTCGTCACCATCCACGACTGTATCCACTTGATGTTTCCGCAGTATCTGCCGAGCCGCATGGCCTACGCGTATGCGCGCTCGGTGATGTGGGCGGCGGCGCGGCGGGCGCAGTTGATCATCACGGTGTCCGAGGCGTCGAAGCGCGACATCCTGCACTTCTTCAAGGTGCCGCCGGAGAAGGTGGTCGTCGTGCACAACGCCATCGACGAGCGCTTCCTGGTGCCACCGCCCGACATCGAGCTGGCGCGGGTGCGCGAGCGCTACCAGCTCCAGCACGGCTTCGTGCTCTACGCCGGCAACATCAAACCGCACAAGAACCTGGTGCGTCTCATCGAAGCGTTCAGCCAGATCCGCCAGGGACCTTTCCAGGAGCTGAAGCTGCTGATCATCGGCGACCAGATTTCGAAGCTCCCGGCCCTGCGCCGTGCCGTGCACCAGCTCAAGCTCCACAAGCACGTCCGCTTCCTGGGCTACATCCCCGACGAGACGCTGGCGGTGTTGTATCGCAGCGCCGAAGTGTTCGTGTTTCCGTCGCTCTACGAGGGCTTCGGCCTGCCCCCGCTCGAGGCGATGGCCAGCGGCACCCCGGTCGTCACCTCCAACACGTCGTCGATGCCCGAAGTGACGGGTGGCGCCGCGGTGCTGGTGGACCCCTACGACGTCGGGTCGATCGTGGACGGCGTCCGCCGGGTGCTCACCGATCCTTCGCTCGCCGCGGAGTTGCGGCGCAAGGGTCCGCTTCGCGCGCGCGAGTTCTCGTGGGCGCGATCGGTGGCCAGGACGAAAGAGCTCTACGAAGCCGTTGCGGCCGGCGGACACTGAGGCACGCGTGAAGGTTGCCCTCGTCCACGACTGGCTCACCGGCATGCGCGGCGGCGAGAAGGTGCTCGAAGTGTTGTGCGAGCTCTTTCCCGCCGCCGACCTCTTCACGCTGATCCACCGGCGCGGCTCGGTATCGGCCGCCATCGAGGGCCGGCGCGTCACGACCTCGTTCGTGCAGCGCCTGCCGTTTGCCGCGGTGCGCTACCGCAGCTACCTGCCGCTCTTCCCGTTCGCGATCGAGCAGTTCTCGTTCGACGGCTACGACCTGGTGGTCAGTTCCAGCCACTGCGCCGCCAAGGCCGTGGTGGTGCCCGGGCGGACCCGCCACATCGCCTACTGCCACTCGCCCATGCGCTACGCGTGGGATCAATTCGACGAGTACTTCGGCCCGGCCCGCGTTGGTGCCCGGATGAGCCGCTGGATCTACCGTCCGATGCTGGCGCGGCTGGCGCGCTGGGACGCCGCCACTGCCCCCCGCGTGCACCGCTTCGTCGCCAACTCGCGGCATGTTGCGGGGCGGATCCAGCGATACTACAATCGCTCCTCGACGGTCGTGTATCCCCCTGTCGACACGAACTTCTTCCACCCCAGTCCCGCGGTCGCTCCGGCGTCGTCGTCCGCCGCATCGGCGCTCGTGGTGTCGGCGCTCGTGCCGTACAAGCGGGTGGACCGCGCCATCGAAGCCTGCGCGCTGGCCGGCGTCCCGCTGCGCATCGCCGGCGACGGACCGGACGGCGCGCGCCTGCGGCAGCAGGCCGGTGACGGCGTGACCTTTCTCGGCCGCGTGTCCGATGAAACCCTGCGCGACGAGTACCGCGCGGCCAGCGTCGTCATCCTCCCGGGCGAAGAAGATTTCGGGATCGCACCGCTCGAAGCCCAGGCGTGCGGGCGGCCGGTCGTGGCGCTGGCGCGCGGCGGAGCGCTGGAGACCGTGAAGAACGGCCAGACGGGGCTGCTCTTCCCCGAGCCGACGGCCGCATCGCTCGCCGAGACGCTGGGGGCCGCCTCCCGCTGGCGCTTCGACACGAACCGCATCCGGGCGCACGCCGAGGCCTTCTCGCGCCAGGAGCACGCCGCGCAGCTGCAGGCCCTGATCGACGAGACGATGGCCAGCCCGATCGAGCAGCGATGGTAAAGCGCTACAACCGCCTGCTCGTCGCCTTCTACGTCGTCACCGACGCGCTGCTCGCCATGTGGGCGTTCGTCCTCGCCTACGGCGTCAGGTTCGAGAGCGGGCTCATTCCGGTGCCCAAGGGCTACCCCCCGATCGAGCAGTACCTGCACGTGCTGCCGTTCGTGGCGGTCCTCACGCCGCTCGCGTTCCAGATTCAGGGGGTCTATCGCCTGCGGCGTGGACGGTCCCGCGTGGACGACTTCTTCGCCGTGCTCATCGGCACCATCCTGTCGGTCGTCTTCGGCGTGGTCAGCACGCTGTACGTGCAGGCCTATTTCGCCTCGGAGACCGCCCGCAGTACCGGCGCCTACCAGGTGTCGCAGCTGGTGTGGGCGCTCTTCCTCGGCTTCACCGTCGTCTTCGCCTACGGGTCGCGCGAGACGGTCCGCGAGCTGCTCGAACGGCGGTGGCGCGCCGGCATCGGCCTCAAACGCGTGCTCATCGCCGGCGCCGGCGATCTCGGGCGCCTGGTGGCCGACCGCATTCTGCAGCACCGGGAGCTCGGGTATCAGGTGGTGGGTTTCGTGGACGACCGGGCCGGCGGCGACTACATCGGCTATCGCGGCCTGCCGCTGCTCGGCACGCTCGGCGAGATGCCGGAGATCGCGCAGCGCGAGCGCATCGATCACCTCTATGTCGCGCTGGCGCTCGACGAGCACGTGAAGCTGCTCGAGCTGATGGACGCCGCGAACCGCGAGTTCGTCGACGTCAAGGTGGTGCCCGACCTGCTGCAGTTCATCGCACTGCGCGCCCGGCTCGAGGATCTCGACGGCCTGCCCGTCATCAACGTCAACGACGTGCCGCTGCAGGGTGTGAACGCCTGGGTGAAGCGCGCGCTCGACATCGCGCTGTCGGCGGCGGCGCTCATCGTCCTGGCGATTCCGGTGGCGATCATCGCCCTGCTCGTCCGCTGGACGTCGCCGGGCCCGGTGTTCTACCGCCAGGAGCGCATGGGGCTCGACGGCCGCGCCTTCACGGTGTTCAAGATCCGCTCGATGGTCCAGCACGCCGAAGACGCGTCCGGGCCGGTGTGGGCGCGCGACGACGATCCGCGCACGACGGCGGTGGGGCGCTGGCTGCGGCGCTTCGACCTCGACGAGCTGCCGCAGTTCTGGAACGTGCTCAAGGGCGACATGTCGATTGTCGGCCCGCGCCCGGAGCGCCCCTTCTTCGTCGAGCAGTTCAAGCACCGCATCCCGCAGTACATGCTCCGCCACAAGGTCAAGGCCGGCATCACCGGCTGGGCGCAGGTGAACGGGTGGCGCGGCAACACCTCGCTCGAGAAGCGCATCGAGTACGACCTCTACTACATCGAGAACTGGTCGGTGACGCTCGACATCAAGATCATGTGGCTCACCCTGGTTCGCGGCCTCTTCCAACGCAGTCCCGCCGTCTAGGAGCGCATGGCACGCATCGTCGTTACCGGCGCCGCCGGCTTCATCGGGTCGCACCTGTGCGAAGCGCTGCTCGATCGCGGCGACGCCGTGGTGGGGATCGACAACCTGCGCACCGGCGCGATGGCCAACATCGCCCATCTGCGCGACCGCGATTTCGAGTTCATCCGCCACGACGTCACGCGCTATATCGACGTTGAGGGGCACGTGGACTTCATCCTGCACTTCGCCAGCCCGGCGAGCCCGGTGGACTATCTGGAGCTGCCGATCCAGACGCTGAAAGTCGGCTCGCTCGGCACGCACAACGCGCTGGGGCTGGCCAAGGCGAAAGCGGCGAAGTTCCTGCTCGCCTCGACCTCCGAGGTCTACGGCGATCCGCTCGTGCACCCGCAGGACGAGTCGTACTGGGGCAACGTCAATCCCATCGGCCCGCGCGGCGTATACGACGAAGCCAAGCGCTTCGCCGAGGCGATCACGCTCGCCTACCACCGCTATCACGGCCTCGACACGCGCATCGTCCGGATCTTCAACACCTACGGGCCGCGCATGCGCCTGCACGACGGGCGCGCCGTGCCCGCGTTCATGTCGCAGGCGCTGCGCGACGAGGACGTCACGATCTTCGGCGACGGCTCGCAGACGCGCAGCTTTCAGTACATCAGCGATCTGGTCGCCGGCATCCTGAAGCTGATGGAGGCGCCGACCAACGATCCGGTCAACATCGGCAACCCGCACGAAGTCTCGATCCGCGAGATCGCGGAGCTCATCGTCCGGCTGGTGAATTCGAAGAGCACGCTGGTCGTCCGGCCGCTGCCAGTGGACGACCCGAAGCAGCGGCAGCCCGACATCACCCGCGCGCGCACCCTGCTCGGCTGGGAGCCGAAGGTTGGGCTCGAGGAAGGGCTGCAGAAGACGGTCGGCTACTTCCGAGAGAAGGTAGAAGCGGGATTGTAGGGGCCGCCTTCAGGCGGCCCGTCGCCTACCTGCCTACCTGCCCACCTGCCCACCTGCCGACGGATCCCCAATCAGCCGCCGCATCCGGAACATGTAGTCGGCGCTCGAGACGAGCGTGAGCGCCAGCGACAGCCAGACGCCCGCGGTAACCACGATGGATTCCTCGGCGCGGTAGTTGTAGAACATCACCGCAATCGACGTCAGGATGAACGTGGCAGTGGTCAGCTTGCCGAGCAGCGACGGCGTGAAGGTCCGCGGTCCCACGGCGAGGTTGACGATGGCCACCACCACGACGATCACGATGTCGCGGCTGATCACCAGAATCGTCAGCCACAGCGGCAGGTGGTTCTTCAGCGGAATCGCCGGAATGGTCAGGACGATGAAGGTGGTGACGAGCAGGAGCTTGTCGGCCATCGGGTCCAGCCAGGCCCCAAGACTGGTGCGCTGCCCCGCCCGGCGCGCGATCAGCCCGTCGAGGGCATCGGTGAGCCCCGCGACCATGAAGGCGACGAGCGCCGCCCCCAGCATGCCGTAGACCACCAGGATGACGAAGAGCGGCACGATCAGGATCCGAAGAATCGTCAGCTGGTTGGCCAGCGTCAGGTTCCGCATCTAGCGAGGCTCCTCGGATCGGCGAACACTCAGGCTCCGCCTCCCTAGGCAGTATTCAATTGCCCGCCCTTCGGGCGGGCGTAGACGTCCTGAACGGCTGTTCGAGAAGTGAGTCATTCGCGCCCGTTACAGCCGTTCATGACGTCTAATCGAGAGCCAGCAAGGCTCGCAGGCGGCTGACGGCACGGGCCGCGTCGGCGCCCGAGAGGGCGCGCGCCGCATCGAATCGACCGTCGTCGAGCAGCGGCATGGTGCCGGAGGCGACGGCGCTCGCCGCCGCGGCATAAAGGGGATGCGTCTGCGACACGTCCGCGATCCGCGGATGCTCCTGCAGGTACGGCCGCAGCGCCGGACGGGCCGGCGCCGCCAGCGCCAGCAGGCGCCACGAGGCGGCCGCCAGGTCCGCCCGCACGGCCGGCGCCGACGGCTGGAAAGTATGGTTCGGGTACGGCTCCATGACGCCGGTGCCGGTGACCGTCGTAATCCACGTCCGCGACCAGTCGTCGCGCAGGTCGGTGATGACGAGCTGCACGGACGGCGCGCCGCGCAGCAGCGCCTCGAACCGTACTCCCAGCAGCGCCGCCAGATCGCCGCGCGTGAGCTGCCGCCGGGTTTCGATGTCGCGCACCTCGCCCGGGAGCAGCCCATCGCTCTGGCGTGCGGTCAGCCTGGCCAGCTCGGCGCGGATCGACTCGGAGGGATCGAGTAGCAACGCCCGCCGGTAGGTTGCCTCCGCCTCGCGCACCTGCCCCGTCGCCGCGAGCGCCCTGGCCAGCGCCGCCAGTCCGTCGGCGTCCGAGGGGTCCAGGGAGGCGGCGTGCCGCAAGTCGGCCACCGCCGCGGCGTCGTCGTGCAGCTCTCGCGCGACGGTGGCCCGATCGCGATACAGGAACGCGCTCTGCGGCGACGCCTGGATCGCCCTGCCATAGCGCGCGCGGGCTTCGTCGAGGCGCCCCGCGGCGCGCGCTTTGCCCGCGTCGGCCACGGCCGTGTCCACGACGCGCAGGCGCACGGCATCTGCCCGCCGCTTGACCTCGGCGAGCGACGGGTCGGCGGCCAGCGCGGCGTCGAACGCCGCCAGCGCGTCGCCGTCCTTCTGCTGGACGAGCAGCGCATGCCCGCGACCGGCCAGCGCCGGTGCAAACGACGGACGCGCGGCGAGCGCGCCGTCGAAGGCGCGAAGCGCCACGTCCGGGAGCCGGCTCGCCAGCGCGACGTAGCCCTGCACGGTGCGCGCCGCAACCGACGCGGGGGCCAGATCGAGCAACGCGCGCTCCTCGCGTGTGGCGGCGCGAAGGTCGTTGGCCTGGAGCAGGCGCCACACCTCATCGAGGCGCGTGGCGACGGCCGCCGACTCACGGCGATCGGACGGGAAGACGTACTCGGGATATGCCTGCGCACCGGGCACGGCGGGCGTGCGCCGGTGGGCGCACGCGCCGGCACAGACGCAGGCGCAGGCAACGGCAACGCACGCCAGCCGGCTCGCCCGCCGGTTCATCGTGCGCTCCGGGCCGCGGGCGGCGGCAGCACGCGCTCCACCAGGCGGCGCGGCACGTCGGCCTCGATCACCGCGCGGCCGTTGGAGGTGACATGGCTCACCACGCGGCCGAGTCGATACAGACGCGCCATGCGCTGCTGGTCGTCGGCGCTGTCGCTGTCGAACGACACCGTCACGCGCCGGGTGTCGAGCCCGAGCGCTTCCGTGATGCGATCGAGGAGCGCGCCGACGCCGTCGCCGGTCCGCGCCGAGATGAAGGCCGCGTCCTCGTGGGCCTCGCGCAGACGGCGGCGCTCGTCGTCGCCCAGCACGTCCACCTTGTTGAACACCGACACCACCGGCGCCTCGGCGGCGCCCACTTCCTCCATCACCCGCTCGACGGCCGCCACCTGACGTTCCCACTCGGGGTTGGCGGCGTCCACGACGTGCAGGATCAGATCGGCTTCGACCACCTCCTCGAGCGTGGCGCGAAACGCCGCCACCAGAGCGTGTGGCAGCCGGTCGATGAACCCGACCGTGTCGGAGAGCAGCAGTTCGCGGGCATCCGGCAGCCGGATCTGCCGGACCAGCGGATCGAGGGTGACGAAGAGCGCATCCGACGCCACGGCGCGCTCGCCGGTCAGGCGATTGAAGAGCGTCGTCTTGCCGGCGTTCGTGTAGCCCACGAGCGCCACCGTGGGCACGGCGCGTTTCTCGCGACGCTCGCGCAGCTGCGAGCGCCGCTGCCGCACGTGATCGATCTCGCGCTGCAGGGCGTCGATGCGCGCGCGGATGCGACGGCGGTCGGTCTCGAGCTTGGTTTCACCAGGTCCCCGCGTGCCGATCCCACCGCCAAGCCGCGACAATGCCGTACTCGATCCCACTAGACGGGGCAACAGATACTTGAGCTGCGCCAGCTCGACCTGCCGCTTACCCTCGCGCGTCCGCGCGCGGCGCGCAAAGATGTCGAGGATCAGCTGAGTGCGATCGATGACCTTGCATTTCAGCTCGTCCCCGAGATGACGGAGCTGCGCCGGCGACAGCTCGTTGTCGCAGATCACGACGTCCACGTCCGCCTCAGCACACGCCGCCGCCAGGCTCTGCACCTTGCCGCGTCCGATGAAGGTGGCGGGGTCGGGGCGCGAGCGCTCCTGTACCGTCGTGAGCACGACGGTGGCGCCGGCCGCGTCGGCCAGTCCCGCCAGCTCGGCGAGCGACACTTCGGCGTCGGCGCGGCGCGCCGATCCGGTCACCACACTGACGAGCGCGGCGCGCTCGACGGCGGGCGTTGACGTACGACGGTCAGTCATCAAGTGGGACGATTCAAATGGTAGCGTACAGGCAACGAGGCTCGGCCTCGAACTGCGGATGACCCGGCGCACCAAAACCAAACGCCCCGCCAAGCCTCGTGTGCCGCTGCCGCGTCAAACCGGCGGCGCGCACGAAGACAAGACCAGGCGGCCGTGGCGGGAGCGGAAACATAGGAAGAAGATCGAGGACTAGGTCAGGTGGGCCGGGTGGGTCGGGTGGGTCAGGTGGGTAAGAACGCTTGCTGATTCACGTGTCATCACCTACCTGACCTACCTGACCTACCTGACCTACCTGACCCACCTGACCCAGTTCGGCGTCGACCATCAGCCGGCGCACGGTGAACGCCAGGCCGGTCAGTATCACGACGCCGAGGACAAAGACTCCGGTGATGCTGCGCGCCGCGACGAGGCCGCCGAGCACGGGGCCCACGGCGGTGCCGGTGAGCGAGGCCCCGGTGAGGAATCCGAAGCTGGTGCTGTGGACGTGCCGCGGGATGCTGGCGCCGGCGGCGGTGAACGCCGCGGTCATCGCCACGCCGACGCCCACGCCCACGAACAAGATGCCGGCCATCAGCGCCCACGCCGCGCTCGACACCGTAAACCACGCCAGGCCCAGCGCGGCGCTCACGATCGCCGCCGCGATGACGCGGCGCGCCGCCGCGCGCGCCAGCGCGCTGGCGGCGATCTGATGTCCCAACGCACCGGCCACCGACAAGAGCGAGAACAGCACGCCCACGAACACCGCGGCGCGCGCGTAGCCGAGCGCTTCCACGTGCAGCAG
The DNA here is from genome assembly GCA_036004405.1 of Vicinamibacterales bacterium. Classification (GTDB taxonomy): domain Bacteria; phylum Acidobacteriota; class Vicinamibacteria; order Vicinamibacterales; family UBA2999; genus DASYRM01. The sequence continues at coordinate 12,783 of DASYRM010000066.1, forward strand.
GAGCACCGGGCCGAGGCTGCGTTCGGTGAGCTGCAGCCCGAAAATCACCCCCATCAGCAGCAGCAGATTGCGAATCGACAGGATCTCGCGCATCGGCACGCGAACCCGCCGCTCGGCTTCCCGCGCGGGGTGCGATTTCTCGAGATAGAGCACGCTGACGAGCAGAAACGCCAGCCCGTACACCGCGCCCGCCACGAAGAACGAGTTGCGGAGTCCGACGGCCTGCGCGAGCACGCCGCCAATCACCGGCCCGACGGCCGGCGCCACGCGCTGCGACGTCTGCACCAGGCCGATCGCATGGGCCATCTTGTCGCGCGGCGCGGACTCAGCGGCCATCGCGATGGTAAGGGGGCCGTAACCGGCCACCAGCCCCTGCAGCGCCCGCAGCACGAAGAGCTGCCACGGCTGCGTGGCCAGCCCCATGGCCGTCATCACGAAGACGCAGGAAAAGAGCGAGCGCTGGACCAGGAGCTTGTTGCCAAAGCGGTCGCCAACCCGTCCCCACAACGGGGCGCACGCCGCCGCCACCGCCGGCGTGACGCCCAGCGTAAAGCCGGTCCACAGCGCCACGCCGCGCGTGTCGTGCACGCCCAGCTCCTGGAAGCGCAGGGCCAGGAACGGCATCACCAGCGTGAAGCCGGTGAAGCCCACGAACGACGCCACCATGAGCGCCGCCTGGTTGCGGCGCCAGTCATGCACGGCCGTACCCGAAGCCTGAAGCCCGAAGCCGAAAGCCGTCAGAAGCGGATCTTGACGCCGCTGTCGGCGTTTTCCGCGAGATGGATGCTGTCCACGAAGCGGATGCGGTGCGGGTGCGTCTGCATCACCAGCGTCACCGTGCGAGTGCCGGCGCCGAAGAAGCGCACGCCCTTCATCAACGTGCCGTCGGTGACGCCGGTGGCGGCAAAGACGATGTTCTTGCCCGGCGCCAGGTCCTTCGACTTGTAGATGCGCTTGAAGTCGGTGATGCCCATCGAGCGACAGCGAGCCTCGTGCTCGGGGGTGTCCACCACGAGCCGCGCGTAAATCTCGCCGCCCAGGCAGCGCATGGCCGCGGCCGTGAGCACGCCCTCGGGTGCGCCGCCGATGCCCATCACCGCATGGACGCCGCTGCCGATCACCGCGGCGGTGATGCCGGCCGAGAGATCGCCGTCGCCGATCAGCCTGATGCGCGCGCCGGTTTCGCGGATGTCGGCAATCAGCCTCTCGTGCCGCGGCCGATCGAGCACAATGACCACGAGGTCCTCGACGCGGCGGCCGAGCGACTGGGCGATGGCGCGCAGGTTGAAGCGGACCGGCGCGTCGAGATCGACGACGTCGCGCGAGCTCGGGCCGACGATCAGCTTCTCCATGTAGAGGTCGGGCGCGTGCAGGAGCCCGCCCCGCTCCGACGCCGCCAGCACCGCCAGCGCGTTGGGCGTGCCGAGCGCACAGAGGTTGGTGCCCTCGAGCGGATCGACGGCAATGTCCACCTCGGGATGACTCACGGCGGCGCCACCCTTCGCCCCCATCCCGACCTTCTCGCCGATGTAGAGCATCGGCGCCTCGTCGCGTTCGCCCTCGCCGATCACGATGGTGCCGTCGATCGGCAGCGTGTCCATCTCCTTCCGCATGGCCTCGACGGCCACCTGGTCGGAGAGCCGCCGGTCGCCCTGCCCCATCGTGTGGGCGCAGGCGATGGCCGCCTGTTCGACCACGCGGATGAAGTCGAGCGAGAGGTCGGAATCGAGATAGGAATTGACCGCGGCAGCGGCCGGAATGGAGGGGGATGACGTCGTCGAACGGCTGCTGCTCACTGTACGCGCTCCACGGCCGGCAGCTCGCAGCGGCTCGGCCTGTCTTTTCGGTACCCTAACAGGTAGTCGGCCTGCATGTTGCGAAGTCCATCAGGCGCCCGCGCCCGCCGCAGGGCCGCCGGTCTTGCGGAACAGTACCTCGCGCTGCTGGCTTTTCAGCAGGAACTGCTCGGTAATACGCAGCGGCTCGAACATCCGCTGGATGTCGCGATTCTGAAACGGCTTCTGCTTGCCGCGGGCCGCGGGATACGGCCGGTACTGCAAGTGCGCCTGATCGACGACCACGTGCTTGGTATAGACCGCGGGCAGCGGTTCCTTGGGTTCGGCCGTGTTGAAGAACGCCAGCACGACCCCTTCGGGCTTGAGCAGACGCACGATCTGGCGCGCCAGCGCGGCCGCCGCGTGCTTGTCGAGATAGTCGAACAGATCCCAGCAGAGCACGCCGTCGACGCTGGCGTCCTCCTGCGAGAAGCGTCGGCCGAACTGCGCCGGGAGATCGGGAATGGTTTTTTCCTTGACCGCGCGGTCGATGTCCTTCGACAGATCCTCGACGATGATCTTGCAGCCGAGGCGCTCGCCGAAGAACGTCACGTTGGAGCCGGTGACCGAGCCGAGGTCGAGCAGCACGGGAGACGTGCGCCCGTTGAGGCCGGCGATGAACTTCGCCAGCACTTTGGTGGAATGCACGGGCGCCTTTGCGGCGCCCGTGTCGAGATCAGGCTCGTCCTTGCGACGGCGGGAAAAGAGATCCGAGAAGGCCACTGCCCATTCTGGATCGGCGGGCAGCCCGCCGGTCGTGGCGCTTAGTGCGCGGCGGGCTGAGCCGCCTGCGCCACGGTCGGCGCGGGCGCGGGCTTGACCGAGCTCGACGTCGACGCCGACGTGGAGCTGGAGCCGCCCTTCTTCTGCATGTCCACGCTGCCGCGGAAGTGCGCGCCCTCGGCGATGGCCACGCGCGGCGACACGATGTCGCCGTCCACGGAACCGCCGTCGCGGATTTCCACTTTCTCCGACGCGCTGACGTTGCCGTTGACCTCGCCCAGCACGATGACCGTCTTGGCGAACACCTGCGCCTTGATGCGGCCGTTCGGACCGATCGTGAGCAGGTGTTCCTTCAGCTCGATTTTGCCTTCGACCTGCCCTTCGATCGTGAGGTCCTCACTGCCGCTCAGCTCGCCTTTGATCACTACTGATTTGCCGATGTTCACGAGGTCCCTCTCAATCCGCCGGGGCTCGGCCTGCTGGACCGCAGGCACGCTCGGCTGCACGTTGGATGCGACCGGGGCCGCGGGGGTCGGCTGGCTGGTCGGTTTGACCGCTTCGTCACGCTTCCACATGAAAATCCTCCGCCTGGCGGGATCCGATTCGGTGTCCAGACACCCGCGTACAAGCAACAGATCAGTGATCGGCGAGCTGCTAGGGGCGAGAGCCCACAGAGTATATCGGCCGTTGGAAATTTCTGTCTAGTGACTCTGCAGCTGAGACTTACGCCCGCCCCGGAGGCGGGCAGGCAGACACTGGCACGCGAGGCGGAGCCGCCGCGGCCGCCTCGCCGAGTGCTACGATCCTTTCAAGATGACCCGGGTCTACATGGACCACAACGCCACCACCCCCCTGGCCGAGGCCGTGGCGGACCGAATGACGGCGGTTTTGCGGGAGGAATTCGGCAATCCGTCCAGCGTGCACCATTTCGGGCAGCGGGCCAAATCGGTGGTCGACGAGGCCCGGTCGGCGGTGGCCGAGCTGATTGGCGGCGATCCGACCGAGGTCATCTTCACCAGCGGCGGCACCGAGAGCGACAACTTTGCTCTGAGAGGGGCGGCCGACGCCCTGGAGCCCTCGGGGCGGCGCCACCTGGTTTCGAGCGGTATCGAGCACGAGGCGGTCCTGAACACGCTCAAGGCGCTGGCCCGCCGGGGCTGGCAGACCACCCTGATGCCGGTCGGCGCCACCGGCGTGGTCACCGGCGAGGCGCTCACCGCGGCCTTGACCGACCAGACCGCGGTCGTCTCGATCATGCACGCCAACAACGAGATCGGGACCATCCAGCCGGTGGCGGAACTGACCCGCCTGGCCAAGGCCCGCGGCGCCGTCGTCCATACGGACGCGGTGCAGACGGTGGGCAAGATTCCGGTCAACGTCAAGGCACTCGGCGTGGACCTGCTGTCGATGTCGGCGCACAAGTTCTACGGGCCGAAGGGCGTCGGCGCCTTGTGGGTGCGGCGCGGCCTGCGCCTGCTGCCCTTCATGACCGGCGGCAAGCAGGAGCGCGGCCGCCGCTCCGGCACGGAGAACGTGGCCGCCATTGCCGGCATGGGGGTGGCCGCGCGGCTGGCGATGGCGAAGATGGCCGAGGAGGCCTTGCGTCTCGCGGCCCTCCGCGATCGTCTCGAGCAGCGGATTCTGGAAGCGGTGCCGGGCACGGCCATCAACGGCGACCCAGGAACCCGCGTCCCCCACACGAGCAACATCAGCTTCGACCGCGTCGAGGCCGAGTCGCTCCTCATCGCGCTCGATCTCGAGGGCATTGCCGTCTCGACCGGATCGGCGTGCTCCTCAGGCACGCTCGAGCCGTCGCATGTGCTCAAGGCAATGGGGCTGCCCACCCATCGCACGCAGAACTCGATCCGCTTCAGCCTGGGCACCGCCAACACCGAGGCAGAGGTCGATCGCGTGGCGGCGGTGCTGCCCGGCGTCGTGGACAAGCTGCGGAGCCTCACGCGGACGCCGGTGCGCGGCTAGTGGCGACTCCGCGAACACGGGTCGTCGTGGCCATGTCGGGCGGCGTGGACTCGTCGGTCGCTGCCGCCGTGCTGGCCGCCGAGGGGCACGACGTCGTTGGCCTGTCGATGCAGCTCTACGATCAGAGCGGCACGCAGGCGTTCGGCAGCTGCTGCACGCTCGACGATCTGCAGGACGCGCGGCGCGTGGCCGCCGCGATCGGCTTCCCGCACTACATCCTGAACTTCGAGCGGCAGTTCCAGCAGACCGTCGTGGCGAACTTCGTCGGCGAGTACGTCGCCGGGCGCACGCCCATCCCCTGCGCGCACTGCAACAGCGATCTGAAGTTCTCCACGCTCCTGGAGCGGGCGCAGGGCCTGGGCGCCGAGGTCGTGGCCACCGGTCACTACGCGCGGATCGACCAGGCGCCCGACGGGCGCTGGCGCCTCCGCCGCGGCGTCGATCCAGACAAGGATCAGGCCTATTTCCTCTTCTCGCTGACGCAGGATCAGCTCGCCCGGGCCGCGTTCCCCATCGGCGCGCTCACCAAGGCCAACGTGCGGGCGCACGCGCGCGCACTTGGCCTTCAGGTGGCGGACAAGCCTGACAGTCAGGAGATCTGCTTCGTGCCCGACGGCGACTACGCGAGCTTCGTCGAGCGGCAGGCACCGGCGGCCGTGAAGGCCGGCACCGTGGCCGACGAGAGCGGGCGCGCGCTGGCGACACACGCCGGGGTGCATCGCTTCACGATCGGCCAGCGCAAGGGGCTGGGCGTGTCGTCGCAGGCACCGCTCTATGTCCTGCGGATCGATGCGGACTCGGGGCAGGTCACCGTCGGTCAGCGCGCCGCGCTCGACCGCCGCGCGCTGACCGCATCACAGGTGAACTGGACCGCCGGCGACGTGCCGTCCGACTGGCGCGCCGTCGCGGCGCAGATCCGGCATCGCCATCGTCCGGCCACCGGGCGCGTCCGCGCGCTGCCAGACAACCGCGCCGAGTTCGAGTCGGACGAGCCGCTGTCGGCGGTCACGCCGGGCCAGGCCGCCGTGTTCTACGACGGTGACGTCGTCGTCGGCGGCGGCTGGATCGATTAGCGAACGGGCCGCCTGAAAGGCGGCCCCTACGACCATCCCTTTAGGGGAGCGCGAACGCGAGCAGCACGTTGCCTGGCATGCCTCCGAATCGGGGATAGCCGGAGTTCACGAACAGCATGCCGCCGGCGACCACCGGGCCGGCGCCGTCGAGCGAGCCACCGGTCCCAGGCACACCGTTGACGGTCGTGTAGCTCTTCGCCGTGTCCACGTCCCACAGCAGTTTCCCGTCCACGGTCGAGAACGCGCGCAGGTGTCCGTCCATCGCGCCTGAGAACACCACGCCGGGAATCACCGTGACCGCCGCCGGCTGCGCCGGGCTGCAGCCGGGACGCGGCGGCGCGCACGGCGTCCCCGGCGCCACCCAGACCTTGGCGCCGTCGAGCACGTTGAGCGCGGTGAGCCCGCCGCCCTGGGTGGGCGACAGCGGCGCGTTGCCGAGACCCGCCGCACCGCCGATGCTGCCGGCCTGCCGGCCCACGTCGGACACCGCCGCGTAGACGCGCTGGCCGTCGCTCGCCATGCCCCACTGCACGCCGCCGTTGGCGCCGCCGGCGCCGACCCGCGTCTGCCACAGGATGCGGCCCCCGTCCGCCGGGTCGAGCCCGTAGACGACGCCCGACTTCTGCCCGGCCACCAGCACGTCGCGGCCGCCGGCGGTCTTCACCAGCAGGGCCGACGAGCCGAAGTCGAAGTCGGGCCCATTGTTGGGGGGACAGTTCGCCCCACGGCCGCCGCATGCGGAGTTGTACACGTCGTTGGGCGTGGTCTGCCGCGACCACACGATGCGGCCCGTCTTCAGATCGAGCGCCATGACGGCGTCGCTCGTGGCGGTGGCGGGATACGAGTAGTTGTCGCCGGTGGTGACGTAGAGCACGCCGCGCGCGGCGTCGACGGTGGGCGCCGACCAGACGCCGGCGCCCGACGGCCCGAACGTGTCGGTGCCCGCCGACGTGGTGCCGGTCTTCGCCGGCGGATCGACGAGATAGGTCTTCCACGCCACTGATCCGTCGCGCACGCGGACGGCGGTAATGCTGCCGCGGAACGTGCAGCACGTGTAGCCGGGATCGATCGAGCGCGTCTCTTCCCACGACGCCGCCGGTACGAACGCCACGCCCTCGTGGAGCGCGAAGGCGCCGGTCAAACGCGTGGCCTCGTGCGCTTCGACTCGGGTCTTCCACAGCTCATCACCGCTGCGCGCATCGACGGCGTACACGCTGCCGTTCTGGTCGCTGAACAGCAGCGTCCGCCGCTGCCCCTCGGTGGCAATCGTCATCGCCGATCGCACGGGGCCGCCGGCCTTGTAGAGCCAATGGATGCACCCGCGCTGCGCATCGATCGCCTGCACAGTGCCGGCGGCGCTGCCCACGAAGAGCGTGCCGTTCAGCACGGTGGGAGCGGCAAACGCGGTGACGTCACCCGTGAAGCCGAACGCCCATTTCAGCTGGAGACGCGGAACCGTCTCGGCGGTGAGGCCCGCCTGCGCCGTGGGCTGGAAGCGCGTGTTCGCGGCCGACGGCGACCAGCCGGTCCAGGCGCCGCGTGAGTCCTGAGTACCGAGCGCGCGTCCGGCCTTGCACATGGCCTGCGCCGGCAGTGCCGTCTCGTCGGGACCTTTGCCGAGAAAGGCGGCCACGGCCTCGCGCTCGTCGCGCCGCAATGGATAGGCGACGCTCATCATCAGTCCGAAGTCGAGCGTCCGCAGGATGCGCGCCGGCGACATCCGGGTGAGCGCGTCGCGGGTCGGGATGCGCGGGCTGGTCTGGTCGTGGCACGACGCGCAGTGCTTCGCGTAGAGGTCGGCGCCCGATAGAGGCGTCTGGGCGCGTGAGAGCGTAGCCGTCCCCATCAGAGCCGCGCCCAGAAGCAGGGCCGATCTGAACGCGCCGATCGTCGTCATGGGATCTCCAACCGCTATCGCTGCAACACGTAGGTCACGGGAAAGGTCGCCTCGATCACGGTCTCGCTCGCGGGTAGACGTAGAGGATCGCCCACGGCACCTCGCGCGTTGATCGCAGGGTGACTGGGACGCTCAACTGGCCCGACCCCTTGTTGATGAAGAACCCGCCGGGCGCGCCGCCGGATATGACGATCGTGCTGCCCGTCGCAGGCGACGGCTGTCCGAACGTGATGCCGCTGGCGTTCGACGGGGCGGTAGGCGCGTCGGCGCACGCCGCGGCCATCGTCAACACGAGAGTGGCAAGGTATGCGGACAGCAGTCTCATCGGTCAGTCCTCCGCGGGGCCGGATCGAGTCCCGTCTTGATAACGACGGGCGCGGCATCCGTGGACGCGAGGAACCGAATGAGCGCTTCGGCCGCGGCGCGGTGGCCCGAGTGCACGGCCACGCCGGCGGAGAACACGCTCACGCGCTGCACTTCCGGCGGCAGCGGCCCGATGTAGTCGATGCCCGGCACCGGCAGCAGTTCGGAGGTCTGCTGGAAACCGAGTTCGGCTTCACCGCGCGCCACCACGGCGCCGACGCGCTCCCCTTCGATGCGCCGGCTCTTGGCCGCCATCTGCTCGGCAATGCCGAGGCGCTGGAACAGCTCCATCGTCAGATAGCGCCCACTGACGCTGGCGGAATACGCAATCGACGTCGCCGCCAGCAGCGTCCGCTTCAGCGCCTCCACCGAGCCGATGTCCGGCCTTGGCGCGCCGGCGCGGACCGCCATGCCGATGCCGGATTGCGCGAGCGGCCGGCGAGTGCCGGCGATCACCGCGCCATCGGCGACCATCTGCGTCAGCGCCTCGTCGTCCACGATGACCACGTCGGCAGGCTCGCGGCGCTGCAGCCGGCTCGGGATCGACGTGGCCCCCACGCCCATGGTCGTCGTCGCGGCCACGACGCGGTGTCCGCTGGCACGCTCGAACCCCGGGGCGAGCTGGAGGAGCGCCGCCGTGAAGGTGCCGGACGTCATCACCTTGAGCTCGTCGGCAGCCGCCGCCAGCGGCCACAACACGAGCACCAGGGTGAGCAGCCGCATCAGTGGCACTGCAGCACCACCCAGGCCTGGTCGAACCGTCCGGCACGCGCGTCCTGCTCTCGGATCCAGAAGTAGAGAATACCGGCGTCGCCCCACATCACGCCCAGATCGTCGTCGCTGTCGATCTGCAGCAGCAGCCGCCAGTCGCGTGCTCCCTCAGCGAGTCCTGCCGCTTCGCGGCTCAGATAGCCGGATGAATCGCCGCAGTAGAGACCGTGCGAGACCAGCTGGCACTCGAGCTCCATCTCGTCGCCTTGAATCGGGTGCGGAAACCCGCCCACCTGATGATGCGGTAACGGACCGTACACCGCGCTGCCACCGTCGATGAGGAGTTCAGCCTCGGCGTCGCTCAGCTGCAGGGCCTTCACCTCGGCTCGCTCCCACGACGGGTAGGTGTCGATCGCGCGGAATGAAACGGCGCGGCGCGCCCCCAGCTGCGCTCCTTCAGGCCCGCTAGACGTGTGGGTGTCACCCACGAGCATCACCGCCCAACTGCCTCTATCTTTCGGATCGAAGCCCCACGGCTGATTCTCGGCGTCGTAGAAGAACAGCAAGCGGCCCGAGGACGGGAGCCACGGAATCGCCAGCGTCGCCTGCAGCGCCGGCAGGTCGAGACAGGCCAGAAACGCGAGCGGCCGGCCCCCGGCCGCCGGCCACGCCGCTCCGGCTGGAAGAGGCGGGGCGCCGCCAAAATACGACGTCGCGTCATCCGCCGATAGCACGATCTGAACGGCGTGCTGGACGAGCGGCGCCGCGAGCGCCATCACGTCGCGCGGCGGCAGCGGCGGCTCCTTCGGGCCGAACAGCCGCTTGAGCATGCTCACTCCGCCTCTTTGCTCGACAACGACCCGCTCGACAGCGTCAAGACGGCAATGGCCGGGGGCACCCGGAATCTCACCGGCACGAGGCTCGTGCCGATGCCGGTGGCGACGTAGAGATGCCGCCCACCCTCGACGATATGTCCCGCCACGTAGCGCGCCCCGAACCGCGACGGCACGATCAGCGCGCCAAGGAGCGGCAGGCGCACCTGACCGCCGTGCGTGTGCCCCGCCAATGTGAGTGCGACTCGGGTCGGCACGTCAGGAAACACGTCGGGATTATGTGTCAGCAGCAGGACCGGCGCGTCATCGGTTACCGCGGCCAGCGCCGCGGCCACATCGGGGCGACCGGTCCAGAGATCGCTGAGGCCGGCGACCCAGATCGGCCCGGCCGCCGTGACGACGCGGACAGCCGTCTCTTCAACGACTCGCACGCCGCGCTGTTCAACCGCGGTCTTGACCCGCGCGTGATCGAACCAGCCATCGTGATTGCCTAGAACCGCAAACGTCCCAGCGGGTGTGCGCAGCGACGCGAGCTCCGCCGCAATGGCCTCGGGCTCGATGAAGCGCCCGCCCAGCACGCGTTGGGTCACCAGGTCGCCGAGGAGACACACGGCGTCCGGCCGCGCCGCATTGGTGCGAGCCACCACCTCGCGCAGCCGGTCGAGGCCGTTGAACGGCGAGCCCACGTGCAGGTCCGTCAGGACCGCGATGCGCAACCGGCCGCGCAGCGCTCCTGGCAGCACGAGCCGCGACTCGACGACGGTCAGGCTCGCGGGCTCGAGCCACAACGCCCACACTCCCAGCACCGTCGCGACGGCCAGGAACGCGAGCGCGCCCCAGTACCGAGCCCGGCGCAGTCGCCCGAGCCGAGCCATCATGTGCGGCCCGCGCCACCTCCGGCGCCCTTCTCCAGATACGCCGTCGCGCTATAGGGCGTCTTGGACGCGGCGAGCTTCGCGTTGAACGTCGCCGACTGCCCCATCGGGATGCTCAACGAGTCCCAGCGGTCGCCGACCCACAGCTTCGCCAGGTACACCACCTGACCAATGTGGTAAGCGGCGTGCGCGAGCGAGCGCTCTAATGCCTGATCGATCCGCAGTGGCTGGGTTCGAATCACGACCGTGGCGGACAGGTCCGCGTCCGTGAGCGCCTTTACTTCCGCGAGCAGCGGCGCCCACCCGCGCTTCCACTTGTCCACGACCTCCGCCCGCGTCACATCGCGCGGAACGAACTCGCTGTCGCGGTCGCGCGTTGGTTTCTCGCCATCGGCGGTGCGGAAGTCGGTGAAGCGCGACTCCAGGTTGCCGGCGATGTGCCACACCAGCGCCGCGAGCGAGTTGCCGTTCCCGGGCGGCTCCTTTGACAGGTCGGTCTCGGCCACCTGGGCGAGGGCGGACTCGCCGAGCGCTTTGTAGCGAAGGTATTCGTCTTCGATCGATTTCACGGTATCTCGCATGATCGAATTCTCCATCGTCTAGAACCGGCGCAGCGCCGGAAAGAAACCGATCGCGGCCAGCGCCACTGCCGCGACCACCGCCCAGAACGCGGCGGGGGACCACAGGTAGATCGGCATCGCCTCGGCGTCGCTGACAAACGGCGCCGTGCCGTGCGCGCGCCTGGCATCCACGTCGGCCACCTGCTCAGGAGCGAGCCGGTGACCAACCGCACCGCCAGCCGACGCGGCGTCGAGCACCGCTTTGAAGTGGCGCTCCAGAATCAGATTCTCGTGCCAGGCGATGTCGAGCTCGGCCGCGTCACCTTTGCGATCGAGATCCATCCCGAAGTTCCGGCGCCGGACGTGCCAGAGCGCTTCGGCTTCGTACTGATCCTCGCGCCCGTATCGCCCCACGACGGGCGGCGGTCCCCCATTCCATTCACGTAACCGCTCGACGCCGAGCTCGCGCAGGCGCGCTTCGGAAAAGCGCGAGCGGAACCTGCCGATTTCGGGATCTCGGATCTCGGTCCCGAGATGGATGCTGGCGATGAAAGCGCCGAGGAGCAGGACGACGGCGGCGCTGCCGAGGCCGAGACGAGTTCGCTGGCCGCTGCGATAACTCTGACGGGTATCAAGGGCGAGGCACATGAGCAGACCGCACGCCGTGGCGAGCAGATCGAACATCACGTCGTGCCACTCGCCGGCGCGCCCGGGCACGAACCACTGAAACCACTCATCGGCCACGCCAACGGCGGTGGTCGCGAGCGCCGCTCCGACGTAGGCCTCCCAGCGCGCGCGCCGCTGCCCGAAGGGGAAGAACAGCAGCGCCAGCACGCCGTACTCGACGAAATGGAAGGCCTCCACTGCGTCCACGTTGGGGTTGCCGGACCGGAGGGCCGCAAACGATCCGACCGCGAGGGCGAGGCCGAGCCCGAGGATGCCGATGCGCCTGGGCCGCTCGCTCCTGATGGCACGCAGGCAGACGCCGAGGACGACGACGCCGCCCACCACGACGCCGGCCGAGATGATGGCAACGTACTGCCGCGGAAACGCTCGGAGGAGGGCGAGCCGCAGATCGCCGATGACGGGCGATCCGAGCACCACGCCAGCCCCCGCCGCCCATGCCAGCACCCGCCGCCACCGAGCCACCGGGTCCGAAGACCCGGCCCCCAGAACGGTGTGGGCCGGCACGGTCAGCGACCGGCGCGGCGCCGCGAGTACAGCTTCTTGAGGAGTTGGATCTGTCCGGCGTGGTAGACGTCGTGCGCGGCCACGCCGGTGATGAGACGCAGCCGCGTCACCCTGCTGCCGGGCAGGCGAGCGTCGAGCGCGCGTGGCGCGGTGGCCGCAACGGCCGCACGCAGCTCCCGGTGCCTCGCCTCGAGCAGCCGAAGATCAGCACGCCAGGCGGACGCCGTTCTCTCGACCGGCCGTTCGAAGAAATTCGACCCCTCGAGCGGAAACGAGCCGCGCGCCGCGCCGGTGAGCCGTCGCCATGCCGCGTACTTCCAGTACGCAGCGTGCACCAGCAGCTCCCACACGTTGTGGGCGCCGGGCTGTGGCCGCCACGCGGCGGCGTCGAGCGACACGCCGCGCAGCGAGCCACGAAGATTGGGTCCGTGCCACGACACGTTGTTGTAGGCGGTGTCGAGCTGGACGAGAAGGGGATCGAGAGGGCTCATGGCCCCTCAGGCTTGAGCCGTGAGCCCTGAGCCGTGCGCCACGGGGACGTGCCCGGGCAGCCCTTCGAGGAAGCGCTCGGCATCGATCGCCGCCATGCACCCCGACCCGGCGGCCGTGATCGCCTGCCGGTAGATGTGGTCCTGCACGTCGCCGGCCGCGAAGACACCCGGCACGCTCGTGCGGCTGCCGTCGTGCGTGACGATGTAGCCGTTGCCGTCGAGCTCCATCTGCCCTTTGAAGAGCGACGTGTTCGGCGTGTGGCCGATGGCGATGAAGACGCCGTCGAGCGCCACCTCGGTCAGCGCGCCGGTCTTGAGGTTGCGGACCGTGATGCCGGTCACTTCCCCCTTCTCGACGTCGTTGACCGACGCGATCTCGGAATCCCAGAGGAATTCGATCTTCGGGTTCGCGAACGCCTTGTCCTGCATGATCTTCGACGCGCGCAAGGTGTCGCGGCGGTGGATGACGATCACCTTCGACGCAAAGCGCGTCAGGTAGACCGCTTCCTCCATCGCCGAGTCGCCGCCGCCGACGACCGCAATCGGCTTGCCGCGGAAAAAGTAGCCGTCACACGTCGCGCAGGTAGAGACGCCATGGCCCGACAGCTTGCGGTCGGAGCCGATGTCGAGCCAGCGGGCGGACGCGCCCGTGGCGATGATCAACGCGTCGGCCAGCACCGAGCGGCCGTCGGCCAGGGCAATCGGGAACGGTCGCCGGCTCAAGTCCACCTTGGTCACGTTGTTCTGGACGATCTCGGCGCCGAAGCGCTCGGCCTGCGCCCGCATCTCGGCCATCAGATCCGGGCCCATGATGCCTTCGCGGAAGCCGGGCCAGTTCTCGACCATCGTCGTCAGCATCAGCTGGCCGCCGGCCTCGAGCCCCTCGATCAGCAGGGGCTTGAGGTTGGCGCGGGCGGTATACAGCGCGGCCGTCAGCCCGGCCGGACCCGACCCGATGATCACCACCCGATGCTCGGCCATCAGAGCAGCCTTTCGATCTTCGCCGCGATGTCTTCCTTCGACTGCAGGCCGACGATCGTGTCGGCCAGCTGGCCGTCCTTGAAGAGCAGCAGCGTCGGGATGCCGCGAATCGCGAAATTGCCGGGCACCTCGGGGTTCTCGTCGACGTTCATCTTGGCCACGGTGACGCGCCCGTCGTAGTCCGAGGCCAGGGCGTCAACCGTCGGCGCCAGCCGGCGGCACGGCGCACACCATTCGGCCCAGAAGTCCACGAGCACTACGCCCTTGCTGGTCTCGTCGCCGAAGTTGCTGTCGGTAAACGTCTTCACTTTGTCGGATGCCATCGGCTCTTCTGCTCCCTTCGCCTTCAACTGACGCTGCGGGCGCGCTCGTACACTTTCACGTAGGCGCGCGCCGACGAATCCCACGAATGGTCCTGCCGCATGCCCGTGCGCTGCAACTGCCGCCACGCGTCGCGCCGCTCGAACATGCTCAGCGCCCACCGCAACGTGCCGAGCAGCGCCTCCGGCGTGTAGTCGTCGAAGGTGAACCCGGTGCCCTCGCCCGTCGCGGCGTCGTAGTTCTTCACCGTATCGTACAGCCCCCCCGTGGCGCGCACCAGCGGCACCGTCCCGTAGCGGAGGCTGTACATCTGATTCAACCCGCAGGGCTCGAACTGCGAGGGCATGAGAAAGAGGTCCGAGCCCCCTTCGATCAGGTGCGCCAGCCCTTCGTCGAAGCCGATGTGCGCCGCCACCACCTCGGGGAACCGCCGGGCGAGACCGCGCCACAGGTCCTCGTAGCGCCGGTCGCCGGTGCCGAGCAGCACGAACGACGCGCCCAGCCGCGGCAGTTCGTCGGCGACGGCCTGCAGCAGATCGAATCCCTTCTGGTCCACCAGACGCGACACCATGCCGACGAGCGGCCGGGCCAAAGTGGCCTCGTTGACGGGAAACCCGAATACCTCGAGCACCCGCCGTTTCGCCGCGGCCTTCCGCTCCAGATGGTCGGCGTCGTAGGTTTCCGGCAGGTGCGGATCGCGCGCGGGATCCCACTGCTCGTAGTCGATCCCGTTGAGGATGCCCACCAGCTTGCCCGCACGCTCGCGCAGGATGCCGTCGAACCCGAACCCGTACTGCGCCGTCTGGATTTCGTCGGCGTAGCGCGGGCTCACCGTCGTCACCATGCGGCTGAAGACGATGCCCGCCTTCAAGAAACTGATGCGCCCCCAGTACTCCATGCCGTCGATCCGCATCAGCGAATTGCCCAGCCCCAGACGCGGCAGCCACTCCCCTTCGAACACCCCCTGGTACGCCAGGTTGTGGATCGTGAACACCACCGGCACGCGCGCCAGCGCGTTCTGGGGGGCCATCGACAGAATCACTGGCACCAGGCCAGCCTGCCAGTCGTGGGCGTGAATCACGTCGTACCGGGCACCCGTCAGCGCCGCCCACCGCAGCGCTGCGTGCGCCAGGAACGCGAACCGCTCGGGGTTATCGGCAAAGTCCTGCCCCTGGGTGCCGTAGATCCCGTCGCGATCGAAGTAGGCCGGCTGATCGATGAAGATCGTCCGGACGCCGTCGGCCGACACGGCAAAGACGCCCGCATCGAGCGGCTGCGTGCCGAGGGTCACGGTGATGCGCCCCACGCGCTCGCCGGCGGTCACGCCGCGATAGCGCGGGATCACCACCTCGACGTCATGGCCCAGGCGGGCGAGCGCCCGGGGCAGCGCGCCTGCGACGTCTGCCAGCCCGCCCGTCTTCGCAAACGGCACCGCCTCCGAGGCCACCATCAGGATCCGCATCCCCCCGAATTATCCCGCACCGTCATGACCGTCCGTATGCCCGCACGCCACCGTTGCACGCTGCGGATGTGTATGATCGGCCCCGTGGCCGATTCCCCCGTCCGCTCCCCGCGGGCCGAAACCCGCGAGATCACGGAACTGCGCGCGGTCAAGGCGCGCCAGCCGGAGCTTGCCGGCGCCGTGGACATGCACATCGAGCTGCTGGAGCTGCAGCGGCGCATCCAGGGCCGCGTGCCGCTGCCCCCGCTTGAACTCGACGCCAACATCCTGCAGCGCCATCAGTTGGACGGCCGACCGGTGCTCCGGTTCGAGCACATTCCACTCGATCTCACCGACCTGCGCCTGATGGTCCGGCAGACGGCGGAGGTCCTGCATCGCTTTGATGCCCTGGATGCGTCGGAGTTTCAGCTGGCCCACACCCTGGGGCGAGGCGACCGGCTGCTCGAGGTGGCGGGACGCTGGTATCGCGGCGCGGCCGAGCGGGCGGCGGCCGCCACGGGCGCCGCCGTGGTGGGTGTGACCCAGCCCGCCGACGACGAGCCGGAAATCGTGGGGCACGTGCTGACACTGGCGATGCGCCCCTTCTTGTCGAGATGTGCCGAAGTGCTGCAGCGCCGCCCGGAGCTGTCGGCCTGGTCGCACGCCCACTGCGCGCTCTGCGGCGGCGAGCCGGATCTGGCCACGCTCGACGCCCAGGGCGATCGCTCCCTGGTCTGCGGGCGCTGTCTGCTGCAATGGCGATTCGATCCGGTCACCTGCCCGTTCTGCCGGAACAGCGACCGCGCGTTGATCACCTCGTTCGGCACGAGCGACGGCCTGTACCGCGTCTACTGCTGCGACGCGTGCCATCGCTACGTGAAGGCGTTCGATACGCGGCGCGCCAATCGACCGTTGATGCCGGTCGTCGACGGCGTCGCCATGCTGCCGCTGGATGCGGCGGCGATGCAGCGGGGCTATCAGTCGTAGGGGC
>DASYRM010000067.1:0-33064 GCA_036004405.1 Vicinamibacterales bacterium
CTCGAAGCCGCCGCCGACGGCGATCTCATCCAGGCGGTCCGTAGCGTGGCGGCTGGCGAGATGTATCTCAGCCCGGAACTGGCCGCGGCCCAGGCGCCGGTGTCCGGCCCCGCCACGACGCGCCCCGACACCTCCGCCGCGCGTCTCACCGAGCGGGAGCGGCAGGTGCTGACGCTCGTGGCGCGCGGGCGCTCCAATCGTGAGATCGCCGAGCTGCTCGGGCTGAGCGCGAACACCATCGCAGTCCATCGCGCCAACCTGATGAAGACGCTTGCCGTTCGCAAGACGGCCGCGCTGGTGCTCTACGCCGTGCGGCATGGCCTGGTGACGGCAGACTGACGAACGTAGAGGCGCACCTTTTGGGTGCGCCTGCGGCACATCTAAAGATGTGCCCCTACGAAAGCCTCCTCGCCTATTTGGGTGAGCCCCCGCGCTGCGCAGGGCGAAACCCCCATACGTCACGCGGATTAGTGGAGAATGGGCGCACTCCATCGCGATGCGCGCGACGATCTGCTGTCTCGTCCTTGCCGCTGCCGTAACTCCTGTCGCGACAGCCGCCCGCGCGCAACCGGCCGCGCCGGCTTCCGCGCCGGCACCGGCGCGCGCCCATCAGCAGACGGTCACCGACTATTGCATCGGCTGTCATAACGAACGCGCCCGCACGGGTGGCCTCAGCCTCGAAGGCGCCGACCTGCGAGCGGTACCGGCACATCCCGAACTCTGGGAGAAGGTGATTCGCAAGCTGCGGCTCGGCATGATGCCGCCGCAAGGCGCCCGCCGTCCGGAGGCCGCGGTCCTCGACGGACTGGCGGCGTCGCTCGAAACGGAGCTTGACGCGGCGGCGGCGGCCCGTCCCAGCCCCGGCCGCCCGGCTCTCCACCGGCTGAACCGGACCGAGTACGCGAACGCGGTTCGGGATCTGCTCGGTCTCGACGTGGACGTCGCCTCGCTGCTGCCCCCGGACAACGCCGCGTTCGGCTTCGACAACGTGGCGGACGCGCTCGGCAGCTCGCCCGCGCTCCTGCAGGCGTATCTCTCCGCCGCCCGCAAGATCAGCGCGGTGGCGGTCGGCGATCCCCGCGCCAGCACCGGCAGCCGGACCTACAGCGCGCGGCAGGATTTGTCGCAGGGCCACCATCTCGACGGGCTGCCGCTCGGAACCGTGGGCGGCCTGCGCGCCATGCACACCTTCCCGGTGGACGGCGAATACGAGTTCCAGGTGCGGATGTGGCGCACCAACCTGAGCGCGATCCGCGGCCTCGAGTACGCCCACGATGTCGAGCTGTCGCTGGACGGTGCCCGCGTGCTGCTGGGCACGATCGGCGGCAGCGACGATCTCGTGGCGCTGCAAAAGAACCCGACCGCGGCGTCGGACGGCATCGAGACGCAGCGTCTCCGGACCCGCGTCGCGGTCAAGGCGGGGCAGCGCGAGCTGGTGGCCGCGCTGCTCGACGAAACGCCCGCCGTGCTGCAGGCGGCGCGCCTGAAACCGTTCGTCCGCGATTTCGACAACCCCTTCGGCGCCGAGCGATCGCCGCACATCCAGTCGATCACGGTGACCGGTCCGTTCAACGGCCGCGGCGCCAGCGAGCTCCCCAGCCGCATGGTGTTCGCATGTCGGCCGCCTTCGCCCTCCGGGCTTCGGCGCGCCAAGCACCTGGACGCTGGTGAAGAAGCCTGTGCCCGGCGCATTGGCGCGGGGTTGGCGCGTCGCGCGTTCCGGCGGCCGGTGAGCGTGGCGGAAACCGCCGCGCTGGTCGAGACCTTCCGGCGCGAGCGGGCGTCGGGGACGTTCGACTCCGGCATCGAGGCGGTTCTGCGACGCGTCCTGGCGAGCCCGTCGTTCGTCTTCAGGCCGGAGATCGAGCCGGCCGGCACGCCGCCCGGCACCGTGTTCGCCTTGAACGGCTACGAGCTGGCCTCGCGCCTCTCCTTCTTTCTGTGGAGCTCCATCCCGGATGCCGAGCTGCTGCGCGTAACGGGGCGGGGGACGCTGACGCGCCCGGCCGTGCTCGCAGAGCAGGTGCGCCGGATGCTTGCCGACCCAAAGGCGCGCGCCCTGACGGTCAACTTCGCGGGGCAATGGCTCTACCTTCGGAATCTCGGCGGCATCCAGCCAAACTCCGATCTCTTCCCCGACTTCGACGACAACCTGCGGCAGGCGATGCGCACCGAGGCCGAGCTGTTCTTCGACAGCATCGTGCGCGAGGATCGCAGCGTCGTCGATCTGCTGACCGCGAGCGACACCTTCGTCAACGAACGGCTGGCGCGCCACTACGGGATTGCCGGCGTGGTTGGCGCGCGGTTCCGCCGCGTCACCGTGACCGACGATCGCCGCGGGCTGCTCGGCAAGGGGGCGATCCTGCTGGCCACGTCGCACGCCACGACCACCTCGCCCGTGCTTCGCGGCAAATGGGTCCTCGACAACCTGCTCGGCTCGCCGCCGCCGGCGCCTCCGCCCAACGTGCCCGCACTGCCCGAGAACGATCCAGCCGCGCCGCGCACCCTGCGCGAGCAGCTGGAGCGTCATCGCGCCAACCCGGCCTGCGCGGGGTGTCACAAGCTCATGGATCCGATCGGATTCGCGCTCGAGAACTTCGATGCCGTCGGCGCCTGGCGCGCGGCGAGCGCGTCGGGGTCGCCGCTCGACACGGCCGATGTGATGGCCAACGGCAGGCGCATCGAGAGCGTCGACGGTCTGCGCGCCTCGCTGGCCGAGCGCCCCGAGGTCTTCGTGCGCACCGTCGTCGAGAAGCTGCTGGTCTATGCGCTCGGGCGCGGACTCGAGCCCCAGGACATGCCGGCGGTTCGCGCCATCGTCCGCGACGCGCGCGCCGGTGGCTATCGCTTCTCGGCAATCGCGACCGGCATTGCGCGCAGCGTGCCGTTCCGGATGAGCGTGTCGGCGCCGGTTCGCAGTGTCGCGACCCACTAGCGGAGAGCCCATGTTCCTCACCAGAAACGCCTTGTCCCGTCGCAGCGTCCTCCGCGGTCTCGGCGCGGCGGTGAGCCTTCCACTGCTCGACGCCATGGTGCCTGCGGCCACGGCGCTCGCGGTCACGCCGGCCGCCACGCCCAAGCGCTTCGGCTTCATGTACATCCCGCACGGCGCCGACATGGCTTCATGGACGCCGGCGGCCGCCGGCGCTCTCGACCAGCTGCCGCCAACGCTCTCGGTGGTGGAGCCGCTGAAGGATCAGATGGTGGTCATCACCAACCTGATGCGGGCCGGTGGCGTCGCCGAGATGCACGCCGCAGCGGCATCGGGCTGGTTGAGCGGCGCCGTGCCCAAGCGCACGGAAGGGCAGGACTACCGCATCGGCACGACGATCGATCAGGTGCTCGCCGGCCGCGTGGGCCGCGAGACGCCGTTCCCGTCGCTCGAGTTCGCGACCGAGGACTTCACCGGCTACGTGGGCGGCTGCACCCCGGGCTACAGCTGCGCCTACATGAACACCATCTCGTGGTCGTCGCCGACGACGCCGCTGCCGATGGAGATCAATCCGCGAACGGCGTTCGAGCGCCTGTTCGGCGACGGCGCGTCGGACGGCGAGCGCCGGCGCATTCTCGCCGAGGATCGAAGCCTGCTCGATGCGATCACCCAGGAGGCGCGTGCCCTCCGGACGCGGCTGGGCGCCGGCGACCGCGCTCGCGTCTCGGACTACCTCGACAACGTTCGCGAGATCGAGCAGCGCATCCAGCGAACGGAGGGGCAGCAGCGCGTGCACGTGGAGCTCGGCGACACGCCGCTCGGCATTCCCGCCGCCTTCGGCGATCACACGGCGCTGATGTTCGATCTCCTCACGATGGCGTTCCGCGCCGATCTGACCCGCGTGTTCACGTTCATGATGTCGCGCGAGGGCAGCCAGCGCACGTTCGCCAACATCGGGCTGCCGGATCCGTGGCACGTGACGTCGCACCACGGCGAGCAGCCGGAGAAGATCGCCCGCAACGCCAAGATCAACGTCTTCTGTCTCGACCTGGTGGGCACGTTCGTCGAACGGCTGCGGGCGACGCCCGACGGCGACGGGTCGCTGCTCGATTCGTCGCTCCTCTTCTACGGCAGCGGCATGGGCAACTCGAACGTCCACGCCACCGACCCGCTGCCGATGCTCGCCTTCGGCGGCGGCGCCGGCCGCGGCAGCCGCCACGTCGTGCTGCGTGAGAAGACCGAGATCGGGAACCTGTGGCTGACGGTGGCCAACCGCTTCGGCGCGTCGCTCGACCGCTTCGGCGACAGCGACGGCACGGTGGAGGTCTTCTGATGTCGAGGCTACGCGCGCTCCTGAGCGCGCTGGCGCTGGTCGTGCTGCCGGTCGTGGTGATTGCCGATGGCAACACGGTGGAGGCCGACGGCACCACGCCTCTGCACCGGGCCGCGTACGCGGGCGATGTGCGTCAGGTGCGGGCGTTGCTGCAGGCGGGCGCCCGGCCGGATGCCGCCAACCGCTACGGCGTGACGCCCCTGTCGCTTGCGGCCGGGGCCGGGAGCGCCGACCTGGTGAGGCTGCTGGTCGAGGGCGGTG
The DNA here is from genome assembly GCA_036004405.1 of Vicinamibacterales bacterium. GTDB lineage: Bacteria > Acidobacteriota > Vicinamibacteria > Vicinamibacterales > UBA2999 > DASYRM01. Next base: position 4,527 of record DASYRM010000067.1, read on the forward strand.
CCAGCGTGCGCGCCGCCGACGCGGCGCTGCGGGACGGCCAGACCACGCTCATGCTGGCGGCCCGCGCCGGCAACGCCGCCGTGATCGACCTGCTGCTGAAGCACGGTGCCGACCCGAATGCGGTGGAGCGCCGAACCGGCACCACGGCGCTGATGTGGGCCGCGCTCGACGATCGAGCCGACGCGATTCGCGCGCTCGCCGGCGGCGGCGCCGACGTCGGCGCCCGCTCGGCCCGCACGGCATTCCCCCACACGCCGCCCGGCGTCATTGGCGATGCGCTGGAAGAGGGGTTGTCGTACGTCGGCCAGACGGTGTTGCCGAAGGGGAGCTGGACGCCGCTGATGTATGCGGCGCGGCAGGGCGCGCGTGCGGCGGTGGCGGCGCTGGCCGACGCGAAGGCCGATCTCGACGCCGCAGATCCGGACGGAGCGACCGCGCTGGCGCTGGCCGCCATCAACGGCCATGCGGACGTGGTGGCGCTGCTGCTCGACCGGGGCGCCAATCCCAACCTGGCCGATCGCACCGGGATGACCCCGCTCTATGCGGCCGTCGATCTGCACACGATGCAGCTTGGATTCGGACGGCCCGATCCGCCGCCGGCCGTCGTGGCCGGGAGCGTGGACATCGTGAAGGCGCTGCTCGCGCACGGCGCCAATCCGAACGCGCGGCTGGCGACGCGGATCCTGAAGCGCGTGTACACCGCCGGAGACGGCAGGCTGGGCAAGGGCGCCACACCGTACATGCGCGCCGCACGAGCCGGCGACGTGGCCCTGATGAAGCTGCTGCTGGCCGCGGGCGCCGACGCGGCGCTCCCGCAGGACAACGGCAACTCGCCGCTGCTGCTGGCGGCGGGGCTCGGCTACCGTGGCCCGATCGGCGGCACCGAGCAGATGGCGCTCGACGCCATCGCGTTCAGCCTCGAGCACGGCGCCGACATCAACGCGGTGAACACCGCCGGCGAGACGGCGGTCCACATGGCGGCGACCACCAACTTTGCCGAGAGCGGCACGTCGGCCGGGTCGCTCGCGATCGTGAAGTTCCTGGTCGAGCGCGGCGCCCGGCTCGACATCCGCAATAAGCAGGGGCAGACCGCCCTCGAATCGGTGCTGCGCGCCAAGGAGCACAGCGCGCCCATCGAAGCCTTTCTCCGTGAGCGCTCGCCGGCGCCGGCGTTGGCAGCCGCCACTCCATAAGCCCATGGCCCGACTTGTCGCCGTGCTCGTCGCGCTCGCGGCCTCCGCTGGTCTCGCCGTACACGCCGCGGGGCCTGCTTCCGTCACCGTGGCGGGCGGCCGGCTCGAAGGCGGCGTCGGGCGCGATGCCGCCGTGCGCGTGTTCAAGGGGATCCCGTTTGCCGCCCCGCCTGTGGGCCCGCGCCGCTGGAAAGCGCCCGAGCCCGCAGCGGCGTGGACCGGCGTGCGGGCGGCGGACCGATTCGCGCCGGCCTGCGTGCAGAACGTGGCGGGCGTGCGGCTGCCCTGGACCGAAGAGTTCATGCACCAGGGCGCGGTGGACGAGGACTGTCTGTATCTCAACGTGTGGACCACCGGCAGCCGCGGCGCGAAGCGGCCGGTGCTCGTCTACATCTACGGCGGCGGGTTCAACGAGGGCTCGGGCTCGGTGGCGATCTACGACGGCGAGGCGCTGGCGAAGAAGGGGCTCGTCGTCGTCACGTTCAACTACCGCGTCGGCGTGTTCGGGTTCCTGTCGCATCCCGATCTCGCGGCGGAATCGCCGCACGCCGCGTCGGGTAATTACGGGCTGCTGGATCAGGTGGCGGCTCTGCGGTGGATCCAGGAGAACATCGCCGCGTTCGGCGGCGACGCGGGCAACGTGACGATTGCCGGGCAGTCGGCCGGTGCGATGTCGGTGTATCTGCTGACGGCCTCGCCACGGACCCGAGGGCTCTTCCATCGCGCCGTCGTGCAGAGCGGGCCCGGCGGGCTGGCGTCGTTCGGCGTCGGGTCGGCGCGGGGCCTGGCACAGTCGCGGACGGTGGCCGCGCAGGCGGGAGCGGCGTTTGCCAAGGCGCACGGCGCCGCGTCGCTCATGGCGCTGCGCGCGCGCGCCGCGCGAGAGCTGCTCGTGCCGGTGGCCGGAGCGCCGCCGGTGCGGTTCGGACCGGTCATCGACGGCTGGTTGCTAACCGACGACATCGAAGCGGTGTACGCGACCGGACGGCAGCAGGACGTGCCGCTGCTCACCGGCATGAACGCCGACGAGGGCAGCGCGTTCGCCGGCTACGGCACGGCCACCGCCGCGGCGTTTCGCGATCAGGCGAGGACGCGATTCGGCGAGCGGGCGGAACAGTTCCTCAGGTTGTATCCAGCCGCCAGCGACGCCGAGGCCGCCCGCGCCCAGGTGCGCAGCGCGCGCGACGGCGCGCTCGTGGCGCTGCAGCAGCTCGTCTCGCAGCGTGCCGAGACGTCGAAGACGCCGGCCTACGTCTACTACTTCGAGCGTGCGATCCCCTGGCCCGAGCACCCCCAGTACGGCGCGTTCCATACCGGCGAGGTGCCCTACGTGTTTGCCAACCTGGCGCTGCTGAAGCGTCCGTGGACGCCCGTCGATCGCCGCCTCGCCGCCTTCGTCTCGTCGTACTGGGTGCGCTTTGCCACCAGCGGCAATCCCAACGGGCCGGGCCTGGCGTCGTGGCCGGCGTTCATGCCGAAGGCGCCGTCGGTGATGGTGCTGGGAGACACACCCAAGGCGCGCACGCTGCCCGAGGATCTCTCCCGCCGATTCTTCGAAACTGGCGAGGCTCGCTAACTTCACTGACCGGTAAGCTAGAGCCACCTTGATCCGCATCCTCCTCGTGCTGGCCGCCCTGGCCGTCCCCGCCGTCGCCACCGCGCAGGACGGCGCCGCTCTCTACAAGGAACTGTGCTCGTCGTGTCACGACACCGCGGTCGATCGCGCGCCGTCGCGCGAGGCGCTGCGGGCGATGAGCCCGCAGCGGATCCTCGACGCGATGGAAGCCGGGCCGATGGTGGCGATGACGCAGCTGCGCAGCGCGGCGGAGCGGCGCGCCATTGCCGAGTTCGCCAGCGGCCGCGGCTTCGGCACGCCGTTCTCCGTTGCGCCGGCGGCGAAAGCGATGTGCACCGCCAGTCGCGGCACGTTCACGATGACGCCGGCATTGCCCGCGTGGAACGGGTTCGGCCAGAACGCGTCGAACACGCGTTTCCAGGCGGGCCCAGCGGCGGGCCTCACGGCGGCCGCCGTGCCGAAGCTGAAACTGAAGTGGGCCTTCGGGCTGCCAGGCGACGTGCAGTCGTGGGCCGGCATCACGCTCGCAGGCGGGCGTCTCTTCTTCGGAAGCATTGCTGGCAACGTCTACTCGCTGGACGCCAAGACGGGGTGCGTCTATTGGGCCTTCGATGCCGGTACTATCGTACGCACCGCCGTCAGCGTCGGGCCGCTTGGTGCGACGGGGCGCTTCGGCGCGTTCTTCGGCGATGCGCGTGGCAGCGCCTACGCGCTCGACGCGGCCACCGGCGCGCTCATCTGGAAAGTGGCGGCCGAAACCTATCCGTCCGCGCGGCTCACGGGGTCGCCCGTCCTGCACGACGGGCGGCTGTACGTGCCGGTCTCGTCGAGCGAGGAAGGGGTCGGCTCGCTCATCGACTACGAGTGCTGCAAGTTCCGCGGGAGCATCGTGGCGCTCGACGCGGCGACGGGCCGGCAACTCTGGAAGAGCTACACCATTCCCGACGAACCGAAGCCGGTTCGCAAGAACGCCAAGGGCGTGCAGTTGTGGGGGCCCTCCGGAGCGCCCGTCTGGTCGAGCCCGGTCGTGGATCCCGTGCGCCGCGCGCTCTACGTGACGACCGGCAACAACTACAGCGATCCGCCCACCGCCACCAGCGATGCGTTCATGGCGATGGATCTCGAGACGGGCCGCATCCTGTGGACGCACCAGGTGCACGCGCGCGACGCCTACGTGTCGGCGTGCCGTCTCGAAGACAAGACCAACTGCCCCGAGGCGAAGGGACCCGACTTCGACTTCGCCGCATCGCCCATCCTCGTGTCGCTCGGCAACGGCCGCCGCGCGCTCGTGGCCGGCCACAAGTCGGGCAACGTCTACGCGGTCGATCCGGATCGCGAGGGTGCGCGCCTGTGGGAGACGCGCGTGGGTGAGGGCGGCTCGATGGGCGGCGTGCAGTGGGGATCAGCCGCCGACGCGCAAAACGTCTACGTGGCGCTCTCGGACCTCGGGCGCATCATGCTCAGCTACACCCAGTTCACCGACGCCGACCGCAACCGTGGCGGCGGTATGTTCGCCCTGCGACTCACCGATGGCGCCCGCGTCTGGCACACGCCACCGATGCCGTGCGACGCCCGTCCCCGCTGCAGCCCGGCACAGTCTGGCGCTGTGAGCGCCATGCCGGGCGCCGCCTTCGCGGGGTCGCTCGACGGGCATCTGCGCGCCTACTCGGCCGCGACCGGCGCCGTCGTATGGGACTACGACACCGTTCGCACCTACGAGACGGTCAACGGCGTGCCGGCCCGCGGCGGCTCGCTGGACGGTCCAGGCCCGGTCATCGGGGGCGGGATGGTGTTCGTGAACTCGGGCTATACCGTGGACGGCGGGGCTCCAGGCAACGTCGTCCTGGCCTTCGGAACTGACTGAGATTTGCGCCATCGCCTCCCCTGTCTACGGGGGGCGGCTGGCGGCCGAAGGCGGTATGATCTCCTTTGGACTCAAGTACTTCGATATGCGAAACACGACTCGGGCGGTGGGCGCCTGTCTTCTGATTGTCACCGTCTTCGCCGCCGGCCTGCGCGGCGCCGGAAGCGACGTGGCCGACGCGGTGATGAACCGCGATCACGCCGCGCTGAAGGCTCTGCTGCAGAAGAAGGCCGACGTCAACGCGCCGCAACGTGACGGCGCCACGGCGCTGCACTGGGCGGTGTTCAACGACGACGCCGAGGCCGCGGATCTGCTTCTGCGCGCCGGCGCCAAGCCGAACGTCGTCAACCGTACCGGAATCTCGCCGCTGGCGATGGCGGCACTCTACGGCAGCACGCCGCTCATCGATCGCTTCTTGAAGGCGGGCGCCGACGCCAAGGCCGTCGGCCCGAACGGCGAGACGATGCTGATGTACGCCGCGCGCAACGGACGTCCGCAGGCGGTGAAGCTGCTGGTGGAAGCCGGCGCCGACGTCAACGCCAAGGAGCGCCTGCGCGGGACGACGGCGCTGATGTGGGCCGTGGAGCAGCGGCACTCGGAGGCCGTGGGCGTGCTACTCGCCTCGGGCGCCGACTACGCCGCCAAGTCGGGGGGCGCCGGGCTGCCGCGCAACTACCTCGCGCCGCGGGTGAACACGCGCGCGGTGGAAGAGGCGCAGAAGCGGCGCGTGCGCGCGCAGCAGGCGGGCCACACCTACGAGCAGCAGCTCGAATGGGAGTATGAGAACGGCATCGACCTGGGGGCGTCGCGCAACGCCTTCACACCCAACCGGGCTCGGGGCACCGGCGCTGGCGGCGCGCAGCCGCCCGCGGCGCCGGCGGCAATTCCCGCGGCTGGTCGCGGCGCAGCCGCCGCGGCGGCGGCGGGCGACGACAACGACGACAGCGAAGTGATCGTGGCCGGCCTCGTCGGCAGCGGCGGCGGTGGTCTCACGGCGCTGACGTTCGCGGCGCGCGAGGGCGATCTCGAGTCGGCGCGCCAGCTGCTCGACGCCGGCGCCGACATCAACCAGGCCACCGAGTACGGGTGGACTCCGCTGCTCACGGCCGTCAACAACCGCAACTACCGGCTGGCGATGCTGCTGCTCGAGCGCGGCGCCGACGCCAACCGCGCCAACAAGGGCGGCTGGACTCCGCTCTATCTCGCGGTCGACAACCGCAACATCGAGGGCGGCGACTACCCGGTGCCGAAACCCGACGCCGACCACCTCGACCTGATCAAGGCGCTCCTCGCCAAGGGCGCCAATCCCAACGCGAAGGTGAAAGACAACACGCTGACGCGCACCATCTTCACGATGCAGTGGTTTTTCGAGGACGGCGCCACGCCGTTCATCCGGGCCAGCCAGTCGAGCGACGTCGCGCTGATGAAGGTGCTCCTCGAGAAGGGCGCCGATCCCAAAGCGGTGACCGCCAACGGCGACTCGGCGCTGACCGCGTCGGCGGGCATCGGCTGGGTGGACGGCGTGACCTACGAGCGCTCACCGGCCGAAAACCTGGAAGCGGTCCGCCTGCTCCTCGACCTCGGCGTCGATCCGAACCACGCGAACAACGAGGGGCGCACGCCGCTCATGGGCGCGGCGCTCAAGGGCCGGCCCGACGTAGTACGGCTGCTCGTCGATCGGGGCGCGAAGCTCGACACGCGGGATCGCGGCAGCCGCGACACGCACATTCCGGGCGCCACCATCGCGGGCGTGACGTTCCAGGCGGTGGACTACGCCGAGGGGCTGGTGCGCGTCGGCGTGCAGTCGGCGGTCGAGCGTCCCGAGACCGCCACGCTGATCCGGAAGCTGATGCAGGATCGCGGACTGCCGGTGCCGGCGCCGGGCCGCACGCTGAACTCGATCTGCGTGGTGCCGCTATGCCAATAGCCGCCCGCCCGGAGGGCGGGCAATTAAACACTGCGCGAGCGAGGCGGAGCCTCGCGAGATGACATCTGTGCGCCGAGGGGCTGTCGCCGTCGTCGTCTGGGGTCTCAGCGTGGCCTGGGCCACGCAGGTGCCGCGCGCGCTGGAGCAGGCGGCGCCCGCGCGGCCGCCGGCGCCGGCCGCGGCTCCCGCCGCGGATCTCAAGGCCACGCTCGACACCTACTGCGTCACCTGCCACAACCAGCGGTTGAAGACCGGCGGCCTGAGCCTCGACGCCGTCAGCGTCGCCGACGCGCCCGCGCACGCCGAGATCTGGGAAAAGGTGATCCGCAAGGTGCGCGGCGGCATGATGCCGCCAGCCGGCGTACCGCGCCCCGCCGCCGACGCGCGCACCGCGCTGGTCTCGTGGCTCGAGACGACGCTGGATCGCGCCGCGCTGGCGTCGCCCAATCCGGGCCGGCCGCTGGCGCATCGCCTCAACCGCGCCGAGTACGCCAACGCCATCCGCGATCTGCTCGATCTCCGGATCGAAGCGTCCACGATGTTGCCGGCCGACGACTCGAGCGGAGGGTTCGACAACAACGCGGACGTGCTGGGCGTGTCGCCGGTGCTGCTCGAGAGCTACCTCACGGCGGCCGAGCGCGTCACCGCGCTGGCGCTTGGCGACCCCAAGCTCCCGCCGGTGGGCGAGCTGTTCCGCGTGCGGCAGGATGCCTCGCAGGACAAGCACGTCGAGGGCATGCCCATCGGTACCGTTGGCGGACAGGCGCTCGACCTGACGCTGCCGCTCGACGGCGAGTACCAGTTCGAAGTGAGGCTGTTCCGCACCAACCTCGGCACGATGCGAGGCCTCGAATATCCGCAGCAGCTCGAGATTGCCGTGGACGGTGAGCGGGTGCACCTGGCGTCCTTCGGGGGTGACAAGGAGATCGCCGCATCGAGCGAGAACCCCACTACGACCGGAAACGACGTGGACGGCCGGTTCACCGCACGCGTGCCGCTCAAGGCCGGGCCGCGCCACATCACCATCGCCTTCCTCGAGAAGACCCACGCGCTCAACACGCGGCGGCTGCAGAACTACGTGCGCAGCTCGTCGGACACGATCGACTTCTCGGGCTACCCGCACATCGATCAGATCATCTTCACCGGTCCGTTTCATCCCACCGGACCTGGCGATACGCCGAGCCGTCGCCGAATCTTCGTGTGCAGGCCCAAGGACGCTGGCGACGAGGAGCCCTGCGCGACGCGCATCCTGAGCACGCTCGGGCGCCGCGCCTATCGCGGCGACTTCACGCCCGACGACCAGCAGGTGCTGCTCGACTTCTTCCGACGCGGCCGCGCCGACGGCAAGAGCTTCGAGTCCGGCATCGACCTGGCGCTGCGCCGGCTGCTTGCCAGCCCCAAGTTCGTGTTCCGGGTCGAGCGGGATCCCGCCAGCGTCGCGGCGGGCGCCGTCTACGCGCTCAACGACGCGGAGCTCGCGTCGCGCCTGTCTTTCTTCCTGTGGAGCAGCATCCCGGACGAGGAGCTCCTGACGCTGGCCGCGCGCCACCGCCTGCACGAGCCGCAGACGCTCGAGCGGCAGGTGCGGCGGATGCTCGCCGACCCGAAAGCGCAGTCGCTGGTGGACAACTTCGTGGGGCAGTGGCTGCAGCTGCGCAACCTGGGTAACAAGCAGCCGAACTCGCACGAGTTCCCCGACTTCGACGACAACCTGCGCCGGGCCCTCGACACCGAGCTCGAGATGTTCTTTGCCTCGATCCTGCGCGAGGATCGCAACGTGCTCGACCTGATGACGGCGGACTACACGTTCGTCAACGAGCGGCTGGCGAAGCACTACGGCATTCCCAACGTCTACGGCAGCCACTTCCGCCGCATCACGCTCGCCGACGAGGCGCGCAAGGGGCTGCTCGGCAAGGGCGCCATCCTGCTGGTCACCTCGCACGCGCACCGCACGTCGCCGGTGCTGCGTGGCAAGTGGGTGCTGGAGAACGTGCTCGGCACGCCGCCCCCGCCGCCGCCCGACGTGGTGCCGCCCTTTGAAGAGGAAGCCGGCGCCGCCAAGCCGAAGTCGGTGCGCGAGCGCATGGAGAACCACCGCCGCAACCCGGCGTGCGCCAGCTGCCACCGCATGATCGACCCCGCCGGCCTGGCGCTCGAGAACTTCGACGCCACGGGCGCGTGGCGCACGCGCGACGGCGGCACCCGCGGCACGCCGGTGGACGCATCGGGTCAGCTCGTGGACGGCACGAAAATCAACGGCGTGGTGGAACTGCGGCAGGCGCTGCTGCGCGAGCCGTCGACTTTCGTGCGCACGCTGACCGAGCGGCTGATGACGTATGCGCTGGGGCGTGGCCTGACGGCCACCGACATGCCCTCGGTGCGCGCCATCGTCCGTGAATCCGAACAGGATCAGTACCGCTTCTCGGCCATCGTCCTGGGCGTGGTGCGAAGCGTCGAGTTCCAGAAGCGACTGAAGTCTCCCAGTACTGAACCGCTCGTTGCAGGCCTCAATCCCGGTAGATAGAGGAGCGCGTCATGTTCATCTCGAAATCTTCCGTGTCCCGTCGAACGGTGCTGCGCGGCATCGGCGCCACCTTGTCGCTGCCGCTGCTCGACGCGATGGTGCCGGCCCTCACGAGGACGGCCCTCACCGCCGCGACGCCGACGAAGCGGTTTGGCGCGATCTTCGTGCCGATGGGCGAGCGGCCGAGCCACTGGACACCGCCGACCACGGGCGTCGGGTTCGAGTTCAGCCCGATTCTCAAGCCGATCGAGAAGTTCCGGGACTACGTCAACGTGGTGTCGAACATCGACCGGCCGCTGCAGGGCACGCACGCCGTCAGCACCGGCACCTGGCTCACCGGCGCCGCGCCGAAGCGCACGGAAGCCGAGGACTTCATCGCCGGCACCTCGCTCGATCAGATCATCGCCGGGCAGATCGCCAAGGACACCGTTTTCAAGTCGCTCGAGATCGCCACCGAAGACCAGAGCGGCTATGTGGGCGCCTGCGACGTCGGCTACAGCTGCGCCTACATGAGCACCATCTCGTGGAAGTCGCCCACCGAGCCGATGCCGATGGAGACCAACCCGCGCGTGGTGTTCGAGCGCATGTTCGGCCGGCCGGGCTCGCCCGACGACCGGTTGATGCGCATGCGTCAGAACCGCAGCATTCTCGACTCGGTGCGCGGCGACGTGGCGTCGCTCGAGAAGGGGCTCGGCGCCCGCGATCGTGTGCGCCTCGATCAGTATCTCGATCACGTCCGCGAGGTCGAAACGCGCATCCAGCGCGCCGAGAAGAAAGCGGCGACGGAGCTCGTCCTGCCGCAGGCGCCGGTCGGGATCCCCGAGTCGTGGGAAGAGCACGCGTCGGTGATGTTCGACCTGATGGCGCTGGCCTATGAAGCCGACCTGACGCGCGTTTTCACGTTCATGCTGAACCGCGAGGCGAGCCAGCTGGTGTTCCCGAATCTCGGCTTCAACGAACCGTGGCATCACGTGTCACACCACGGGAACGAGCCCGAAAAGCTGGCGCTCCTCGTGAAGCTCAATACGTGGCAGATCGAGCTCTTCAGCCGCTTCCTGGACCGGATGAAGAACACGCCGGATGGCGACGGCTCGTTGCTCGACCACTCGACTATCCTGTGGGGCAGCGGCATGAGCGACAGCAACACGCACTCGCCGCTCGACGTGCCGTACCTCATGGTAGGGAAGGGCGCGGGCGCCTTTACCGGCAACCGGCACATGGCGGCGCCCAAGGGCACCCAGCTGGCCAACGTGATGCTGACGGTGGCGCAGAAGTACGGCGCCGAGCTCGACAAGTTCGGTGTCAGCACCGGCGCGTTCGCGCTGTAAGAGAGACGGCGGGGTCGTGAATCGGTCTGCTCGTACGCTCATCCTGGTCCTGGCCGCCGTCGCGGGTCTGTCGGCGGCAGGGCCGGCCCCCTCGCTGGTCGACGCCGTCAAGCGCGGCGATCGCGAGGCCGTGCGCGCGCTGCTGCGCGCCAAGGCCGACGTCAACAAGCCCGCACCCGACGGCACCACGGCGCTCCACTACGCCGTAGAGGCGGACGCGCTCGACCTCGTCACGCAGCTCATACGTGCCGGCGCCAACGTGAAGGCGGCCAACCGCTACGGCATCGCGCCGATCACGCTGGCGGCCACCAACGGCAGCGTCAGAGTCCTCGAAGCGCTGCTCGAGGGCGGCGCCGATCCGGACGCGCGCACCGCGGCCGGCGAGCCGGTGATCATGACGGCCGCCCGGACCGGCAACGTCGAGACCGTGTCGCGCCTCATCGCGCGCGGCGCCGACGTCAGCGCCCGCGAGCCGTGGTTCGGCGAGACGGCCATCATGTGGGCGGCGTCGGAAGACCACGCCGGCGTGGTGCGCGCGCTGGCCAAGGCCGGCGGCGACGTCAACGCCCGGTCCACCGTGCTCGACGCCCCCGTGCTCGAGTTCCCCCGCAGCGGCGGACCGAACTCGCCGCTCCCTCGCGGCGGTTGGACGCCGCTGATGTTCGCGGCGCGGCAGGGCTCGACCGAAGCGGCGAAGGCGCTGGTGGAGCTCGGCGCCAACCCGAACGCCGTGGCGCTGCCGGAGACCGACGTCCCGCTCAAGGGCGACGAGGCGGCCAGCGTCGACAAGGGCATCGGCACGACCGCCCTCGTCTTCGCGATCATCAACTCGCACTTCGACCTGGCGGCGACGCTGCTCGACAAGGGCGCGGATCCCAACGTGGTGGACCTGGCGGGCGAGGGCCCGCTCTACGCGGCCGTCGACATGAACAGCATCCAGTGGACGCAGGGGCGTCCCACGCCGATCTTCCTCGACCAGCTCGACGCCATCGACGTGGTGAAGAGGCTGCTCGCCAAGGGCGCCAACCCGAACGCGCGCCTCAAGCGGACGCCGCTCAAGCGTCACCACGACGCCGGCACCACGCTCAACTTCGGCGAGGGTACGACGCCGCTGATGCGCGCGGCCAGGACCAACGACATCGCGGCGATGAAGGCGCTGCTCGACGGCGGCGCCGATCCGTTCGCCACGCTGCCGGACCGCACCACGACGCTGATGATTGCCGCCGGCCTTGGCTACGGCGGGCTGCGCGGCGAAGCGATCCGCATCGTCGTGCCGACGCCCGAGGGCGCCGTCGACGCGTGCAGGTTGCTGCTCGACCGCGGCGTGGACGTCAATGCGTTCAACACCGCCGGCCAGACGGCGCTGCACGGGGCCGTCGGCCGCGGCGAGCCCGTCGTGGAGCTCCTGGTGTCGCGCGGCGCAACGCTCACCAAGAACAAGGCGGGGCTCACGGCCCTCGACATCGCCAACGGTGCCGGCGGCCGCGGCGGCCGCGGCGGCGTCGTCCGCGAGGGCGCGGCCGCCATCCTGAAGAAGCTGGCACCGGACGCCGCGGCGAAGCCGGCAGCGGCTTCGGCCCGCCCCTCGACGCAGTCGCCGTAGTTTGCGCGTCCGGCTCGTCGCGGCCGTCCTCGCGGCGACCGTGATCTCCATCTCAGCGTGCGGCGGCGGGACGCAGCCAGCGCCGTCGAAGCGGCCGGCGGCCGCTGCGGCCGGGCGTCCGCTCTTGACCGGCCGGCCCATCGGCCTCGGCCCGCAGGGCGAGGAGCGCCCGATGATCTCGCACGTGGCGGTGGCGGACCTCGACGGCGACGGTCTCCAGGACGTCCTCGTCTGCGACGCCTTCCGCAACCTGGTGGCGTGGGTGCGGCAGTCGCCGCGCGGCACCTTTGCCGAGCAGACGCTGGCGCCCGTGCGCGCGCCCGCGCATGCTCAGGCCGTGGATATCGATCGCGACGGCGACCTGGACGTACTCGTCGCCTCGCTCGGCTTCCTGCACCCGAACAACGCACGGATCGGCGCGGTGCTGGTGCTCGAGAACGACGGCCGCCAGGGTTTCACCGTGCGTACGCTCGTCGGCCAGGTGGCCCGGGTTGCCGATGCGCGTGCCGCCGATCTCGACGGCGACGGCGACCTCGATGTCAGCGTCGCGGGATTCGGCTACGACGACGGAGAGACGAGCTGGCTGGAAAACACCGGCGGCTGGCGGTTCACCCCGCACGTGCTGCAGCGCCTCTCGGGCGGCATCAACGCCGTGCCGGCCGACCTCGACGGCGACGGCCGCCAGGACATCCTCACGCTGATCAGCCAGGAGTGGGAGGAGATCTGGGCCTTCGTCAACGGCGGCAACGGCCGGTTCACGCCGCGGCTCGTCTGGGGGTCCACCAATCCCGACTTCGGCTCGAGCTGGATCACGATGGTCGATCTGGATCGCGACGGCGATCCCGATATCCTGTACGCGAACGGCGACGCGTTCGAATATGCGCCGCCCAACAGCCGCCCCTGGCAGGGCGTGCAGTGGCTCGAGAACCAGGGGCAGTTCCGGTTCGAGCTGCACCGCATCATCAGCCTGCAGGGCGCCACCAGCCCGCAGGCGGCGGACCTCGACGGGGACGGCGATCTCGACGTGCTGCTCGTGACCGCCAACAACGACTGGAACGACCCGAAGGCGGCAAGCCTGGTGTGGCTGGAGAACGACGGGAAGCTGGGATTCACGCGGCACGACGTCGCGTCGTCGCCGACCCACCTGAATACCGTGGATGCCGGCGATCTGGACGGCGACGGCCGGCCCGACGCCGTGACCGGCGGCATGCACATCTCGCGGCCGTATGATCGACTGGGCCGCGTGACATTGTGGACGCAGGAGCAACCATGAAAGTCGTGACTCGAACACTGGTGGTCGCCGGAGTGATGGCGCTCTTCACCGCCGCCGTCGGCGCGCAATCGCACGCGGTTCCGCGTACGCCGTGGGGCGACCCCGATCTCCAGGGGACCTACACCAACAGCAACGAAAGCGGCATCCCGATGGAGCGCCCGGCGGAGTTCGCGGACCACCGCCTCGAGGACGTGAAGCCGGAAGAGCTCGCCGCGCTGGTCAAGCAGCGGGCGGCGCGTGCCGAGCAGACGGCCGAGGTCATCGGCGGCACGCAGGAAGAGAACACCGGCGCCGGACCAAAACACTGGTACGAGAACTACAACGCCAGCAACAGCCGCGCCTGGATGATCCAGGACGCCCCGGACTACAAGATGCCGGCCACGACCGACGAGGCGAAGAAGCGCGCGGCGGCGGTGAAGGCGGCGCGCCGTGGCGGCGACGGCTATTACACCGGGCCGTTCGACAGCCCGAAGGACCTGACGCTCTACGTGCGCTGCATCACGCGCGGCGTGCCGGGGTCGATGATGCCGGCGATCTACGGCAACTCCTACGAGATCGTGCAGGGGCCCGGCGTGGTGGCCATCCGCTACGAGATGGTGCACGACACGCGCGTCATCCCGCTCGACGGCCACCAGCAGCTCCCCGGGCCGATGCAGTCGTACATGGGCGACTCGCGTGGGCACTGGGAGGGCGACACGCTGGTCGTCGAAGGCTCGCATTACATCGAGGCGTCGGCCTTCGGCGGCGCCTCGAGCAAGCTGAAGACGATCGAGCGCTTCCGGCCGACGTCGAAGAACACCATCGAATGGTCAATCACCTTCGACGATGCCACCACGTGGGTAAAGCCGTGGACGTTCGGCATGCGGCTCACGCGCGACGACGAGCACCCGATCTTCGAGTATGCGTGCCACGAGGGCAACGAAGGTCTGCGCGGGATCCTCAGCGCTGCGCGCGTAGCCGAGAAGGAGCAGGCGGCGCATCCGTCCAAGTGAAGGTGGCGGGGACCGGCTCGCGCGCGGCGGAGTGCGAGAAGCGCACGGCGAGCCGGTGCCGGTCGGGCGCCACCAGCGCGAACTGGCCGTCGAGCGCCGGCCTGAGGTCGTCCGCGTCGAGGTGCGCGCGCATCAGGCCCTCGGTGGCGTGGGCCAGGGTGAGCAGCAGCGCGTGGCCGATCTCGTGGGCCACCACGCGGCCGAGCAACGTGCCCATCGCGATGTCGAGCGTGGTGGCGTTGTTGGAATCGGCCAGCCCGCGCCGGAGCCCGATGACTTCGCGGGCCCGGTCGATCGATACCAGGATGCGCTGTGACCGCCCTGCGAACAACGTCACGCCGAAGGCGTCGCCCGTCTTGGGGTCGTGCTTCTTCAGCTGGCGATGGTCGAAGATGAGCGGCAGCACGACGTCGGCGCCGACGCCCGCGCCCGACCACGTGAGCGCGATCCCCTCCGGTGCCCAGATCGCGTTGCACTCGTCGGTCATCGCCCGCCAGGCGATGCCGCTCATGCGGTCCACGATCACCGGCGCCAGCGCGACGCGAATCGCTGGGCGCGGCGCCGTCTCGGCGCGCGCCAGCGGACAGGCGGCCAGCAGCAGCGCGACGGCGAGCAGGAGGCGAGCGAATGGAGCCTGGGCGGCAGTGGGTGGCGGAGCCTCGCTGGTCGTCATGGGACCCTCTCTCGGCTGACACGCGCGTCATGCCTCTGTTCACGTCAACGTGCAGGGCCGGTGTTTTGCACACCAACACCGGGGAATACCGGGCTCGCGCAAGGTGGTTACCGCGCGCCGCGGCCGCGCTCGCGGCCGGTGTGGCCGCCGCCGGCTGCGGCTGGATCGGCGCGGGCGGCCGCACGGCGCTGCCACCCCTGCCGGACCTCGGGGGGCAGACACCGGCCGTGGCCGCGCACGTGCGCGGCGCCTACGCCGAGGCGGCACGCCAGCCGGGTTCGGCGGTCGCCGTCGGCGCCCTCTGCAGCGCCTACCACGCGGATCTGCTCTTCGATGCGGCGGCAGGCTGCTATCTGGCGCTGGCGCCGCTCGACGATGGGTGGCGCTGGCGCTATGCCCGCGCCCTCATCGACGTCGAGCTCGGCGGCGACGAGCGGCTGCCGGATCGGCTGCGGACGATCGCGGGCGCCGCTCCCGACTTCGCGCCCGTATGGCTGCGGCTCGGCGACGCCGAGTTCAAGGCCGCGCGCTACGATGCGGCCGCCGAGGCGTGGCGTCGCGCCGCGACGCTGCCGGCTCCCGATGCCGATCCCGCCGGTGACGGACCGGCGCATGTGGCCGAGGTGCCGCTTGCCGCCTACGCCTCGCTCGGCCTCGCGCGCGTGGCGCTCGTGACCAACGATCCGTCGGGCGCGCGCGAGGTCCTGGAGCGGGTGGCGGCGGCGACGCCGTCATTCGGCCCGGCGTTCCGGCTCCTGGCAGACAGCTATCGCGCGCTCGGACGCGAGCCCGACGCCGCGCGTGCGGTCTACCAGGCGGGGAAGCGTCCAGGGTTCACGCCCTTCATGGATCCGATCGTGGACGGGCTCACGCGGCAGTCACGCAACAGCACGCTGCTGCTGCGCGTGGCGTCGGAGGCGACGCTGACCGTGAATGCCCCTTGGAGTGAATACCTGGTTCGGCGCGCGGTGGAGTTCGACCCGGGCAATCCCGACGCGGTGCTGAAGCTCGCCCGCGTGCTCCGCGCCCTCAATCGCAACGATGAGGCGCTGACCCTGTTCCTGAAGTACGCGGATATGGTGCCCGGCGACTATCTGGGCCTGGCGCACATCGGGAGCTGTCTGAGCGCGATGGGCCGTTCCGCGGAAGCGGAGGGCTACTTCCGGCGATCGCTCGCGGGGCTCGACGACGCGACCACGCACTACAACCTGGGACTGCTGATGTCGATGACCGGCCGGCTGCCCGAAGCCGAGCGTGAGTACCGCCGCGCGCTGGCGCTCGATCCCGGCCACGCCGACGCGCGCGGCAACCTGGGGCCGCTGCTCGTGCGCATGGGGCGCCCGCGCGAGGCCGCCGAGCAGCTGCGGCGGCTGGTGGACGACGACCCCGAGAACGTGAGCGCGCTCACGAACCTGGGCGTCGTGTTGCTCCAGCAGGGAAAGGCGAGGGACGCCCGGCCGTATCTCGAGCATGCGGTCCAACTTGCCCCGGAGATGCCGCAAGCGCGTGCGGCGCTCGAGACTTTGGGCCTTAGACCTTAGGCCTTGGGGCTACGGAACGACGTTCGTCGTCTTGCCCACGCCGGTTTCGCCACTCCCGACCATCAGTTCGGTCGCGTAGTTGGCCTGCTGGCACATGTACTCGAAGAGCTCGGTGCCGGCTTCCCAGCGCAGGTTGAACTTGCCGGTCCACGGCGCCGTGTAGGCGCCCGGGTCGTCCACGGTGATCTCGTAGGCGATCGCCGCCTGGTTGGTGCGGGTGAACTTCTCGATCGTGTGCATCTGGCTGGTGTGCGGCAGCCCGCGGCGATCGAGCCAGAAGCGCTCGTTGTAGCCGGTCGTATCGACCACCAGCGTGTCACCCTCCCACCAGCCGATTGAGTGCCCATAGTAGGTGGGCGTGAAATTGGCGGGGTGCGAGCGCCCGTCCATGTAGATGGTGCGGAAGGTGTGCGGACCGCCGATGTCGAAGATGTAGACGCGCTGCGTCTCGCTGAGTTCCACGAACTCGACGCCGTACGGCGTCAGGAACTCCCGGGCCGACCCCGACGGCTTGCAGCGCGTGTGCGGCTCGAGCTCGTTGGTCTGCCGCATGTCGTACAACGCCTTCGCCCAGGGCTGGAAGGGCACGGTCTTGTACGGCGCGATCGGGTCGAGGATGCCGAAGACCGGCAGCCACACGCCCTTGTCCTTCGTGTCAGCGCCGCCGAGCAGCGCGCGGCCGGCCGCATTGCGCGGCGCCGGCTTGGCTGGCCCCGCGTTGGCCCTTCCGGTTCCGACGCCGCCGAGCACGTCCTGGGTTCCCCCGCCGCCCTGGCGGCCCCCGCCTCCACGGCCCTGACCGCCGCCTTGCCCCTGGGCGCCCTGTCCGCCGCCCCCCTGTTGGGCCCCCACCCCGTAGGTGGCGAGCATCACGGCCACCACCACGCTCAGAATCACGCCTGCGAACGCCTTCATCGCCCCGGTTCCCCCGTCACTGTTGCGCCACTTATGCGCCGAATGCCTTGACAGTCTACCCCCTAAGGCGTAAAAACCTCTGCGGCTACGGAATTCCATTTCGCATATCGAAACAATCGTCCAGCGGGAAGTTTGCAGGAGGGGGCATGTACAGGTTCGTGAGGACAGTGGTCGTGTTGGCTGTGCTTCTGGCGCCGGCCGGGGCCTTCGCCCAGGACTCCGCCACTATTGCCGGAACCGTGAAGGATGCGTCGGGAGCCGTGCTCCCGGGGGTCACGGTCGAGGCGTCGAGCTCGGCGCTGATCGAGAAAGTCCGCTCGGTCACGACGAATGACACTGGACAGTACAGCATCGTTGCGCTGCCTCCAGGCACTTACACGATCACGTTCACGCTGCCGGGCTTCAACACCGTCCGGCGGGAGGACGTGCAGATTACCGCGGCCATCACCGCCAGCATCAACGCCGATCTCAAGGTCGGCGATCTGCAGGAAACCGTGACGGTGACCGGCGAGTCGCCCATCGTCGACACGCACAGCGCACGACGCCAGCAGGTGATCGACGGCGACATCCTGCAGACGCTGCCGACGTCGCGGTCGTACAACGACGTGCTGCAGCTTGCCCCGGGCGTCGTGGCCGGCAACGGCCAGGCGCAGCTGCGCCCCGGCATGCTGCTCTTCACCGCGCACGGCGGCAACGCACAGGACGGGCGCCTGACACTCGACGGCATCAACACGGGCGCGTCGCGCGGCGGCGCCGGCGTGTCGGGCTACATCCCCGACATCCAGAACGCGCAGGAAGTCACCTTCAGCATCTCTGGCAACCTCGGCGAGGCCGAGACGGGCGGTCCGCAGATGACGGTCATCCCGAAGTCGGGCGGCAACACGTTCAGCGGCACGGCGCTCTTCTCGGGCTACAACGCGGACATGCAGGGGAACAACTTCGACGAAAAGCAGACCAGCGTGCTGGGCCGCTTCTCGCCGCAGCTGCTGACACGCGACTACCAGGCGTCGCTCGGCGGCCCGATCAAGCGCGATCGCCTGTGGTTCTTCTTCAACTACCGCGCCGTGGACGGGGCCGATGCGCAGCAGGGCATCTTCGCCAACAAGAATGCCGGCGATCCGAACAAGTGGACCTACGATCCGGACCTCACGCGCCAAGGGCGCCTCGAGAACCATCGGAAGATCGCCTCGCTTCGCCTCACAACGCAGATCACGCCGAAGAACAAGCTGATGGTGTTCTGGGATGAGCAGCCGAACTGCACGAACGCCGGCTGGGCTGACGACGACCATTGCAACTCGCAGAAGGACGGCTGGATCTACGGCGGCAGCCAGGTGAACGGCTTCTTCGGCCCGGGTCCCAACTCGCCGGAGACCGGAGACTTCGCCAGCACGCACCAGAGCGTGCGCCAGGTG
The DNA here is from genome assembly GCA_036004405.1 of Vicinamibacterales bacterium. Classification (GTDB taxonomy): domain Bacteria; phylum Acidobacteriota; class Vicinamibacteria; order Vicinamibacterales; family UBA2999; genus DASYRM01. The sequence continues at coordinate 23,348 of DASYRM010000067.1, forward strand.
AAGTACACGGGAACCGTGACCAGTAAGCTCCTGCTCGAGGCCGGCTACGGCATCTACCTGTCGCAGTGGGGCTATACCGAGCGTCCCGGCAACCCGACCACGAATCTGATCCGCGCGCAGGAGCAGACGACGCAGTTCTTCGACGCCAACGGGAATCGTGTGAGCGGCGCCACGTCCGGCGGCCTGACCGTCGCCGGTGGCCTCAAGTACCGTTCATCGAACTGGCCCACGGGCTACATCTGGGCGAACACCTGGAACGGCGCCGCCAGCTACGTGACCGGTTCGCACACGATGAAGTTCGGGTACATGGGCGCGTACCACAAGGACGACGACAACCTGTTCGACATCATCACGAACAGCCAGCGCATGACCTACCGGCTGGGGGCCGGGATCAATCCGCTCACGGGTCTCCAGCAGGGATACGGCGTCGCGAACCAGGTGACCATCCAGGCCGGACCGTGGGGCCGCAAGGTCCGCACCGGCTATGCGGCGTTCTACGCGCAGGACCAGTACACGCGCGGCCGCATGACGCTGCAAGGGGCGCTGCGCTTCGACCGCGCCTACAGTAAGTACCCCCAGCAGACGATCCCCAAGGACGTGTGGTGGCCGAGCGAATTCGTGATGCAGGAGACGAAGGGTATCGACGCGTATCTCGATCTCAGCCCGCGTATCGGGGTCGCCTACGACATCTTCGGCACGGGCAAGACGTCGTTGAAGGCGAATCTCGGACGTTATTTGCATCCGGCGTCGAACGACGGCCGCTATGTGTTTGCCAATCCGGCGCAGAACATCGTCTCCCTGGCGGCTCGCCCGTGGACCGACTCGAACGGCAACTGGGTGGTGGACTGCGACCTGCTGAACGCGGCCATCCAGGACAACCGCGCGACCGGCGGAGATCTGTGCGGTCAGGGCGACGCGAACTACGGCAAGAACCGGGCGGCCACCGTGATGGATCCGTCGATTCTCGGAGGCTGGAAGGCGCGCCCGAACGACTGGCAGTTCGGCGTGTCGGTGCAGCAGGAGCTGCTGCCGCGCGTGTCTGCCGAAGTCGGGTACTACCGGCGTTGGTGGCCGATCTACGACGGCGTCGACGTCACGGACAACCTCGCCGTCGCTCCGTCGGAGTACGGGCAGTTCAGCGTCGTGGCGCCGACCGATCCGCGCTTGCCGAACGGCGGCGGCTACACGATCAGCAGCCTCTACAACATCACCCCGGCCGGTGCGGCCCGCGCCGCCAACAACCTGCGTACCGGGGCGAAAGATTACGGCGACTACGACCGCCACTGGGACGGCTTCGACGTGACGTTCACCGCGCGACTGGCAGCCGGCCTGAACATCCAGGGCGGCACCAGTACCGGCCGCCTCGTCGAGGACTTCTGCGGCATCCGCGACAAGGCTCCGGAGGGCATTGCCGTTTCTCCGTACGCCGGTGTGGGCGCCGTCGGCCTGCCGATGCTGCTCAACCCCTATTGCCGCCAGGTGGAGCCGTTCTTGACCACCTACAAGGCGAACGCGAGCTACCTCGTGCCGAAGGTGGACGTGCAGGTGAGCGGCACGCTCAGCAGTCGCCCCGGCGCGGTGCTGCGCGCGGATGCCATCTACCAGCCCAACGACCCGACGATTCTGGCCACACTTGGCCGGCCGCTGGCGGCCGTGCCGAACGTGACCGTACCGCTGATCGCTCCGTATTCGGCGTACGGCGACCGTATCGATCAGGTGGACATGCGCGTTGGAAAGATCTTGCGCTTTGGGCGGACGCGGTCGAACGTCAGCCTCGACATCGTCAACCTGTTCAACTCCAACGACAACCTCGCGTACGGGGCGCTGCTCGGGGCGACCAACTCGACCTGGCCCGCGCCGACGCAGGTGCTGCTGCCGCGGATCTTCCGCCTCAACTTCGGCATCGACTGGTAGACGGGTCGCGCCGCGTATCACACGAGGGCCGCCGCCGGGCGGCCCTCGTCGCGTACGTAGAGGCGGACCTGGAAGGTCCGCCTGCCGCGTGAAGGTCCGCCTCTACATACAATGGCGGTGATGTCGCGCGCGCGTGCCCGACGTTTCGCTGTGGCCGCCGGCCTCGTTTGGCTGCTGTGCGCTCCTGCGACGGCGGCGGCCCAGGCCAAGGACGACTTCGTGCGCGCGCTGATCGACCTGTCGCAGGCGGTTAGCGGAGCCGCCGGTCAGGACGGGCCCGCGCTGCGATCGTCGCTCGACGCCATGGCCACCGCGCTGGCGCAGTGGGACGCGGCCGTCGCGCGCGTCGAGGCGGGATTCAAGGGCGCCATCGCCGCCGCGGCGCCGGCCGAAGCCGCGCGCATGCGCGCCACGCTCGGCGCCGCCTATCTGGAGCGGGGACGGCTGACCGAGGCGCTGGTCCATCTCGATCGCGCCGCCGCGCTCGATCCGGCGTTCGCGCCGACGCACATGCTGCGCGGCCTCGGGCGCACGAAGCTGAATCAGAACGCCGCGGCCGCCGCAGCGTTTGCCGCCGCGCGCCGCCTCGAGCCGGGGTCGGCGGCGATCGCCTACCAGTATCTGCGCGCCACCAGAGGCGGCAAGGTCGCGCCCGATCGCGCCGCGTCGCTCGACGTGCTGCTGAAAGCCGCGATCGGCGGGCCGGCCGCCGCCACCGACCTGGCGGGGCTTCCACTCGACCTGCTCGACGACGCCTCGGTGGAAGCGCCGCTCTTCGCGCCGGCCGCCTACGTGGCCGGGTTTCGTCTCCTGGCCGAGGCCAGGTATCCCGAGGCGCTCGCCAGCCTGCGAACGGCCGCCTCACTCGATTCATCCGACGAGCGCGCGCGCCTCGCGAAGGCCGACGCGCTGGTGGCGTCGAGGCAGTTCGAGGCTGCGCACGCCGTCCTGACCGACGCGGTGCGCCGCTACCCGTCGTCGGGCCAGGCGTACTGGCGGCTGGGGCGGCTGAACGAGGACGGCGCCGACCTGCCGGCCGCGCTTACGGCGTACGAGGCGGCCGCGCGCGCGGCGCCGGCGGCGGGGGCGTCGATCGTGTATGCGGCGATCGGCCGGCTCCAGCACTCGGCGCTGAATCTCGACGCCGCCGCGAAGGCGTACGAGCGCCGCGTCGCCCTGGCGCCGCGGTCCGCCCAGGCCCATCTCGATCTGGGCACGGTGTATCAGGCGCAGGATCGCCTCGAGGACGCGCTCGTGGAGCACCTCGCCGCGGCGCTCGTCGATCCGGCAAATGCGAGCGCGTTCGCGTCCGCGGGGCAGCTGCGCGCCGATCAGGGCGACGACGCCGGGGCGATGGCGCTGTTGCGATCGGCGGTCCGGCTCGATGCCAACCACGGCGCGGCCCGTTATGCCCTCGGGCGGGCGCTGCTGAGGGCCGGGCGGGCCGACGAGGCGCGCGAGCAGCTCGCTGCCTTCGAGCGCATTCAAAAGGGCGAGATGGAGGCGCAGCGCCGACGCTTCGAGGACAACGCGCGCGCGCTGGAGTCGGCGCTGTCGAAGGACCCGAAGTGACGCGGATCGTCGCGGCCACGCTGGCTGCCATCTGTGCCGCCGCGGCCGCCATGCCCGTCACCCGCGCGCAGCCGGCAAGAGGCGCGGTGCCCATCGGGACACCGGCCGTGTTCGAGGACGTGGCCGCGGCCGCGGGTATTACCTTCCGCCCGATGAACGGCGCCAGCCCGGACAAGTATCTGCCGGAAACCATGGGATCGGGCGCGGCGTTTTTCGATGCCGATGGCGACGGCTGGCTCGATCTGTTCCTGGTGGACGGCGGGTCGATTACCGACGCCGCGACGGCGGGCAAGGCGCAGCACCGCCTGTATCGCAACCAGCGCAACGGGACGTTCGCCGACGTCACGGCGGCGTCGCGGATCCGCGCCACCGAGTACGGCATGGGCGCCTGCGCCGGCGACGTGGACAACGACGGTCGCATCGATCTCTTCGTGACCGGCTACGGCGGTAATGCGCTGTATCACAACGACGGCGCGTTCGTGTTCTCGGATGTCACGCGTGAGGCCGGTGTGGGGCCGGCGCGCTGGAGCATGAGCTGCGCGTTCCTCGACGTCGATCGCGACGGCGACCTGGACCTGTTCGTGGCCAACTACCTCGATGCGGCCAGGACCAACAACCGGTTCTGCGGCGATCCGCAGCGCCGCCTTCGTGTCTACTGCCATCCGCTGAACTACAAGGGGCTCCCGAGCCTGCTGTACCGCAACAACGGCAAGGGTGTCTTCACCGACGTCAGCGCGGCCGCGGGCCTGGCGCCGCATGTGGGCAACGGTCTCGGCGTGGCGGTGGGGGACTACGACGACGACGGCTGGCCGGATGTGTTCGTGGCCAACGACGGCGTGCCGAACTTTCTCTTCCACAACGACGGGGGCGGGAAGTTCTCCGAGGTCGGGCTGCCCGCCGGCGTGTCGGTGGCGCGCGACGGCAAGCCGCGCGCGGGCATGGGCACCGAGTTCGCCGACTACAACGGCGACGGGCGGCTCGACCTCGTGGTCACCAACCACGAGTTCGAGACCCACAGCCTGTTCCGCAACGACGGCGGCGGCATCTTCACCGACACCACCGTGGAGAGCGGCCTCGGCCCCGCCACGCTGCCGTTTGTCGGATTCGGCGTCGTCTTCTTCGACTTCGACAACAGCGGCACGCTCGACCTGGCGATCGTCAACGGCCATGTTATCGACAACACCGCGCTCTTCCGGGCCGGCTCCAGCCACGCGCAGCGCAAGCTGTTGTTTCGCAACCTGAATGGACGCCGGCTGCAGGAGATCGGGAGCGCCGCGGGCCCCGGGTTCGCGCGCTCGGGCGTGGGGCGCACGCTGATCGCGGGGGACGTGGACAACGACGGCGACGTGGACCTGCTGGTGACCAACAACGGCCGGGCGCCGGAACTGCTGCGCAACGGCACGAGCGGCGGCCGGGCCATCGAGCTGCGCCTGATCGGCGCCGGGGGCAATCGCGACGCGCTGGGGGCCCGCGTGAGCCTGACAGCCGGCGGGCGGACGCAGGTGCGGGAGGTGAAGTCCGGAAGCAGTTACCTGGGGCAGAGCGACCTGCGTGTCTCCTTCGGCCTGGGCGACGCCGCCAGCGTGGACCGGGTCGAAATCCGGTGGCCGGGCGGCCGGTCCGAGCGCCTCGAAAAGCCGGTCCCGAACCAGATCGTGACCGTGCAGGAAGGCCGGGGCATCATCGCGTCGGTCCCCTTCGCGCCGCCCCGCTCTCTTGAACTCAAACGCTAAGTGGCGTATACACTCCGACGCCGGACAAAAGGCAACGTCCGCACCCCGAAGGGCCGGTGTCAGCTGGCCCCGACCACCTACGATGGTAGGAACACCACACGAGGCCGGGCGGAAACCCGGCCTCGTTGCACGTACGTAGAGGCGCACCTCCGAGGTGCGCCTCTACGAAAGCATCGTGTCAACGGGTTGAAGCGCGGGGGGCGAGACGGCGTGCCCGGAGCGCTTCGAGCGGCGGCGCCACGCGGGCCATCGCGTCGGTCCGCACGAAGTCGGACGCGATCGATTCTACCGAGTGGGTGAGCTCGGGGTGCTGCGTGAGCATGCCCTCGATGCGCCGGACGGCCTGGCGGAGCACCGGCAGCCGCTTTTTGATCATGGTGTCGCGATCCAGGCGGTTGGTCACGTCCGAGCAGTTGGCCGCGGCCACGATCCGCCCGTGCGGCCCGAAAATCGGCAGCGCCACCGACACGATGCCGTAGTCCAGCTCGTCCTGGATGGCCGCGTAGCCCTTGGTCCGAACGTCCTTGAGAATCTTCTTCAGCGAGTTCGGGTCGGTTTCGGTGTGCTCGGTCAGGCGGCGCATGTTGACGCGCTCGAAGTAGGCGTCGATGGCGGCCTGCGGCTGAAAGGCGAGCAACACCCGGCCCATCGACGTCGGGTACACGGGGTAGCGCGAGCCGGCGCCCGCCGTGAGCCGAATCGCGCGGTTGAGTGATGCGTGTGCGATATAGACGATGTCCAGCTCGTCCAGCACGGTCACCGACGCGCTGCCGCCGAGCTCGTTGACGACCTCCTGCAGGAACGGCTGCAGCACCACTTCGGCGTTGATGGCGCTGAGGTAGCCGGTCCCAATCGCCAGCACCTTGGGCCGCAGCAGGAAGCGGCGCCCCGTGCGGCCCACATATCCAAGCATCTCGAGCGTGTGCAGCGACCGCCTCGCGGTGGCGGGCGTCAGCCCGGTCAGCACGGCCACCTCGCTCAGCGTGAGCTGCGGATGCTCGCGGGAGAAGGTCTGCAGCACGCGCAGACCGCGCTCGAGCGAGGCGACGAACTCGGCAGCCTTCGGTGTTTTCGCCATGCGAAGTCCCAGGATTATAGCCGCTGTGCCGGATCGACGGGCGACGGCCCCGTACCACCCATTACCTAACCGTGGAATTGACTTCCGAACCGCCCAATCGTATACGTGTTTCCGTATAACGAATCTACTTTCGCACAACGAAGTATCGGTTCGCAACTGGTGCAACTGGAGCGTGACGATGAACCGTCTGGTACGTCTGCTGTTCGGATTCCTGGTGCTGGTCCTCCTCCCGTCGAGCGTTCATGCGCAGGCGGCAATTGCGGGCGTCGTTCGCGACGCGTCGGGGGGCGTGCTGCCCGGCGTCACCGTTGAAGCGTCGAGCCCGGCGCTGATCGAAAAGGTCCGGACCGCCGTGAGCGACGGCACCGGGCAGTACCGCATCGAGGATCTGCGGCCCGGCACCTACACGGTGCGCTTCACGCTCACCGGATTCAGCAGCGTGGCGCGTGAGGGCGTCGAGCTCGCCGGTTCGACGACGGCCACCATCAGCATCGACATGCGCGTGGGCGCGGTGGAAGAGACCATCACGGTGACCGGCGAGACGCCGGTCGTGGACGTGCAGGGCGCGAAACGGCAGACGGTGCTGACCAACGAAGTGATCAACGCCATCCCGTCGGCCGGCAGCTACAACGCGCTGCTCGTGCTCGTGCCGAGCCTCTTCGGCGGGCAGCAGGACGTCAGCACCGGGCCGTGCAACTCCTGCACGTTCAGCGCCCACGGGACGCTCCTCTCCGGCGGGCGCGCCAACAGCGAAGCGCGTCTGCTCGTGGACGGCATCAGCATCGCCGTGCCCCAGGCCGGCGGGACCAACTACCTCACGGACCCGCGCAATTCGCAGGAAATCAACTTCACGGTCTCGGGCAGCCTGGGCGAGGTGGAGTCGGGCGGTCCGGTGATGAACATCGTGCCCAAGTCCGGTGGCAACAAGCTGTCGGCCAGCGGCTTCGTGTCGTGGGCCAACGGCGACCTGCAGGGCAGCAACATCAGCGACGAGCTCAAGGCGCTGAAGATCACGCCCAGCCCCCTCATCAAGGCCTACGACCTCGATGGCTCGGTCGGATTCCCGGTGAAGCGCGATCGCCTCTGGTTCTTCGGCACCGCGCGGTCGCAGGGCAACTCGGCGTACATTACGAACATGTACTACAACGTGAACGCCGGCAAGGCGAACGAATGGCTGTACGTGGCGGACAAGAGCCGGCAGGCGTTCAACGACAAGACGTGGCAGAACGCCAGCGGGCGCATCACCGCGCAGGTGACGCCGCGCAACAAGGTGAACATCTTCTGGGACGAGCAGCAGGTCTGCAAGAGCTGCGAGAACGGCGGCAACTACGCCAACGCCACCACCTCTCCCGAGGCCAACGGCTACGGCGACCTGCACCCGATGCGCTTCCAGCAGGCCACGTGGACGTCGCCCTTCAACAACAAGCTGCTGCTCGAGGGCGGCTTCGGCTACTTCTTCTCGCGCTGGGGCGGCCGCGCCAAGGAGAACCCGAACACCGAGGCGCTCACCCGCATCATCGAGCAGTGCACGGCGCTGGCGATCGACCCGGCCGACGGCGTGCTCAAGGCCTGTCCCGCAAACGGCGGCATTCCCAACCTGATGTACCGCTCGCAGACGACCGACCTGTTCAGCGACGGCCGCAACAAGAACATCACCACCACCTGGCGCGCGGTCGCATCCTACGTCACCGGCCGGCAGAGCCTCAAGGTCGGCTACACCGCCAATCAGCTCGGCGACCTGCGGTCGGCCAACCGCGGCACCAACGACCTGCGGTTCCGCACCAATAACGGCATCCCGAACCAGCTCACCGAGTACGTTCACAACCAGCAGAACGATCTGTGGATGCGCGACCACGCGCTGTTCGTGCAGGACCAGTGGACGCTCGGCAGGCTGACGGTGGCCGGCGCGCTGCGCTACGACCATGCTTCGAGCTGGGCGCCGGAACAGCAGCTCGCGAGCCGGTTCTGGAACGCGCCGCTTTCATGGGGCCGTACGCCGGTCGTCGACGCCTACAACGACCTCACGCCGCGCATCTCGGTGGCCTACGATCTGTTCGGCAACGGCAAGACGGCCATCAAGGGTTCGCTCGGCAAGTATCTCGAGTCGACGATCACCGCGTCGAACTACGGCATCGGCAACCCCACGTCGCGTATCGCCACCAACGTGACGCGCACGTGGACCGACGCCAACGGCGACTGGGTGCCCGACTGCGACCTGAAGAACCCGTTGGCGCAGGGGCCGACGACGGCCACCTACAAGGGCGGCGGCCCCGACTTCTGCGGCACCATCTCCAACCTGAACTTCGGGACGTCGAATTTCAGCAATACGATCGATCCGGACATCCTGAAGGGCTGGGGCGTGCGGCCGTCCGACTGGGATTGGGGCGTGTCGGTGCAGCAGGAGGTGCTGCCGCGCGTGTCGGTCGAACTCGGGTTCTTCCACCGCGAGTTCTTCGGCTTCACGGTCACCGACAACCAGGCGGTCACGGCCGAGGACTTCTCGAAATTCTCGATCACGGCACCGCAGGATTCGCGGCTGCCGAACGGCGGCGGCTACGCCGTCGGGCCGATCTACGACCTCAACGTGCCGTCGCTCTTCGGCGTGACGCGCAACTACGTCACCTACTCGGATCGCTATGGCGACCAGTATCAGAAGTTCAACGGCATCGACATGTCGTTCAACGCCAGGCCGGCGAACGGCATCACCGTGCAGGGCGGCTTCAGCGGCGGCTACTCGACATCCGACAACTGCGAGATTCGCGAGAAAGTGCCGGAGATCGCGCTGACGAATGCGTTCTGCCACATCGAGACGACATTCATGCCGCAGTACAAGGGGCTCGGCAGCTACATCGTCCCGAAGGTCGACGTCCAGATCAGCGCCACGTTCACCAGCAAGCCGGGCATCAACGTCAGTGGATTCGGCACGCCGCAGGCGGGCGGGGCGTTCGCCGCCAACTACACGGTGTCGAACGCGGTGGTAGCGCCAATCATCGGGCGGCCTCTGGTGGGCAGTGCGGCGAACATCACGGTCAACATCCTGGAGCCCTACGCGACGATCGGCGAGCGGGTCAACGAACTCGACGTGCGGTTCCAGAAGATCCTGCGGTTCGGGAAGACCCGCGCCAACGTCGGCGTGGACATCTTCAACCTGCTGAACTCCAACGCGGCGCTGAGCTACAACCAGGCGTTCATTGCTGGTGGCCCGTGGCTGACGCCGACGTCGGTCCTGTCGGCGCGGTTCGCGAAGATCAGCGCCCAGTTCGACTTCTAAGAACCCGGAGGCGGAGAGGGCATCTATGAAAGGGCCCCTCGAATCAAGACACACCTCGAGTGAGCGGAGCGCGCCCGGCTTACCAAGCCATCCGGGCGCGCGCAGCGAACGGGCTTCCCAGTGAACGACGACGGTGCACATTCACGCCT
>DASYRM010000068.1:0-28817 GCA_036004405.1 Vicinamibacterales bacterium
ATCGAGGTCGTGGTGGACCGCGTGAAGAACGAGGGCGACGTCCTGAGCCGCCTGACCGACTCGGTGGAGACCTCCTACCGGGAGGGCGGTGGCGCCGCGTTTGCCGTGGCGCTCGGCTCCGGCGGCGAGCCCGACGCGCGCATCGTCTTCTCCGAAAAGTTCGAGTGCCGGACGTGCAATATCGCCTACGAGACGCCGCAGCCGCGGCTGTTCTCGTTCAACAACCCGTTTGGCGCCTGCGCCACCTGTAACGGGTTTGGCAACATCATCGAGCTCGACATGGCCCTGGTGGTGCCGGACGCCTCGAAGTCGATCAACCAGGGCGCCATCGAGCCGTGGAGCAAGCCGCACTACCGCAGCCATCTGGCCGAGCTGAAGCGCGTCGCCAAGAAGGCGGCCATCCGGCTCGACGTGCCGTGGTCGGATCTGAGCGACGACGAGCGGCAGCTGGTGGTGGAGGGGCACGGCGACTACGACGGCGTGCGCGGATTCTTCCGGTGGCTCGAACGGAAGAAATACAAGGTGCACGTACGCGTGTTCCTGAGCCGCTATCGCGGCTACCAGGCGTGCCCCGATTGCGGCGGCGCGCGCCTGCGGCGCGAGGCGCGCAACGTGAGGGTGGGCGGCCTGACCATCGACGCCGTGTCGGCCCAGACCGTCCGGCAGGCACAAGAGTTCTTCGCCCAGCTCCAGCTCACCGAGAAAGAGACGACCGTCGCCGACAAGGTGCTGCGGGAAATCCGCCGCCGACTGTCCTTCTTGAGCGATGTGGGCCTCGATTACCTGACGCTCGACCGGCTGTCGTCCACTCTCTCGGGAGGCGAGTCGCAGCGCATCAATCTGGCCACGTCGCTGGGGTCGGCGCTCGTCGGGACGCTGTACGTGCTCGACGAACCGTCGATCGGCCTGCACGCGCGCGACAACCAGCGCCTGATCGACATCCTCCGGCAGCTGCGGGATCAGGGCAATACGGTGCTGGTGGTCGAACACGACGAAGACATGATCCGCGTGGCCGACCACGTGGTGGACATCGGTCTTGGCGCCGGCGAGCAGGGCGGGCGCGTGGTCTACTCGGGCGATCTCGCCGGTCTCCTGCTGGAACCGCGGTCGCTGACGGCAAAGTACCTGCGGCACGAGCTGAGCATTCCGGTGCCGGCGCGGCGCCCGGGGCTGGTGCAGCGGATCCGGTTGCGCGGGGCCGCCGAGCACAACCTCAAGGACGTGGACATCGAGGTCCCGCTCAACACGCTGACCTGCGTGACCGGCGTGAGCGGGTCGGGCAAGTCCACGCTGGTCCACGACGTGCTCTACGCGGCGATCAAGCGCGCGAAGGGCGACTGGGACCGCCGCGTGGGCCGCTACACATCGCTCGAAGGGCTCGAGTACATCAGCGACGTGGTCCTCGTGGACCAGGCGCCCATCGGACGGACGCCGCGCTCGAACCCGGTGACGTATCTCAAGGCGTTCGACCCGATTCGGGAGCTGCTCTCCCTCACCAAAGACGCCCGCTCGCGCGGGCTGACGGCGAGCCATTTCTCCTTCAACGTCCCTGGCGGGCGCTGCGAAGCGTGCCAGGGCGAGGGCGAGGTGCGCGTGGAGATGCAGTTTCTCGCCGACGTCTTCGTGCCCTGCGAGCAGTGCGACGGCATGCGCTTCAAGCCGCAGGTGCTCGAGGTCAAATACAAGGGGAAGAACGTCCACCAGGTGCTCGACATGACGGTGCGCGAGGCGCTGACGTTCTTCAGCGGCTCGCCGAAGGTGCTGCGCCGTCTGCACGTGCTCGACGAGATCGGGCTCGGCTACCTGCGGCTGGGGCAGCCGGCGACGACGCTCTCGGGCGGCGAAGCGCAGCGCATCAAGATTGCCGCGCACCTGGCCTCGATGAGCGGCGAGCGCGTGCTCTACATTCTCGACGAGCCGACCACCGGGCTGCACTTCGACGACATCGCGAAGCTGCTGGCGGCGTTCCGCAAGCTGGTGGAGGCGGGGCATACCCTGCTTGTCATCGAGCACAACCTCGACGTGATCAAGACCGCCGACTACATCATCGATCTGGGCCCCGACGGCGGCGATGCCGGCGGCGAGGTGGTGACGACGGGCACGCCGGAGCAGGTCGCACGGGTCGAGGCGTCGTACACGGGCCAGTCGCTGCGGCCGGTGCTGGCGGCCAGCCGGAATGGGGCGGAGTAGGGCCGCCGCCCGAGCCTTGCCGCGCGGTTTCTACGACCGCGAGACGTTGACCGTCGCTGCCGATCTGCTGGGCAAGGTGCTCGTGCACCGCACGGAGGCGGGCCTGACGGCCGGTGCGATTGTCGAGACCGAGGCCTATATCGGCGAGTCCGACCCCGCCTGCCACGCGGCGCCCGGCCCCACCACACGCAACGCGCCGCTCTACGGCGCACCGGGCGTCGCCTACGTGTACTTGAACTACGGCATGCACTATCTGGTGAACGCCGTCACCGAGGGCGAGGGATCGCCGGCGGCGGTGCTCATTCGCGCGCTCGAGCCGCTCGAAGGCGTCGACTTGATGCGAAAGCGCCGCTCGGCAGGTGGCGCCGTGGACGTCGCCGGGCTGTGCCGCGGCCCCGGCAACCTGACCAAGGCGCTGGGGATTTCGCTGGCGCAGAACCGGCTGGCGCTGACGGCGCCGCCGCTGTCGATCGAGGACTGGGGCGTGACGAGCGGCACCGTCGCGTGGGGGCCGCGAATCGGCATCCGCGTGGGCACCGACCGGCCCTGGCGCTGCTGGCTGGCCGGACACGCGTGCGTGTCGGGAAGGCGAACCTGAAGGTTCGCCTCTACGTAGAGGCGGACCTTCAGGTCCGCCTGCGCCGCATGTAACGGGCCGGTATACTTCAAAGAGATTCATGGGCGACACCCTCCTCAAGAAAGTGTGGGATTTGCACACGGTGCGGCAGCTGCCGACCGGGCAGACGCAGCTCTTCATCGGCTTGCACCTGGTCCACGAGGTGACCAGCCCACAGGCGTTCGACACGCTCCGCGCCAACGGCTGGAAGGTGCCGTTCGTGGACCGCACCTTCGCGACCGTCGATCACATCGTGCCGACGCGCGAGCGCACCCGGCCGTTTCTCGACGTGATGGCCGAGGACATGATGGCCTCGCTCGAGCGCAATGTCCGCGACTTCGGCATCCGGTTCGTGGGGCTGGGTGACATCCGCCAGGGCATCGTCCACGTGATCGGCCCCGAGCTCGGACTCACGCAGCCCGGCATGACCATCGCGTGCGGCGACAGTCACACTTCCACGCACGGCGCCTTCGGGTCGGTGGCGTTTGGCATCGGCACCTCGCAGGTGCGCGACGTGCTGGCGTCGCAGTGCCTGGCGCTGGAGCCGCTCAAGGTCCGTCGCATCCGGGTCACCGGCACGCTCCCGAAGGGCGTCTACGCCAAGGACGTGATTCTGGAGATCATCCAGCGCCTCGGCGTGCAGGGCGGCAACGGCTTCGCGTACGAGTACGCCGGCGATGCCATCGATCGCATGACGATGGACGAGCGCATGACCATCTGCAACATGTCCATCGAGGGGGGCGCCCGGGTCGGCTACGTCAACCCGGACGACACGACCGTCGAATACGTGCGCGGCCGGCCGTTCGCGCCGCCGGCCGGCGAGTTCGATCGCATGGCGACGTGGTGGAAGTCGATGGCTTCGGACGCCAATGCCGTCTACGACGACGACGTGGAGATCAAAGCCGGCGAGCTTACGCCGGTGGTGACCTGGGGCGTGAATCCTGGGCAGTCGATCGGCATCGACGACAAAGTGCCGGCGCCCGCCGGCGCCAGCGACCCCAAGGCGATTACCGACGCGCTGAACTACATGGGCCTGACGCCGGGCCAGCCGATCGAAGGGATGAAAGTCGACGTGGCCTTCATCGGGTCGTGCACCAACTCGCGCCTCTCGGATCTGCGCGAGGCCGCCCGCATCGTGAAGGGGCGTCATGTCGCGAAGCACGTTCAGGGGCTGGTCGTGCCCGGGTCGGCCACGGTGGCCAAGGCGGCCGAGGACGAAGGGCTGGCGGAGGTATTCCGCGAGGCCGGCTTCGAGTGGCGCAGCGCCGGCTGCTCGATGTGCCTGGGCATGAATCCCGACAAGCTGGTGGGCAGCCAGGTGTGCGCATCGTCGTCCAACCGCAACTTCAAGGGGCGGCAGGGCAGTCCGACGGGGAGGACGCTGCTCATGAGCCCGGCGATGGTGGCGGCGGCGGCGGTGGCGGGCGAAGTGACCGACGTGCGGGAGCTGCTCTGATGCGGCAGATTTCGAAGATGACCGGCCGCGCGCTGCCGATGCGCGGCAACGACATCGATACCGACCGCATCATCCCGGCGCGGTTCCTCCGCAGCATCACCTTCGACGGGCTGGAGAAGCACGTCTTCGAGGACGACCGCAAGAGCGCGGGCGGCCCCTACAACCGGCACCCCTTCGACGTGTCGCACTTCCAGGGCGCGGCGGTGCTGCTGGTCAACGCCAACTTCGGCTGCGGATCGTCCCGCGAGCACGCGCCGCAGGCGCTGCAGAAATGGGGCATTCAGGTCGTCATCGGCGAGTCGTTCGCCGAGATCTTCTTCGGGAACTCCGGGATCATCGGCATGCCATGCGTCACCGCCGCCGCAGAAGATGTGGCGGCGCTGATGGATCTCGCCGAACGCGAGCCGGCCACGCAGTTCGCCGTCGATCTCGTGGCAGGCACCTGCCGCGCGGGGGCGATGACGGTGAAGATCGCGCTGCCGCCGAAGATGCTCGAGGCGTTCACCTCGGGCGCGTGGGACACCACCGGCATGCTGCTCGACCGCTTCGACGAGGTGCGCGCGACGGCCAGCCGTCTTCCGTACACCACCTCCGGCCCGGTCTGAGCTACGCCTCCGCCGCCACCGCCGCCGGACGGCCCGGCTTCTTCTTGTCCTCTTCGATGACGGCGAGAAACGCCATGGCCGCGTGCGACCGCTCGCCACCCTTGCGGAACACCATCCGCACCTGACGCCGCAGCCGGATCTCCGGCATCGCCAGCGCCACCAGCTCGCCGCGGGCGATCTCGAGCTCCGCGCAGCGCCGCGGCAGCAGCGCCACCCCCATCTGCATGCTCACCGCGCGCTTGATGCCCTCGAGGCTCGGGAGCGAGATCAGGATGTTGGCCGGGATGTGGTGCTGCTCGAAGAGCCGCAGCACGCGATCGCGCATGTGCGACGGATCGTTGTGGGCGATCACTGTCTGGCGCGCGCACTCGGCCAGCGTCACCTCGCGGCTCGAGGCCAGCTGGTGAGAGGGGTCGACGAGCATGACGAGCTCGTCGTGGCCGAGGACCATCGACGACAGACGCGGTTCGGCGGGCTGGAAGGTCAGGACGCCGAAGTCCAGGCCGCCGTGGGTAACCTCGGCGCCAATCTGACGCGCCGGCACGCGGCGCACGTCGACGTGCACGAGCGGGTGAGCCTGACGGAAGCGGTGGATGAACGGCAGCACCGCGTGCACCGACGCCTCATTGGCGCCAATGAGGACGCGGCCGCGCCGCAGGTCGCGCAGGTCGCGGACGGCTGTTTCCGCCTCTTCTGACAGCCGCAGCAGCCGCTCGGCGTAGTCGCGGAGCAGCCGGCCAGCCTCGGTGAGCGTGGCGTCCTTGGTGGCGCGGTCGAACAGACGCTCGCCGACGCTCTCTTCGAGCCGCCGGACCGCCTGACTGACAGCAGGTTGCGTACGGTGGAGCTTGGTTGCCGCCCGCGAGAAGCTCCGCTCGGCCGAGACCCGCAGAAACACCTTCAATTCACCGAGTTCCATCGTGCCTTCCCGTGCCGGCCTGGGGGGCTGCCTGGATAAGAGGGGGTAATCCAAACAGAACAATTATCATTTTGACATTATCAAGCCGGGTGCCGTCTACTGACGATGAGCCAGGCCCTCGAACCGTTGGGGGGCAGGAGGCCTCGAATGGGACAGGATCAGGTTCGCATCTTCGATACCACGCTGAGGGACGGCGAGCAGGCCCCCGGGTTCTCGCTGCGCCCGTCGGAGAAGCTGCAGCTGGCGCGACAGCTGGATGCGCTGGGCGTGGACATCATCGAAGCGGGCTTTCCCATTGCGTCCCCCGCAGACGCGGAAGCGGTTCGCACCATCGCCACCGAAGTCCGGCGTCCTGTGATTGCCTGCCTGGCGCGGTGCCACAAGGCCGACCTGGAACGCGCCGCCTGGGCGCTGGAACCGGCGGAGCAGGGGCGTATCCACACGTTCATCGCCACCTCCGACCTCCACCTGCAGGCCAAGCTGCGGATGACGCGCGACCAGTGTCTCGAGACGGCCGTCGAGTCGGTGCGCTTTGCGCGCCAGCACACGTCCGACGTCGAGTTCTCGGCCGAGGACGCCACGCGGAGCGACGCGGACTTCTTGTGCCGTGTCATCGAGTCCGTCATCGACGCCGGCGCCACCACCGTCAACCTTCCGGACACGGTCGGCTATACGACGCCTGATGAGATCCGCGAGTTCTTCACGAAGATCCGAGAGCGGGTGCACAACGCCGATCAGGCCGTGTTCAGCACGCACTGCCACGACGACCTCGGCCTGGCGACGGCCAACTCCCTGGCCTCGGTGCTCGGCGGCGCGCGGCAGGTGGAGTGCACGATTAACGGGATCGGCGAACGCGCCGGCAACGCGGCGCTGGAAGAGGTCGTGATGTCGTTCCGCACCCGGCAGGACCGGCTGCCGTTCGCGACCAACATCAACATCAAGGAGATCTACCCGTCGAGCGAGCTGCTCATCAAGCTCTCGGGACAGCCCGCGCAGGTGAACAAGGCGGTCGTCGGGCGCAACGCCTTCGCGCACGAAGCGGGCATTCACCAGGACGGAGTACTCAAGGATCGGCGTACCTACGAGATCATGCGGGCCGAGGACGTCGGCGCGCCGTGGAACCCGCTGGTGCTCGGCAAGCACTCGGGGCGCCATGCGGTGCAGAAGCGCTGCGCCGATCTCGGGTTGATGCTCGAGGGTGAGGTGCTGATCGACGTGTACCGCGCCTTGATGAAGGTGGCCGACGAGCAGAAGACCATCTCCGACGACGACATCCGGGAAGTGGTGGCGACCGTGCGTCGCGTCACCGTCACGCGCTGATGTGGGGGCCGCCTTCAGGCGGCCCGTGCCCCGGCTAAAGCCGGCCTATCGACTAGGCGGCTTCTCGATCGGCACTTTGATCGACTGGCTCTTGCCTTCGCGCAGCACGCCCAGCGTGGCCGTGCTGCCGATCGGGGCATCCGAAATCAATCGATAGAGCTGTCCGGCATCCGTGATGGCGGTGCCGTTGAAGGTCTTCACCACGTCGCCCACGCGCAGGCCGGCCTTGTAGGCCGCGATGGCCGACCGTCCAATTCCCGCGATGGCCAGCCCCTGCGTGTCGGGCGCCGAGAGCTCGTTGGCGAGCTGCGGCGTGAGCGGCAGCACCTGGATGTAGCCGATCGTCCCGCGCCGAACTTCGCCGAACTGCCGCAGGTCGTTGAACACGCGCTTGGCGAGGTTGCTCGACACCGCAAAGCCGATGCCCTGGTAGCCGCCGCTCTGGCTGAAGATGACGGTGTTGATGCCCACGAGCTCGCCGCGCGCGTTGACGAGCGCGCCGCCCGAGTTGCCGGGGTTGATGGCCGCGTCGGTCTGCACGAAGTCCTCGTACTGCGAGATCCCGAGGTTGTTGCGGCTCACCGCCGACACGATACCGAGCGTGACCGTCGAGTTCAGCTCGTAGGGGTTGCCGATGGCGAGCACCCATTCGGCGATGTGGAGCTTCGACGAGTCGCCCCACGAGATGGTGGGCAGCCCCTTGGCGTCGATTTTGAGCAGCGCCAGGTCGGTGGCCGGATCGAATCCGATGAGCGCGGCGGGCACGTCGCGCTTGTCGCCGAGCGCCACGGTGATGTTGAGGTCCCGCAGCGACACGCGCTGCTGCTCGCCGGTGACGACATGGTTGTTGGTGAGGATGTAGCCGTCGGCGCCCACCACGACGCCCGACCCGAGGCTGCTCTGGACGCGGCTGCCGCCGCCGAAGAAGTCGTCGTCGAGCCCGAAGAAGGAATCGAAGGGCGTCGGCTGCCGCCGCACCACCTGCCGCGCCGAGATGCTGGCCACCGTCGGCACCGTGCGTTCGGCGATGCGCGTGAAGTCTGGCAGCGTCCCGCCGGCGCCCGCGGCCGCAGGGGCCGCCACCGGGCGTGACGGCGTGGAGGCTTGTTGCCCGGCGCCGGCGCCGTTGTCGGCCAGCCCGGTGATGACGCGCCCGGCCACGAAGCCGAGACCCGCCAGGAGCAGCGCGATGATGGTGAATCGCCGCACGGATGCCTCAGGGAGTAATGCTGATGCGACGGGTCGCCGGCCCTGGCAGTTTGGGGCAGCGGACGGTGAGCACCCCGTCCTTGAGATCAGCGGTCACCGCCGAGTGGTCGATGGGGAGCGGCAGCTGGAACGAGCGCTGAAACGACCCGTGCCCGCGCTCGATGCGGTGGAACTGCTCGCACGCCATCGGGCGCTCGCGGCGCGTGCCCGACAGGGTCAGGCCCCCCTCGCCGGTCTGGATGTCGATGTCGTCGCGATCCACGCCGGGAATCTCGGCCGTGAGGACGTAGGCATCGCCGGTCTCGTACAGGTCGACCGGCGGTTGCCATCCGGCCGGGCCTGGCGCAAACCGGTCCAGGCGCTGCTGGATGGCGAGGAGATCGCGAAGCGGATCCCAGCGTGCGAACGCCACAGCGGCATCGTAGCATGGGCCCAGGCTTCGCCTCGGCCCATGCACGCCATCTATCTGGCGCTAAGCGTGTTGCTGACTCTTGAACGCGCTGCGCGCGGTTGTTGGGAGTGGGAAGTGGGCCGTGCTACGATCCTTGGGATATCCACCCGGACAACATGGCTGCCATACAAGCGACGCGTCTCAAGAAGGGCATGCTGGTGAAGATCGAACAGGACCTCTTCCGGGTCCTCGAGCTCCAGCACGTCACCCCCGGCAACCTGCGCGGCTTCGTGCGAGTGAAGTTCCGCAACATCCGCAGCGGCAGCCTGTCGGACCAGAAGCTGCGGTCGGAAGACACCTTGGACCGCGCCACGCTCGAGCAGCGTGACATGCAGTTCCTCTACAAGGACGGCGACGGTTTCTGCTTCATGGACACCTCGTCCTACGAACAGATCCACATCACCAGCGAGGCGCTCGGGGACTCGGTCAACTACCTGAAGCCGGAAATGACGGTGGAGGTGGAGTTCTATGGCGAGGAAGCCTTGGGCATCGAGCTGCCGGCTACGGTGGACCTCGCGGTGACCGACACGGCGCCGGGCATCAAGGGCGCGACGGCCAGTGCCCAGGTCAAGCCGGCCACGCTCGAGACCGGCCTCGTCGTGCAGGTGCCCCCCTTCGTCAACACCGGCGACCTGGTGCGCGTGAGCACCGAAACCGGCGAATACCTGTCCCGGGCCTGAGTACGTGGGGGGCGCCTTCCGCCTTCGCCAAGGCTACGGCGGACAAGTGAGGCGGCCCGGGCAGTAGGGGCCGCCTTCAGGCGGCCCGTGGTCGGGTACACTTCGCGCCATGGATGTCGTCAGGCAGCCTACCCAGGGCTGGATCGAGGTCATCGTCGGCTGCATGTTCAGCGGCAAGAGCGAGGAGCTCATCCGCCGGTTGCGGCGTGCCCAAATCGCCAAGCAGCGTGTCCAAGTGTTCAAGCCGACGATCGAAACCCGATTCTCGGCCCAGGACATCGTGTCGCACAGCGAGATGCGGATTGAATCGGAGCCGGTGGCGACGTCCCGGATGCTCCTGGATCGGGTGCGACCCGACACCGAGGTCGTGGGCATCGACGAGGGGCAGTTCTTCGACCTCGAGCTGCCGATGATCTGCAACACGCTCGCGGACCGGGGCAAGCGGGTGATCGTGGCCGGGCTGGACCAGGACTATCTGGGGAAGCCGTTCGAGCCGATGCCGCAGCTCCTGGCGATTGCCGAGTACATCACCAAGACGCACGCCATCTGCATGGTGTGCGGCAACCCCGCCAGCCACACGCAGCGCCTGGTTCCGAGCGGCGACCGGGTGCTGCTGGGCGCCACGGGGCTCTACGAGGCCCGCTG
This sequence comes from Vicinamibacterales bacterium, assembly GCA_036004405.1. GTDB lineage: Bacteria > Acidobacteriota > Vicinamibacteria > Vicinamibacterales > UBA2999 > DASYRM01. The sequence goes on from DASYRM010000068.1 coordinate 10,092, forward strand.
CCGGGCCTGCTTCGTGCCCTTCGTGGCTGCCGCCATGGACAAGCAGGCCTCGGGCGCCTGAGGGAAGGCTTCCCGGGGACCGAGGGCAGCGGTGGCATGAACCCAGACGGATTCGTCGAGTATTTCCGGTGGGCGTCCCCGCGGCTCTCGCTGCTCTTCGGCCTGGGCTTCCTGGTCGCCAACCTCCGCCTGCTCGTCGAGCTGCTGCAATACCGGCGGCGCCGGCGGCACGCGCTCCTGACCTGGGAGGGCGTCCGGCCGAAATACTACGGCCTGAACCTCGCGCTTGGCGCGGTATTCGGGATCCTCCTGGCCATCAACATCTTCTGGCTCCGCCGTCCGCTCCGCGACCTGTTCGGCGAGCTGATGATGCTCACGTACTACGGCTACGCGTTTCCGTTCAGCGTCCGCATCGCCCGCGGGTTCTACGAAGACGGCGTCTGGTCCGACAGCGGGTTCATGAAGTGGGGACAGATCTCCGCGGTGTCGTGGAAGGAGGAGGGCAGCGTCACCCTGGTCCTCATCTCCCATTTCAGGAGCATCGCCCGGCGGCTGGACGTCCCGGGCCACCTCTACGGCCAGGCCCGGCGGCTGCTCCGGGACCGGATCAAGAGCCAGGAGATGCACATGGGCGGGGCGGGGCTGGACCTTGGAAGCCGCGAGGAACAGGACGTGGTTTAATGGCCGGCTTGCAGACGTAGGGGCCGCCTTCCGCCTTCGCCGAGGCTACGGCGGACAAGTCAGGCGGCCCATGGCCGGAAATGCGCACTCCTGCACAGGGGCGCGCCTGGTGCCGATAGAGGAGCCATGGCAGCGAGACCTACCTGGAAAGGCTATTTGAAGGTCAGTCTGGTCACGATTCCGGTGAAGGTGTTCCCGGCCACCGAGTCGGCGGCGACCTTGTCCTTCAACCAGCTTCATGCCGAGTGCAAGACCCGCATCCAGCAGAAGCGCTGGTGTCCGCACTGCGAGCGCGAAGTGCCCAACACCGAGCTGGTGAAGGGCTATGAGTACGAGAAGGGCTCCTACGTCGTGGTGACCGAAGAGGACATCGAGAAGGTGCGGGTGGACTCCACCCGTGTCATCGACCTCTCGCAGTTCACCGACGTGTCCGAAATCGACCCCATCTACGTCGACCGTGCCTACTACCTGGCGCCCGACGGTCCAATGGCCGCCGAGTCGTTCGCGGTAATGCGCGAGGGCATGGCAGGGAAGGCAGGCATCGGCAAGGTGGCGCTGTACGGGCGCGAGTACCTGGTGGCGGTGCGGCCGCAGAAGAAGGGGCTCGTGATGTACACGCTGCACCACGACGCAGAGATCCGCAGCATCGACCAGGTCGAGGAGCTCAACTCGGTGCCCTCCAAGGTGAAGCCCGAGGAGATGAAGCTCGCCAAACAGGTGATCGCCACCTTCGATGCCGAGCTCAATCTCAAGGACTACCAGGATGAGTACAAGGCCGGCCTGCGCAAGATCATCGACGCCAAGATCGCGGGCGAGGAAGTGGTGGCGCCCGAGATTCAGGAACCGCCCAAGGTGGTGGACCTCATGGAAGCGCTGCGCCGCAGTCTGAACACGGTGAGCGCCGACAAGAAGAAGCCCGCGAAGGCGGAGATCGGTAAAGGCGAGGCTGTCAAGCCGGTGGCCAGAGCCAAGGCGGCCGCCAACGGCAAGAAGCGCAAAGCTTCGTAGAGGCTACGTACGACCTGACAGTCGCTTCCGCTCGGTCAGGATCAGGTTGTACTCGGACGCGCGCTTCCACACGCGGTTCGACATCCCGGTGAGCTGCACCGCCTTCATGCCGTAGTAGAGAAAGGCGGCGCCGAGCACCGCCACGACCCCGTAGCGGAGCACTTCCATGCGCCCTTGGCCGAGCTCGGCGACGAAGTACCCGAGGACGCCGTAGGCCACGAAACCGGCGGCGGCCAGGAGCGGCCCGGTGACGGTGCGCACGCCCCACGAGGCGACGCGCGACTCCTTCTCCATGAGCATCCCCACGGTGAAGAGCCGATCGAGCTGCGCCTTGATTGCGTTCATGTCGGTGCCGGTGAGCACGTCCCGCAGAGTCACCTGCGCGCGGCAGGCCTTGGCCACGCGGCGATCACCGCGGAAGAACGACCCTTTGTTCACACGCACGCTGTAGCCGGGAAAGCGCTGGGCCAGGTGGGCGCGCAGGCGGATGCGCGAGTCTTCGCCCTGCTCCTGCCAGGTGGACATCGTCTCGACTTCGATCCGCTTCTTGGCCGGGACCACGACCAGTTCGTGCAGGTCGCCCGAGGTCGAGTCCTGCACGTACGCGGCGGCGTGCGGCGCCACGCCCTCGTGCAGCATCGCCTCGTGATCGAGGCAGGGCAGCGTGGGCACCGCCGGCGGATTGTCGAGCGCAATGCGATAGACCTTGATGGCCAGCACCGGTCCGAACGCGCGCAGCGCTTCGAGCGCGTAGGCAGTTTCCGTGGCCGTCGTGGCCGGGTCCATCAGAACCAGCCCCAGAGCCCCAGACCCGTCGCCGTCGGATCGCGCAACCAGTCGGGCGGCGTCAGCCAGATGAAGGAGAGGATGGCGATGACCCACAGGTCGTAGGGCAGCGTCGCCCGCTCGTCGCGCCAGAAGAACGCGCGCGAGAAGCCGCGCGTCAGCAGGTTGTTTCCGGTCGGGATCGGTTTCCCGTTGAGCGCCAGGTAGGTGTAGTGGATGCGGTTGGCGACGGTAATGATCGACAGGACCAGCAGCACCCACATGACCGCCGCCATGCGGTTGGTGAACGCGCCGACCCAGAACAAGACGATGCGCTCGGGACGCTCCATGAACCCGACCTTGCACTTCTCGATCAACGACTCGGCACGCGCGCGCGCGTAGCTGATCATGATCGAGAAGATCGCCGCCAGCGCCGCGATCATCACGTAGTCGGTCCGGCGCAGGTTCGAGTAGAGGTGAATCAGGCCGAGGAACAGAATGAGGTCGGAGAACCGGTCGAGCGTGGAGTCCCAGAAGGCGCCGAATTGCGACTGCTTGCCGGTGATGTGCGCGACCTTCCCGTCGATGAAGTCGAAGATGCTGGCGGCTATCATGATCACGCCGCCGAGATAGAAGTGCTCGGTGCCCAGCGCCACGGCCGCGCCGACGTTGATGAGGACGCCGATGAGCGTGAGAGTGTTCGGGTGGATCCGGAGCGCCACGCTCGCGCGAATGATGGCGCGCAGCGGGAACATGCACACGGTTCCAATGAACCCGGTAACTGTCATCCCTTGATAAAATGGTGGATTCGAGCCGATAGAAACGAGCTTGTCATACTAGCCCATGCCCATCCAGGACCTCAAGGAGCAGATCGCCCGCCTCCCGGAGCAGCCTGGCGTGTATTTGTGGGGCAATCGGGGCGGCGAAACCGTGTACGTCGGCAAGGCCCGCTCGCTGCGCGACCGGGTCCGGAGCTACCTGGGCGCGTGGGGCATGAGTCCGCGTCACGATGCCCTGCTCGACGAGATCGCGACCCTCGAGGTAATCGTCACCGACTCGGTGATGGAAGCGCTGGCGCTCGAGAACAATCTCATCAAGCAACGGAGTCCAAAGTACAACATCCTCCTCCGGGACGACAAAAACTACCCGTACTTGCGGCTCACCACCAGCGAGGCATTCCCCAGGCTGCTGGTGGCGCGGAGCGTGGACGAGAAGGACGGCGACTTCTACGCCGGGCCCTTCCTGCCGGCCAAGCTCGGTCGGCGCACGATGGTGCTGTCGCACCGGCTGTTCGGCCTGCGGTCGTGCAACGAGGTCATCAACGGCCGGCGCGGCCGTCCGTGCCTCGAATACGACATCAAGCGCTGCATCGCGCCGTGCGTCGCGGAACTCTGCACCGAGGAGCGCTACGCGGAGGCCGTCGCCAACACAGAGCTGCTGCTCGAGGGGCGCACCGAAGAGCTCGCCGACACGCTGCGGGAGCGGATGCAGAGCTCGGCCGAGGCCGAACGCTTCGAGGAGGCGGCGCAGCTCCGGGACGCCTTGCGCACGGTGCAGACGCTGGCCGAGCGCCAGCAGAAGCTGGCCACCCCGCAGACCTCCGACCGCGACGTCTTCGGCTTGAAGGTCGGGCCGAGCGGCGGCGTCGTCCAGGCGTGGGCGATGCGCGGCGGGCGCGTGGTGGAGCGCGTGGAGCTCGCCATCGAAGCCGGTGCGGTGGCCGGCGGCGACGCCGACGTGATGGGGGCGGTGCTGGGGCAGTTCTATGAGCGCCGCGTGCCGCCGCCCGAGATCGATCTGCCCGTGGGCATCGAAGACGACGAGGCGGTGGCCCAGTGGCTCTCGGTGCGCGCGGGGCGCAAAGTCCGTCTGCTGGTGCCGCAGCGCGGCGACCGCCGGGCGCTGGTGGAACTGGCCACGCGGAACGCGGAGCTCTCGTACCGCACGCGACACAACGAGATCATCGCCGCCCACTTCGAAGCGCTCGAGACGCTGCGGGCGGTGCTGGCCCTCAAGGCGCTTCCACGGCGAATCGAGTGCTTCGACATTTCCACCATCCAGGGGGCCGAGACGGTGGCGTCGATGGTCGTGTGCGAGGACGGCCGGATGAAGAAGTCGGACTACCGGAAATTCCGCATCCGCCACCTGCCGGAGAAAGGGCCCGACGACTTCGCGGCCATGCGCGAAGTGGTGCAGCGGCGGTATCGCGCCGTGCTCGAAGCCGGAGGCCCCTTTCCGGACCTGATCCTGATCGACGGCGGCCCGGGGCAGGTGTCGGCGGCCTATGAGGCGCTCGAAACGGTGGGGTTGGGCAATCTCGAGGCGGTGGGCATCGCGAAACGCGAGGAGCTGCTCGTGCCGCGCCAGGGCGAGCCGATCGCGCTGCCGCCGAACGACCCGGCGCTCCTGCTCGTGCAGCGGATCCGCGACGAGGCGCACCGCTTCGCGGTGACGTTCCACCGCAAGGCGCGGTCGATGCGCGACCTGCGGTCGGAACTGGACGACGTGCCCGGCGTGGGCCCGCGACGGCGGCGGGCGCTGCTGCGCGCGTTCGGGAGCCTCTCCGCCGTCCGCCGCGCCACGCGCGAGGAGCTGACCAGCGTCGTGGGTGCGAAGGTCGCGTCAGCCGTCATCGACCACTTCGCCAGGAGTGCGTAGAGGCGGACCTTCAGGTCCGCCTGTATGGTACGCTGACCGTTCTTGATGGCTCAGGCACCCCAAGCGAAAGCCCGTGTCGTTTCAGGCATGCGTCCCACCGGGCGCCTGCACCTCGGTCACCTGGTCGGCGCGCTCAAGAACTGGACCGAGCTCCAGGACCGCTTCGATTGCTTCTATTTCGTGGCCGACTGGCACGCGCTTACCAGCGAGTACGCGAACACGGCGGGGCTGACGGCCAACGCCCTCGACAACGCGGCGGACTGGATGGCCACCGGGGTCGATCCGGAACGCAGCACGCTCTTCATCCAGTCGCTCGTGCCGGAGCACGCCGAGCTGTACCTGCTGCTGCAGATGGTGGTGCCGATCCCGTGGCTGGAGCGCGTGCCTACCTACAAGGAGCAGCGCGAGCAGTTGACCGACAGGGATCTCTCCACCCTCGGGTTTCTCGGCTATCCGCTGCTGCAGGCGGCCGACATCGCGATCTACGACGGCAAGTTCGTGCCGGTAGGCGAGGACCAGGTGGCCCATCTGGAGCTGGGGCGCGAGTCGATTCGCCGGTTCCACAACTTTTACGGCGAGGTGCTGGTGGAGCCGCAGCCGCTGCTCACACCCGTCCCGCGTCTGCCCGGGCTCGACAACCGGAAGATGAGCAAGAGCTACGGCAACACCATCGACCTGTCGGACGACGACGCGACCGTCACCAAGAAGGTGCGCCAGATGTACGCCGACCCCAAGCGGATCCGGGCCGACATTCCGGGCACCGTCGAGGGCAACCCGGTGTTCATGTACCATGACGCGTTCAATCCGGACGTGGCCGAGGTGGACGACCTCAAGGCGCGCTACCGGGCCGGCAAGGTGGGCGACGTCGAGGTGAAGACCAAGCTCGCCACGGCGATGAATGCGGCCCTGGCGCCGATCCGCGAGCGGCGGCGCGAGATCATGGCGAAGCCCGATCGGGTGAAGGAGATCCTGGTGGAGGGCTCGCGCAAGGCGCGCACGACCGCGCACGCGACGATGGAGCGCGTCCGCGACGCCGTGAAGCTGCGGTACTGACGCGGTCTGATCCGATGCAGCACGAAGAATTCGAGAGCTCGCCCGACGCCTACACCGTCAAGCTCGACGCGTTCGAGGGCCCGCTCGACCTGCTGCTCTTCCTCATCCGGAAGAACGAGGTCAACATCTACGACATCCCGATTCTGCTCATCACCGAGCAGTATCTCGGCTACATCACCCTGATGCAGGAGCTGAACCTCGACGTGGCGGGGGAGTTTCTGGTGATGGCGGCCACGCTCATTCACATCAAGTCGAAGATGTTGTTGCCGAGGCCGGAAACGGCCCAGGACGTGGATGGCGCCGAAGAGGACCCGCGCGAGGCGCTGGTGCGGCGGCTGCTCGAACATCAGAAGTACCGCGCGGCGGCCGAACTGCTGCACGAGCGCGAGCTGGTGCGCGGTGCGCAGCACGCCCGCCCCGACGAGCGCGTGGCCGACGTGGCGGGCGCGGACTACGAGCCCGAGCTCGAAGTCGATCTGTTCAGCCTGATGGCGGCGTTCCGGGGCGTGCTCGAGCGTGCCTCGCGCAAGCCGCGGATGGTCATCCCGCCCGAGCAGATCTCGATCGAGGATCGCATCGCGCAGCTGCTGTCGCGGCTGTCCGAGACCGACGCGTGCGGGTTCGAGGATCTGTTTGCCGATGGCGACGGCTCGAAGCCGTTCCTCATCGTGACGTTTTTGGCGCTGCTGGAGATGATCCGGCTGAAGCTGGTGCGCGCGTTCCAGGCGGGCGGCGCCGGCGAGATCAGAATCTACAAGCGGGCGCGCCCTGCGGATGCTCCGCATCCGATCGGCGACCCGCAATAACGTACGCAGGGGCCGCCTTCAGGCGGCCCTTGTAGGGGCAGATCTTTAGATGTGCCCGGCCCGGAGCATCGAATGACCGACAACGAAACGCCCGTACCGGATCCGCTGGCTGCCCTCGTGGCGGACGACACCACCGCACAGGCCGTGTCGGCCGAAGTGCGCGCCACCGTCGAGGCGCTGATCTTCGCGTCGCCCGAGCCGATCACGCCAAAGCGGCTGTGCCGCCTCCTGTCCGAAGAGCCGAAGGAGGACGTGCTGGCGGCGATCGAGTCGCTCAAGGCCGACTACGAGAACCGGCCCGGCCTGCAGATGGTGGAGGTGGCCGGCGGCTATCAGATCGTCACCAGGCCTGAGCTGAACGACTGGGTGCGGCGGCTGTTCCACGAGCAGTCGGCGTCGAGACTCACCGTGGCCGGCCTCGAGACGCTGGCCGTCATCGCCTACAAGCAGCCGATCACGGCGCTCGAGATCGGCGAGATTCGCGGCGTGAACACGTCGGGCGTGCTGTCCACGCTCCTCGAGCGCCACTTGATCAAGATTGCCGGCCGCAAGAACGTGGTGGGCCGGCCGTTCGTCTACGCGACGACCAAGGAGTTCCTCATCCGCTTCGGGCTCAAGGACCTGAACGACCTTCCGAAGATCGAGGACATGGCCGAAGCGCTCGGCTTCGACCCGCCCGCCGGGCTCATCGAGCGGACGCCGACCGAGGACGTGTTGCCGCTGGACGAGGGCGACGAGGAGGCGGCGTCGGCGCAGGGCGATTCGCCAGAGCCTGCAGCGTCCTGACCTCGTCGGGGGTCAGGTCGCGCCACATCCCCGGCTTCAGCCTCCGGTCCGTCAGCGGGCCGATCCGCGTGCGCGTGAGCTCGCGCACCGGGTGTCCCACCGCTTCGAGCATCCTCCGGACCTGTCGGTTGCGCCCTTCGCGAATCGTCAGCTGCAACACCCCTTCGCGCTCCCGTGACTGCGGGCGTTCTCGTGGCTGCTTTCGTAGAGGCACATCTTTAGATGTGCCGGAAGTGCCTGGGCCCGCCTGTCTCGCATTCAGCAGCGTCGCCTCGGCGGGCAGGGTGCGTCGCCCATCGAGCGGGATGCCTTCGCGAAGCTGCCGCAGCGCATCGGCGTCCGGTATGCCGGCCACGCGGGCCTGGTAGGAGCGCTCCACGCCGTGGCGCGGGTGCGTGAGCCGTGCCGCCAGGTCGCCGTCGTTGGTCAGGATCAGTAGGCCCTCTGTCTCGTAGTCGAGCCGGCCGACCGGGTAGACGTATTCGCGGACGCCCGCCAGCAGGTCGATGACCGTCCGCCGCCGTTGCGGATCCGAACGGGTAGACACCACGCCGGCCGGCTTGTTCAGCAGGATGTAGCGCTTCCGTTCGGGCGCGTGGAGGCGCCGGCCGTCCACGCGGATGTCGTCGGTGTCCGCGTCGGCCTTGGTGCCCATCTCGAGCACGGTCTTGCCGTTGAGCGTGACGCGCCCCTCGGCCATCAGCCGCTCGGCCGCGCGCCGCGAGGCCACGCCCGCCTGGGAAAGGATCTTCTGAAGCCGCTGTTCCATCCTTGGACTATCCTATCGCCCGTCCAAGGAGGAACTCCGATGATTCGACGCGTGGCGATGGCGTTTGTGGTGTTGGGCGTGGTGCTGAGCGTGCCCGCCGGCGTGTCGGCGCAGCTCGACTCGAAGGCTGTGCAGATCTTCAAGCCCGAGGACATCAAGTTCGTGAAGAACGCCGCCGGCACCCAGGAGCAGGCGATTCTGTTTGGCGACCCGAACAAGGAAGGCCCCTACGTGGTGCGCCTCCGGTGGCTGCCCGGCAACATGAGCCGGCCGCACATGCACCCGAACGACCGTTTCATCCTGGTGATCTCCGGCACGTGGTGGCTCGGGTCTGGGCCGAATTACGAGCCCGAGAAGACCGTGCCGGTGAAGGCCGGCACCTATGTGTTCCACAAAGGCGGCGAGCTGCACTACGACGGCGCCAAGGACGAACCCGCCGTCATTCAGATCTGGGGCATGGGACCGGCCAATTTTCCGAACCGCCAGTAACGTGGCTGCGGGCCTTCAGGTCCGCTCCTGTTCTCGATAGAGTACGACGGGAATGACGCGCGCGTAGCGAGCGAAGTCGTCGTCCGTCGTGAGAATCGGATATCGCAGGCGCTCGGACACGGCACAGATCAGGAAGTCGGTGTTCGAGCCTTGGAGGCCGACGGCGCGACAGACGTTGAAGAGCTCGGCGCCCCGCTCGTAATCGCCGGTCAGGATGGGCTCGTCCGGGAACGCCTGAAGGTGCTCGCGAAGACGCGCGAACATCCCCGGTTCACGAATGCCGCTCAACAGTTCCTGGCGGATCGGCCCCAGCAGCGCCGCGCGGCCGTGGCTGACAAGCCGGCGCAGCACCTCGGCGGCGTCGTGGCGCGGCGCTCGTCGGCGCAGGGCCAGGGACCAGACAGAAGTGTCGACGAGAACCTTCACCGGCGACGGCGCTGCTTCTTGTAGTCGTGGCGGGGGTCGTAATCGATCGTGCCGAAGAGGTCGAGTACCCGCGCCTGTTTCCGGCGACTGATGTACTCCTCGAGCGCCTCCGTCACGGTGGCTTTCTTGGTGGCCTTCCCGCCAACCTTGAGGGCTTCGTTCAAGAGCCGATCGTCGAGCGCGAGGTTGGTCGCCATCGACACATGATACTACACATCGAGGTGTGTGGCCCGGTGAGTCGCTTAGCGGCCGAGTAGATCTGCCCAGAAGGCGATCAGCTTGCACGCCTCGTAGGTGTCGCCCGCCTTGTCGAGCTCGGCGTGGGTGATGATGTGGCTGAGGAGCACGCGCACGTTGGCGCCCTTCGAGCGCAGCGTCTCTCCCAGAATGACGGACTCCGCCGGCGGAATCACCGTGTCCTCGTCGCCGTGCAGCAGGAACACCGGCGCGGTCGGCGGCGTCGCACGCTGCGGTGACAGGCCCGGGTCGTCCGACCCGAGCTGCTGCAGGAACGGCACCAGCACCGGCCCCAGCTTCGACACGGCGCGGTCGTTCACGTAGGTCATGTAGGTGCGCGACGGCTCTGGCATCGTGGTGGCCATATCGCGCGCCTTCTGGAACATCGCGTTCGCCTGATCCATGCTCACGAGCGTGAGCTGCGAGGCGAGCAGGAACGTGCGCACGCCATCGCGCAACGTGGCCACCTGGTCGGCCGGGACCACACCGAACTCGGCGAGCCGATAAAGAATGACCGCCACCCCGTAGTCGTGCGGCGGGTGCGTCACCGCACCTGGCGCCGGGAGCTCCTCGCCGGTAGCGAGGTACTTCATGACCCGCGGCATGTCGCCGTGACCGCCGAACGAGAGCACGAACGCCACGTGGTCTTTGATCGACGGCCGCCCCGCGGCCGACGTCGAGAGCCCGCCGGCGAAGCTGATGCCGACGATGCCGACCTTGCCATCAGAGGCCAGCTCCGGCTGTTTCGCCATCCAGGCGACGGTGTCCTCGATCACGTCGGGCGACTTGATAGTGATCGAGTAGGCCATCAGATCCGGCAGCGCCATCGTCATCACCAGGTAGCCGCCGGCTGCGAGGTCGTGCGCAAGCGCGGCAAGTCGTGGCTCGTTGATCCCCATCGAGTGGATGCCCGGGATCAGCAGCAACGTTCGGCCGCGCGCGTTCTTCGACGGGTGATAGAACTGCGCCGGCACGTCCCCCTGCCGAGTCGGGACGGTATGCGGCGCGGCTTTGGTGACTCGATAGGAGAACGCCGACCCGAACGAGCCGGCCGTTCCGGTCATCTTCGACACGCGAATGAGAAGGGCGGTTGCGCGCGCGTAGGGAAGGGCGAGAAACGTGCCCCCTACGATGATGAGCAGTAACAAAAGTGTGATCGTCCGCTTCGTGGTCACCGCGCGTTATGGTAATCGAGACTTTGGTGCGCCTACTTGCAGTCGCTCTGACGGCGGGCCTCGCCGCCGCGTGCGGTGGATCGACGGCCAGCGCTCCGTCGCCGACGCCCACGCCGGCGCCCGTGCCAACCGGTTTGAACGGGGCGTGGATGGGCACGATCACGCATCCAGACGTCGGTACCGGCAGCCTGCGCGTGGTGTTGGACCTGGCGCCGCTCGGCTCGTATCTGGGCACGTGGCAGACGAACTTCGCGAACCCGGAGTACAGCCGCAGCGGCCGCGCCTCGGCAACCGTGCAGGGATCGCTCGTGACACTTCTGATCAGCGACGACGACTTCGCGAGCCCCCCGGCCACGTCGCCGAGCCGGCCCGAGTGCTTCTGGGATCACTCCGTGTTCATCGTCTTTCCCTTCGATACGAGCCGCTTGGACGGTGAAGCCAGATTCGGCCTGTGCGAGGCACGGCCAGGGCCAGTGTCGTTGCGACGCCAGTAGCCGCTCTGGGCGTTCGGGGACGTAAGGCTGCGTGTTAGACTCATCTGATCACGCCGCATGAAACCGATCGTCATAGCGATAGACGGCCCGTCCGGGGCCGGCAAGGGCACCGTTTCCCGCACCGTTTCCCACGTTCTCGGCTTCCGGCACGTCGACACCGGCGCGATGTATCGCGCGGTGGGCTGGAAGGCGCTCCACGATGGCGTCCCGCTCGACGACGAGACCGCGGTGGCGGCCGTCGCCGACCGTGCGGAGATCGTCGTTGAAAGCGGCTTCGTTTCGATTGACGGGCACGACGTCACCCACGCCATCCGCACGCCGGAAATGGACAAGACCGCGGCGTCGGTCGCGCGCCTGCCGAAGGTGCGTGCGGTGCTGGTGGCGCGTCAGCGCTCGTTGGGCGAGCAGGGCGGCGTGGTGATGGAGGGGCGCGACATCGGGACGGTCGTCTTCCCGCACGCCGAGTTGAAGATCTATCTCGATGCCTCGACCGAGGAGCGCGCCCGCCGGCGCGCCAACGACACCGCGCACAGCGGCAGCCAGGCGGGCCAGGCGGCCGTTGCCGCCGCCATCAAGGAGCGGGATCAGTCCGACACGACGCGCGTCGCGTCGCCGCTCACCGTCGCGAAGGATGCGATCCATATCGACACGACCGAGATGGCTATCGACGAGGTCGTGCAGCGCGTGCTCGACCTCGCCCGCGAGCGGTCGGCCTAGCTATTTCTTTCTGAGGTGATCGTCGCCAATCCCGAAGAACGTCTCGTTGACGTACGGGTTGTCGAGATATGCCCGTGTACCGCGCAGTTCGAATGCACACACAAAGCCATTACGGTTCTCGTCCCAGGCGTCGACCGCTTCCAGGTTGAACGTCTTCAGATCGGCGAGGTTGTCGTAGGCGGTGCCGAAGATCGAGTTCAGGTAGGCGATCTTTTCGTTGTCATCCGCGAAGCCGGCCGCGTCGAGGCCGGACATGATGAGGCCCCACCACGTGCCGTCGCCATCGCCAAATACGGCGGTCGGCCCGGCGTTGAGCAGCTTCGAGTCGTTCGGACAGTCGCCGGGACCTGGGGAAGGCGCGGCGAGCAACGCCGCCCCTGAAAACAGTGCGGCGACCACGACCATCCGTACGACGCGTAGACTCATGCCGACCTCCTAGGTGCGGCGCAGCTTAGCACGCGGACGTTTCGTCTTCTTCTTTGCGGTTGCCTTCTTAGCGACCTGCTTTCGCTGGTCGGGCGGGTCTGAAGATCCGCCCCTACGTACCTCTTTACCACCGAAGTCGTAGGCCTCTTGAAGCCACTCAGCAATCGGCGCCTCGACCTCGTCGCGGTGGCGAATCTGAATCATGTTCGCCACCTTCGTCTTCGACGACGGCATTGCGCGCTTCACCTGCGGCGACTTCAGCGCGCGCGGCAGGAACACACACACCTCGAGGAAGCTCTTCTTGGGACGCACGAAGAAGTAGCACGACGTCCGCGAAAACATGATGGAGTTGTGCGACGCATAGATGCGCTGCTCGCCGAACTCGGCGGCCGTCTCGCGCAGCCGCACCCATGCCTCCCGCAGATCTTCTGAGAGGTCCTTGGTCAGCGCCGATTCGGTGGTCGTCCAGCAATCGTGGGCTTCACCCTCTTCAGCCCACTGCTTGCAGTGATAGCACTCGCGCCCGGCCATGCTTCAATTCTAGGAACTTCGCTGGTCGGGCCGCCTGAAGGCGGCCCCTATGAAGACGCCTTCTTGGTCTGCATGCGGAATGGGTTCTTGCCGGTCTTGAGCGCGTCCACCAACTGCTTGATGTAGCGCTGGCGCGTCTCGGGACGTTTGGCGTCGTTCAACCGGTACAGGCACATCTTGCGCGTCATCGGGGACGACGCTTCGAGGTTGGCGCGCGCTTTGGCGCTCTTGGCGATCGCGGTCAGGAAATCCTCGGGCATGACCAGCGCTTCGACGTGGTCGAGCGCGGTCCACGCGCCGGTCTTCTTCGCCAGCTCGATCGCAGCATGGCCGGCAGGCGACATCAGCCCGGCCTCGATCAAGGCGGCTACGCGCTTCTTGTTGAGGCCTGACCAGCGGCTCTTGGCTTTGCGCGGCGTGAAGATCTGCAGGAAGAACGTCTCGTCGAGTCGCCAGCGCTTGCTGTCGATCCACCCGAAGCAGAGCGCTTCCTCGACCGCCTCGTCCCAGTCGAGCGACGAGAGCCCGGTGTGTTTCTTGGCGTAGACCAGTACCACGCCTGGCGCTTTGACGTGGTGCTTCTTCAGCCACACACGCCACGCCGCGCGCGACTTGGGCTGAAACCGAGGATACGGTTCTTCAGCGATCTTCGAAATCCTCAGATGACGCCGGGTCGTCCTCCCAGCGGTGCTTGTCGCGCTCCACGATCTTGTCGGCGCCCTCCAGCTCTTCGCTGTCCTCGTATTCGACGCCGAGCGCCAGGCCGATGTCGTCGACGTTGTTCTGATCCGGCGTAGGGTTGTCGCCGCCGGGCGCTTCGTCGCCGGTGCTGTAGGCCGATTCCCAGTCGGCGTCCACGTCGCCGCCGGTGAGCGCGGGGCTGGTCTCGGTGTGCTTGTCGTAGCGCTCCTTCAGCTCCTGGCGCCCCGACCGCGCGGACGAAGCAGACCGGTCCAGGTTGAGCGAGGAGGGCGGGGTAGGCGACACGATGTCGTCGTCGTCCCCGACGATGCGGCGCGCGCGGTCGAGGCCGAGCGCGTGCTTCTTCTTTCCCGCGCCCGCGGCCGCCGCGACCTTCGGCTTTGGCGCGACCGCTCGAGCCGGGGCCGGCGACGCCTTCGGCTTTGCCGCCGCCTTCTTCGCGATCGCCTTGATCGGCTTTCGGGCAGTTGCCTGGGCAGGTGCGGCCTTCTTCACCACCCGCCTGATGATGCGCCGGGCTGCGGCCTTCGGGGCGGCCCGCTTGACAGCCTTCTTCGCCGCCCGTTTCGGTGCCGGCCGGGCGGCCTTTTTGGCTTTCCGGGCGGGCTTGCGGGCGGCTGCCTTACGGGCAGCTTTACGAGCAGCGGCGCGGCCCCGCTTTGAGGAAGAGTGTGCGGCAGCGCGCTTCGGCGCGGCTGCCGAGCGGCGCCGGGCTGGGGCCTTCCGTTTCGCCATAAGAGTTTCCCTCTCGCCCCCGCGCCCCGCGCGGCAAGCCAACAACGTGGTCTTACCTTGACAGCTGCCGGTAAGTCACGTAAAGTCTAATGCTTATCGGCGAAGGAGGCCAGCCAGACAGAGGGTGCTCCGGGCATGTCCGTCCCGGGTCGAGCACCGCTCTTCAGGTCGAATCTCCAGAGCCCTTATAGCGCGCGGCGCCGGTCCCCGCAACCCTTTGATCGCAGTCGCAGCGAAAGCCGCGGAGGCAGCATAGGTACAAACCGGCAATCGAAATAAAGGAGGACACGTCAGGAATGGCAAACGCAGAGAACGGGTTGGTGTCGCCCGAATTGGTGGGCGGTCAACCCGCTCCAGGGCGCACACGATCGGGTAAGCCGGCTGGTCCGGCCTTCAAGCCCATGCAACGCGACGATATGGACGCCGACAAGATGGCGGCGCTCATGGAGATCTACGACGACAGCTTCCGCAACATGGCGGAGGGCGAGGTCGTCAAGGGCACGGTGCTGAGGGTCACGGAAACCGCGGTGGTCGTGGACGTGGGCTACAAGTCCGAAGGACTGATTGCCCTCAACGAATTCCTCGACGAGAGCGGACAGGTCACGGTACAGGGGGGCGACATGATCGACGTCCTCCTCGAGCGCACTGAGGACCGCAACGGCCACATCGTGCTGTCGCGCGAAAAGGCCGAGAAGATGAAGATCTGGGACGAGGTCGAGAAGGCGTATGCCGACCGCAAGGTCGTCATCGGCCGCGTCATCGAGCGCATCAAGGGTGGCCTCGCCGTGGACATCGGCGTGCGCGCATTCCTGCCCGGCTCGCAGATCGACGTCCGCCCGGTCCGCAACCTGGATGCCCTGCGCGGTCAGGAACTGCGCATGCGCGTCATCAAGGTCAACAAGAAGCGCGGCAACATCGTCCTCTCGCGTAAGGCGCTCCTCGAAGAAGAGAACGCCGAGAAGAAGAAGACCACGCTCGAGACGCTGGCCGAGGGCAAGGTGCTGCGCGGCACGGTGAAGAACATTACCGACTACGGCGCCTTCATCGACCTGGGCGGCATCGACGGCCTGCTGCACATCACGGACATGTCGTGGGGCCGCGTCGGCCACCCGTCGGAGCTCTTCAAGGTCAACGACGAAGTGGACGTCACGGTGCTCAAGTACGACGCCGCCACCGAGCGCGTGTCGCTCGGGCACAAGCAGCTCGTGCAGGATCCGTGGGCCACGGTGCAGGATCGCTACCCGGTGGGCGCGCGCATGAGCGGCAAGGTCGTCAGCCTCACCGATTACGGCGCGTTCATCGAGCTCGAAGCCGGCGTCGAAGGCCTGATCCACGTCAGCGAGATGTCGTGGAGCAAGCGCGTCAAGCACCCGTCGAAGATCCTCAACGTCGGCGACAACGTCGACGCGATGGTGCTCGGCGTGGATCCGGCGGCGCGGCGCATCTCGCTGGGCCTCAAGCAGGTCGAGAGCAACCCGTGGCACGAGCTCACCGAAAAGTACCCGGTGGGCACGCGCATCAAGGGCAAGGTCCGCAACCTCACCGAGTTCGGCGCGTTCGTCGAGGTCGAAGAGGACATCGACGGCCTGATTCACATCTCCGACATGTCGTGGAGCAAGCGGGTGAAGCACCCGTCGGAGGTGTTGAAGAAGGGCGACGTGGTGGAGGCGATGGTGCTCAGCATCGACGCCGAGAATCAGCGTCTGTCGCTCGGCCTCAAGCAGCTGGCCACCGACATCTGGGACGACTTCTTCTCCCGGCACAAGGTGGGCGACACCATCGAGGGCAAGGTGACGCGCATGACCAACTTCGGCGCGTTCGTCGAGCTCGACGAGGGCATCGAAGGGCTGATCCACGTGTCGGAGTTCGACGACTCGCACGGGGGCGAGAAGATCGACCTCCAGGTGGGCAACAGCTACCAGATGAAAATCATCAAGCTGAGCCCGCAGGAGCGGAAGATCGGTCTGAGCATCCGCGCGCTCAAGTCCGACGAGTACCGCGCCGACTGGGAGGAGTACCGCGAGAGCGAGGGCACGGGCAATGCCACCCTCGGGGACCACTTCAAGAACCGGTAGCGTACGTAGGGGCCGCCTTCCGCCTCCGCCGAGGGCGGCTCGCATAGCGAGCCGCCCAAAGCAGGGCTGCTTAGTCGGTCCGCTTTGCGGACCGACCCGGCGGACAAGTCAGGCGGCCCTTCGAGTTCGACAGCGGGCGGCGCCGGAGGCACGGCGCCGCCCGTTCGGCAGTACCTAGCGTGAGGAGTCACAGTGAATACACCTGGCGGCAGCATGACCAAAGCGGAGCTCGTGGAAGAAGTGTCCCGAGTGTCCGACCTCACGAAGAAGCACTCCGAGGTGATCGTCGACACCGTCTTCAAGAGCATCATCGACGCGCTGCATCGCGGCGAGAAGATCGAGCTCCGCGGGTTCGGCAGCTTCCGGCTGCGCAAGCGCGAGCCGCGCAAGGGGCGCAATCCGAAGACCGGCGACAAGGTGGATGTGCCGCCGAAGAAAGTCCCGTACTTCAAGCCCGGCAAGGAGCTGAAGGACCTGATCAACCGCGAGGCCGAAGCCGCCGAAGCGGCGGCCGCGCCCACCGATCCCGCCGTTCCGCCCGCGGCCTCCTCGTTCTGACCCCGGCGGCGGCTGCGCACGGATGGAACGTCTCTGGTCGCCCTGGAGACTGGACTACGTGACCGGCAGCAAGGCCGACGTCGGCTGCGTGTTCTGTACGGAGCCGACCGTGCCCGAGTCCGAGTCGCTGATCCTTCACAGCGGCTCGCAGTGCTACGTCATCCTCAACCGCTATCCCTACAACCCGGGCCACCTGATGGTGCTGCCGAACCGGCACGTGCCGGCGCTGGTGGATCTCTCGGCCGAGGAGCTGCACGAGCTCGCGGACCTGACGCGCCTCGCCGAGTCGGCGCTCGTCACCGCCTACCGGCCGCAGGGCATCAACGTGGGCATCAACCTGGGGCTGTCGGCGGGGGCCGGCATCCGCGAGCACCTGCACGTGCACCTCGTGCCACGCTGGAACGGCGACACCAACTTCATCAGCGTGGTCGGCAACACCCGCGTGCTGCCCGAGGATCTGCAGCAGTCCACGGCGCGCCTCCGCCCTGTCTTCGCGGATCTGATTTCCAAACGTACGTAGAGGCGGACCTTGAGGTCCGCCTCTACGTACAATGCCCCATGGACTTCACGCTCTCCGACGCCCAGCGTGCCTGGCAGGAGAAGGGGCGTGCGCTGGCCCACGAGTGGCCGATGGGGATGGTGGCCGCCGCCGTCGCCGAATCGGCCCAGGCCGCCGGCGTGTTCGCGGCGGACCTCGACGCGTCGAGTGCCGTCGCGCTCATCGAAGCCGCCGGGATCGAGCATCCGGTCGGCGCCGTGACACTGGCGCTGCAGGTGGCCACCAGCGTCTCCCTGGCGGGCGCCGTGGAGCTGCATCCGTCCACCGGTCGCGCGGTGGCGCTCTCGTCGGAGGTGAAGCCGACGCTCCAAGGCGATCGCCTGAACGGTCGCGCGACGTGGGTGGGCCCGATGGCCACCGAAACGGCACTCATCGTCGGCGCGCTGCAAGGCGACGACACCGTCGCGTGCGCGGTGGCGGCCAGCGCCGCGGGAGTGGCGGAAGCGCAGATTCGCGCCGCCGGGCTGCACGGGTTTGCCTGTTCGCACCTGACGTTCACCAACACGCCGTGCGTTTCGCTCGGATCGCCGAAACCGGTGATGGCACGGGTGCGCGTCCTGCTTGCCGCCGCCGGCATCGGTATGGGGCGGCGCGCCGTGCGCGAGGCGTTGAAGGCGGCCGCCGCCTACGGCCGCACGGGCGCCGGGGGCGAGCAGACGGTGCAGGGGCTGCTCGCCGACGCCGCCACCGAGCTCGACGCCGCGATGCTGCTCGTGCAGCAGGCGGCGCTGCGCTCGCCGATGTCGCTCGCGCAGGCGTCGATGGCCAAGCTCACCGCTTCGGAGGCGGCGCAGCGCGCCGTCGCGCGCGCCACGCAGATCGTCGGCGCGGAATCGTTCCGCGAGGGTCACATCCTCGAGCAGCTCACGCAGGACGTGCGCGCGCTGGAGCTGTTTGCGGGTCGCACGGAGGCGTTGCGTGAAGCGGTCGCGGACGAAGTGCTGCCGAAGGCCTGAGGCTGATCAGGCGGGTCTAAAGACCCGCCTCTACGTACGACGGGCCGCCTGAAGGCGGCCCCTACGAAGGCGGCCCCTACGAAAGCAGCTGCTTGGCGATGGTCTGCAACTGCAAGTTCG
>DASYRM010000069.1:0-7807 GCA_036004405.1 Vicinamibacterales bacterium
GAGGACAGCGCCTCGAGACCGAGCTCTTCCTTGACCTCGCGGCGCACTGCGTCGTCCGGGGTTTCGTCGCGTTCGAGGAACCCCGCCACGAGCGCGTACCAGGTCGGCGGCCACGCCTTGTTTCGGGCCAGCACCACGCGGCCATCGTGTTCAACGATCGCCGAGACCACCGGCACCGGGTTGTCGTAGTGGGCGAAGCCGCAGGCCGTGCAGCGGGCATGCGCGCGGCCGGTCGTGGAAGGGGTGAGCGCTCCCGCGCAGTACGGACAGTAGAGGAACGGGCGGCTCACGGAGGCTTGACGCACAACCTATCACTTTTTCGGCACGTTTCGCCGCTCTTGCGGGGTTTGCTCACAAGCGTCGCGTTAGCAGGTGAACGATGATGGGACGCACGACAAGCGCGGGCGTTGCCCCGCCCGGACGCCAGCCGGGGCTGGCGGATGCTGGCGGCTCGCTTCCCGTCGATGGCCTCCTGGAGTTCGCCCTTCGCGTGGCGCGCGGCAGCACGGCCGAGCGCGTGGCGTTTCATGCCGGCTACCGGTCGGTGGCGGCCGACCCGGGCGTCGATCGCGTCGAAGTCATCACCGAGCTGCGGCGGCTGGTGCTGCTCGCCGAAACCCACTCGGCGCCCGGCGGATGCTGGCGCGACGCGCACGAGGCGGCCGCCGCGCTGGAGCCGTATCGAGGCCGGCTCACCGTGGAAGCGCGCATTCGCTTTCACCCGCAGAACGGCTACACCGCGGTGCCGCGTCTCGAGGTGAACCTGGCCAGCGCGTCCACGATGCAGCCGGCGCTCGAGATGTACGTGGAGCCGATTCACGGCCCCGGCGCGCCCTCGGCCGAAGGCGGGCCGGTCATCGTGGGCGCCGTGGTCGAGACCACGTTTGCCACCCCGGCCGCGCGCGGCGTCCACACCCTGGTCATTCACGTGGGCCACGTCTATCTGCTGCTCGCCACCATCGATCTGACCCGGATGCCGTGACCCGTCTGGACTGGGCTTGCTATTTCTGTAGCAGCGGTGTTATATAAATAGCATGTCGAGTCACGCTGCTCTCACCAAGCGCGAACGCCAGATCATGGACGTGCTGTACCGGACCGGCCGGGCCACGGCCGCCGACGTCCTCGCCTCGCTGCCCGGCACGCCCCACTATTCGACCGTCCGGACGCAGCTGCGCGTGCTCGAAGAGAAGGGGCACGTCCGCCACGAGTCGGACGGCGTGCGCTACGTCTACGTGCCGACGCTGGCGCGCCACACGGCGCGGAAGGCGGCGCTGCGGCACCTCGTGGACACGTTCTTCGACGGCTCCGCCGCGGGCGCGGTGACGGCGCTCCTCGGGCGCGATGCCGGGCGGCTGAGCGGCGACGAGCTCGATCGCATCGAGGTGCTGCTGAAGTCGGCGCGACAAGAGGAGAAATGATGGTGTCCATAACCCTCGTCCTGCAGTCGTCGGTCGTGCTCGCGCTTGCGCTCGCCGCGGCATTCGGGTTCCGCCGCCGCTCGGCGGCGCTGCGGCATTTCGTGCTCGCCTCCGGCGTCGTCATCGTGATCGTGGCTGCCGTCTTCGCGCGCGTCACGCCGACGGTGGAGATCACGGTTCGCCCGGAAATGTACGAGACGATGGTGCTGAGCGACCCGGTGCGCGACTCGAACGGCACGCCGATCGTGGCGCGCGCGACGACCGACGACACCCTGGCTCCGCTGCCGCGCCCTGGTCGGCCCTGGGCGCTGTGGTCGAGCATTGTGTGGCTCGCCGGCCTCGTCGTCCCGACCGCACGTCTGCTGGCGGGGCTTGTCGGCCTGCGGCGCGTGACGGCGCGCGCCACTCGCGTCTCTGATGAACGACTGCGTGCCATGCTGCAGGCGGCGAAGGACCAGTTGCGAGTGACGCGCCCTGTGCAATTGCTCTTCGACGAGGCGCCGGTGGGAACGTGGGGGCTGTGGCGCCCCTGCATCGTCCTCCCGGCGGCCGCCGCGGAGTGGGACGACGAATGCGTCCGCGCGGTGCTGGCACACGAGCTCGCCCACGTGCAGCGCTTCGACTGGCCGGTGCAGCTCGCCGCCGAGGCGCTGTGCGCCGCCTTCTGGTTCAACCCGCTCGCCTGGCTCGTCGCACGCCGCCTCCGTGACGAAGGTGAGCGCGCCTGTGACGACGTCGTGCTCGGCACGGGTCTCGTCGATCGCGACTACGCGACGCATCTGTTCGACATCGCCCGGGCCGCCCGTGGCCCCATCCTTCGCGCGGCCATGCCGATGGCCCGCCTGTCCAGTCTCGAAGGGAGAATCGCCGCCATGTTGAATCCCGCGCTCGATCGCCGTGTTCCTTCCCGCGTGTTCCGAGTCGCGGCGGCCGCGCTCCTGGTGCTCGGCGCGTCGGCGGGCACCGTACGGCTGACCGCGCAGCAGGCCGGCCCGGCCCCGCTCCAAGGCACCGTCTACGACTCGAGCGGTGCCGTGCTGCCAGGCGTCGAAATGGCGCTCGTCAACGAGCAGGGGGTGAAGTGGAGCACGCCGACCGACGGAGGAGGACGGTTCGAGTTCGCGCCGGTGGGGGCGGGCAAGTACGTGCTCGAAGCGACGGTGCCTGGCTTCCGGCCGTTCCGGCAGGACGTCGTGCTGGAGCGCGAGAAGGACTGGAAGAAGGCGATCACGCTTCAGGTTGGCGAGCTGCAGGAGACGATCACGGTCACGGCACGCCGGCCGACGCAGCTGGCGCCGCCGCCGCCCCCAAGCGCCGGCGTCGTGCGGGTAGGGGGCAACATCAAGCAGCCGACGAAGGTGTTCAACGTCGCCCCGGTATATCCAGCATCGATGCAGGCGGCCGGACTCGAAGGCGTCGTGAAGCTCGACGTGCTCATCGCCACCGACGGCACGGTGGCCTCCGTGCGGGTTGCGAGCGCGCAGGTGCACCCGGCGTTCGCGGCGGCCGCGGCGGCCGCGGTCAAGCAGTGGAGATTCACGCCGACGCTGCTCAACGGGCAGCCGGTCGAAGTCGAGATGACGGCGTCGATCTCGTTCAGCCTGTCCGACTAGGGCGGGTCAGGCGGGTGAGGCGGGTAGGGCGTGTCGGATGTGTGGGCGTGATCATCGCCACGGCGATGGCCTCGCGGCTCGCGGCGCAGACGCCGGCGGCCGCCGATGCCGCCGTGTTCACGGTGGTCTCGATCAAACCGAACACCTCGGGCAGCGGCCGTTCCAACCTCGACCTCCAGCCCGGCGGCCGGCTCATTGCGGTCAACGTCGCGCTGCTGGGTTTGGTGCGCGTCGCCTACGGCGACGACGGGCCACTGACGCAGGACCGCCTGGTCGTCAGCGAGACGTGGGCGGAACGGCGAGCCGTGATGTCAGAGAAGTACGACATCCAGGCGACCGCCGAGCGCGAGCTCGCGCAACAGGATCTGCCGCGGGCGCTGCGGCAGCTCCTGTCCGATCGCTTCAGGCTGAAGATGCACCGCGAGACGAGAGCGGTGCCGAGCTACGACCTGGTGCTGGCGCGTGCCGACGGCCGGCTCGGCCCCGGTCTGCGCCGCTCGTCGATTGATTGCCGACAGCCGCCGGCATCCGGTGCCGAGATCAACGGCCGTTCCCCGTGCGGCTTTCAGAGCTTTCCTGGGAAGGCGAGCGGCCGCGTGCCGATCACCGATCTGGCGCGGCGCGTGCTGCCGGCTGGCGTCAGCGACGGGCGGCCGATCGAAGACAAGACCGGCCTGCAAGGCACGTTCGAATTCGCTCTCGAGTGGACGCCCGATGCCGCGGCGCCGGCACGGCCGCCGGATGCGCCGCCGGCACCGCCCATCGATCCCAACGGCTCCTCGTTCGTCACCGCGCTGCGCGAGCAGCTTGGATTGAAGCTCGAAGCACGCACCGGTTCCATCGAACTCGTCGTCGTCGATCGAGCCGAGCGGCCCTCGCCCGATTAGTCGTGTTGCTCAACGGCGCGTCTGTGGGACGGGTGGGGCAGACAGGGATGCGAATAGCCCTTCTCGCGCTCGTCGTGACGGCGACGAGTGCGCTCCTGTCGGCGCAAGCGACCTTTGACGCGGCGTCGGTGAAGCCGAATCGATCCGGCTTTCCTGGCGGCACGACCGACTTCCGGCCCGGCCAGTTCGTCGCCGTGAACCAGACGCTGCGCTTCATCCTGGTGGCGGCGTACGACCTGGAGGAGTTCCGCATCGTCGGCGCCCCCGAGTGGATCGACAAAGAGCGGTTCGACATCCAGGCGCGCGCCACGTCGGCCGTCTCGCGGAGGGACGCAATGCCGATGCTGCGCGCGTTGCTGGAGGAGCGGTTCGCACTGAAGGCACACATCGAGCGACGTGAGCAGCCGGTCTACCGGCTCCTCCTGAACCGCGCCGGCGCGCCCGGACTGCGGCCGGCGTCGCCGGCCGCATGCGTCGATCGCGGTCCTCAGCCGAGCCGCGTCGCACCAGGGGAGTTGCCGTCGTGCGGCCTGCTGCCGGCACGACCGGACGGTCTGTCCGGCCGCAGCGTGCCGCTCGAGCTCCTCGCGACGCAGCTGTCGCCCCTCGTACGGCGCACGGTGCTCAATCGTACGGGACGAACCGGCCTCTTCGACATCGACCTCGAGTGGGAGATCGACGAGGCCCAGCGTGCCGCTTTGGCCCGCCTCGTTCCAGATCGGCCGCTGGCCCCTGCCGACCCGGATCGGCCCGACCTCTTCGGCGCTCTGCGGGAGCAACTCGGACTGGCGCTCGATTCGACCAGGGCCGCCGTGGACGTTCTGGTGATCGACGCCGTGGAGCGTCCGACCGAGAACTGACTTACGGCTGAACCGGCAAACTGAGATCGAGGTCGAAGAACTCGAGGACATTTCGTCAGGCTGTTCCTCGTAGAGGTGCGTCTCTATTTCCGCTGCGACTGCAGTTGTGCGGTCAACATCGCCTGCTGGATCTCGGCTTCGCCCCAGCAGTTTGCCGGGTCGATGAAGGGATTGGGGGCGCCGGGCTTGAGCCGCGCAAACTTGGCGGCCATGTCGTATTGAGCGGGATGGTCGCCAAGCGGCACGTCGCACGGGAGGCTCCGGATCACCTTGAACGTGCGGGCGAACTCCGCTTCAATCGCCGGCGTGACGGGAGCCGGCGCGCGGTAGCTGCACGCGAAGACGACGTCGTAGCTGCGGCCGTTGTCCGCCGCCTTCCCCGTCCACGTCGTGCAGCCGCGTGTGTGGCCGGCCGTGAGATGCGCAACGAGCGAGACTCCGCCGAGCGTCACGGTCTCGCCGTGGTGCAGGACGCGATCGATCGGGTGAGGCCTGCCCCCCGGCGTGATCTGTCGCAGCGCCGGCACGTCTTCCTCCATCGCCATGACCTGCGCCCCGGTCAGCTCCTTGACCAGGGCGTCGCCTTCCTGGTGATCGCCGTGCGCGTGCGTCCCGAGGAGGATCTTCACGTCCGCGAAGGTGAATCCGAGTTGCTCGACCGATGCGGCGATGGTGCGGACATTCCGTTCGTAGGTGCTGTTGATCAGAATGTGCCCCGCGGGCGTCGCGATCAGGTAGGAGCTGAGCGTCCTGGTTCCCACGTAGTGGACGTTGCCGATGACCCGGTGGGGCGGAAAGGCCGTGGTCTGGTCCTGGTCGGTGCCCATGTTGCGGGCGAGAATCGATCGAGGCGTGTAGGTCTGGCCGCGCACGGTGACCGACGGCGAGTCGGCCGGGGCAGTCCCTTGGGCGAGGCCGACGCCGACGCCTCCGGCGATCAGCGCGGACGCGAGCAGCACCGCAGCCGGCTTAGTCGCGAAGGCCAAAGACATAGAGTGAATTGCCGCCACCTGGCCTAGTTCGGGAGCGCAAAGGCCACCAGCTCCCCGCTGTAATTGCCGCCGCTGATCGCCACCACCAGGTACTGCTTGCCGTTCAGCATGTACGTCATCGGCGATCCCGACTGCGGCGCGGGCATGTAGACGGCACCGGTCTCGGCGCCCGTGCGCTTGTCGTAGGCGCGCAGCATCGAGCCGCGCGCACCAGACGGGGTGATGCCGAAGCCGGGCTCGCCGGCGATGACGAGCGTCTTCGTGACCAGCGTGCCGATGGCGCCGTTGCGGCCGGTGCGCGGGATGGTCAGCCCCTTGAGCGCGGGATGGTTCTTCACGACGTCGGGCGTTTCGCCGTGCGCGACCTGCCAGACGATGTCGCCGGTATCGAGATTGATGGCGTTGATGCGGCCGTACGGCGGCTTGACGATGGGCAGCCCACGGACGTCGATGCCGTTGATGTTCCCCCCCTGGGCGTTGGTGGTCGCCGAGCCGGAGCCGCCGGTGCGCCGCGCGCCCGAGAGGACGGTACCCTGGTGATAGAGCACATCGGGTGCCGCACCTGGGGGCGGCGGCACCAGCCCGAGCTGCGCGACCTGGGCGTTCGAGTGCACGTATAAGACGTGCGTCTCCGGATCGAACGAGCCGCCCGGCCAGTTGGTGGCCGGCGCCTGCGTGGACATCGCCAGCGTGGCAATCGGCCCCTCGGCCTTGCTCACCGCCGGCGGCGTGAACACCGGTCCGATGCGGTACTTCTCGATCAGCTTGAGCGCTTCGGCGCGCAGCTCCGGCGTGAAGTCGATCAGGTCGTCCACCGCCAGCCCCTGCCGCTCGTAGGCGAGCGGCCTGGTGGGGAAGGGCTGCGTGGGCGAGTACTTCTCGCCAGGCGCGTCGCCTTTCGGCACCGGCCGCTCCTCGATCGGCCAGATTGGCTGGCCCGTGACGCGGTCGAACACGTAGAGGAAGCCCTGCTTGCTCGGTTGCGCCACCACCTTGACGGGACGGCCGTTGACGACGATGTCCGCGAGGATCGGCGCGCACGGGATGTCCATGTCCCAGATGCCGTGGTGCACGAGCTGGAAGTGCCACTTGCGCACGCCGGTCTTGAGATCCACCGCGACGAGGCTTTCGGCAAACAGCGTGTTGCCCGGCCGCGCACCGCCGTAATAGTCGTGCGTGGGCAGCTCCACCGGCAGGTAGGCCATGCCGAGCTCTTCGTCCACCGAGATCTGTGCCCACACGCCGGTGTTGCCCGAGTACGCCCACGAATCGTTCTCCCACGTCTCGTTGCCGAACTCGCCGGCCTGCGGGATGGTGCGGAACGTCCACACCAGCGCGCCGGTGCGGACGTCGTACGCACGCACCGCACCGCGCACGTTGGCGCGGCTCTTCGGGTTGGCGCCCGTCTCGAACGCGGCGCCGACGAGCACCAGGTTGCCGCCGACGATCGGCGTCGAATGGAGGCCGACCGGCGCGTTGACGAGATCGAGCTTCTGCTTGTCGAGGTCTTGCTTGAGATCGACGATCCCGCTGCGCCCGAATTCGGCGACGGGATTGCCGGTCTTCGCGTCGAGCGCCACCAGGCGATAGCCCGGCGTCACGTAGAGGATGCGTTCCTCTTTTCCGTCGGTCCAGTAGGCGAGTCCCCGCCCCGACAGCTGCCGCGGCACTGCCTGGCCGCGCGCGCCCTCGTTCTCACCGTGCACCCAGATCAACTCGCCGGTGGCCGCGTCGAGCGCGATCACCGAGCGTCGGGTGCCGGCGGTGGAGTAGAGCCGCCCGTTCACCATCAACGGTGTGGATTCGAGGTTGAACTCCGGCCGCGGTCCCAGGTTGTCGGTCTTGAAGCGCCACTTCACTTCGAGCTGACTGAAGTTGGCCGCCGTGATCTGATCGAGCGGTGCGTAGCGCGTGTGCCCGAGGTCGCCGCCGTAGGTCGGCCACTCGCCCTTCTTCGCGCCGGCCTGGCCGTGCAGTCCGGCTGTCGCGGCCAGCAGGATCGCCGTCATCGTGGCCACCGCCACCTGTGTCGTTCGC
>DASYRM010000070.1:0-64800 GCA_036004405.1 Vicinamibacterales bacterium
CGGCGAAGCCTTTCCGAACGGTATCGCCACGACGATCTCGATCGTCCCGATCGAGATCTCAGCGGGCTGGCGGTTCGCGAGCCCCGGTCGCACGGTGATCCCGTATGTCGGCGGCGGCCTCGGCTGGCACCGCTACAAGGAAACCTCGGAGTTCGCCGCGACGGACGACGACGTGCAGCTCACCAAGGCCGGCTTCCAGCTGCTCGGCGGCGCCGAGTGGCGGGCCTCCCGGTGGCTGGGCGTGGCCGGCGAGGCCGCCTGGATGAGCGTGCCCGACGCGCTGGCCGGCGGGCCCTCGAGCGCGGCCGCGGCCTTCGGCGAAGACGACCTCGGCGGAGCGGTCTTCCGCGTGAAGGTCGTCATCGGGCGATGACCACGTCCACGCCCGCGCAAACGCACGGGCGGAGCCTCGCGAGCTTCCGCGCCCGGGTGCTGGCCGCGGTGCGGCGGATTCCGCGCGGACGCGTGGCGACCTACGGCGACATCGCGGAGCTGGTGGGCGCCCCCGGTGCTGCACGCGCCGTCGGCAACGTGATGCGCGGCTGCGGCGACCCCTCGGTACCGTGCCACCGCGTCATTGCCGCCGCCGGGGCGCTCGGCGGCTACGGCGGCTATCTGGATCGGAAACGCCAGCTGCTGCGGGCCGAGGGGCTCGAGGTCACGCCCACCCGCATCCGTGGCTTTGCCGAGGTGCGCTGGCCCGTGCAGCCCGGCACCGCCGGCCGCGGCAAGGCAACGCGGCCCCATCGCGCACCCGTCTAAGAAGCAAGTGCGAGCCGATGACCTCGAACTGGCCCGCCGGTGCCGCGAGGGTGACGCGGCGGCGTTCGAGACCTTGTACCGGGCGCATGCCAGCCGGCTCTTCGGGCTGTTGACGCGCATGACGGGATCCGCCCACGACGCCGAAGACCTGCTCCAGGACGTGTTCGTCCAGGCTCACCGGAAGCTCGCCAGCTTTCGGGGCGAGTCGAGCCTGGGCACCTGGCTCTACCGCCTGGCGGTCAACCAGTGCCTGGACCACCTGCGGGGTAAGCACTCGCGGATGGCGCGCACGACCGATTCGCTCGACGCGGAGGACGCCGCCGAGCCGGCCGCAGCCGCCCCGGCGCTGCCGCAAGCGATTGCGCGCATCGATCTCGAGCGGGCGATTGCGCAGCTGCCGGCCGGATGCCGCGCCGCGTTCGTGCTGCACGACGTCGAGGGGCTGGATCATCGCGAGGTGGGCAAAGCGCTCGGGATTTCGGAAGGCACCTCGAAGTCGCAGGTGCACAAGGCGCGCATGAAGCTGCGCGGGCTGCTGCGCAGCGCCGTGCCGCGGGGCGCGCTCGAGGCGGTGTGATGAACGACGATCGAATGCTGACGTGCGAGCGGCTGGTGGACACGCTCGACGACTACCTTGAAGGGCGCGTGTCGGCCATCGTACGCGCGGACATCGAGGCGCATCTCGCCGGGTGCCCGGCGTGCCCCGCGCTCGTGGCCGACGTGCGGGC
Source organism: Vicinamibacterales bacterium (assembly GCA_036004405.1). Classification (GTDB taxonomy): domain Bacteria; phylum Acidobacteriota; class Vicinamibacteria; order Vicinamibacterales; family UBA2999; genus DASYRM01. The sequence goes on from DASYRM010000070.1 coordinate 1,491, forward strand.
GATCCGCGAGTCGGCGCACGCGCTGGGGCCCATCGAGCCGCCCGCTCACGCGTGGCAGCACATCCAGGAGCGGCTGCACCTCCACGCCCCCGGACGCGCGTCGCTGCTGGATCGTCTCGGCCTCTCGTTCGCCGGGTGGCGCCCGCTGCAACCGCTGGGCGCGGTTGCAGGCCTCGTCCTCGTCGTGTCGAGCCTGGCCTGGGTGGGAACGCGGCTCGCCATGTCGCCGGACGCGACCGTCGCCAGTAGCGGCGGCTCGCTCGTGGAGTTCCAGCTCGCCGAGGCCGAATACACCGATGCCATCTCGCGGCTTCAGGAAGCGGCCGACGCGGCGGGCCCGCGGCTCGACGCGCTCACGAGCGCGACGCTCAAGTCGAGCATCGACGATATCGATCTGGCCATCGGCGACGCACGCGAAGCGCTCGTGCGCGAACCCGGCGACGCGCTCTCGCAGGAGAGCCTGCTCGAGGCCCTCGGCAGCAAAGTCGCCCTGCTCCAGGACACGGTAGCCCTCGCCGGTGACATCGAACCCGGCACGGAGGAACAGAACCCATGAGAATCGCTGCAGCAGTTACGGCCCTGCTCGTGGCTGCTGTCATCGCCGGGGCGACGCCGGCCGAGAGCGGCCAGCGGGGAGGCGTGGAGGCACGTCATGAAGAGATCCAGCGGCGCCGCGAGGCGTTGCGGCAGCGCCAGGAATTGCTCCGCCGCGCCCGGCAGGACGCGCGGCGGGGGCCGATGGCCTCGGCGCCCTTCACGGCGCTCGCGAAGATCGGGCGCCAGGGCTCCTTCACGCTGTTCAACCTGGCCGGCAACGTGACCATCACCGCCAGCGGCGGCACCGACGTGCGCATCGACGCCGTCAAGCGCGTGTGGGATCGCACCGAGGGCGACGCGAAAGGGCGGCTGTCCGAGATCGAGATCGAGGTGAGCGAACGTCAGGGCGCGGTGGACGTGCGAACGGTGGTCCAGCGTCCGCGACGGCCCGACGCCGAGGTGGACTTCACGATCGCGGTGCCGGCCGAGGCCAGTGTTTCGGTCCGCACGGGTTCCGGCGACGTGACGGTCACCGGCATCCGGGGCGAGCTGCGCGTCGAAGCGGTGGGCGGCGGCATCAAGGCGACGTCCGTGGGCCAGGTCCGTCTGCTTCGGACGCTGGCGGGCGCGATCACGCTCGAGAACGCCGACGGCACCGACATGACCGTTTCAACGCTGGGCGGCACGGTGACGATCCGGCAGCTGAAGGCCCGTTCGGCCGACATCCGCACCGTCGCCGGAGATCTGATCATCAGCGACAGCGACGCCGAACGCGTGATCGCGCAGTCGCTCAACGGCCGTGTCGAGCTCGCGGGCCGCCTGGCACGGACGGGCCGCTACTCGCTGCAGTCGCAGTCGGGCGAAGTCCGCCTCATCCCGGCCGACGGCGACTTCGAACTGGAAGCGGCGACGGTGAACGGCTCGCTCCGATCAGACTTCCCCATCACCGCTGACGATCGCCGGGAGCTCACCGGACCTCGTGGACGCGGCGCGGCGCTCGGCCACGGGACGGGACGCGCGGGTCGAGGATTGGGACGCTCGGACCGCGGCAACGCCCGCCTGCTGCGCGGGCTCTCCGGCAACGGCGGGCCGCTCGTCACCCTGCGATCGTTCAGCGGCGACATCACGATCACGAAGCGCTGAACGACTTCCATGAGCGAGTCTGGCATTCGTGTTGCTATCCTGGGCACCATGCACAGACTTCGTTCAGATCGTTTCCTCCGCGCGCGTCGCGCCGCTCAGACGGCTGTCGCGCTCCTCTTCTGCCTCAGCTTGGCCAGTCCGATCCTGGCTCAGACCGCCCGCGTGCGAACGCCCGACAAGGGCGTGATCGGCTACGGCGTCGACGGCGGTGTCTTGTTTCCCGACGAGGCGTTCGAAAATACATTCACGTTCGACGGCTTCGGCGAGTACTACGTCTCGCCGCGCGTGGGCATCCGCGGTCTCCTCGCGTTCGCCAAACCGGGCGTCGCGGGAGCCACGGAAGACAACTTCCGGCAGGTAAAGCTCCTCTTTTCCGGTGTCTACAACTGGGAGAAGGGATCGTGGCGCCCGTTCGCGCAGGTCGGCGCCGGCTTCTACTTCGTCAGGCAGCACATCGACGCCACCACCGATCCGCCCGGCGAAACGCGCGGCGGCCTCAACTTCGGAGGCGGCGGCGAGTACCTCTTGAACAACGAGGCAGCCATCAAGATCGAAATGCGGTGGGACGTGGTCAGCCACCCGTTCCTGCTGCCGGACGCGACGGGCATCACCTTGACGGTTGGCTACAAGCGGTATTTCTGACCAGCTCTTGAGTACCCTAAAATGCCGGCCGTGCACATCAGGCGACCGGCTCCTGCTCTCGTATTCGTAGCGCTGCTGATCGGGTGCGGCGAGGCGGCGGCGCAAACCGCGCCGGCGGCGGCCGCGGCCGAACCGCCCCCGGCGGCAGCGCCCCGCCCGCGCGTCGGATACCTCCCGCCCGGCGCCGCACCGGACATCCTGCGCGTGCTCGCGCCTCCGCCAAGCGAAGGCGACGTCCGCGATGCCGCCGACCTTGCCGTGTTTCGCAGCACGCGGCGCCTGGAGGGGAGCCCGCGCTGGGCCCTGGCCCTGCGTGACAACCAGCTCGGCACCGCTACCCTGCTGCAGACGTTCAGCTGCGCCCTCGATGCGGCGATCACGCCCGCCGACGCGCCGGCCCTGGTCCGGCTCCTCTCGCAGGCGGGTGTCGATGCCGGCGCGTCCTCGGCAAGCGGCAAGAACGCCTGGAAGCGCAAGCGGCCGTACGAGCGCGAGGCCGGGCCCGTGTGCCTGGCCCCGGCCGACACCGAGCGGCTGGCGCGCGCGAGCTCGGACTATCCGTCGGGCCATGCGACCGCCGGCTGGATGGCAGGACGACTCCTGGCGGAAGTGGCTCCGGATCGAGCCACCGAGATTCTCGAGCGGGCGCGCAAGTTCGGCGAGAGCCGCGTCGTGTGCGGCGTGCACCACGTCACCGCGGTCGAGGCCGGGTTCATGACCGCCGAGAGCGTGCTCTCCGCGCTGCACGGTGTCCCCGCCTTCCGCAGCGACCTGGAGGCGGCGCGCGAGGAAGTGTCGCGCCTGCGGTCCACCAGGCCAAACGCCGAGGCGTGCGCCGCCGACGCCGCGGCCCTTTCCGAGCGGCCGTACTGAACGGGCCGCCTGAAGGCGGCCCCTACTTCTGCAGGGCGAGCCGCGCGCCGAGGCCGACGAACACGGCTCCGGTCGCCTGCCGCAGGCGTCGTGCTCCAGAGGCATTCCGCCGCAGGCGGCCGCTGAGCGCCGAGGCGCCCATTACGAGCACCAGGCACCACAACGTGCCGTTGAACACGAACACCGCTCCGAGGAACAGGAATGCCGCCACGCGCGAACCGGCGTCGGGGGCGACGAACTGCGGCAGGAACGCCAGGAAGAACAGCGCGACCTTCGGGTTGAGGACGTTGGTCAGCAGACCGGCGCGGTAGATGGCCCAGGCGCGGTCGTGCGCGGGCACCACTATTGGGCTGGCATCGGGCGCCGGCGCACGCTCGAGCAGCATCTTCGCGCCAAGGTAGACGAGGTAGGCCGCTCCAGCGAACTTCACGACCGTGAAGGCGTTGGCCGAGGTCGCCAGAATCGCGGACAGCCCGAACGCCGCGGCCAGTGTGTGCACCACTGATCCGGTCGAGATCCCGAGCACGGACCACAAGCCCGCGGCGCGTCCCTGTGCCACGCTGCGGGTGACGATGTAGAGCGTGTCCTGCCCCGGAGTGATGTTAAGCAGCAAGCCGCTGACGACGAAGAGCCAGAAGTGCTGGGTCCCGAACATCACGCCTCCTGTACGAATCCCTTCCAGGTCCGCATGTAGCCGGCAAACGGCTCGCTCAAGCCTTCCTCGCGCAGCGCGTCCATCGTCACCGGCGGACGACGGGGCTGCCACGCCTCGTGCCGCGCCTGCAGCGGCCAGTCGCGGTTCACGATGGCCGAGCGGCCGAGCGCGACGGCGTCGGCGCCGAGCGCGATCACCTGTTCCGCTTCGCCGCGCGTCCACAACGCGCCGGCAGCCACGATCGCCACGTCGGGCGGCAGCGCCGCGCGGAAGAGCGGGAGCGCGTGCTGATCCGGCCGCTTGGCGGTCGGTTCGAGCGCGCGCCACAGCGACAGGTGCACGAAGTCGGCGCCGTCCTCGGCCAGCCATTGCGCGATCCGGACGCTCTCGTCGAGGTCGAGCCCCTTGGCATTGCCGAAGTTCTCGGGGGACAGCCGCACGCCGACGGTGAACATCGGACCAACGCGGGCGCGTACCGTGCGCAGCGCGTCGCGGAGCAGCCGCACGCGGTTCTCGAGCGGGCCACCCCATGCGTCGGTCCGCCGGTTCTGCTCGGCGCTCAGGAACTGGGTGAACAGGTAGCCGTGCGCGCCGTGCAGCTCGACGCCGTCGAACCCCGCCCGTTTCGCGCGGAGCGCCGCGGCCGCAAACTGCTCGACGACGCGCGCCAGATCGTCGGGCGTCGCTGCGCGCACGCCGTCGGCGGCGCTCGCGCTCCACGGCATCTCGCCGCTCACCGCGGGGTCGGCGCGCAGCCCGCCGTGGAAGATCTGCACCATCGAGACCGCGCCACGCTCGCGCAGCGCCGCCGCCAGCGTGGTCAGCCCCGGCAGCAAGCCATCGTCGAATATCCCCAGCTCGCCGGGCCAGCCCTGGCCGTCCTTGGCGACGTGCGCCGCACAGGTCATCACCACGCCGAAGCCGCCCTCGGCCCGCGAGCACAACCACCGCAGCTCGTCGTCGCCGAGCGAGCCGTCGGCGTGGCTCTGCTTGTTGGTCATCGGCGCCAGCACGACCCGGTTGGGCGCCGCCAGGCCAGTTCGGAAGGTCAGGGGGTCGAACACCGAGGACACGCGTCCGATCGTATCGCGGACCTGCGTACTCTACCGCGCGCCAAACCCGAGACCGACGCCGGCGTGGAAGGCATGGAAGGCGAACTCGCGGCTCGTGCCACGAGCGTATCGATAGCCCGCGAAGACCTCGACGCGCGACCGCAGTCGGAGCTCGACTCCCCCACCGAGCGACACGAAAGTGCCGGTCGAGAAGAAGCTCTCGGGCGCGTCCGTAAACGGATTTCGGTCGACCCTTGCGTCCCGGCTCCATCCCACCGTGAGCTCACCGAACGGCCTGACGATCTCGGTTGGCGTCAGCAGGCGCACACCGCCCAGCAGATATCGATCGACCCGGCTCTTCTTCGATGAGACTGATGACCAGGCTGAACGGCGGCCCTACCGGGCCGGCCGGAATGATCGTTGGCGGCGGGTAATCGACTGCCGGCGCGATTGCGCCCTCGGCGAGCACCTCGAAGAATTCGCCGACGTCCACGCCGACACCTCCGCCGACGAGCGCGGTTTGCCTGAATCCACTACCCGTCTTGGTTATGGCCGCCACCGCCCGCACGGCCAGCCGCTCTTGCGCCGACGCTGTGGCTGCTGCCACGAGTGACACCGACACCCCTGCCAACACGATCCATCGCTTCATTTCGAAGTCTTCATACGATCTGAAACGTCGTTCATGCCCGGTCCGGTCGGCACGCCGCTGCCAGTGCGTCGAGTGCTCCGCGGACCCGCGCAGCGAGTGCCGGATCTGCGGCAATACCGGCCGCGTCGAGTTTGCGGCCGTCGAGAGGCACGGTCACGCTCGCCTCGGCGATGAGGGCGGTGGACATCGTGCGCAGCGTCTCGGCGAGCTGGGGGTGCGCGAAGGTGGAGCGCGCGGACGCGTTCAGCAGCGCGATCGGCTTGCCGATCATCGCGGCGTCGCTCACCATCCAGTCGAGGGCGTTCTTCAGCGCACCGGGGACGCCGTGCGCGTACTCGGGGCTGCTGATGAGGAGCACCTCCGCGGCGGCAATCCGCGCCCGCAGATCCCGCACCGCCTCCGGCGGCGTCGCGCCTTCGAAGTCGAGGTCGGGATTGAAGTGCGGCAGCGCCGCGAGTCCGTCGTAGTGGTCGAACGTCCACGAGGGATCGGCCACGAGCGCCGCCGCGCGCAGCAGTTCCGTGTTGGACGAACGCGCGCGAAGGCTCCCGGAGATCGTCAGGATTTTCACTGGATGGGCCGCCTAAAGGCGGCCCCTACGAAAGAGCCGCCTGGACGGGCCGCCTAAAAGGCGGCCCCCACGACAGAATCAGCCGAGCGCCATCACGTCGAACTGCTCGTGATGGAGCTGCGGGTCCGGGCGCAGCGTCACGTCCTTGCCGATCGACTGCTTCAGATCCTTGAACACGGCACGCTCCTCGTCCGTGAACGCGCGCGCGATGTCGGGGTTGACCCGCAGCAACAGGCTCTGGCCGTTGAGATCGGCGCCGATCTTCTTCACCTCGGCGAGGATCTCGTAGCAGATCGTCGAGCTCGATTTGATGACCGAGCTGCCCAGGCAGTACGGGCACGGCTCGGTGAGCGTGCGCTCCAGGCTCTGCTTCACGCGCTTCCGCGTGATGATCACGAGGCCGAAGTCCGACACCTGCAGCGCCTTGGACGGCGCGCGGTCCTTGCGCAGCTCCTGCTCGACGGCGTGCAGCACCTTCTGCCGGTTCTTCTTGTCCTCCATGTCGATGAAGTCGAGGACGATGATGCCGCCAAGGTCGCGCAGGCGGATCTGCCGCACAATCTCCTTGGCGGCCTCGAGGTTGGTCTTGAGGATCGTGTCCTCGAGCCGGCCGGCGGTCTTCTTGCCGACGTAGCGGCCGGTGTTGACGTCGATCGCGACCAGCGCCTCGGTGGGATTGATGACGATCGACCCGCCCGATTTCAGCCACACCTTGCTGCGCAGCGCCTTGTCGATCTCGGCCTGCACGCCGTATTCCTCGAAAATCGGGAACGGCTTCTCGTAGAGCCGCACCTTCGGCGCGAGCGACGGCATGATGCGCTCGATGAGCTCGAGGATCTTGCGGTACTCGTGCTCGTTGTCGATGCGAATGGCCGAGAACTCTTCGGTCAGCAGATCGCGCAGCAGCTTGGCGACGAGGCTCGCCTCGCGGTACACGACCGCCGGGGCGCGCGAGCTCTCCGATTTCTGCCGGATCTCGGTCCACACCTTGTGGAAATAGCTCAGGTCCGAGACGATGTCCTCTTTCGGGCGTCCGCCGGCGGCCGTGCGGATGATGACGCCGCCCGCGAAGCCGTGCTCCTCGCGGAACTCGCGGACGATGCCGCGCAGGCGACTCCGCTCCTCGCGTGAATCGATCTTCCGCGACACGCCGACGTGGTCCACGGTCGGCATGAACACCAGGAACCGGCCTGGCATGGTGGCGTGACAGGTCAGGCGGGCGCCCTTCGTGCCGAGCGGCTCCTTGGCCACCTGCACGATGATCTCCTGCCCTTCCTTGACGAGCTCTTCGATCTTGGGCTCGGGGGCTTTCTCCCGTTCTCGATCGCGCCCGCCGCGACCGCCTCCCCCGCCGCGGCTTTGTCCCCCCGGAGAGCCGGCTATCGGAACCGCGCCGGACTTGTTGCCGTTGGCCACCGCCTCGTCCTCGTCGGTCTCGAGGCGGTCGAACTCCTCGAAGGTGGCGACGACATCGGAAACGTAGAGAAAGCCGTCGCGTTCGAGACCGAGGTCAACGAACGCCGACTGCATGCCGGGCAGCACTTTGGATACCCGGCCCTTGTAAAGATTGCCCACCACCCCGCGCGATCGCTCGCGCTCGATGAATACTTCGGCAACCTGGTCCTCCTCGAGGATCGCGACCCGTGTTTCGTGGGCGCTCGAGGAGATGATCATCTCCTTGGTCATGCCCGTAATTCTCCAGCTGCACGCACAGACGCACCCGAGCCGCGCATGTCACGAGACACGTGAGCAGAAGCGCGGCGAGAAAGGTGATCATGGGCAGCCTGTATGGCGATCTAATTCGTGAATCGTCGCATCCGCACGTTGAGGATCAAGCCGAACGCCGCCAAGGTTGCAATCATGGAGGAGCCGCCGTAGCTCATGAGCGGAAGCGTAAGCCCTTTGACCGGCGCCAGGCCGGCCGACATCGTGATGTTGTACACGACCTGGAACGTGAAGCTTGCCAGCACGCCCAGGACGAGGAACGAGCCAAGGCGGTCTTTGGCCAGAGCGGCCGCCTCGAGCGCGCGCAGAATGACGAAAAGGTAGAGCCCGAGCGCCACGAGCACGCCGGCAAAGCCGTGCTCCTCCGCCAGGACCGAGAAGATGAAATCGTTGTGCGCCACCGGAAGGAACCGCAGCTGACCCTGCGTGCCCTTCTGGAAACCCTTGCCCCACACGCCGCCGGACCCGACGGTGATGCGGGCCTGAATCTGCTGGTACCCGGCGCCCTTGGCGTCCTGCGACGGGTCGAGAAAGGTCGAAATGCGTTCTTTCTGATAGTCCTGGAGCGCGAACTTCCACGCCACGGGCGCCACCAGCACGCCCACGAGCGCGAGGATGCCGAAGATTCGCATCGGCATGCCCGCCACGAAGGCGCCGGCGAAGAGAATGGGCACGAGCGTCACCGCCGTGCCGAGATCGGGCTGTCGTGCAATGAGCACGAGCGGCACGACGGTGATCGCACCGGCAATCAGCAGGTCGCTCCGGGCAACGCCGCCGCGCCGCCCCTCGGCAAAGAACTTGGCCAGCACGAGCGCCAGCGCCGCTTTGGCAAACTCCGAGGGCTGCAGGTTGAGGGGGCCGAAGTCGATCCAGCGCCGCGACCCGCCGCGCACGACGCCGAGGAAGAGCACGTAGACGAGCAGGAGCACCACGCCGCCGTAGACGAAGTGCGACTTGTCGGCGAGCGTCCGGTAGTCGATGGCAAGACAGATGGTGAGGGCGACGAGGCCGAGGAGGATGCCGTAAATCTGCGTGACGTAGATGCCGGTTGGTCCGCCGGTCGCGCTGTAGATGTTGGCGAGGCCGATGAAGCACAGCGCCATCACGGCGATGAGCATCGCCCAGTCGATGTGGAAGTGGAGCCGGCGCTCGAACATCAGTCCGTCTCGCGGAAGCGCCCGTCGGCCGTCACCGTGCCGTACACCACGCCCCGCGCGTCGGCCACGTCCACCGCGGGCAGCGCCGGCGGCGAATCCGGATCTTCGTCCGGACCGGCCGGCGGCTGCTGGCCGGGAATCACCGGCAGCGGGCGGCCCTCCTTCTTGGCGAAGTAGGTTTCGATGACGTGCTTGGCGATCGGCGCTCCGAGGAAGCCGTGCTCGCCGTGCTCGGCGAAGATCACGCCGGCAATCTGCGGGTTGTCACGCGGGGCAAAGAACACGAAGAAGCCGTGGTCGCGCAAATCGCGATCGCTTCCCTTGGCCGCCTGCCGGCCCTGGATGGAAATCACCTGCGCGGTGCCGGTCTTCCCGGCTACGTCGTAGCCGGGAATGCGAGCGCGACCGCCCGTGCCGTTGCCGTTCACGACCAGCCAAAGGCCATCACGGAGCGCGGCCAGGTTCTCCGGTTTGAATGCCACATGATCGGCCACCGCGGGCGGCGGCACCGGCTTCCAGCCCTGGCCTTCGTCGATCGCCTTCAACACGTGGGGCGTCACGCGCGTGCCGCCATTGGCGACGGTGGAGATCATCACCGCCAGCGACGCCGGCGTCACCGCCACCTGGCCCTGCCCGATCGACACCGAAATGGTTTCGCCGGCGTACCATTTCTCGCCGTAGCGCTTCATCTTCCATTCGGTGGACGGGACGAGACTCTCCTGCTCGTTCGGCAGATCGATGCCGGTCTTGCCCGACAGGCCGAGCTTCTCCGCCCACTTGTGGATCTTGTCCACGCCCAGCATGTTGCCGAGCGTGTAGAAGTAGACGTTGCACGACTTCTCGATCGCGTGGCGCATGTCCACGGTGCCGTGGCCGCCCTTGAGGTGGCACTTGAAGTAGCGCCCGAAGAAGGTGGCGCCGCCGGTGCAGGTCACCTTGAAATCGGGGGTGACCAGCCCCTCTTCCAGCGCTGCGGTGGCGACCACGACCTTGAAGGTGGACCCGGGCGAATAGCGTCCCTGCAGCACACGGTTCTGCAGCGGCTTCAACTTGTCGGTGTTGAGCGAGTTCCAGGTGGCGCGGTCGATGCCCACCGCAAAGTCGTTCGGGTCGTAGGACGGCAGGCTCGTGTAGGTAAGCACCTCGCCGTTGCGCGGATCGAGGATGAGCGCGGCGCCGTTGAACCCGGCGTGGCGGAAGCCGTCTTCGGCCGCGCGCTGCAGGTCGGCGTCGATCGTGAGCTGCACGCGGCGCCCCTCGACCGGCGGGATCTCTTCGAGCGTGCGAATCTCGCGGCCGACGCTGTTGACGACGACGCGCTTGGCACCGTCGGTGCCCATCAGCAGGTCGTTGTAGGCTTTTTCGAAGCCCTGCTGCCCGACGATGTCGCCCTGCGCGGCGCCCGCCTCCACCTGCGAGTCGTTGGCTTCGCCCACGTAGCCGAACAGGTGTGCCGCCATGGCCTGCGAGGGATAGCGGCGGGCCGGGACTTCCTCGACGCGGACGTCCGGCAGTTCGGTGTCGAGCCGTCGTGCCGTGACCGCCGCCACCTGCCCCAGCGTCGCGTCCTCGACGACGACCACCGGGCGATACGTCGGCTCGGCGCGATGGCGATCGATGATCTGCTGCACCTGCTTCGAGTCGAGATGCGCGACCTCCGACAGCAGCGCGACTGTGTGGGGCAGGTTCTTGGAGTGCTCGCGGATGATCGAGATGGTGAAGGAGTGCCGGTTCTCCACCAGCACCGCGCCGTTGCGGTCGAAGAGCACACCGCGCGGCGCGCGCAGGGCGAGCGTCCGCTGGTGATTGTTCTCCGCCATCTCCTCGTACTTGGCGTGCTGGACGACCTGGAGGAACCAGAAGCCCATCGCCAGCGCGGTGAACACGCCGACGGCCCCCCACTGCAGCACGTGGAGGCGAAGCGCGACGCGACGGCGATCTTCTGCGACAGACATAGAGCGATCCTTGCTGCCTCTAGCCTCTGGGCTCAGACCTTGGGCCGACGCGACAGCCGCCGGCGTTCCATCACGCCGGGAAACGATTCGATGGTGGCAAACGCCACCATGCCTACCACCGTGTTCCCGAGTGCCTGGGTGGCCACGGCCGCCCACGGCGACGAGAACGTCAACAACCCCAGCGCCACGTACATCCCCTGGAACAGCAGGGCGTGCAACGCCGTGGCGCCCATGAACACGAACAGCCGGGGAATGGCCGCAGTGACGATGAACTGCTGGCCGATGGCCCCGACCAAGAACCCCACGATCGACTTGGCCAGCCCGCCGATGCCGATGATCGGGCTCGCCAGCGCGTCCTGAATCAACCCGGCCACGCTGCCGGCCAGCATCCCGCTCGCGGCCCCCGACGTCAGCGCCACGTAGACGACGGCGACGAGCACCAGATCGATCGGCGTGCTCCCCCCCACGACGAACCGGGCCAGCGTCGTCTGGAGCGCGAGAGCCAGCGCAATCGCAATCAGGGCACCGGCAGCCCTCACGGCGCGCTCGCCCGAGCCGCCTTCGGCACCTCGGAGGCCGAGGTCACGACCAACACCGTTTCGAGCGCCGACAGGTTCACGGCCGGCCGGATCAGCACGGTGCTGAACTCGCCCGCGCTTCGCTCGATGGATTCTATCTGACCGATGACGAAGCCCTTTGGGTAAATACCGTCAATACCCGAGGTGACCACGCGGTCGCCGGTCTTGAGGTCGGCCGTCCCCGGCACGTATTCGAACCGCATGCGGTCGCTGCCCGTGCCCACCACGACGCCCTGGGCGCGCGTGCGCTCGACGAGACCCGCGACGGCGGCGTTGCGGTCGATGATGAGCTGGACTTTGGCGGCTCGCGGAGTGGGCAGAACCACCCGGCCCACGATGCCGGCCGGGGCGATGACCGCCATGTCGGCGGCGAGGCCCTGGGAGCTGCCTTTGTCCAGCGTCATGGTGCGGAAGTCGGGGCTGGCGCCGCTGGCGATGACCGCGGCCGGCGTCGTGGCGAGCGGCGTCTCCTTCTTGAGGTCGAGCAGCTCCTGGAGCACACGCGTCTGACCGGCCATCGCGCGCTCGCGCTGCAAAGCCACTTCGAGCTGTGACACCCGCTGTTTCAGGGTGTCGTTCTCGCGGCCAATCTCACGCAGGTTGACGTAGTTCTGCCACACTCCGCGCGCCTCGCCGATCCCGCCGGTGGCGACCCGCTGCACCTCGGCCATCGCGCCGAAAATCACTTCTTCGAGCAGCGGCACGCCGCGCTTGGAGGTGACCTGAGCGGAGATCAAGATGAGATGCGCTACGGTGACCGTCATGAACAGCCAGCCGACGCGCTGACGGATATCGAGGAGCGCCATGGGCGGGGCCGGGCTAGTCGATCGAGATCTTCCGCAGGAGGTTGAAGTCCGAGAGCATCTTGCCCGCGCCGAGCACGACCGACGACAGCGGATCCTCGGCCATGGCCAGCGGCAGCCCGGTTTCCTCGCGCAGCCGCTTGTCGAGATTCTTCAAGAGCGCGCCGCCGCCGGTGAGCACGATGCCGCGATCGACGATGTCGGCCGAAAGTTCCGGCGGCGTGCGCTCGAGCGCGACGCGCACGGCGTCCACGATGACGTTCACCGTTTCGGCGAGCGCTTCGCGAATCTCGGCGTCGGACACGGTGATCGTCTTGGGAACGCCCTCGATGAGATGACGGCCCTTGATCTCCATCGTCATCTTCTCTTCGAGCGGGAACGCGGAGCCGATCTCCATCTTGATCTGCTCGGCAGTGCGCTCGCCGATCAGCAGGTTGTACGCCTTCTTGATGTACTGGATGATCGCCTCGTCCATCTCGTTGCCCGCCACCCGCACCGCCTTGCTGTAGACGATGCCCGCGAGCGAGATGACGGCGATGTCGGTGGTGCCGCCGCCGATGTCCACGATCATGTTGCCCGAGGGCTCGGTGATCGGCATGCCGGCGCCGATGGCCGCCGCCATCGCTTCTTCGATGAGGTGGACCTCGCTGGCCTTGGCGCGGTAGGCGCTGTCCTTCACCGCGCGCTTCTCGACCTGCGTGATCTCCGAGGGCACGCCGATGACGATGCGCGGGCGCACCCACACGTTGCGGTTGTGCGCCTTCTTGATGAAGTAGGTCAGCATCTTCTCCGTGACCTCGAAGTCGGCGATGACTCCGTCCTTCATCGGCTTGATGGCGACGATGTTGCCCGGCGTGCGTCCGAGCATCTCCTTGGCGTCGCGCCCGACCGCCTCGACGCGGCCGTTGATCGTGTTGATGGCGACGATCGAGGGCTCGTTGACGACGATGCCCTTGCCACGCGCGTAGACGCACGTGTTGGCCGTGCCGAGATCGATGGCGAGGTCGCTGGAAAACAGCGAGAAAAGAGAACCGAGAGGCACCTTAGCTACTCCTGCGCCACATGAATCCCGTCCTTGCCTTCCGCTTTGACCTTGTACATGGCCATGTCGGCGGCTTTCAATAATTCTTCGGCCGATTGGGCAGCGTCCGGGAGGGTGGCCACGCCTATGGAGGCGGTCAATCGGACGGACAAGCCGTCCGAAGTCAGAAACTGATGAGCCCGAATCCGTTCCCGGATGCGCATGGCAACCGCCTTGGCGCCGCCGGGACCGGTGTCCGGAAGGATAAGAGCAAATTCGTCGCCGCCGAACCGGGCGACGACGTCGGTTTCACGGGCGCAGTCGCGAATGACCCCGCCGGCCTCGACAAGCGCTTTGCTGCCTGCAAGATGGCCGTGGTTGTCGTTGACCTGTTTGAAGCCGTCGAGGTCGAGAAAGAGCATCGACAGGGGCCGCTTGCTGCGCATGGCGCGTTTGGTTTCCTGACGCAGCACCTGGTTGAGGTAGCGGGAATTCGACAGCAGCGTCAGGTCGTCCGTCACCGACAGCGCTTCGACACGCTGCAGCGCCAGGGCGTTGTCGAGGGCGATGGCCGGAACCTCCAGCAGCGCCTGCAACGCCGCCAGCAGCCCCCCGGCAATGGCCGGCGCCGCCGACGAGACCTGCGAATCGAGCCCCACGAGCACGCCGATCACCTGCCCGCGGCAGTTGAGCGGCAGCGCCACGACCGTGCCGCTCCCCCGGCCGCTGGCCCGGAAATCCTTCGATAAATCGCCCGAGAGCAGGTCGTCGCCGTGGCTCATCACCCATTCGGCCGCCGACCACAACGAGGGGCCGAGGCTGGGCGTGAGGCCCGAATCGGCCATCACCGTGAGCCGGTCGCTGTTGTCGCGGGCCACCACAGCCCAGCAGGGCGCCGGCAGCCAGCTGTTGGCCTGGCGCACCAGCCATTCGGCCACTTTGGGGGCTTCGGTCGAGGCGTTGGCGTCACGGGTGACCTGCAACAGCGTTTCGCGGGTGGCCAGCCGGGAGCGCAGGGTCTTGAGCCTAGGTTTCCACCGGGCGGACGGATCCATGCGAGAGGCCCCTCGGACGACGCGAGGGGCGGCGGCCTTGGAGGCCAGAGGCTTCACGGCGCGCTGAGGCGGTCGTGGTGGCACTGGGTTGGCGCGGCGCTAAGTCCTTTGAGACCCGTTAAATATACCACGCCGGCAGGCTCGTCCGGACGCCCCTGAGGGCTGCCCGCGAGCTCCCGAGTGGTTGCAGAGTCCCCCTTGATGTACGATCCGCTGCTGCGACGGCCGCGGGAACGCGACACTTAGGGACACCGACATGACGATGCTCGACCGCATGCGTCGGCACCGGAACTGGCTGAAATGGAGCCTGGCTCTGGTGGTGCTGACGTTCATCATTTTCTATATTCCCGACTTTCTGCAGCGCGACACCGGCACGGCCGGGGCCACGGCGCGCGAGACCGTCGCCACCGTGGACGGGCACGATCTGCTCGCGGGTGAGTTTCAGCAGCGCTACGTCGCGCAGATGCAGGCCTACCAGCAGCAGTTCGGCGGCTCGATGAACGCGCAGCTGCTGCGTCAGCTCGGCATCGACCAGCAGGTGCTGTCGCAGATGGTCGACGAGCAGGTGGCGGTGCTCGAGGCCGAGCGGCAGGGCGTCAAGGTGAGCGACGACGAGCTGGCCCAGCGCATCTTCGCGATTCCCGGCCTGCAGGAGAACGGGCGCTTCATCGGTGAAGCGCGCTACGAGGCGCTGCTGCGCCAGCAGCGGCCGCCGCTCACGAAGTCGCAGTTCGAGGATCGCTTCCGGCGCAGCATCATGGTGGAGCGGCTGCGCACGGCGCTCACCGACTGGATGGCCATCTCCGACAAGGAGCTCGAGGCCGAGTACCGCAAGCGCAACGAGAAAGTGAAGCTGCAGGTCGTCGCCTTCACGGCCGACCGGTTCCGCGACAAGGTCTCGCTGAGCGACGCCGACATCGCGACCTACTTCGACGCGCACAAAGCGGAGTACCGCGTCGGCGAGCAGCGTTCGGTCAAGTTCCTGCTCCTCGATCGCGATCAGGCGCGGCTCAAGGTGGTGGTGCCGCCCACCGACATTCAGCGCTATTACAACGACAACATCCAGCAGTACCAGACGCCGGAACAGATACGCGCCAGCCACATCCTGCTGAAGACCGAGGGCAAGGACGAAGCGGCGGTGAAGAAACGCGCCGAAGCGCTGCTGGCGCGGGTAAAAGGTGGCGCCGACTTCGCCGAGCTGGCGAAGAACGAGTCGGAAGACGAAGGCTCGAAGAAGAGCGGCGGCGACCTCGGCTTCTTCGGCAAGGGCCGTATGGTGCCCGAGTTCGAAACGGCCGCCTTCGCGATGCAGCCGGGTCAGACGAGCGATCTCGTGCGCTCGCAGTTCGGCTTCCACATCATCCGCGTGGTCGAGAAGAAGGCGGGCGAGACGCGACCGCTCGACCAGGTGCGCCAGCAGATCCAGGACCAGCTGGCGCAGCAGCAGGCCGATGCGCAGATCACCGAGCGCGCGCGCCAGCTCGAAGCGCGCATCAAGAATCCGGGCGACCTGGCGGAAGCCGCCGGCGAGCAGGGGCTGATGGTGCAGGAGTCGGGCTATTTCCAGCGCGGCGACCCAGTGCCGGGGCTCGGCGCGGCGCCGCAGGTGGCGGCCACCGCCTTCTCGCTGGCCGACAACGCCGTGAGCGCCCCGATTTCTGCGCAGCGCGGCGTGGCCTTCATCACCGTGGCCGGCAAGAAGGACCCCTACGTGCCGAAGCTCGATGAGGTGAAGGAGAAGGTGCGGGTGGACGCCATCCGCGCCAAGGCCGCCGAGTTGAGCAAACAGCGCGCGACCGAGCTGGCGGGCGGCCTGAAGTCGGCGCCGAACTTCGCCGCGGCGGCCAAGGCGCAGGGGCTCGAGTCCAAGGACACCGATCTCATTACGCGCGGCTCGGCCATCCCTGACGTCGGCACCAACCCCGAAGTGGACAAGGCGGCGTTCAGCCTGCCGGTCGGCGGCGTGAGCGGCCCGATCGCGACCTCCGAAGGCACGGTGATCATCAGGGTGGTGCAGCGCGACGAGGTCACGCCCGCGCAGGTGAAGTCGGGCAGCGAGACGTTCCGGGCCGAGCTCCTCAACGAGCGCCGCTCCAACTTCTTCAATGCGTACATGAACAAGGCCAAGGAGCGCATGAAGGTGGAGATCAATCCGGAGGTCGTGTCGCGCGTGACGAGCTCGCTGCGTCTCTAGAAGGCTTCGGACCAGGCGGCCCGAGTTTCGTAGGGGCAGGTCTTTGGACCTGCCCCTGTTTTTTTTGTACGCAGGCGCCGCTTCTTCAGACCCGCCGGCGCAAGCGTCCGCGGCACGCCGCGGCGACGCCCGCCACCATCATCACGACGACCGAGGGCTCGGGCACCGGCAGTTCCGGCTTCTCGAGCGACACAATCAGCCGCCCAACATTCCCGATCGCATCCTCAGGAATATTCTTGGCGCTGTAAACGCCGACAGTGCCGAACGAACCTGGTTCGAAGAAGAAGCCGAAGATCACACCGATGGCGTCGGTGAAATTGATCTGATCGCGGCCGAAGCCAAACGCCGCGTCCGGGAAGAACTGCACCGCGGTGCCGAACGGCGAGCAGCTGACACAGAATTCGGCATCAGCCTTTGTGAAGTCGAGATATGAAGTGATGAAGTCCGGCGCGATGAATTGGAAGCTCTCCTCGTGCACGGGGCCGAGGTTCCACGGGTCTTCACTGAAGACCGCGTTGGTCTCGCCAATCAACGTGTAATACACCGGCGCGGCCGACGAGGGCACGGCTCCGGCGCCGAACATCAGCAGGGCAAGAACACCGACGAACGCAAATGATTTCAAGGCGTCTCCTTTCCGAGTCTCCAGAAAGTAACGCCGAAACAGCCGAGTTCGGACCCACCGGTTGCACACAAACAGCGGGCAAATCGCACTCAACCCACGAAGACACTCGGCCACGCGACGTTAGTCGCTCGCCGGGATGATTGTTAGACGTCAAGAGGCAGACTTCGATCGGATCGGCCTCAGTCGAGCACATCGAAGTGCTTCACGCGTCCGTCGTACTCGACCATCATCGCGATGACCTTGGGAGGCACGACCGCGCGTTCCGGATCTGAGCCGGCAAACGTTTCGATCGCCTCCAGCGACGCCCACCGGGTCACGATGACGAATTCCACTCCGCCCCGCACCGTGCGATGCAGGATCGACGCGTCGACGAATCCGGCAATCTTTTCGAGCGCCGGAAACGTGTCCTTCCGGAGGTGTTCCACGTAGCGCTGCGCTTCCTCCGCGCGCGCCAGCGCACGCCAGTGCCTCGCAATCACCGCACAAACGCAAACGGCATGAGCGCAAGCGGCTCGCCGCGACGGAAGAGACGTCCGGGCGCGGTGGCCGACGCGATCGCGCGCCCGGGGCCGTGCACGCCGGTCAGCGCGCGCACGAGGCTGGCGCTGCCGCTGCTGCGGCCGAACTGGTCCGAGAGCGCCTCGTAGAACGTGCGCCGGCGAGGATAGACGACGGTCTCCACGGCGGTGCCGGCGTCGATGTCGGCCCGCTCCTTCACGGCCGCGATCGCCTCGTCGAGCCCGCCCAGCCGGTCCACCAGACCGTTCTCCTTCGCCTGCGCGCCGGTCCACACGCGACCCTGCGCCAGCTGGTGCACTTGGTCACGGGTCTTGTGGCGCGACTGCGCCGTCTTGTCGAGGAAGCCGGTGTAGAAGTCGCGCAGGAATGCTTCCACCTTGTCGCGCTGGGCCGGGGTGAACGTGGTCAGCGGCGAGTAGATGTCGGCGTTGGCGCCCGACGTGACGGCCTCGGCGCTGACCCCTATCTTCTCCAGCGAGCCGCCGTAGACGATCTTGCCGGTGTAGATGCCGATCGAGCCGGTGAGCGTGCCGGGCTGGGCCACGATCTCGTCGCCGGCGAGGGCGATGTAGTAGCCGCCCGACGCGGCCAGATCCGACATCGACACCACGATCGGCCGCGACGGGTCATCCTTCTTCGTGAGCTGCAGTTCGCGCAGGATCACGTCGGAAGCCACCGACGACCCGCCGGGGCTGTCGATGCGCAGCACGATGCCGCGAATCGAATGGTCGTTGCGAATCTTGCGGATCTCCTCGATGAGGGTGTCGCTGCCCACGAGATCGCCGTCGGTCGCGTCGAAGCCGCTGTGGCCGGACACAATCGTGCCCACGGCGTAGAGCACGGCAATGCGGGGGCGGCGGCGCAGGCGCACGCCATCGGCGGCCGCGCCGTACTCGTCCGCCTCGACCCAGTCCACCGCCTCGCCGCCGCGCCGCAGCACGGGCACGAGGTCGTCGAGCTCGTCTTCGTAGGCAATCCCGTCCACCAGGCCGGCATCCACGGCCTTCTTGGCCAGGAACGGCCCGCCATCGATGAGCGCGCGCACGTCGGCCTCGGACTTGTGACGCCCCTCGGCGATGGCGCGCACGAGCTGCGCGAACATGTCGTGGTTGAGCGACTCTGACATCTCGCGGTGGGCCGGGGTCATGCGCTTTTCCGTCAGCTGGTTGGTGGCGGTCTTGTAGTCGCCGATGTGGACGAAGTCGGGGACGGCGCCGAGCTTGTCGAACGTGCCGCGGAGGAAGATCTCGTACGCGGCGATGCCGGTCAGATCGAGCGAGCTCGAGGGCAGGAGGTAGATCTTGTCCGCGGCGGTCGCGAGGTAGTACTCGCGGTCGCTCCCGTACTCGAGGAACGCCGTGACGGGCTTCCCCGAACGGCGGAAGTCCACAATCGCGTCGCGCAGCTCCTGCACCTTGGCCCAGTAGGGGCTGTCCAGGCTGCCCGGCACCAGCACCACGCTCGTGATGTGCGGGTCGCTCTTGGCGCGTCGCAGCGCGCCCACGAACGCCCGCAGGCTGTCGGTGCCTCGATCGACGAACTGATCGAGCACATCGTCCGGCCTCAGCTCCGGCAGTTCGCCATCGGGACGAAGCACGAGCGCAGCCGACGACGTGATGCGCGCGCCGCGGCTGAGGCCGCCGGTGCCCGAGAGCGAGACGAAGAGCACCACCATCGCGGCCGCCGAAACGAAAACAGCCAGACCGATGAGCGCAAACACGAAGCCGACGCCGCGGCGTGTAGTCACGATGTCCTCCTGGATGAGGAGAGTGTACTGAACCTGACGGCTTCGGGCCTCGGGCTTCAGGCTTCAGGTAGCTGCAAAGGCCAAGGCTTCCGGGCTTGCATATAAGATTTGAAGGATGACGCAGCTGCAGAAGGCCGACGGCAAGGTGGGAACGGGGAACGAGGCCGCGGCGGGCCGCCAGGTGACGGTGCACTACACCGGGTGGCTGTACGACGAGGCGAAGCCGGATCACAAAGGACGCAAGTTCGACAGCTCGCGCGACCGCAACGAGCCGTTCGACTTCCGCCTCGGCGCCGGCGAAGTGATTCGCGGGTGGGACGACGGTGTGGCCGGCATGAAAGTAGGCGGACAGCGCACGCTCACCATTCCGCCCGACATGGGCTACGGCGCGCGCGGAGCCGGCGGCGTGATTCCACCCAACGCGACGCTGCTGTTCGACGTGGAGCTGCTCGACGTTCGCTGAGCTCGACGTCGAATCGCTGGACGTGGCCGGCGACGGGCTCGCCCGCGCGGGGCGACGCATTTACGCGATTCCGTTCACGATTCCCGGGGAGCGCGTACGCGTGCAGCCGGCGGCCCGGCCCCGCACCGACGGCGTCGTGCCGGCGCGCCTGGTGGAGATCCTCAGGGCGTCCCCGCATCGCGTCACGCCCGGCTGCAGACACTTCGGACCGGATCAACCCGCGGGCGTCGATGCGTGCGGCGGCTGCGCCTGGCAGCACATCGCCTATCCGGAGCAGCTGCGGCTGAAGACCGCGCTCGTCACCCTTCTGGTGCGCGCCGCCGTACCCGCCGCAGCGCCGGCGCTGGCCATGCTGGCGACCACGCCGCTCGACGCGCCGTGGGGATTCCGGCACAAGGTGCACTTCGTGTTTGGCAACGCCGGCGGCCGCCGGCCTCGTCTCATGATGGGCCACTACGCGCGCGGGTCGCGCCGCGTGGTCGCCGTCGGCGAGTGCCCGGTGCACGCGGCCGACGGCAACTCCCGCGCGTTCGCGCTGCGCGATGCGTGCGTCAAGGCCGGCGTGACGGCCGCCGCGGCAGCCGGCCCGCGCGGCGGCGTCCTCAAGAGCGTGGCCGTGCGTGTGGCCCGCCTCACGACGGAACGGATGATGACGCTCGTCGTCTCCGACGACGCCGACCGGGCCCTGCGCGCGGCCACGCGCCGGGCGCTCGACGCAGGCGGCGGCGCGACAGCGCTCCATCTCAACGTCCACCCGCGCGCCAACGCGTTCATCTTCGGCGATGTCACCCGGCGCATCAGCGGACCGGAACGAATGCGCGACGAGGTCGCCGGCGCCTCGTTCCTGATCTCGCCGACCGCGTTCTTCCAGACCAACGTCGATGCGGGAGAGCTGCTGGTGCACCTGGTGCGCCGGGCGCTGCCCGCAGGTGCGCCCGTGCTCGACTTGTACGCCGGCGCGGGGCTGTTCGCGCTGCCTCTGGCGATGGCGGGACACGACGTCGTGGCGGTCGAAGAGAACGCCGCGGCGGTTGCGGACGGCGAGGCCAGCCGCGCGCTCAACCGCGTGGCGCCGGCGCGCTGCCGCTGGATGCGCGCCACCGTCGAGCAGGCGCTCGGCCGGATGGAGCCGTGCGACACGGTCGTGCTCGACCCGCCCCGGGAGGGCTGCTCCCCTGCCGTCCAGCAACGCCTGTTCGCGGAGCGCAAACCGGCGCTGGCCGTCTACGTGTCGTGCAACCCCGAAACGCTGGCGCGGGACCTCGCGGTGGCGGTCGGCCACGGCTACGCCGTCGAGTCGCTGCAGCCGGTGGACATGTTTCCCCACACGCCTCACGTGGAAACGGTGGCCGTCCTCCGGCGGAGCTGACCGTCCCCGCTGCCTCGCCTACTCTGCCCACTCTGCCTCAGGATTCTTGTAGGATCCCGGCATGCGAATCGTGCGCAAGTGGCTCATCCTGTCGCACCGCTATCTCGGCATCGCGCTGTGCCTGCTGCTCGTGATGTGGTTCGGGTCGGGCATTGTGATGATCTACGCGGGCGGCATGCCCGCCCTGACTCCCGAAGCGCGCCGCGCTCATCTGCCGGCGCTCGACTTCACCCGCGTGACCCTGAGCGCCGCCGACGCCGCGGCACGCGCCGGCCTCGACACGCCGCCGAGCGCCACGCTGCTGCCGGTGCAGGGACGGCCCGCCTACCGGTTCGGTGGACGCACGCCCGTGACCGTCTTCGCCGACACCGGGGAGACGATGGCGCCGGTGCCGGTCGCGGAAACGCGTCGCATCGCGAGCCGCTTTCTCGGCGTACCTGTGTCGCTGCTGGTGGACGCCGGCCAGCTCACCACGCCCGACCAGTGGACGCTTCAGCTCGCGCGACGCGGCGGCCTACAGAAGTTCACGGTGGACGACGATGCGGCAACCGAGGTCTATGTGAACCCGCGCACCGCTGAAGTGGTGCTCACCACCACACGCCGCGATCGAACGTTGGCGTGGATCGGCGTCATCCCGCACTGGATGTATTTCAGCTGGCTGCGCACCAACCAACCGGTCTGGTACCGCACCGTGGTGTGGACGTCGGGGGCCGCCTGCGTGCTGGCGCTGCTCGGGCTCGTCCTGGGCCTCACGCAGTGGCGGCGCACGCAGCCGTTCCGCCTGTCGGCCGCGGTGCCGTACGCGGGCTGGATGCGCTGGCACTACATCACCGGCGCCGTCTTCGGCGTCTTCGCGCTCACCTGGGCCTTCAGCGGCCTGCTGTCGATGGAGCCCTTCGAGTGGACGAACGCGAGCGGCCTCGAAGTGGACGGCGAGGCGTTCACCGGCGGCCCCATCGAGTTGTCGCAGTTCACCCGGGGCGACGCGGCCGCGTGGTCATCGGTCGCCGACGGCCGCCCCGTGAAGGAAGTGGAGCTCACCCGCATCCAGGATCAGGCGTATTACGTCGTGCACCTCGACACGCCGCCGCGGAAGCTGCGCGCCGAGCGGCTGCACCAGCCGTACTACATCACCGGACGCGCTGAACGCGACCGGCTGCTCGTCGCCGCCGACACCATGCGCGTCCGCGAGGAACCGTTCAGCGTGAGCTCGCTGATGGCGCGGCTGCAGACGGCGTTGCCCGGTGAAACCGTCATCGAGCAGACGCTGCTCACGGAGTACGACAGCTACTACTACTCGCGCGGACGGCAGACGCCGCTGCCGGTGCTGCGCGTGAAGTATGCCGACGCGGCACAGACGTGGATCTACGTGGACCCGGAGATGAGCCGCGTCCTGGGCTCGGTGCCGAAGCTGGCGCGCGTGGAGCGCTGGCTCTACAACGGCCTCCACAGCCTCGACTTCTCATTCTGGTACTCGCGGCGTCCGCTGTGGGATATCGGGATGATCGTGCTGCTGCTGGGCGGCCTGGCGTCGAGCGCGATTGGGACGTTCCTTGGCGTCCGCCGTATCGTGCGTGCCACCGGCCGGACCGCCGCCGGCCTGGTGGCCGACCGCGCCGTGACGGCCGGTTCGGCCGAGCGCGCGTCCAGAGCCTGACCCGTTCCCTGCCCTTCCCGCCGCCCGCAAGGGCGTGAGCCCGTCTTCTCCCGTTTGGCGCGTACACCGGCAACGCGCGTACCGGTTTGGGCGCGCGGTCCAGGAGGATGCGCCGTGAGATGCCTCGCTTCCCTCGTCCGGGTCACGCTCGTCGCCGGGCTCGTGTGCGCTGCGAGCGCCGTGCCCGCTCTTGCCGCCACGCTGAAAGTGTCTTCGTTTCCGTCGGGCGCCCAGGTGTCGGTCGACGGTGTCAACACCGGGAAGGTGACGCCGATGAACATCAGCCTGCCTGAGGGCGATCACCTCGTCACGGTGCAGATTCCGGGCTCGGGCTGGCAGGTCGACAGCCGCACGATCACGATCGTGTCGGGGAACAACGATCTCAGCGTGACGCTGCTCCCGCTGCTGACGTCCGGCCCCCAAGGTCCCCAGGGGCCCCAAGGGGACACCGGTGAAAAGGGGGAGAAAGGCGATCCTGGCGAGCCTGGGGCTTCCGGAGCCGGACGCCCGGATCCGCCGTGTTTCGACAACAGCAACCGCTACGTCGACTGCGGCAACGGCACCGTGACCGACACGCTGACCGGCTTGATCTGGTTGAAGGACGCGTCCTGCCTCGGCGACCGCGACTTTGCCGCGGCGAATCACGCGGCCACGGCCCTGGCGCACGGGGCCTGCGGCTTGAGCGACCATTCCTCGCTCAGCGACTGGCGGCTGCCGACGCGGGCAGAATTGGCGGCGACGGTCGAACGAGCGATCGCGCTCCATTGCACCGTGGGAGATGGCGGCGCGCCAACCCTGACCAACGATCCGGGCACCGGCTGCCTGTCGTCAGGACCCAGCTCGTTTCAGCACGTACCGCTGTTTGGCGTGTGGTCGAGTACGACGGTCGAAGCGGGGGCCGCGTGGATCGTCGCCAATCTGGTGGGCCAGCTGGTCATCGACAGCAAAGTCAGTCCGAACACGGTCTGGCCGGTGCGTGGAACGCGGTAACCCGTGCCTATGACATCAGACCGAAAAGCACCGCGGCCGCCACCGCCGCGCCGGCGGCGTGCCACGCGAGCTCGATCGGCTTGCGCACGAGCAGACCGCCCGCACAGAGCACCACGGCGGCGGCCACCAGAAGGCGCTTGTACAGCTCCTCGACGGTCTCGACGGGGTCGGCTGGCGGCGCCTGCCGGCGCAGGCGGTCGACGATCCGGAAGGCGACGACGCGATCGGGCTCGTCACCAATCTCGAAATACTCGCCGCCGCCGGCCACGGCAATCTGCACCAGCGAGTTGCGGTCGAGCGAGGAGCGCACGACCGGCGGCGGCCGCGTCCCGTCGGCCTGGAGCGGCTCGGGAATCATGCCGCCCACGCTCGTGCCGATGCCGACCACGTACACGGGAATCTTCCGCTGCCGCGCCGCCTGCAGCGAATCCGCCACTTTGCCCGACCACGACTGGCCGTCGGAGATCACCAGGAACGCCTTCGGGTTGCCGCTCTTGCCGAACAGCTCTTCGTCCTTCTCGACCAGCCGCAGCCCCCAGCGCAGCCCTTCTTCGATGTTGGTGTCCCAGGTCGGCGCGTTCTCGAGCGGGAACGGCGAGTGTTCGCCGAGGTGATCGATGAAGAAGAAGAGGGAGTTGGGATCCTTGGTCAAGCGCACCTGCGGCGCGGCCAGCTGCGCGAAGAGCGCGAGCGCCACGCGATCGCCCTGCCAGCTGAGCGACTCGGCAAACGTTCGGAGGAAGAGCACGGAGCGCCGCCAGCGGTCGGGGCGCACGTCGCTCACGTACATCGACGCCGACGCGTCCTGCAGGATGACGATGTCCGCGCTGCCGCGCCGGACGAGCGACGTGAGGGCCTGTGGCCGCGCCAGCGCCACGATGACCAGGCTCGCCGCAATCAGCGCGCTCAGCCAGAAGGCCAGGTCGCCGAACAGGCTGAAGCGCTCACGCAGCGGCAGGATGCGGCCATGCCGCATGCCCCGTACGTCGCGCCGCCGTCGAATCGCGCGCCACACCCACGCCATGAGCAGCACGGCGCTCCCGGCAAGCAGCCACAAGTAGGCCGGCTCGCCGAAGCGCAGCGTGCTGGTATCGAGCGTGGGCAGCAGCGTCCACATCAGCAGACGCTCAGCCCTTGCGATCCTTCGGCGGTGCCTTCCCGGCGTCGCCGCCGAGCGGCTTCTCCTGGCTCTCGAGCGGGATGTAGATCTGGAACCCCTTCTGGCTGGTGGACTCCGACGGCTGGCCGCCCTGGCCCATGTCGCCCTTCGAGGCGTCGCCGCCCTCGGGCGGCTGCTTGCCCTTGGCCTGCTCGTCGCGGAGGCGGATCAAGTACTCGTAGTTGTAGGCGGCGTCCTCGCGCCACTCGCTGTTCTTCAGCACGGCGAAGTAGGCGGCGGCCGATTCCTCGAGCGCCTGCTTGGTGACCTCCCGGTCCTTGTAGCGGCCCTGATTCTGCCGGTAGACGGCGTTGGCCACCACCAGCTTCAGATCGAGATTGCCTTCTTCGATCGCGGCCACGGGATCGGCACCCTCGGGCAGCAGCGCGTCGTACTTGCGCTGCCAGTACTGCAGCGCGCCGCGCCGCGCGCGCACCTCGTCGAGGACGCCGGAGCCGAAGCCCGGCACATAGCGCGCCAAGCCAATCGATTTCTCCGCGTCGGCCAGGCTCTGCTCCGCGCGCGCGTAGTTCAGCGTCGCCAGATCCTGCTGCGCGTCGGCCACCAGCCGCTCGACCGTCGCAATGCGCAGGCACACGACGCCGGTCACCGCCAGCACCGCCGCTGCAATCCCCCAAACGATAGTTCCCTTCATGGTCCTCTCCAGGCGGACCTAAAGGTCCGCCTCTACGGCCGGGTCTAAAAGACCCGGCCCCACGTACGCGCCGTCATGGAAATGTGCGAAACACGGGTATCGAAAGCTTCAGCATCGCTGCGAGGAGCCAGAGCGCGACCGCCGCCAGCGCGTACGCCGAAAACCGCGGGCGCTGCACGCTGTACTCGCGCGTCTCGATGCGGCCCGGCGACAGCCGGTCGATGTCCACGAGCGCGCGCGACAGCGATTCGTCGTCGTAGACGGCGTAGAACCGGCCGCCCGTGCGCTCGACGACCGCCTTCCAGATCTTGTCCTGCGGCACCTCGCCGAAGCGGTAGTTGTAGGCGGTGCGAATCATGTGCACCGGAATCTTGAGCGTGCGCGCCTCGTTCACCAGCTTGTCGAGCGGCTTGTTGGCGCGATTGAGCTCCGAATCGCGGCCATCCGTGAACACCACCATCAGGTTGCCCGAAGCGTTGATGAAGTTGAACGCCTTGAAGAGCTGCGTCGCCTGGTCGATGCCCTCGATGATCGTCGTGCCCCAGTCGCTGAAGCGCCCCCACTCGCGCGGGTCGCTGATGAGACGCACGCTCAGCAGGATGTTCTCGTAGTCGGTCGTGAAGGGCGTCACCACGTAGGCCTGGTTGCCGAACTGGATGAGCGCCACCACGTCGTGATACGGCCCCTTCATGCGGCGCTGGATGAAGGCCTCGGCACCGGCCACCGCCGTGAAGAACGTGGACTCTCCTTGGGTCTTGAACATGGTGGACTTGAAGCTCATCACCATGCTCGTCGACGCATCGACGAGCAGCGCGATCCGGCGTCCCGGGTGCGACACCTCTTCGCGCGTGAACCCCGTGTGCGGGTCGGCGAGCGCCATGGCGAAGAGCGGCACGCCGGCGCAGAAGAGCAACACCGGCAGATGGCGCGCCGCCGACAGGTGCGAGATGCGCATCAGCGGCAGGAGCGCCGGCAGGGCAATATGGGTGCGCCCCGGCCGGCGGCCCTGCACCGCGCGAACCAGCAGCACCAGCAGCACGATGGCCAGCAGCGCCGCGCACAGCAGGATGGCGCCGCGTGCGTCCGTGAACCGCAGATCCTCCCACCGCGTCCTGGCCCATTCGTCCAGGGTGCCGCGAACGGCCGTCGGAAGAAGGCGGATGTCGGGCATCTGCGCTTACGCCCCCATCATGCCGCGCGTCACGGTCTGCACCATCCGCATCGGCCACAGCGCCCCGACGCGCAGCCGCTGTACGGCTTCGAGCGCACCTTCCATGGAGCGATCGAGTTCGGCACCGTCGAGCGGCTGACCGCTCTGTTCGCTGCCATGACGTCCGTAGGCCGCGCGGCCGAAGGCCTGCAGGGCGTCGCCGAGCTGCGTCATCGCCGCCCGGGCGCGGGCACTCCCCGTCGACCGGGCGTCGAGCGCGGTGGCCACGGCCGTGGGGGTCGTAGCCGCGGAGATGACGGCGCGTCCGAATCCCAGCGTGCCGGTTTTCACCACCACCTGACCCTCGCGGCCAGCAACGTCGGTCGCCACGCGCCGTTGCGCGATCGGCCGGCCGAGCGCCGAGGCGCTGGCGATGCGCATCGCCGGCAGCGCCTTCCGCGCCAGCTCGGGCGACCACCCGGCCGAGCGCGCATCGCGCTGCACGTCTCGCAGCGTCGTCGCGCACCCCGCCAAAAGCGACGACGCCGGCACCCGGCGCGCCGCCGCTGGCGTACGCACGCGGAAGCGCTGCGCGAAGCGCAGCACGGCCAGCAGCGCGAACGCGGCGGCAAAGACGACCGCGATGGCGGCGGCCACGCGCGCCGCCGTGGCGTAGTAGCGGCGCGATTCGATGTCGGCAAACGTCAGCGCCGAGGCGTCGCGGATGTCGCCCGCCGCCTTGGGCACGAGCGACAGGATGCGCATCGGCAGGGCCGGCAGCACGTAGCTCTGGTCGCGTCCGGCGCTGTCGGCCCCGGTGCTCTTCAGGTTGTAGGTCACCGTGAGGGCTGGCAGGTTGATGTCCTGACCGAAGTAGCCGTCGTTGAGGAGCCGCACCGAGTACTCGAACTGCACGTAGCGCCACGGCGGCACCACCAGGTCTGCGCGCCGCGTCGCGCTCACCACCTCGAAGGGGGTCAGCTGGATGGCTCCGCCCTCGAGCTGCGTGAGGGCCGGCACCACGGCAATCGGACCGGTCTCGATGACACCGCACGTCAGGGTCAACCCGAAAGCCTCACCCACGCGCACCGACGTGCGATCCGTCTTCCACCAGCACCGGATCGGGTCCGACTCCACCTGCCCCGCTCGGGGCGGCAGCCGCGGCGCCGCGGCCTTGGGGGCCGGCTTGGCCGGTGCGGGGGCCGATTTGGCTGGTGCGGCGGCAGGAGCCGCCGCGGGTGCCTGTGCCAGGGCGGCCGTCGCGGGAACGAGCCACGCTCCCGCGACGACGGCCACGATTCCGGAGATCGGTGCCACTCTCATCATCTCGTCTTTCGGAGCCGGCGCTCGGCGGTGAACTCCACGAGCGCGGTCTCCATCTCCCATCGGTCGAGCCCCACACGCACCACGTCCAGCCCGGCGTCGTGAGCCTGTTTCGCCACGCCGTCCTGCCACTCCTGCACCCGGACCGCCAGCTTCGACAGCTCGCGCCGCGAGAACACGCGCGTGCGGCCGGTCTCGACGTCGAACGCCTCCACCCAGCCGTCCGCGAGGGGCGGCAGCTCGTAGGCAAAGCGCACGTCGGCGATGAACAGGAACACGTCGTGCACCGCGTTGAGCAGTGCCAGCTCTCGCACGACCCGATCGGCGTCCTGAAACAGGAAATCCGAGATCACGGGCACGAGCGACGAGCGCCGCAGCTGCCCCTCGATGGCCGTGGTGACGTCGCGCACGCCGCCGGGCACGTCGAGTGCGCGGCGGTTGCGATAGAGGTCCACGCAGTAGATCACGTGCGAACGGCCGATGCGCGGCCGCGCCGCCGCCAGCTGCTCGAAGCGATCGTCGAAGGTGACCAGCCCGAACATGTCCTGAAAGAACACCGCCGAGAGCCCGACGGCGGCCACCGCCCGCGCAATCGCGGTCTCGATCGTCGCACCGTGGGCGCCGCACCGGGTGGACATCGAGGCGTCGGCCACGGCCACGATGGCGGCGTTGCTGTCCTGCTCGAACTCGCGGGTGATCAGCGGGCTGAAGTTGGTGAGCGACGATTGCGCCCAGTCGATCGACGAGGGGCGGTCGCCCGGCTCCCAGTCGCGGATCCCCACGAAATGGAAGCCCGGTCCTTTGAACACGCTCGAGTGATCGCCGAGCGTCAGCTCCTTCATCCGTCGCAGGATGAAGAGCTCGATCTCGGCAATCTCGTTGAGATTGAGCGCCCCGGCCTCGACAGGTGCGGCACTCACGGCACGGGCACCTGGGCCACCACGTCGTCGATCACCATGTCGACGGAGACGCCGTGGCTGGCCGCGTGCGGGCCCAGCCACACGCGATGACCGAGCACGTACTTGGCGAGCGCCTGCACGTCCTCGGGGTAGACTTCCGACCGCTCGTGCAGCAGGAGCGCCCACACTTTGACCAGCCGGCCCCAGCAGATGGTGGCGCGCGGAGAGGCGCCCAGATCGACGCACTTCTCGACCAGCTGCGACGGCGACCGCCGCAGCCAGTCGGTCTCGGCGTTGTAGGGGCGGGTGGCGCCCACGAGCCGGCGAATGTATTTCGCCAGCGACTCGTGCAGGTACACCTCGTTCGTGATGACGCTCCGCAGCTCGATGATCCGTTCCTTGGACATGAGCGGCTTGAGGTTGACGTGCTTGAAGTCGAAGTTGACGAGCCGTTCCTCGTCGGCCGGCTCGAGGTACGGCACGTTGACCAGAATGGCGAAGCGGTCGGCCGCGGCCTCCGAAAGCGGAAACGTGCCCTGGCCGAGCTCTACCGGGTTCATCGTAGCGATGGCGAAGCTGAAAGGCGGCAACACGTAGGTGGCCTTGCCCACCGTCACCGTGCGGTCTTGCAGCCCCTCGAGAAAGGCGCTCTGCGATTTGAGCGGGATCCGGTTGATCTCGTCGAGCAGGATGACCTCGGCCGAGGCAAGCGGGCCGAACTCGGTCATGAACTCGCCCGTCGCCGGGTTGATCATCTGAAACCCGACGATCTCGGTCGGCTGCAGGTCGGCCCGCCCCTGGAGGCGCGCGAACTTGGCGTTGCTGATGGCCGCGAGAATCACCCCGAAAAACGTCTTGCCGACGCCCGGCACGCCGCGCAGCAGGAGGTTGCCGGCGTTGACCTGGCGGTTCTGGTCCTTGTCGTAGGTGGTCGGGATCTCCGAGAGGAGCACGACGTTGGCAAGGGCCTTTTCCGTCGCATACCCGACCAGTGCATTGCTGGCTTCTGCGACGATGGCGTGGTGGAGATCGACCGCTTCCTTCAGCTCTGGGTGCATGAACCGCCTTGGGGGAAGTGACAGACCGTGAATCATACCCGGGACCACGGACCAAGGCCCACGGCCCACGGACCCGGGGATCGGCTGACCTTTCGTGGCACCGCTGACAATTTGTGGCGGGCCGACCCGCGCAGGACGGTGCAGAAACACCATCGCCGGTCACAACCCTGACTGCAGCTGCACAGTCGCGAGATGGCAACGTTCTTGTTCTCTCTTCTGGCGGAACAAGAACGAGATGATGACTGGCTCTCCCCACTTCGCGCGCATCGCCCGGCCGACCAGCCAGGGCGGCTTCACGCTGATCGAGCTGCTGATTGTGGTGGCGATGATCTCGGTGCTGGCGACCATCGCCTTCCCGATTCTGCTGCGCGCCCGCATCACCTCGAACGAGGGCGTCGCGGTGGCGTCGCTCCGAACGATTCACTCGGCGGAAGCCGCCTTTGCCTCCACCTGCGGATCGGGCGGCTACGCCCAGACGCTCGACGATCTCGCGCTCAAGCCTGTGGGCAGCACGGTCGGGTTCATCACCGATCCGTGGAATACCAACGGCGTGATCGTGAACGGCTACGTGGCCAACGTGATGGCGTCCTCCGGCGCCACGACGATCCTGCCGGCCGCCGACACCTGCAACGGCGCGGGGGCCGACGCGGTCGCGGGATTTGTCGCCGAGCGCCACGCGGTGTCGATCGGCGAGACCGGCGTGCGGTCGTTCGCCATCGACACGCAGGGCACCATGCACATGCGCCAGGACGGCGCCACGATCGACGACGCTCTCGCGGGCACCCTGATCTTCCAATAAGGTCTTCGTCGGGTTCTTCCCGCTCGTCCCAATCTCCACCCAAACCGGCGTCGGATCCCCAAAGCAGTCTCCGCCGCCGGCCCTTTCTCCCCCCTCCAGAGCTGACCCGCAGGCGCGAGAGCTCGGGATATAGTGTCCGGATGCCTTCGCCGACGATGACGGCAGCGGTGCTGAACGCAGCGCCTGGCGGCCTGCAGATCGAGCAGCTCCCCATTCCCGAGCCGCGCGCCAACGAGGTGCTGATCAAGGTGCATTCGTGCGGCGTCTGCCACACCGACCTGCACGTCATGAAGGCAGAGGTCGCCTTCCCTACGCCGGCAGTGATGGGGCATGAGATATCGGGCACCGTGGTGGCGCTCGGTCCCGGCGTCAAAGGCCCGGCCGTCGGCACCAGGGTCGTGTCGGCGTTCGTGATGCCGTGCGGATTCTGTCCCGCCTGCGGCGCCGGCCGCGACGACCTCTGCGACAACTTCTTCGGGATGAACCGCCTGAAGGGCACGCTCTACGACGGCACGACGCGCCTGCACCGCGCCGACGGCACGCCGGTGGCGATGTACTCGATGGCCGGCATGGCGGAGTATTCGGTGGTGCCGGCCACCGACGTCTTTCCGCTGCCGGACAGCCTGCCGCTCGAGGAATCGGCGGTGCTCGGCTGCGCCGTGTTCACCGGCTACGGCGCCATCCGGAACGCGGAGCTGCGGGGCGGCGAGCGGATCGCGGTGGTGGCCACCGGCGGCGTAGGCATGACCATCGTCCAGATTGCCAAGGCGTTCGGCGCGTCGCAGATCATCGCGGTAGACGTGCGCGACGACAAGCTGGAGGCGGCCCGCCAGCTCGGCGCGACCGACGTGGTGAACTCCACCAAGGTGGACGCGGTGAAGACGGTGCGCGAGATGACGGGGGGCGTCGGCGTGGATGTCGCCTTCGAGGTGCTCGGGCGCCCTGAAACGTTCATCCAGGCCTATGAGAGCCTTCGCGACGGCGGCCGCATGGTCGCGGTGGGCATCGCGGCCGGCAAGGCCGCGGCGCCGATCGAGATCACCCGCCTGGTGCGGCGCAGCCTGCGCATCATCGGCTCCTACGGGGCGCGGACGCGGTCCGACATGCCGGAGATCATCCGCCTTGCCGCGCAGGGCGTGTTCCGGCCGGCGGAGATGGTCACGCGCCGGTTCAAGTTGACCGAAGCCGACGAAGCCTACCAGCTGCTCGCCCGTGGTGAGATCCTGGGGCGGGCCATCGTCGTCCCTTAATTTCAAGGTTCCGTCCATGATCGAACAAGGAACGCTCCTCAACTTCGTCGGTGGCAGCTGGCAGCGCGCCGACGCGCGCGAGAACATCGCTGTCCACAACCCCGCCACCGGCGAGGTGCTGTCGTCGGCGCCGCTGTCGGCCGCCGCCGCGGTGGCCCGCGCCGTCGAGGCCGCGAAGCAGGCGCTGCCCGCGTGGCGGCGCACGCCGGCGGGCGACCGCATCCAGCCGCTCTTCCGGCTCAAGGCGCTGCTCGACGCGCAGTTCACCGAGGTCGCCCGACTGATCACGCAGGAGTGCGGCAAGACGCTCGGCGAGGCCGAGGGCGAGCTGCGCCGCGGCATCGAGAACGTCGAGGTGGCCACCGGCATCCCGTCGCTGATGATGGGCAGCAATCTCGAGGACATCGCCTCGGGCATCGACGAGCTGATGATCCGCCAGCCGGTGGGCGTCGTGGGCGTCATCGCGCCGTTCAACTTCCCCGGCATGATTCCGCTGTGGTTCCTGCCCTATGCCGTCGCCTGCGGCAACACGCTGGTGCTGAAGCCGTCGGAGAAGACTCCGATGACCATGGCGAAGATCTTCCAGCTCGCCGAACAGGCCGGCTTCCCGCCCGGTGTGCTGAACCTGGTACACGGCGGCAAAGACGCCGTCGACGCGCTGCTCGACCATCCGGCCGTGCGCGCCATTTCGTTCGTCGGCTCCACGCCGGTGGCGCGCTACATCTACAGTCGCGCGGCGGCCAACGGCAAGCGCGTGCAGTGCCAGGGCGGCGCCAAGAATCCGGTGATCGTGCTGCCCGACGCCGATCTCGAGATGACCACGAAGATCGTGGCCGACTCGGCGTTCGGCTGCGCCGGCCAGCGCTGCCTGGCGTCGTCGGTCGTCATCACCGTGGCCGACGCCGCCAAGCCGTTCACCGAGCAGATCAGCGCCGCCGCCAGCGCGCGCAAGGTCGGCTACGGGCTCGAGTCGGGCATCGAGATGGGGCCGGTGATCTCGCCCGAGAGCCGGACGCGGATCGAAGGGCTCATCGCCGCGGGTGTCGCCGCGGGCGCCAGGCCCATCGTGGACGGACGCAACGCGAAGATCGCCGGGTACGAGAGCGGCAACTTCGTGCGGCCCACGGTGCTCGCCGACGTGGATCCGGCCAGCGAGCTCGCGCGCACGGAGGTGTTCGGCCCCGTCCTCAGCCTGATGAACGTGGACACCGTGGACGACGCGATCGCGCTCGTCAACGGCGCCGCCTACGGCAACCAGGCGTGCCTGTTCACGAGCAGCGGATCCGCGGCGCGCAAGTTCCGCTACGAAGCGCAGGTCGGCAACATCGGCATCAACGTCGGCGTGGCCGCACCGATGGCCTACTTCCCGTTCTCGGGCTGGAAAGAGAGCTTCTTCGGCGACCTGCACGCGCAGGGGCGCGACGCCATCGATTTCTACACCGAGAAGAAGGTCGTGGTCGAACGATGGCCGGCCAACTGGAGCCGCAAGTTCTAGAACGTAGAGGGACTGCCCCCTGATCTGGCGCGCCGCTACCGTCGCGCTCCTCGTCGTCGTGGCGCTGCTCGCGTGGCCGCTCGTTCAGCGGTACCGCGAGCCGCTTCCGCCGCCCCCGCCGGTCGTACGGGTGCCTTTGGTCGCGCCGCCCGGCGCGGAGCTTGGCGCCGGCGACGACGCCCTCGACGCCTCCATCTCGCCCGCGGGCGACGTCGTTGCGTTCGTGGCCACCTCCAAGGGGATTTCGCAACTGTGGCAGCGCCGCGTGGACGCCGAGCAGGCGTCGGCGCTGCCCGGCACCGAGGGCGGCCGTGCGCCGGCGTGGAGTGCCGACGGAAAACGTCTGGCGTTCGTGGCTGGCCGCCGCTTGAAGGAACTCACCATCGCCAGCGGCGCGGTGCGGGACCTGACCGAGGTTGCCGCGGGCACCGGCGTCGCATGGCTGGAGGACGGCGCGCTGGTGTTTGGCCCGATGGGCGCGAACACGCTGACCCTGCTGCGCGACGGCAGGCGCACAGCCGCCACCGAGCTGCGCTCCGGAGACACCACTCACGCCTGGCCGGTCCGCGCGCCGGGTGGCTTTGCCTACATCGCAACCCAGGGCGACCGCCGGCGGGTGATGCGCTACGTGCACGGCGGCGCCGTGCACGACCTCGGCACAACCGACGGTCACGCGCTCGTGGCCGGCTCGATCGTGCTGCACGTGCGCGGCGGCGCGCTGCTGGCACAGCGCCTCGACGTCGACGCCGGCATCCTGACCGGTCGCGCCACTCCACTCGTTACCCCGGCCGGCACGCTCGACGGGCGCGCGCTCGTCGCCGCGTCGCCGCGGCTGTTGCTGGTGGCACCGCCCTCCATCCGGGCTCGGGAGCTCGTGTGGCTCGAGCCGGAGGGCACCCGCGGTCCACCCGCCTCCGATCGCGGCGACTACTGGCAGGTGCGGCTGGCGCCCGACGACCGCACGGCCGCAGTGACGTTGCTCGAGCCGCAGCTCCGGACGCTGGATGTCTACACCGTGCCGCTGCAGCCGGGCCGCGTGACGATGGGCGTCACACTGGCGCTCGCCGCCGACACCGACCCGGTGTGGTCGCCCGACGGCGCGTCGATCATGTTCCGTTCGCTGCAGGGCGGTGTGCCCCGGCTCTACTCCCGCGTCGCCGGCCGTCAGGGCGCTCCGATCCATCCCCTGTCACAGCCAGAGCCCGGCCCCGCGCCCGGCGCGGTGCCGAGCGATTGGCACGCAGGGGCCGGTGTGTTGAGCACGGCGCCGACGCCGCGCGGCGATACCGATCTCTTCGTGTTCGATGACGCCGGAAGCCGGCCCGTCGTGACCTCGCGCTTCAACGAGTCGGACGGACGCTGGTCGCCCGACGGCCGCATGCTCGCGTACGTGTCCGATGAATTCGGGCAGGCCGACGTGTTCGTGCAGCCTTGGCCCGCCGGCGGCCGCGTGCGCGTCTCCAGCTCCGGCGGCCACCATCCGCGCTGGGGCCGTGACGGTGGCTCGCTCTACTGGCTCCGTGGATCTGAACTCGTGCGCGTCGCGGTGAGCGCCGCTCCTCTATCGGTGTCGACCCCGGCGCTGGTGGCCGACGTGCCCGGCATCCGCGACTTCGACGTCACCCACCGGGGCGACCGGTTGCTCGCGATTCTGCCCGCGCAGACGGCCGCACGCGCCGACATCCGCGCGCTCGTGGACTGGCAGTCCGCAGTCCAGTAGGGGCCGCCTTTCCGCCTTCGCCAGGCTACGGCGGACCCACCGTAGCTTTAGCGGAGGTGGGCAGGCGGCCCGTCAATAGAACCAATCCACCACCGCGTCGCGTACGGCGTCGCCGACGCGCGTCACCTCGTGCAGCACCGTGGCCGGAAACGCTACCAGCACCCCTTCGGACGGAACGATGTCGATCGGACCGCTGTCGTCCGGGT
Organism: Vicinamibacterales bacterium; assembly: GCA_036004405.1. Taxonomy (GTDB): domain Bacteria; phylum Acidobacteriota; class Vicinamibacteria; order Vicinamibacterales; family UBA2999; genus DASYRM01. Next base: position 37,182 of record DASYRM010000070.1, read on the forward strand.
AGAGCCGGAGCACGCCGCCAGTGAAGCCCTGGGGCTCGGCGGCATCGCGCGCGCTGTTGAGGAAGACCACGAGCGCCAGCTGCCGATGCGCCGCGCCCGGCCACGACGGCACGTCGCCGCGATCGCGGTGCGGACGATAGAAGCCGCCGGGCAGGTAGCGAAGGAACCCGGTGCCCTCCCGGACGCCTAGCGTCATCCCGCTGAGCGCAGCCAGCTGCGGGCGTGCCGCTTCGAACGCCTGCTCGACTGCCGCAAGGGTCGTGCGATCGACCTCGATCGACAGGGTGCGGCGCACGTGATCCTGATGCTCGAAGGCGTGCTCGAGGATCTCGGCCGGGTCCGCTGCCCCCCGGTCCATCGCCGCGCGGACGGAAGCGCAGACCTCCGCGGAGAGGAAACTGCGCCAGAGCCAATGAGTTACCGGCGGCCTGCCGATCATGAGCTGCCCCAGTTTGGACCAGGAATGCACGGCTCGCGAGGGGTGTTCGGAACCTACCGGCTCAACGTTTCCGTATATGATAGCAAACTGATATCGTCGTGACATCTACGGGAGGAGTTGAGATATGGTCCGCGAGCGTCTTCGAGATGGAATCCCCGGGCTGCCCGTCCTGCTGCTGGTCCTGGCCGGCGGCGTGGGCCTCTTCGCCAACGTGGTCCGTCTGATCGGCCAGCACGCCGCCCCACCCGTCGTCGGGTTCACCATTGTGGGGAGCGTGATCCTCATGATCTTCATGCTCGCCGGGTTCTTCATCGTGAACCCGAACGAAGGGCGTGTGCTGCAGTTCTTCGGCTCCTACGCCGGCACCTCACGCAAGACCGGCTTGCAATGGCTCGCCCCGTTCTACACGCGGAAGACCATTTCCCTGCGGATGCGAAGCTTCGAAAGCGCGCATCTGAAGGTGAACGACAAGGAAGGCAACCCGATCGAGCTCGGCGCCATCGTGGTGTGGAAGGTGGTCGACACCGCCGAGGCCGCCTTCGAGGTGGACAACTACGAGGCCTACGTGCGCGTGCAGAGCGAATCGGCGCTGCGCAACGCAGCCACGAGCTACCCCTACGACTCGCACGACGAGCCCGGCGTGATTTCGCTGCGCGGCAGCACCGCCGCCGTCGCCGAACACCTGAAGGACGAAATGCAGCAGCGGCTGCAGAAGGCGGGCGTCGAAGTGATCGAGACGCGCATCAGCCACCTGGCCTACGCCCCGGAAATTGCCGCCGCGATGCTGCAGCGGCAGCAGGCGGGCGCCATCATCGCGGCGCGGACGCGCATCGTGGAAGGCGCGGTGGGGATGGTGGAAATGGCGCTCGAGTCGCTCTCGAAGCGCGGCGTGGTGCAGCTCGACGAGGAGCGCAAGGCCGCGATGGTCAGCAACCTGCTCGTCGTGCTCTGCGGCGAGAGAGCGGCGCAGCCGATCGTCAACACCGGGACCATCTACCAGTAAAGGAGCCCGGGGGCCGTGTCCGATCGAAAGTCGTTCCTCCTTCGCGCCGACGCCGCCACCCTCGAAGCGATGCAGCGGTGGGCCAACGACGACCTGCGCAGCCTGAATGCGCAGGTCGAGTTCGTGCTGCGCGGCGCGCTCCGCGCCGCTGGACGGCTGGTGGCCCCAGCGCCGCCCGAGAGCGCAGAGGGGTCAGGTCCCCCCCAGCCAGCAAAGCCCCCAGGGGATGCCCTATAGTGCACACCCCTTCGTTCCGATACACGCCCCGTGGCGACACAGGTGCACACTCCGGCAGCCGCGCCGATGCGGCCGCTTCTCAAGTGGGCAGGCGGCAAACGCCAGCTTCTGCCGGCACTTGCGGCCTATTACCCGGCGCGGTTCGACCGCTACGTCGAGGCCTTCCTGGGGAGCGGCGCGGTGTTCTTCGACCTGCTGGCGCAGGGCCGGCTGGCCGGCACGCGGGTGACGCTGGCCGACGTGAACCCGGATTTGATCGGGTGCTACCGCACGCTGCGCGACCACACCAGCCAGGTGATTGCCGCGCTCGCGGCGCTCGAAGCCGAGCACCGGTCGCTCGGCGAGGCGTGCTACTACGACGTGCGCGACCGCCGGTTCAACCCGGAGCGCGTCGAGCCGTTTGCCAAGGGGCTCGAAGGCCGCCGGCGCCTGGCGGCGGCGTATCCGCCCGCACTCGCGGCGATGCTGATCTTTCTCAATCGCACCGGCTTCAACGGCTTGTTCCGTCTCAATCGAAGCGGCGCGTTCAACGTGCCCGCAGGCCGCTACACCGAGCCGCGGATCTGCGATCCGGCGCACCTGCGGACGGTGGCCGAGGCCTTCCGCGCGCCCGGCGTGACGCTCGAGTTGAGCGGTTTCGAAGCCGTGCTCGCGGATGCGGGCCCGGGCGACTTCGTCTATTGCGATCCGCCGTACGCGCCTCTGAGCCGCACGGCGAGCTTCGCCAACTACACGGCCGACGGATTCACGTCGGAGGATCAGGTGCGGCTGTGCGCGGCGGTCACCGACGCGTGCGCGCGTGGCGCCACAGTGGTGCTGTCGAATTCCAGCGCCGACGAGATCGTCGGGCTGTATTCGAGCGAGGGCCCGCGCCACGCCGGCCTGGTCGTGCACCGCGTTCCTGCGCGGCGGATGATCAACTCGCGCGCGACGGCGCGCGGCCCGGTCGACGAGCTGATCGTCACCAACAGCCGCCCGTCGCTGGCGCGGGTGCGGCCGCGCATGCTGCCGGCTCTTCCGGCGCGCCGTCGAAAGACGGCCTAAAGGCCAGCGAGGCTCCGCCCTTGAATGACAAGCCCGGCTCCGCCTCGCTAGCGCAGTATTTGATTGCCCGCCCTCCGGGCGGGCGTAGGGAAAACCCTGGGGAATGCCCTCTTTTGCGCATGGGAAATCCGGAGTACGCTGCAGGAGACGCGAAAGTGGCGGAACTGGCAGACGCGCCAGACTTAGGATCTGGTACCCGAAAGGGTGTGTGGGTTCGAGTCCCTCCTTTCGCACTCCTTCGCTCGCGCCTGCAACGCGGCCTGCCCACCGAAGCGCGAGCTACGGAGTGCAAGCACCCGCGCGAAGGTGGGAGCTACGGAGCGCAGGCACCTGCCAGGCGAAGGAGTGTCCGCCGTAGCGCGTAGCGCGAAGGTGGACCACTAAAGGTGACATGAAGGCCGACCTCCAAGATATCTCCGATACCCAGAAGACCCTGACCGTCGAGATCCCGAGCGACCTCGTCGATGCCGAGATCGATCGCATTGCCAAGGGCTACGCGCGGCAGGCGCGCCTGCCCGGCTTCCGCCCCGGCAAAGCGCCCGCCTCGGTGATCAAGCAGCGGTTCCGCGATCAGATCCACCACGACGTCATGCACGGGCTCATCCCGAAGGCGGTGGAAAGGGCGCTCACCGAGCGCGGCATCGAGCCGGTGAACACGCCCAACATCACCAACGTCGCCCTGCACGAGGGGCAGCCGCTGACGTTCACGGCCGCGGTCGAAACCGTGCCCGCCTTCGACCCCGGCGACCTGTCGTCGATCGCGGTCACGCGCACGCTGACGACCATCACCGACGCGACCGTCGATCAGACGCTGCAGCGGCTGCGTGAGCGCGCCGGCAAGCTCGAACCGGTCGAGGCGCGGCCCGTGGCCGACGGCGACACGCTCGTCGCCGACCTCGTGCGCACCGACGCCGACGGCGCCACCGAGCCGCACAACGACATCACGATTCAGGTGGGGTCGCCCGCCAACCCGCCCGGCTTCGACGCCGGCCTGGTGGGCATGAACGCCGGCGAGACCAAGACGTTCGACGTGCAGTTCCCTGCCGAGTACACCGTGAAGGAGCTGGCGGGCACGACGGTGACCTACAAGGTCACGGTGAAGGAGATCCGTCGCCGCGTGCTGCCGGAGCTCGACGACGAATTCGCCAAGGACGTGGGGGCGTTCGAGTCGCTCGCCGCCCTGCGCGACCGCGTGCGCGCGGACCTGCAGGAGGAAGCCGCCGACACCACCACGCGGAGCCTGCGCGGCGACCTGCTGCAGCAGCTCGGCAAGCGCCTGAGCTTCGATCCCCCTGCATCGCTGGTGGACCGGGAGATGGACCGCCGCGTGGAAGAGTTCGCGCGTCAGCTGATGCAGCAGAAGATGGATCCGCGCCAGGCGGGCATCGACTGGGACCAGTTCCGTGAAGCGCAGCGGGAGCCGGCGATAGCCTCGGTGGCGAGCGCGCTCGTGCTCGACGAGATCGCGCGCCGCGAGCATCTGACGGTCGCGCCCGAAGAGGTCGATAAGGAGATCGAACGCTTCGCCGAACAGGCGGGGCGAACGCCCGCGGCGCTGCGGGCACAGCTGGAAAAAGAAGGCGGAGTGTCGCGGCTCACGGTGGGCCTGCGGCGGGAGAAGGCGGTTGACTTGGCGATGTCCCGTGCTACGATCACGGAGACCCGCCGAGAAGCCGACGGCGCGTGAGGAGTCGAGGCAGACGAATCGCGTGTTCCCGGACGCCAACCGTCAAGAATTCCAAATCGAAGCACAAATCGAAATTATTGTGAAGCCATGAGCCACGCCCAGCTTGTGCCGATGGTGGTCGAACAGACCAACCGCGGTGAACGCGCCTACGACATCTTCTCGCGGCTGCTGAAGGACAGCATCATCTTCATCGGCACGGCGATCGACGACACGATTGCCAACCTCGCGATTGCGCAGATGCTGTTCCTCGAGGCGGAGGATCCCGACAAGGACATCATGCTGTACATCAACAGCCCGGGTGGCTCGATCACCGCCGGGCTGGCGATCTACGACACGATGCAGTTCATCAAGCCCGACGTGCAGACCATCTGCATCGGCCAGGCGGCGTCGATGGCGGCCGTGCTGCTGTCCGCCGGCGCCAAGGGCAAGCGCTACTCGTTGCCGAATTCCAGAATCGTGATCCACCAGCCGCTCATGCAGGGGCTGGCGGGGCAGGCCACCGACATCGACATCCACGCCCGGGAAATCCTGCGCATGCGCGAGCGACTGAACGAGATCCTGGTGCACCACACCGGCCAGTCGTTCAAGCGGATCCAGGAGGATACCGAACGGGACTACATCATGTCGGCGGACCAGGGGAAGGAATACGGGATTATCGATGACGTCATCCGGAAACGGGTGTAGACTCGATCCAGGGTTCCAGGCATTCGCGGCGATAACCGCAAGCTTTTCAAGGCGATAGCGCGTTACCAGACTATAGGGCTCACCAAGGCACAGAGGCGCATGGTCAAGAAGAACGGCGAGACCGAGATTCTTCGCTGCTCGTTCTGCAACAAGGATCAGAACGACGTCCGGAAGCTCATCGCTGGACCCACCGTTTTCATCTGCGACGAGTGCGTCGAGGTCTGCAACGACATCATCGCCGACGACAACCGGTTCGAGAACCGCGGTGTCCGGTCGTCCCTGCCGTCGCCGCCCGAGATCAAGAAGTTCCTCGACGAGTACGTGATCGGCCAGGAGCGGACCAAGAAGAAGCTCGCGGTCGCCGTCTACAACCACTACAAGCGCATCGAAATCCAGAAGCAGCCGCGCGGCCGCAACGACGTCGAGCTCAACAAGTCGAACATCCTGCTCGTCGGCCCCACCGGCACGGGTAAGACGCTGCTGGCGCAGACGCTCGCCAAGCTCCTCTCGGTGCCGTTCACGATCGTGGACGCCACCACCCTCACCGAGGCCGGCTACGTCGGCGAGGACGTCGAGAACATCATCCTGAAGCTCCTGCAGGCGGCCGGTGGCGACATCGAGAAGTGCCAGCAGGGCATCATCTACATCGACGAAGTCGACAAGATCTGCCGCAAGGACGAAAACCCCTCGATCACGCGCGACGTGTCGGGCGAGGGCGTCCAGCAGGCGCTCCTGAAGATCCTCGAGGGCACGGTGGCCAACGTGCCGCCCCAGGGCGGGCGCAAGCATCCGCACCAGGAGTTCTTCCAGATCGACACCACCAACATCCTGTTCATCTGCGGCGGCGCCTTCGTCGGGCTGGACAAGGTGATCGACCGCCGGGTGGGCAAGAAGACCCTCGGCTTCAAGGCCGATGTGAAGTCGGTGTCCAAGCGCGAGGTCGGCTCCACCCTCGAACAGCTCGAACCGGAGGATCTGATCCGCTACGGGCTCATTCCCGAGTTCGTCGGCCGCCTCCCGGTGGTCGGCACGCTGCACGAGCTGGACAAGCCGGCGCTCATCCAGATCCTCACGCAGCCTCGCAACGCCATCACGCGGCAGTACCAGAAGCTGTTCGAGTACGAGAACGTCAAGCTGCGGTTCACCGACGACGCCCTCGAGGCGATTGCCGAGTCGGCGCTGTCGCGCAAGATCGGCGCGCGCGGCCTGCGGATGATCATCGAAGACCTGATGCTCGATTTGATGTACTCGGTGCCCGGTCAGAAGAAGCTGCGGGAAGTGGTTGTGACGCGGGAGATCGTGGAAGCGAAGGACAAGTCGATCACGCTCATCGAAAAGGCGGGTTAGCTTCTCCCCACGGTCTAAGGCCCAAGGCCGAAGGCCTACAAGGATCTAATGGAAGTCTACGAAACGCTGCCCATCGTCCCCCTCCGGGATGTCGTCGTATTTCCGCACATGATGATGCCGTTCGTAATCGGACGGCCCTCCTCCACCCGTGCCCTCGATCACGCGCTCGGCAAGGACAAGCGCATCTTCCTGGCGGCCCAGCACGACGCGTCGATCGACGACCCGCGCCCGGACGACATCTTCACGATGGGCTGCGTGGCCAACGTGGTGCAGCACCTGCGCCTGCCCGACGGCAACGTGAAAGTGCTCGTCGAGGGCATCGACCGCGCCCGCGCCGTGGAGTGGAAGGAAGACAAGGGCTTCTACCGCGTGGTGGTGAAGGTGCTGCAGAAGCAGCGCGAAGCCGGCGGCGACGTCGAATCGACGATGGGCCGCGTGGTGTCGCTCTTCGAGCAGTACGTCAAGCTGTCGAACAACCTGCAGTACGACGCGATGGTGGCGGCCGTGCGCGTCGACGATCCCGGCAAGCTGGCCGACACGATCTCCGCCCACTTGGTCGTCGGCGTCGACGAAAAGCAGAACCTGCTCGAAATCATCTCGCCGCTCGAGCGCCTCAACCGCATCGCCGGCATCCTCGAAATCGAGGTCGACAAGCTCCAGGTCGATCGCCGCATCCAGTCTCGCGTCAAGAAGCAGATGGAGAAGGCGCAAAAGGAGTACTACCTCAACGAGAAGATGAAGGCGATCCAGAAGGAACTGGGCCGCAAGGACGACAAGGGCAACGAGATCGACGATCTGAAGAAGAAGATCGAACAGTCCCGGATGCCGAAGGACGTCGAGGAGAAAGCGCTGCAGGAGCTGAAGCGCCTCGAGGCGATGCCGCCGATGTCGGCCGAGGCCACGGTCTCGCGCAACTACCTGGATTGGCTGATCGCGGTGCCGTGGCACAAGAAGACGCGCGAGAACCGCGACCTCAAGCACGCCGAAACGGTGCTCAACGAGGACCACTACGGCCTCGAGAAGATCAAGGACCGCATCCTCGAGTTCCTGGCGGTGCGCTCGCTGGTCAAGAAGCCGAAGGCCACGATCCTGACGTTCTCGGGCCCGCCCGGGGTGGGCAAGACCTCGCTGGCCAAGTCGATCGCGCGCGCCATGAACCGCAAGTTCGTGCGCCTGTCGCTCGGCGGCGTGCGTGACGAGGCCGAGATCCGCGGCCACCGCCGCACCTACATCGGCGCCTTCCCCGGCCAGATCATCCAGATGATGAAGAAGGCGGGGACGCAGAACCCGGTGTTCCTGCTCGACGAGATCGACAAGATGTCGATGGACTTCCGCGGCGACCCGTCGGCGGCGCTGCTGGAAGTGCTCGACCCCGAGCAGAACGGGACGTTCCTCGACCACTATCTCGACGTCGAGTACGACCTGTCGCACGTGATGTTCATCTGCACCGCGAACGTCCTGCACACCATTCCGCAGGCGCTGCGCGACCGCATGGAAGTGCTGCAGCTGGCCGGCTACACCGAGCAGGAGAAGATCGAGATCGCGAAGCGGTTCCTGGCGCCGAAGGCCGTCGAAGGCGCCGGCCTCACCACCGAGAACATCGTCATCAAGGACGACGCGATTCAGACGCTCATCCAGCGCTACACGCGCGAGGCCGGCGTCCGCAATCTCGAGCGCGAGATCTCGTCGATCTGCCGCAAGGTGGCCCGCAAGGTCGTGGTCGAGGGCAAGAGCTTCTTCGAGGAGATCGGCGGCGAGCAGGTGACGTCGTACCTCGGCGTGCCGCGCTTCCGTCCGTCGCTGGCCGAGGAGCACAACGAGGTCGGCATCGCCACCGGGCTGGCGTGGACCGAGGTTGGCGGCGAGCTGCTGGTCACCGAGGCGACGCTGATGCCGGGCAAAGGCAAGCTGACCCTCACCGGCAAGCTCGGTGACGTGATGCAGGAGTCGGCGCAGGCCGCGCTCAGCTATGTGCGCTCCAAGGCACCCGAGCTCGGCCTCGCGGAAGACTTTCATTCGAAGCTCGACATCCACGTGCACGTGCCGGAAGGCGCCATTCCGAAGGACGGGCCGTCGGCCGGGATCACCATGGCGACGACGCTCGTCTCGGCCCTCACCAAGATTGCGGTGCGGCGCGACGTGGCGATGACCGGCGAAATCACGCTGCGGGGCAAGGTGCTGCCGATCGGCGGCGTGAAGGAAAAGGTGCTGGCGGCCCATCGCGCGGGCGTGAAGAACATCATCCTGCCGCGCGACAACGAGAAGGACCTGGCCGACATCCCGAAGAACGTGCTCGACGTGATCGACACGCACCTCGTGTCGCAGATGGACGAAGTGCTGAAGATCGCCTTGGCGTCGCCGCTGCCGAGCCGGTTGCCCGCCGTGGTGGCCGAGGTCGCCGCCGATACGGGCGAGTCGCGCACCCATTGATGAACGGGCCGCCTGAAGGCGGCTCCTACAAGGCGGTAGTCGTAGGGGCCTGCCTCCGCAAAGGCAAGCGCGGCGGCCCCGTCCGATGAACATCACGGCCGAGTTCGTCACCAGCGCCGCCGGCGCCGAAGGGTTTCCCCGGGACCGGCTGCCCGAAGTCGCGATGGTGGGCCGGTCGAATGTCGGAAAGTCGAGCCTGATCAACGCCCTCGTGCGCCAGCCGCTGGCGCGCACGAGCGCCGCGGCAGGGAAAACACGATTGGCCAACTTTTTCCGGGTACGCCGGGGTACGGCACCGGCTTTGTATCTGGTGGATCTGCCTGGGTACGGATATGCGCGCGGTGGAGATGCCGCGGAGGAATTCACCCGCCTGACCGACGCGTACTTCGCGCGGGACGTGGCCGTGCTGCTGCTCGTGGACGCCCGTCATCCGGGGCTCGAGTCGGACCTCGAGGCCTGGCGCTGGTTGGCGACGCATCAGTGCCCGAGACACGTCGTAGGAACCAAGGTTGACAAGCTGACGCGGGCCGAACGGGTGCGGCACGCACGTACGTTTGATTCGTTGTTTGATGCCCCGGTGTCGCTGGTGTCAGCGCATACGGGGGAAGGACTGGACGCACTGTGGAAGACGATCACAAGCCTGCCAAATCGGACGGCGGCGTAGCTACCGCCCCCCCTCCCGAACCGCCCGCCACCCCGGCGCCCGCCGCACCCGGCCCGCAAGCCGCGGCTCCACCGGCACAAACTCCTGCACAGACGATCTCGCTCTCGGCGATGAAGGAAATGAGCATCGCCGCGCTCACCAAGATCGCCAAGGATCTCGACATCGCCGGCGCCACCGGCATGCGCAAGCAGGAAGTGATTTTTGAAATCCTGCGCGTCCGTGCAGAGAAAAGCGGGGCGGTCTTCTCGGAGGGCGTGCTCGAAACGCTGCCCGACGGCTTCGGCTTCCTGCGAGCGCCCGACTACAACTACCTGGCCGGCCCCGACGACATCTACGTCTCGCCGTCGCAGATCCGCAAGTTCGACCTGCACACCGGCGACACCGTCTCGGGCGTCATCCGGGCGCCGAAGGACGGCGAGCGCTACTTCGCGCTGATCAAGGTCGAGGCGATCAACTTCGAGCCGCCGGAGAAGGCCAAGGAAAAGATCTTCTTCGAGAACCTGACGCCGCTCTATCCGCAGGAAAAGCTGAACCTCGAGACCGACGGCGACAACCTCTCGGGCCGCGTCATGGATCTCCTGACGCCGATCGGCAAGGGGCAGCGCGGCCTCATCGTGGCACCGCCCCGCACCGGCAAGACGATGCTGCTGCAGAACATCGCCAACAGCGTCACCAGGAACCACCCCGAGGTGTATCTCATCGTGCTGCTCATCGACGAGCGGCCGGAAGAAGTCACCGACATGCAGCGCTCGGTGCGCGGCGAAGTCGTGTCGTCGACCTTCGACGAGCCGGCGCAGCGCCACGTGCAGGTGGCCGAGATGGTGATCGAAAAGGCCAAGCGCCTGGTCGAGCACAAGAAGGACGTCGTCATCCTGCTCGACTCGATCACGCGTCTGGCGCGCGCCTACAACACCATCGTGCCGACCTCGGGCAAGGTGCTGTCGGGCGGCGTGGACAGCAATGCCCTGCAGCGGCCCAAGCGCTTCTTCGGCGCCGCCCGCAACATCGAGGAAGGCGGGTCGCTCACCATCGTCGCCACCGCGCTGATCGACACCGGCTCGCGCATGGACGAAGTGATCTTCGAGGAGTTCAAGGGCACCGGCAACAGCGAGATCCACCTCGATCGCAAGCTCGCCGACCGCCGCGTGTTCCCTTCCATCGACATCCAGAAGAGCGGCACCCGCAAGGAGGAGCTGCTGCTGCCGAAGGAAGACCTCAATCGCGTGTGGGTGCTGCGCAAGGTGCTCACGCCGCTGTCGCCCACCGAGGGCATGGAGCTGCTGCTGTCGCGGCTCGGGAAAACGAAGACCAACGCCGAGTTCCTCGCCAGCATGGCGTCGGGCAAGTCGTAGGGCCTCGTAGAGGCGGACCTTCAGGTCCGCCTTCCGCGTTCCGCCCCGTGGGCGGCCAGAGGCTTCTGTCGGGGCCTCCGCCGGGGCCCCCGCCGCGCGGACTGTGCGCGGTGGGGTGGAGGTCACACGCCGGGGAAAAACTCCTCGCGCGCGGCCTCCGGGGAAGGCCGCGCCTCGTCGTTTTTCATCTGTCGCTGGCGCTCCCGGCGGTGATAGTCGGCCCGACAGAACCTCTGCCCGCCCACGGGTCGATGCCGGAGGCGAGCCCCCCGTCCTGATTGTGCGAGGAGGCGGGCCGGTGCGCTCGGGCACATCTGCCGAAGTCCGGCGTGCTGCCCGCGAAGCGGGCTAGAGACACTGTTTGTCGCGACGCGCAGCGTCGCGACATCGAAGTCGCGCCGGCGTAGGCAGATAGTGCCTGAGGGCACCGGACGGTACCGAGCGACCTTGCAGGATGCCGACACGACGTATGCTCTAACCCGTGGTGGCCGTCTTCGAGCGCGCGAGCCGAATCGCCCTCGTTGCCTCCGTTGCCGCCATCACGCTCCTCCAGCTCGCCTTTCACCCTGATCTGACGCCGGCCCTCCAGTGGGCCGGCCTGGGCGCCCTCGTCCTGGGCGTGCTCGTCGGACCGCTCGCGTCCGGCCTCGGCGTGGCGGCGTGGATTGCCCTGGCACCTCTTGCTCCAGCGCTGCTCCGCGTCGCGACCGGCCGCGAAGGTCCCGTGCTCGACGTGGTCTGGATGGCGGGCCTTGCGGGCGCATTGCTTCGCGCCGGCATCGGCGCGCGATGGAACCTGCCTCCTCTGTGGCGCCTGCTGCTCGGCGGCTGGTCCATCGTCCTCACCCTCGCGTGGCCGATCGTGGCCGCCCGTGAGCTCAACTTCGACTGGCACACGCTGCGCGACGACGCCGCCGTCAACTCGTGGGCCATGCTGACGGCCGCCCGCGTCGTGGCATGGAGCCTCTACGTCACTCAGACGCAGCTGCTGGGGCTTCTCTGGTTCGACTGGCTGTGGGCGCGCTTCTCTGGCGATGCGGCCGAGCCGCCACGTCCGCTGCACGCACTGTGGCTCGGTGTGACCGCGGCGAGCGCCGTGGCGATCTATCAGGGCTGGATCGATCTGGCGTTCCTGAGCACGCCGTTCTGGGCCAACGAGCGGCGTGCCGCCGGCACGCTGCTCGACGCGAACGGCTACGGCATGCTGGCCGCCCTGGCGGCGCCCGTGGCCGCGCGGTGCCTGCGGAGGCGTCTGCTGCTGGCGCTCGGCGTGTTCGCTGTGAACGCCGTCGGCCTGTGGATGTCGGGGTCGCGCACGGCGCTGGTTGGCGCCGCGGCCGGGGTGCTGGGGCTGGCGGCGGTTGCGGCGTTCGGACGTGGGCGCGACACGGGCGACCAGCGTCAACGGCGGGCATCCCGCATCGCCGCCGCGCTCGCGGCCATGGTGCTGGTCGTGGGGGCGCTCATCATGGCGGGCGGGGCGATTGGTCCGCTGCGGCGGATCGCCGAGGTGCCGCGGTCGCGCGCCGGGCTGTCGGAACTCTGGAACCGCGGCGGCTACGGGACCATCGCCGTCCAGATGCTGCGCGAGACGCCGTGGACCGGCGTCGGCCCCGGCATGTATCACGTCATCGCGCCCGACTACCTGCGCGTGTCGAAGCAGATGACGCTGGCCTTCGACAACGCGCAGAACTGGTGGCGGCACCAGGCCTCCGAGCTGGGCGCGCTCGGGGCGTTGCCCGTGCTGGCGTGGTCGGCGCTGCTTGCGGCCGGCGTGCTGGTGGCGCGGGCGCGCCACGGGCGCAGCGACGCCTGGCTGCCGCGCGCGCTGCTCGCGGGGATCGGCCTCGCATCGCTCGTGGGTATGCCGACGCAGAACCCGATCGTGCTGCTCTGGTTCTTTGCGCTCGTCGCGTGGTGGGGCACGGCGTCGGCGGGCACCGTGGCCGAGGGGCGCATCGCCGACCGGCCGGCGCAGACGCTGACCGTCGCGCTGCTGCTGCTGGTGGTGCTGCACGCCGGCGGCACCGCCGTGCTGGCGCGCGGCTGGCTCAGCGTGCCCGAGCGGGCCAAGCGCACGCACCGCGACTACGTCGTCGGCGCCTACGACCTCGAACCGCTGGCAGGCGCCACCTCGTTCCGGTGGACGAACGGCAACGCTCGATTCCTATGGGCCGCCAGGACGCGGTGGCTGCTGCTGCGGCTCTGGGTCCAGCACCCCGACGTGGCGGCGTCGCCGGTTCGCGTGACAGTGGCCACGTCCTGCGGCGTGGCCGTGGACGAGACGCTCGACTCCTCGAGGCCGCTCACCGTCGGGCTGGAACTTCCCGAGGGAGCCGGTTTCCTGGACGCGAGCGTGCGGACGTCGCGGACGTGGCAGCCCGCCACCAGGCCCCCAGGCGACACCAGGCACCTCGGCGTGGCCGTCGTGTCCGACTGGCTCAGGGGCGCCGACCAGGCCCACGAGCAGACCCGCTTCGTGACCCTGCCGCCGTGCGATTCGTGAGGAATTTCAGGCGTTCTCCCCCCAGGCCCGCCCGGCCTACCCTGCCAAGCCTGCCTCAAGTTACAATCAGTGTTTCCGCCCGCCTGCGGAGAGCCGTTCGTGCCGGTCCGGTCTGAACTGAGAGGACCTCCGAACAGCGGTCAGGCGGCGGCAAAGGAGCACACCCGTGAAAGACGGCATTCACCCCGCGTACAAGGAAGTCGAGGTCCGGTGCGCGTGCGGCAACACGTTCAAGACGCGCTCGACCAAGAACGAGCTGCACCTCGAAATCTGCTCGGCCTGCCATCCCTTCTTCACGGGTCGCCAGAAGCTGATCGACACCGAGGGGCGCGTGGAGCGCTTCACGAAGAAGTTCGGCGCGCAGACGTCCGAACAGCGAAAGACCGCCGAGAAGGCCGCCAAGGCGACCAAGGCGGCCGCTACCAAGAAGACGAAGCCGACGCCCGCCACGGCGTAGGTACGGCTCTACAGGGGCAGGTCTTCAGGCCTGCCCCCGCTTTCCAGCTACACCTCGAGGATTTTTGACAGAGGAAGCTCGAGTCCGGGCAGTAGCGGGGTCGTCAGCACATCGCCGCCTTCGAGCGACCACTCGGCTGGCTTCTCGAATCCCTTCGCACCGGCGCGATAGACGCGAACCCCGTCGAGTTCCGGGTCCACGACCCAGTACTCGCTGACGCCGCTGCGTTCGTAGAGATGCCGCTGATCGTCTCGTCGCGCTTGCGCGTCGACGGCGAGCCTATCTCGACCACCAGCTCGGGGACGCCCTGAACGTTTGCCGACGTCAGCACCCGTGCCGCGCGTTCGGTCGACAGATACAACAGGTCTGGCTCGACGACGTCGAACTTCGAGAAGACAACGTCGAACGGCGACAGCATCACGCGCCCGATGCGATGGTCACGGAGCCAGTTGCCGACGAGAAGGTGGAGGTTGCCGAGCAGGGCCTGATGCTTGAAGTTCGGCGACGGCGTCGCGTAGTGCTCTCCGTCGATCAACTCGTGCCGCATCCCGTCATCGGGAAACAGCACGAAGTCGTCGTAGGTGAGCTTCGTGCGGGACTCCGGCCTCATGTCGTCGCTCCCAGCCACGCGCTCATTCTACGCCCCCCTGCCAGGCACGTGCCCCCCGGTCCCTGTCGAAGTTCCCCAGCAGTCACACAGTTGGTGTGAAACCCTCGGCGGAAGGTGCGCGGCGTCACGCGACGGTGCGGCGCAATTCCTGCCAGCGGCGGCAACACTGCTGCAGGCTTCAAACGCCGATGAGCAGGTCGCCGACTGCGTCGATGACAGCGTCGGCCGCCACCGGCGGCTCGAAGAAAGGATCTCGACGCCACACGGCCCTCAGGCCCGCGGCCTTCGCGCCAGCGACGTCGATGTCGGGATGGTTGCCCACATAGCACGCCTGCGCAGCCTCGACGCCGAGCCGCTCGAGCGCGCGGCGGAAGATCTCCGGCTCCGGCTTGCTGACACCCTCCGCGTCTGAAATCAGAATCGTGTCGAACAGCGGCGGAAGCTTTAGGCGCTCCAGCTTGCTGGACTGCATCCGGACAGAGCCGTTCGTGATCAGCCCGAGCCTGAAGCCCGCGGCCCGCAGCGCCGCCAGGGTCTGAACCGCATCGGAGAACAGGACGCAGGCGCGTGCGAATTCGGCGCGGAAGTCGCTCCGCAGTGTGTCGGCCAGCGCAGCCGGCAGGCCGAACCGGGCCACGGTGCCCGCGAACAGCCCGCGGCGTGGACCATACCCCTCGCGATCCAGTTCGATAAGGGTGTTCGCGTAGTCGTCCTGGCTGACCGGCCCGAGGGATTCAGCAAACCGCCCCCATTGATCTCGCACGAACCGCTCGAAGCTTCGATGACGATCGAGCAGCGTCCCGTCGAGATCGAAGATCACCGCACGAATGCCTGCGAGCATCACGCCTGGGAGGCCGCTCGTCTATTGCCAGTTCTTGATGACAACCCAGCCTCCGACTCCAGAGACGACTCCGCCAAACACCGCCGCCACCACCAGCTGCGTTCGGACATCCAGCGTGAGGGTGAAGTCGAACAGGAAGAATGGCAGGCCGGCAACAAAGCCGAGCACGGCGGCGAAGAGGCCGAACATGATCACGCCGCAGGTGAACATGCTGCCCTGGTCGGTGGTGCCGGCTTCGGCTTCGCGGAACAACATGACCATCAAGAGAACGACGAACCCCAGACCCGGGCCGAGGGAGGACAGGAACAGGAACACCGCGCCGTCCGCAGGTCCGGTGATCGCGACGGGCATCTTGGCAAACACTTTCATGCCCACCGCCGAGAAGAATGCCCCTGCGACGGCAATCGCCACCGATGCCAGCGTGGGCGCGGTCACACCGCGTGCGGCTCGCTGAAGCCATGAAGGCGCGAGATCGGTCTCGAGCTCTTCAGCCGTCCTGGTCACGCCCAACGGCCTCAGCAACCTGCTCAGCGCAGCGTAGTAGTCAGCGGCCTCGGTAAAGTCGGCGTACACCTTGTTGGACAGCGGTGACGGCAGCTCGCAGCTGTCGATCACGATCGGCAGCACTTTGGTCCGGCGCGTGACGCTTCATCGTCGAGCGCCAGCCTCAGCTCGCGATGCACCCATTCGGACGTAATCGAGTTGGTTGACACGACCACACCGAGAAAGTCGTTGGCGGCCACCGCCTCGTCGAGCTTCTTCGCGAAGTCGTCTCCGACCTGCAGCTCGGAGTCGTCAAGCCATACTTCGACCTTCTGATGGCGCAGATCCCTCGCCAGCCGATGAACGAACGCCCGATCCTTGTGACTGTGACTGATGAAGATTTTCGCCATGCGCGACGCGAGACGAGCGGCATTCTAGCCGACGTCTAGAACAGCGACGCGGACGTGGCCATCGGCGCGGAGGCCAGCTTGCGATCGAGCCTCGCGACGCGGTGATGCAGCGCCTCACGGCGCGAGGGGCTGAGCGGCAATTGGAGCGACTGGAGTGCGAAGCCGCGGGCGCTCATCGGATCGCGCCGCCGATGCTCGTGATGCACGGCCAGCGCCTCGGCCGCCTCGCGGACAATCGCCGGAGGACATCCGGGGAGAGTGAGCAGGCACGCCCAGGCGGCGGCAGCGTCGTCGAAGAAGCGCGCCCGTCGTGAAAGGCGCGCAAACGACGACAGCGCTTCGGCCCGCAGCTGGGCGCCGTCGTCGCCCGCCGGCAGCGGCACCCTCGGGGCACCGACATCGATATCACACGCCAGGCCAAAGCAGCGGCGCGCGTCGTCGAGCCGTCCGGCAAGCTGATACAACCGTCCAAGACCGACGGCCTCGCGCGCGGTGCGCACGCCGGGCGCGCCTTCGTCCACGAGCTGCGCCGCCCGCGCGGTGAGCAGCGCCAGCGAGAGCAGATCGAGCCGGTTGTGCTCGAGGACGCCTTCGAGCGGCCGCGCGTCGCCGGTGCGGACGTAGCGGAAGTAGCGGTCTGGAATCTCGAACCCGGGCACGTCTCCTTCGCGCTCGAAGCCACAGAGCGTGCGCTCGAGCGTCGTCAGGCGGCAGCCGCCCGCATCGAACATCCCGTAGTCGTCGGCCCCGGTGGCCTGCGACGATCGCCACAACCGCCGCGCCGGGTGCAGCATGTCCACGTGCGGCAGGCCGGCAAACGGCGTGTCGAGGCGGTGAAACAGGTAGCGCGTCTCGATGAGCGGCAGGTCGAACGTCTTCCCGTTGTAGGTGACCACAGTGCCGGCCTCGCCGGCGAGCTCGGCAATCGCCCCGAGCATCGAGCGCTCGACCATCGGGTTCGACATCAGGTATTGCCGGATACGGAACGAGCCGCCGTCGAACCAGGCGCAGCCCACCAGAAAGGCGTAGGTGCCCGCGCCGCCGACCAGGCCGGTCGTCTCGAGGTCCACGAACAGCAGCCGATCGCCGCACGGCGTTCGCGCCAGCAGATCGAGGGCGGGCCAGGCACCATCCGTTGGGGGCAGGCCGTCGGCGACGGTGACGTCGCCGTGGCGGTGGCCGGGCGGGTACTTGCGTTCCACCACCACGAAGCGATGGCCGGCCGCGTCCTGCCAGGTGCCGCCAAGGATTTCGGCGGGATCGTTGGAATCAAGAACCTGGACGTCCGGGTCAGGCGGACCTGAAGGTCCGCCTCTACGTACCTCGCCCGGCTTGATGACGTCGCGGAGGCGGTCTTTGAGCGAGATCATCAGAATGGCGGCAGCTCGCCGAGCGATGGCGCCGGCGGCGGATCGAGCACGGCAGAGACACCCGGTACCCCGGCCTCGAGCCCGGGCTCAGGAGCAGCGACAGCGCCGCCCAGCGACACCTGCGCGAGGCGGTCCAGAATGCGCAGCGCCACCAGCTTGGCGAGCGGACCAGTGTTGCCGACGGGACCCACGCAGGTCGGGCACCCGTGCTCGCATTCACACCCGGCAATCACCTCGCGCGTGCGCCGCAGCAGGTCGGCATGCATATCGAAGAGCGGCTGACTGAAGCCGATGCCGCCTGGATAGTTGTCGTAGATGAAGATGCGCGGCTCGTCGGGCAGGCTGATGGGCGCCGACCGTGGATCGATCTCGTCGCTCTGCTCGCCGCTGCCAATCGACACGCCGATGTCCTGGCGATCGCACATGAGCAGCAGCTGCGCCACCTGGCGCATGGCGAACGACAACCCCACCACGCCGTCGCGGCGGTCGTCGGCGGCGTACGGCAGCGCCGCCATCACCGGCTGCGGAATGGTCAGCCAGTAGGCGGTGGTGTGCATCTGCTGCTCGGGCAGGTCCAGCTCGCCCGAGCCCACGTTCTCGTTCGTGTAGAACTTGATCTTCTTGAAGCCGACGACGCGGGACGACACGTGCACCTCGCCGTGTGCGCGCGTCAGCGGTCCTTGCGGCGGGTCGGCCGGGTCTGAAGACCCGGCCCCACGTACGGCACCGACATCGAACGTCTCCAGCGGCGTGACCTTCGTGTAGGTGATGGCATCGGTGTAGTAGTCGCAGTCGATCTGCCGCACGTAGGCCTTGCGCCCTTCGAAGTCGAGCCGCTCCACCTGATACAGCGCGCCCTCGAGCAGGTAGATCGCCTTCTCGTGCAGCGTGGACGGGCCGCTGTTGAAGCTGGTTTCACCAATCACGTCGGCGCCGTGCGTCGTGTCCACGATGACGAAGTTGTCCGACGAAATCGACCGCAGGCTGACAGCGTCGGCCGGATACGATTCGTTGGTCCACTGCCAGGCGCCTTCGTTGCCGTCGGCCCCGTCGTTGCGGTGAACGAAGCCGTTCTCCGCCAGCGCCCCGAGCACCTCCTGCACGTCGTGACGCCCGAACCCCTCCGCGGTGGTGAACGGCAGCTCGAACGCCGCGCACTTCACGTGGTCCACGAAAATGTGCAGGTTGTCCGGGTTGATGAGCGCGTGCTCCGGGGACGCGTCGAAGAAGTAGGACGGATGCCGCACGATGAACTGATCGAGCGGCGCGCTGCTGGCCACGAGCACCGCGGCCGAACGCCCGCTGCGCCGGCCGGCGCGGCCTGCGCGCTGCCAGGTGGCGGCAATGGTGCCGGGATAGCCGGCCATCACGCTGACGTCGAGCGCGCCGATGTCGATGCCGAGCTCGAGCGCGTTGGTGGACACCACCGCCCGCACGGTGCCTTCGCGCAGCCCCTTTTCAATCTCGCGGCGGCGCTGCGGCAGGTAGCCGCCGCGATAGCCGCGGATCTCGTCGCGCGTGCCAGGCGATCCGGCGAAGTCGTCCTTCAGATACGTCGTCAGGATTTCCGTGGCCAGCCGACTCTGCGCGAACACGATCAGCTGCAGCTTGCGCTTCAAGAATTCCGCGGCGATGCGCCGCGTTTCGGCGAGATACGACCGCCGGATACCCAGCTGCTGGTTGACCACCGGCGGGTTGACGAACAGGAACACCTTCTCCCCGCGCGGCGCGCCGGTTTCGGACACCAGCTCGAACGGCTGCTCGACCAGCGACTCGGCCAGCTCGCGCGGGTTGGCGATGGTGGCCGACGAGCAGATGAACGTCGGATTTGAGCCGTAGTGGCGGCACAACCGGCGCAGACGGCGCAGCACGTTCGTGAGGTGGCTGCCGAAGACGCCACGATAAGCGTGCAGCTCGTCGATCACCACAAAACGCAGGTTCTCGAACAGCTTCGCCCAGCGCGGGTGATGCGGCAGGATACCCGAGTGGAGCATGTCCGGGTTGCTCAGCACCACGTGCGCGCGGCCGCGGATGGCCCGCCGCGCATCCTGGGGCGTGTCGCCGTCGTAGGTGAACACGCCGATGTCGAGCTCGTCGGGCCGCGACAGCCGGTCCGCGAGCTCGTGCAGCTCGGCCAACTGGTCCTGCGCCAGAGCCTTGGTGGGAAACAGATAGAGCGCTCGCGTCGACGGGTCCCGAAGGATGCTGCTGAGGACCGGTGCGTTGTCGCAGAGTGTCTTGCCCGACGCCGTCGGCGTCGTCACGACCACATGGCGGCCTGCCAGCGTATGGCCGACGGCGGCCGCCTGGTGCGTGTAGAGCTGCTCGATGCCGCGGTCTCTCAGCACGTCACGGAGCCGCGAATCGACCGCGTCCGGGAAGGGCGCACACACCGCCGGCGCGGCCGGCTGCCGGCGGACGGCGGTGACCCAGCCGTCCGGATTGTCAGGACACTCCAGGCCGGCCGGCCCCCCCGTCAGGCGGTCCAGCACGGCGTCGAGCGCCAGAGCCCGCGCCGGATCGCTGGACGTCTTGAATGGCGAGGAGCGTTCTAGCTTGGCAGGGAGCATCGTCGTCGGACGAATATAAGGCGAAGTCGGACCGGGCTCAACTAGATTTTCGCCAATTGATCGATCACCCGCCGGCGAGGATCGTCAGCTCGGGCAGCGACCAGTTCACCGCGTCCTTCCCTGTCTGCCGCAGCCGCACATAGCGGGCCCGCCGGGGGGCAAACGGCAGCGTCGTAGGGGCCATCAACGGGTCGGCCAGGCTCCCCTCGATGGTCGGGGCGATGACGTCACCGTCCCAGGCCGGCTCCCACGCCTCGCCGTCCACCGAGGTCTCGATGACGAGGTCACGCGGAAACTCGCCGTACCACTCGCCCATCGTGTAGCGGACCGCGGCCACGCGATCGGCGGGTGCGCCCAGGTCGGCGATGAACCACTCGCCTCCGTTTTGAGGCCCGCACACCCAGCGCGTGCCGGGGTCGCCGTCGATCGCCGATGCGGCCCCGGGGCACGAGCCGGTTGCCGCGGCAAATGGGAGCTCCGCGACGATCGCATATGCAGCTGCGGCACCCGGCTGACGCGGCAACTTGTATTGCCGCGTTCCCCCGCGCTCGGCCACGCAGACCGCTCCGGGCTGACGCTCGACCAGGTTCATGAGCCGCGTTTGATCCGTGTTGACGACCACGAACAGATCTCCGCGCGCGCGAAACGGCGCGAAGAGGCCGTCCACTTCAAAGCGCGAGCCCTGTCGCAGCGCCTCGTAGTGCTTCGGCTCGTAGCCGCTGTAGCCGTTCACGGATCGCCAGCCGCCGACGATCGCGCGGTACTGCGGCCCGAAGTCCTGAAAGATGCCGATCGGCAGCGCGAGCACCGTCTGGCCGCGGAGGGCGTGTTCGTCGGGAAACGCCGTGGGTGCGGGCGCCGCGGGAATCGTGGACCAACCGTCCGAGAGGAGGCCCATGGCGAGAAGCGCCGTCATGAGCGCGCCGGCGCCGGTCCGGCGCCGCGCCAGCAGACCGCTGGCGGCCAGGCCGGCCACGATCGACAAGCAGAGGGTGGACATCAGCCAGAACCGCGCCGGCGCACGCATGCCACTGGCGCCGGGCAGCAGGAACAGCAGGCGGAATGGCCCCGGCACCACGCGCGGCACGCCCATGAACACCACCGTCGGACCCAGCGCCAGCAGCCACATGACGAACGCCCCGCACAGGTAGAAGCCGGCGATCGACCGCTGCCGCACCGTCGCTAAGGCCGTGCGCGACAGGGCAATCGCCGCGAGGCCGGCGATGGCGAAGAGCAGCAGCGGCTTGTCCACGTCGGACGCCGACACTCGCAGCCCGGCGATGTCGACGCGCCACGGACCGGCGACGACGACGCTCAACGCGCCCGCGGCGCCGACCGCTGCGGCGAGCCCCACGAAGGCGCGAACGGCACGGAGCGGACGCGCGGATGGTGGACGGGGCGCCGCATCGCGTCGCATCGCCGCCACCGCGATCCCCACCAACACCATCAGAACGAGTCCGGGAAAGAGCGCGGCCTCGGGCCGGCAGCCGACGCGGAGCCAGTTCCAGAGCGCCGTCTCACTGGACGCGCAGAGGACACCCGTGAGATCAGCGCTGAACACCTGCGCTTCCACGGCCGACCGCGCGAAGCCGTGCCGCGCGTGCACGGCCACATAGGTCCCGAGCGTGGGCGCCAACGGCACCGCCGCGACGAGCGTCGCGATGGTGATGTCGCGGAGCTGGTTCCAGCGGCCGGGCCACACGACGAACCACAGCACCCAGAGTCCCACGAGCGCTGACAGGAAGTAGAGGCTATAGAGGTTGGCGAGCGCTTGCAGCAGCCAGGCGGCGCCAAACAGGACGAGAAACCGGCGGCGGCCAGAGTCGCGGTAGCCGTGCAGCCCCAGCAGCGCGAGCGGCGCCCAGAACGTGGCGAGCATCTGCACGTGCGGCAGTTGCGACGTGCGATACGGTGAGAACGCATAGGCAAGGCCAGCTAGAAAGGCTGCGGCCGCGCTCCCCGTCAGCCGCCGGACCAGCAGGAACATCGCGAGGCCGCACAGCGGATACGTGAGCAGCGTGACCAGATTGGCCGCGACGAGCGGGTCGCGCACGAGCCATTCGATGGGCGTGGCCACGACGCTCAGCCCGAGCAGGTGCTCGGAAAACGTCAGCGCGTCGGGGATGGGCGCGAAGATCGGAAACTGCCACCAGGCGTGCGTGAACGGCAGCGTCCATGCGTTCCAGTGCAGGAACCCGGCGGTCAGCAGCGGGTCGCCCACGTCGTGGACGATCGTCGAGGCCGGGTGCGCCAGCACCAGGCGGCCCGACACCGCCGCCATCACGGCGTAGGCGAGCGCGCTGGCGAGCAGCGGCCAGCGAGCGATCCACTCGGTCACGCGTTCCACGGTGCGCTGCATTGGCCGCGATCGTCGCCGTATGGTACCGTGCAATGGACCTCGAGGGCGCGTGAGCTACACCGATCGGCGACAGACTCAAACGGCCGAACAGTACGCGGCAGACGACCTGGAAACGATGCGCGAGGCCAGACGCTATGGCGCGCATCTGTTCCGCCTCTTCCGTCCCTACGTCGGGCGGCGCGTGCTCGAAGTGGGCTGCGGCATCGGCACGATGAGCCGCCGGCTCACCGAAGTGGCCGACGTCGTGCTGGGCATCGAACCCAACCCGCACTGTGCCGACCTCGTGCGGGACGAGATGCGCAGCGAGCCGAAGTTCAGCCTGCGCACCTGCCACCTCGAGGAGTGCGATCTCACGGAGCTGGCCGCGCAGCGGTTCGATACTGTGTTCTGCGTCAACGTGCTCGAGCACATCGAAGACGATCGCAAGGCGCTGCGCACGTTTCACCGCGTGCTGGCGCCAGGCGGGCACGCGCTGGTCTGGGTGCCGGCCGTCCAGGCGGCGTATGGGCCGCTCGACGCCGAGCTCGGTCACTTCCGGCGGTATTCGAAGGCGTCACTGGGATCGGCGTTTGCGGCCGCCGGCTTCGACATGGTGACGCTCCGCTACTCGAACCCGATCGGCCTGCTGGGATGGATGTTCAACGCCCACGTGCTGAAGTCGCGGGAGCACAGCCTGGCGCAGGTGCGCGTGTTCGACAGTCTCATCGCGCCATGGGCGCTGCCTGGCGAGCGGCTGGTGGCGCCGCCTATCGGCCTGTCGCTGATCGCGGTCGGACGCCGGCGGTGATCTGATGCCGCACCTTCCTCAGCGGTAGTCGTTCTCCTTGAGAACGATCACCCACGCGCGGCGCTCGGCGATCTTGCCGTCGCGCATGACGAACACCTCGGCCATGGACATGCGCATTTCGCCGCCGCCAGCGCGCTTCGCCGTACCGATGAGCTCCGCCATGACGACGTCGCCCTGTTCGACCATGCGCACGACCTCCAGCTCGGGAGGATCGATGAACTCGGGGGCGCCGTCGATGGCCTTGTCGTAGGCCGCCTTGCCGGTCAAATGAAAGGCGCCGAAGACGGTCCATTCGATATCGTCGGTCAGGCAGGACAGGATCTGCTCGTGATCGTTCTTGCGGAAGCCATCCAGGTAGGTGTTAACGGTCTCGATATTCCGCGACACCTCTCTTCGCATCACCACCCCTTTGTGTCCAGGCGGCTGAGGGTCTCGACGAGTGCGGCGCGCCCCGCGAGAACGCTCGCCTGACCCTCAGACTTCGTCGAAGTTGCTCGTCGCACGACGTCACGTCTTCTTCCGCTCGTTCTTGAGCACGAGCAGTCGATATTCGCCGTTATCGAGCTTGATGTACGCCGTCTTCTTCTCGATCGCAAACGTCACGGGCTTGCCAACTGTGACGCGGAGATCGAGGCCGCTTTGGCCGATCGCCACCAGGTCCTGCAGCTCATACCGTCGATCGTCCGTCTCGATCACATACGTGGCGACTTCTGTCATCTGCGGCCTGTTCAGGCCTGGCGGCAACCGCTCGTGCACCGGATCGCCGACGAAGAGCGTGCGCTTCGTGCCCACTTGGATCCACGTTCCCGCTTGCCACTGCCGACCGGCAGCCTCCGGCAATGCGACAACCATCACCACCAGCAACACGACTGCCGTGTACGCTGTTTTCATGAACCCACCGCCTATCGCCCAGGCAGGCTTCAGCTGAGTATAGGGCCTGCTGCGACGTCAGAGCTGACGATTGCGGAACGAATAGAGCGCGAACGCCAGCGCCGCGGCCGTGAACCCCAGCGCCCACCACACCATCATCGCGGACGGCACCGACCCGCCGGCGAAGGGCCCGGCGTTACCAAGGCTCCGCACGATATCCGGCTGCAGGTAGTAGGCCGCGAGCCGCCACATGCTGTCGGCGGGGCTGAACAGACTGACGAGGACGCCGGCCATGCGCGCCGACTGAATCCCGACTACGGTTCCCAGCTGCTCCACCCACCCGCCGATCCACGCCGCGCCGTAAAACCCGATGGTCATGATGCCGTTGGTGACGGTGCCGAGCCTGGTGCCCCCGGCGATCGAGATCGTGTGCATCACCAGAAGCTCCAGCAGCATCAGCGGAATCGCGATGGCGATGTTCAGCTGCTGGTAGCCGGCCATCCACCGGGTCGCGCTCAGCACGCCGAGCGCGAGCACCAGAAAATAGATGACGATCACGGCACCGAATCCCAGCCACTTCCCCAGGACGATCTCCGAACGGCGCACTGGCTTCGACGCCAGCGTCTGCATCACCCCCGAATCGATCTCCCCCGACAGCGCATCCACCGGCAGCAGCGAGGCCAGCAACACGGACAGGAAGTTGGCGGCGTAGAGTCCAAGCAGCGCCAGGAGCGCCAGGGTCACCTGTCGCTCGATGAACGATGGCGGGTTCGCCCGCATTTCGCGCGCGACGAGCAGGGAAATGACCCAGAAGACGGCCAGGAAGAGCCCGCCACACAGGGCCGCCGCGCTGAGAATCTTGCGCCGGCGGGCATCGTAGAGCGTGAGGTGCGCGACGGTCAGGAACGCAGGCATGTTCATCCCGGGCGCTGGTCGTCGCCCATCACGTCCACGAACCACTCCTCGAGCGACTTCCGCCGTCCACGCAGCTCGTAGAGCTGCACGCCGTGCCCGACGAGCCACGCCGACACCTCGGGTAGCACGGCATCACCGGCCACGCGCAGCCGGACACGATCGTCGGCCGGGCGCTCCACCACGGTGCCAAATCGCGCCAGCCCCTCCAGTACGGGCGGATCGAACGGCACGGCGCGAATCTCGACCTCGAACGACGGCAACGCGGCTCCCAGCGTGAGCTGGTGCACCACGCGACCCTGCTTCACGAACGCCACGCGGTCGCAGGTGGCTTCCACTTCGCCCAGCAGGTGCGAGTTGAGGAACACGGAAACGCCGTTCGAGCGCAGCTCGCCAAGGATGTCGCGCACGAGCAGTCGCCCGAGCGGGTCGAGCCCCGACGTCGGCTCGTCCAGGAACACCAACCGTGGATCGTGCACGAGCGCCTGCGCCAGCCCGGCGCGCTGCAGCATCCCCTTGCTGTAGCCGCGCAGCGGACGGTCGGCGGCGTCGAGCATGTCGACGCGCGACAGCAGCCGATCGATGCGGGTTTCGAGCGCCTGGCCGCGCAGGCCGTGCAGCCGGCCGTGGAAGCGCACCAGCTCGCGGGCGGTCAGCGACTCGTGGAAGCGACAGTGCTCGGGGAGAAAGCCGACGCGCGCACGAGCCTCGCGGCTGCCGATCGGAGCGCCCAGCACCTCGCCCTCGCCTTCGTCGGGCGTGACAAGGGCGAGCAGAATCTTGATGGACGTGGTCTTGCCGGCGCCGTTGGGCCCGAGGAAGCCGAAGATCTCCCCGGCGCCAACCGTCAGCGACAGGTCATCGACGGCGAGCGTCTCGCCAAACGACTTGCGGAGCCCGCGGGCGTCGATGACGCGGTCGGTCACTGGAGAGAGTTTGCCATCGCCAGCACGTCGCTGAAGCGCATCGTGGAGCGGATGCCGTAGACGCGCCCGCCGTTGGACCACAGCAGCAGGTTCCAGTTCCCCTTTTCGACGCGGGTCTCCGGGTCGACGATCGGCCCCTCGATCTCCACACCCTGGCTGCTGCCGACCAGCACCTGGCGGAACCGCGTCGCCGTGGGCGGGACCGGCACGACGAGCGTGGTCTTCCAGTCCACCTTCTTCGCGAACTCACGTGCCTCCGCCGCGGGCAGGCCCATCATCCGCAGCCCGATCTCGCCAAGCTGCGCCAGATCGACGCCCGCCGGCAGCAGCACCTCCGGAATCGGACCCTGCATGAAGCCGGCGCGGCGGTCGCCCTGGGCGAACTCGGTCATGACCATCGGCTTGACGGTGATCATGGCGGTCTCGCCGTCGAGCTCCTCGGGAATGCTGACGTCACCAAGCCCCAGTGCATCGAGGAGCTGCCGCAGGCGCGTCGTATCAGCCGTCACGCGCACCACGTTGCGACCGCTCACTTTGATTTCGGTGAGGACCGTGCCCTCGGGGAGCATCGTCGGCATTTCCGCGTGGAACCCTGCCGAGGCGCTCGCCTGCTCGCGCGACACCACCGACACCGGCGCATTCTCCTCGATTACCTGCACGCGGTCGCCGATGAGATGTGGGAGGTCGAGGCCGGCCGTGCGTTCGAGCGCCTGGCCCGGCTCGATCGGGACGGCCACGAAGCTCACTTCGCGGAACAGCGCAAGGAAGGAGTTGGCCTTCGCACGGACGGCCGGCAGCGTCAGCGCGAACCCGATACCCGCCGCCACCGCCACACCGGCCGCCAGCCTGGCCAGCGGGTGCCGCGCGTGCCGCGTCCGCGCGATCGGCTGCTGCCGCAACTTCGCGCGCAACCGTTCGGCGAACTCGGGATCCGGGTCGCGGCGAAGGGCGTCGAGGTTTGGTTCGGAAGCCATCACCATCTCTCCCGCAGCGCCTGGACGGCGCGATGAAGAATCGTCCCCACGTTCGACTCGCTCAGCCCCGTCGCGCTCGCGATGTCACGGTTGCTCATCTCTGCGCCGTACTTGAGCGCGATCAAATCCCGGTCGCGGTCCGTGAGCGTCCGCAGCAGCACGGCCAGATGCGCCGCGTCGGAGCGCAGCGACGTCTGATCCTCGGGCGTCGCCGCCGCCGCGGCCACCATCGCCGCCTCGTCGAGCGGCACCACCGGCGCACGCGCCCGGTAGTGATCCACGGCGGCGTTGCGTGCAATCGTGAACAGCCAGGTCGAGAACGCGCCCTTGTCGCGCCGGTAGCGCTCGCGGCCCCGCCACGCCTTTTCGAACGTGATCGAGGTCAGGTCCTCGGCGTCGGCCACGCTGCCGCAGCGGTAGCGGAAGAAATTGAAGACGCGAGGCAGCTGCTCGGCATACAGCTCGTCCCAGTCGATCTCGTCCCGCGAGATCCACCGGACAATTCGCCCTGCCATCGCCCCTTCCGCCGCCATTTGGTGAAATATACGGGGGCCGCCGGCTGGTGTCACAGGAGCCGGCGATAAAGGTACCCAGTCGGCCTTTGGCCTTTGGCCTTGGGGCTCCGGGCCTAAGGCCGTCGCGCGGTAGAAAAAACAC
>DASYRM010000071.1:0-33264 GCA_036004405.1 Vicinamibacterales bacterium
CGTGCAGCTCCACCAGATGCTTCACGATCGAGAGGCCCAGGCCCGTGCCGCCTGGACCTGAGCGCGACTTGTCCACGCGGTAGAAGCGCTCGAATACGCGCGCCAGGTCGTTGGGCGGAATACCAGGACCCGAGTCGGACACCATCACGTGCACCGCGCCGCCGCGGCGCTCGGCCGACAGGCAGATGTCCGATTGCGGCGGCGAGTAGCTCACGGCGTTCTCGACCAGGTTCCGCAGGATGTCGTGCAGCTTGCCGGGGTCGGCGTCCACGTACGCCGCGTCGCCAGGGATGTTCATGGACACGCGCTGCTGCCGGGCCTCGACGACTTGCGAGAGGTCGGCAAGCACGCCCTCGAACGCGTCGCGTACGCCGCAACGCGTGCGCTCCAGCGGCTCCTGCCGGGCATCGAGCCGGGCCAGCCGCAGCAGGTCTTTCACCAGGCGTTCCATGCGCGCGGTGTGACGCCCGATAATGTCGAGGAAGGCGCGCGCATCGGGACCAAGTGACGGTTCGTCGAGCAGCGCCTCGACGTAGCCACGGATGGCGGTGAGCGGCGTGCGCAGCTCGTGCGACACGTTGGCCACGAAGTCCTGCCGGATCTGCCCCGCCTTCCGCAGATCGGTGATGTCGTGCAGCACGAGCACCGCGCCGCCGTCGCCCGACGACGCCACCGCGGCCGCACGCGCGACGAAGGTGCGCAGCGCATCGCGCGACAGGGTGAGCTCGCGGCTGGCCACCGGTTCGCGCCGCAGCGAGGCTCCGAGCAGGGCGGCGATGTCCGGGTGGCGAATCACTTCCACGTACGGCCGGCCGGTGGCCTGTTCCGCCACGCGCAGCATGTCCTGCGCGGCGCGGTTGACCAGCTGCACGCGCCCCTGGCGATCGACGATCAGCACCCCCTCGACCATGCCGGCCAGGATGGCTTCGGTGCGCGCGCGGTCGCGGGACAGATCGTCGACGCGCCGTCCGAGCTCCTGCGCCGCGCCGTCGAGCGCGCGCGCCACGGCGCCGAGCTCGTCCTCGCCGTAGTCGTGGGCTGGACGGCTGAAATCGCCGGCCGAATAGCGGCGCGCCACCGCGGCCACCGCCTCCACGCGGCGCGCCAGCGGCGCCGAGAAAACCCACGACAGGATCAGAGCGGCCACGAGCGCGGCCACGAGCGCCAGCGCGGTAGCGCTGCCGATCGTGGCGAGCTGCGCGTTCACGTCCGTGAGCGGCAGCGCCAGGCGGACGTACTTGACCACCGGGTGATCCGAGCGGATCGCCACGTAGACCATGTCGGTCTGCAGCGTGGTGCTGTACCGCTGGCTGATGCCGGCGCCGCCGCCGGCGGTCGCCAGCACTTCGGGCCGCGTGGCGTGGTTCTCCAGGGTCTGGAGCTCCGCCGGCGTCTGCGTGGAGTCGCCGACCACGCGTCCGTCGCCCGCGATCAGCGTCACCCGGCTCGAGACGAGCGTGCCGAGGCGGTCGGCCTCGCGGTCCATGTCGGCCTCGCCGAGATCGCGCGCGGACGCCAGCAGGTCGGCGATGAGCTTGGACTCGTCGGTCAGGCGGCGCTCGATGACCGTGCGCTCCTGTGTCCGCAGCTGCCAGGGTACGAGCAGCGCCATTGTGAGCACGGCGAAGGCCGCCGCCGCCATGGAGCCGATGAACAGCTTGAGCCGGACGCTGATGGTCATGCGAGGACGAAAACGCTAGGCGCTGTCCGCGAGCTTGTAGCCGAACTGCTTGACGGTGACGAGCGCCTCGACCAGTACCGGCAGTTTTTCGCGCAGGCGGCGGACGTGTACGTCCACGGTGCGCGTGCCGCCCGTGTACTGGTAGCCCCACACGTCGCTGAGCAGGAGGTCGCGCGACAGCACGCGGCCGCGGCGCTGCAACATGTACTGCAAGAGCAGGAACTCCTTGGCCGTGAGCTTCACTTCCTTGCCGTCGCACGAAACCACGTGCGTCGCCACGTCCATCACGAGCGACCCGTAGGTGAGCAGCGTGCCTTCCGGCTCGGTCCGCTTGGTGCGACGCAGCAGCGCCCGCGCCCGCGCGATGAGCTCGTTGGGGCTGAAGGGCTTGGCGAGGTAGTCGTCGGCGCCGAGCTCGAGGCCGACGATGCGGTCGCTCTCTTCGGCCTTGGCCGTGACCATGATGATCGGGATGGCGGCCGTGCGCGCCTCGGCGCGCAGCGCGCGGCAGATCTCGAGGCCCGTCATGCCCGGCAGCATCAGGTCCAGGATCGCCAGGTCGACGGCGTGGCTCCGCGCATAGGCCAGCGCTTCGGTGCCCGACGGCGTGAGATGCGCCGTCCAGCCGTTCTTCTGAACGTAATGGGTGATCAGCTCGCCGATGTCGCGATCGTCTTCGGCAACGAGAACGTGCACTGGCCAATGCTACCCCGCCTTCGCGCGACGCGCTTCGGCGCGGCAGGCCTTGGCAGGTAGGCAGGTGGGCAGGTAAGCAGGTGAGACGTTACAACGTGCCGAAGAGCGTGCTCACGACGCCGTAGGTCAACGCCCCAATGACGGCTGACGCTGGAATCGTCAACAGCCACGCCCAGACGATCTGTCCAGCCACGCCCCAGCGCACGGCCGACAGACGTCGCGTGGAGCCGACGCCGACGATGGCGCCGGTGATCGTGTGCGTGGTGCTGATGCCGACGCCGAGGTGCGTGGCGAGATAGATGGCGAGCGCTGCGCCCGTTTCCGCCGAGAACCCGCCGATCGGCTGCAGCTTGGTGATCTTGGACCCCATCGTCTTGATGATGCGCCAGCCGCCCGAGAGCGTGCCCAGGCCGATGGCCGTGTAGGCGAGGAGGATGACCCACCACGGGATCGGCATCTTGCCGTTCACGAGCTGCAGATAGCCGCCGGTGACGAGCGCGCCGGAGATGATGCCCATCGTCTTCTGCGCGTCGTTGGCGCCGTGCATCAGGCTGAACCCGGCCGCCGAGAGCAGCTGCATCCGGCGGAAGAAGACGTCGACGCGGTGCGGGCTCGCGCTGCGGAAGATCCAGAGGCTCGCCACCATCAGCAGCCAGCCGACCGTGAGTCCGACGATCGGCGCCACGACGATGAAGATGATCGTCTTGGTCCAGCCCGAGACGATCACCGCCGAGAAGCCGGCCTTGGCGACCGCCGCACCGGCGTAGCCGCCGAACAACGCGTGCGACGAGCTCGTGGGCAGTCCCCAGTACCAGGTGATCAGGTCCCAGATGATGGCGCCGGTGAGGCCGGCGAAGATCACCGTGAAGGTCACCACCCGCAGGTCCACCATGCCGGCGCCCACCGTCTGCGCCACGGCGGTGCCGAATGTCACGGCGGCGATGAAGTTGAAGAACGCCGCCCATATCACCGCCTTGGCAGGCGTCAGGACGCGGGTCGAGACGACCGTGGCGATGGAGTTTGCCGCGTCGTGGAAGCCGTTGATGAAGTCGAAAGTAAGGGCGACGGCGATCAGGATGAGGATCGCCAGCAGCGTGTGATCCATGCCGTCAGCCGTGCTTGACGACGACGCCTTCGAGCAGGTTGCCCACGTCCTCGCAGCGGTCGGTGGCGGCCTCGAGGAAGTCGAAGATCTCCTTCCACTTGATCACGGCGATCGGATCTTTTTCCTGGTCGAACAGCTCGACGATCGAATCCTGGTGCACGCGATCGGCTTCGTGCTCGAGCTGATTGACGCGCGCGGCGTACTCGAGCACCGCCTTGGTGTCGTTCTCGAGCGCCTTCATGCCGTCGCAGATCAGGTCGGCGGATTCGACGATGATGTCCGCGAGGCGCCGGGCTCCTGCGCGTACGTTCTGGATCTTGTAGAGACGCACCACCGCGGACGCGGCATCGATGGCGTCCATGACGTCGTCGAGCGAGCCGGCCAGCGCGTGGATGTCCTCGCGGTCGAGCGGCGTCACGAAGGTGCGGTTGAGGCGGTCGATGATGCCGCGCGTGATCTTGTCGCAGGTGTGCTCGATGCCCTTGATCTCCTCCACTTTGGCGATGTCGGGGGGGCTCGATGCCAGCATCTGCTTGAGCAGGCGGGCGCCTTTGCGGAGCTCTTCCGCCATGCCGATGAAGTCGGTGAAGAATTTCTCTTCGTGGGGAATCAGACTGAAGCGCATCTCACCTCGGTAAGCCTCGCGATCCTAGCAGATTTAACTGATGGGTAAATTTCGTGTAACGCGCGTGAGCGTGACAGACGCGCGCGCGTCGATGATCGTGAAGAAGACGAAAGAAGAGGTTCGAACACCGCGATGCACGTCGCGATGCGGCGAGCCGCGTCATTGAATAGCGCCGCGGCGGCATCACAGAGACTCGACTGACCTCCCCGTCGAAGCGTTTTTCCGCGCCAGATGGTCGAACTTGACCGCCAGCGCAATTTTCGCTATATATTCGCCCTTCCAGTTTGAGACGAAGATATGGCGAAAATTGCACTGGCTGCATTGGAATCTGCTCTCCGCGACAGAAAACTCGATCGCACCCTGACCACGGCGCTGCCGCCGCTCGAGCAGGCGGCCGATGCGTGCGCGCCGACCGGCGTGGCCGCCGTCGATGCGTGCCTGAGGAACGGCGTGCCGCGGGGCCAGCTTTCGGAGCTGGCCGGACCGCGCTCGGCGGGGTGCACCACGCTGCTGCTGCAGGCGATGGCCGCGGCCACGCAGCGCGGCGAGCTCGTGGCGCTCGTGGACACCTTCGATCGGCTCGACGTGGCCTCGATGGAGGCGGCCGGCGCCGATCTCAGGCGGGTGCTGTGGATCCGCGGTCAGGTGGGTCCGCCCGAGTGGGCGATCGATCGCGCGCTCAAAGCGCTCAACCTCGTGCTGCAGGCGGGCGGGTTCGGCCTCGTCGCGATCGATCTGGCCGACGTGCCTGCCGCGACGCTCCGCCGCATTCCGTTCACGACGTGGCTGCGCGTGCAGCGCGCCGTTGAAGGGCGCGACACGGCGTGCCTGCTCGTAGCGCCTGAGCCGATCGCCCGCAGCGCGGGCGGGCTCACGCTGACGCTCACTGGGCGCGCGACGTGGACGGGAACGAGCGCACGGCCGCGCGTGGCCGGCGCTGAGCTGCGCATGCAGGTCGTATCGCCGCGCCGCCGCGTAGGTGGCGACGTGGCGGTATCGGCTCGCACAGACGATGTGCCTTCGTACGTAGTTGCGGGTCATTAGACCCCGCCTCTAAACGATATGAACGGCGCTCTATACGCGGCGGCGGGTAGTGATCCCGCGCAGCTCCTCGAAGTAGCGCGCGAGTTTTCGCCACGCATCGACGTGTGCGGCCCGCGCGAGATCACGCTCGACTTGACCGGCCTGGCGCGCCTGTTCGGCGACGCGCGCACCATCGCCGGGGAGCTGCGGCGCACCGCGGCCGATCGCGGCCTGCGGGTGCGCGTGGCCATCGCCGCCTCGCGCACGGCCGCGCGCCTGCTCGTGCGCCATCGCGCCGGCCTCACGATCGTCGAGCCCGGCGACGACGCCCAAGCCCTCGCCCCGCTCCCCCTCGAACTGCTCTTGAACGTACGTAGAGGCGGACCTTCAGGTCCGCCTGACGACCAAGACGCCGAGATCTGCGCCAGCTTCCGCCGTTGGGGCCTGCGCACGCTCGGTGAGGTGGCCGCGTTGCCGCCAGCCGACGTCGCCGCCCGGATGGGGCAGGCAGGCGTGCAGTGGCAACGGCTCGCGCGCGGCGACGACCCGGCGCCGCTCGTGCCGTCGGTCCCCGAGGAGCGTTTCGAGCAGGCGCTCGATCTCGAGTGGCCCATCGACGGCCTCGAGCCGCTGTCGTTCGTGCTCGGCCGGCTGATGGACCCGCTGTCTGCGCATCTCGAACGCCGCGATCGTGGGGCCGCGGTGCTGCACGTGCGCCTGCACCTCGTGTCGAAGGCTGTCCACGAGCGAACGCTGGAGCTGCCGGCGCCGATGCGCGACGCGCGGACGCTCCGCACGCTCGTGCTGCTCGATCTCGAATCGCATCCTCCTGCGGCCGCTATCGATCGCGTGGTAGTGGCCGTGGACCCCACCCCCGCGCGCATCCTCCAGTACTCGCTGCTGACGCGTCCGCTGCCGTCGCCCGAGCAGGTGTCCACGCTGATGGCGCGGCTGAACGCACTGATGGGCGAGGGGCGTTGCGGCTCGCCGTCGGTCGTGGATTCATGGCGTCCAGGCGCGTTCGCAATGGCACCGTTCGCTCCTTCGGAGCCTGACGGTGGAGGCAGAGAGGGCAGAGAGGGCAGAGAGGGCGGAGTAGGGAAAGCGCTTGTCGTGGCGCTCAGGCGATTCCGCTTCGCGGTGCCAGCGCGCGTGCAGGTGGACGACGGCCGGCCGGTGCGCGTCACCACCGAGCGGCGTGGCATCAGCGGCGGTCGGATCGACAAGGCTGCTGGCCCCTGGAGAACGTCGGGCCAATGGTGGGCCAGCCCTGAGTCAGGTAAGTCAGGTGGGTCAGGTGAGTCAGGTAGGTCGGACCCGGACAGTCCATGGGATCGAGACGAGTGGGATGTGACGGTCAGCGACGGCGCCACGTATCGGCTCTTTCGAGAGCGTGACGCGAATGCGTGGTTCATCGACGGTGTTCTGGACTAGTTCTTCGAGCGTGCCTTCAAGCGTTTTTACCCACCCGACCCACCTGACCTACCCGACCCACCCGACCTCGCATGTACGTCGAGCTCCACGCCGCATCGGCCTTCAGCTTCCTCCAGGGCGCCTCGCTCCCGGAGGCGCTGGTGGAGCGCGCCGCGGCGCTGGGATATCCCGCGCTCGCGCTCCTCGATGCCGACGGGGTGTATGGCGCTCCCCGCTTTCATAAAGCCGCGACCAGGGCAGGACTGCGCGCCATCATCGGCGCGGAGCTCACGATAGAGCGCGCGCGCAACGGAGCCGCCGCGCCTGGCAGAGTGGGCGGAGTAGGCAGAGTAAGCGGAGGGCAGAGTAGGCAAAACAGGCAGGGAGGGGATGGCACGTGGCGGCTGCCGGTGCTGGTCGCTTCGGCCGAGGGCTACAAAAATCTCTGCCGCCTGGTGACGCGCATGAAGATGCGCGCCGAAAAGGGCGCCGGCGCGCTGGCCATCGAAGAGTTCGACGGCTTCACGACGGGCCTCGTGGCGCTCGCGGGCCGGCCGCTGCTCGACGCGCAGCACTTTGGCGTGGGCGGCCTGCTCGACCGGCTGGTCGGACTCTTCGGTCGCGCCAACGTCTACGTCGATCTGCAGCGGCATTTCCTGCGCGACGAGGAATCCGACACGGTCGCGCTCACGCACCTCGCCGAGGCGTTTCGGGTGCCGGTCGCCGCCACCAACGGCGGGCGCTTCGCCACGCCCGGCGATCGGCCGCTCTTCGACGTGCTCTCGTGCGTGTATCACCACACGACGGTGGACGCCGCGGGCCGCCGTCTGGCGCGCAACGCCGAGCGCTATCTCAAGCCGCCCGAGGTGATGGCGCAGATCTTCGCGGACCGCCCCGATGCGCTCCGTGGCACCGAAGCGCTGGCCGAGCGGCTCGAATACACGATGTCCGATCTCGGCTATCGCTTTCCGGCCTATCCGGTGCCGGGCGGCGACACCGAGATGTCGTTCCTGCGCCGCATCACCGAGGCCGGCGCCCGCGATCGCTTCCGCCCGTATCACGAGAAGGCGCAGCGCCAGATCGCGCACGAGCTCGATCTCATCGAGCGGCTCGATCTCGCCGGCTACTTCCTGATCGTGTGGGACATCGTCAGCTACTGCCGCCAGCACGACATCCTCGTGCAGGGGCGCGGCTCGGCTGCCAACAGCGCCGTCTGCTACAGCCTCGGCATCACTGCTATCGACCCGATCAAGATGGAGCTGCTCTTCGAACGCTTTCTCTCGGAAGAGCGCGGCGAGTGGCCTGACATCGACCTCGATCTTCCGAGCGGCGACCGGCGCGAGCAGGTGATTCAGCACGTCTACGAGAAGTACGGCCGTCTGGGCGCGGCCATGACCGCCAACGTCATCACCTACCGCGGCAAGAGCGCCGCGCGCGAGGTGGGGAAGGCGCTCGCGCTCGACCAGCCGTCGATCGACCGCCTGGCCAAGGTGATGCACAACTTCGAGTTCACCGATCCGCGCGAGACGCTCGACCGCAATATGGAAGCGGCCGGCATCGCGCCTGGCGCACCCCGCCTGCGTGCGTTCGCGGATCTGTGGCGGCAGATCCAGGATCTGCCGCGCCATCTTGGCCAGCACTCGGGCGGGATGGTGGTGTGCCAGGGCGCGCTCGATTCGGTGGTCCCGCTCGAGCCCGCCAGCATGCCGGGCCGTGTGGTCATCCAGTGGGACAAGGACGACTGCGCCGACATGGGCATCGTGAAGGTCGATCTGCTCGGCCTCGGGATGATGGCAGTGCTGCAGGACGCCATCGCGCTCGTCAACACGTCGGCCAGCGAGTCGCGCCGCTTCGAGCTGGCGCACATCCCGCCCGACGACCCCGCCGTCTACGAGCTGCTGCAGAAGGCCGACACCGTCGGCGTCTTCCAGGTGGAGTCGCGGGCGCAGATGGCGACGCTGCCGCGGATGAAGCCCGAGAAGTTCTACGACCTCGTGGTGGAGGTGGCCATCATCCGTCCCGGCCCGATCGTCGGGCAGATGGTGCACCCCTATCTCAATCGCCGCGCCGGCCGCGAAGCGGTGGTGCCGCTGCATCCTTCGCTCGAGCCGGTGCTGGCGCGCACGCTCGGCGTGCCGCTCTTCCAGGAACAGCTGCTGCGCATGGCCATGGTGGCCGCCAGCTTCACCGGCGGCCAGGCCGAAGAGCTGCGGCGCGCCATGGGCTTCAAGCGCAGCGAGAAGCGCATGAAGGAGATCGAGATCCAGCTGCGCGCGGGGATGGCCGGCAACGGCATCACGGGCGAGACCGCCGAGCGCATCATCCTGTCGATCACGTCGTTCGCGCTCTACGGCTTTCCCGAGTCGCACGCGGCGAGCTTCGCGCTGCTCGCGTACGCGAGCGCCTATATCAAGGTGCATTACCCGGCGGCGTTCTACACGTCGCTCCTCAACAACCAGCCGATGGGGTTCTACCACCCCGCAACGCTCGTGAAGGACGCGCAGCGCCGTGGGGTCCGGTTCCATCCCATCGACGTGCAGCAGTCCGACTGGCTCTGCCGCGTGGAGCCCGATGGGGCCATCCAGCTTGGGCTCATGTACGTGCACGGGCTGCGGAAAGACGCAGGTCAGGCTATGGCTGCGATCGTACGTGGGGCCGGGTCTTCAGACCCGGCCGCGCCGCTGCTGTGCGGCAAGTGCGGATCCGACGACGACAAAATGATCGAGGTGGTGGCCGACACGGCGGCCACGGCGTCGGCGCCGCCGCGGCGCACGTATTTCTGCAACGTGTGCTCGCACGAGTGGACCGTGGTGCTCGAACCGGTGGGGCGGTTCACGTCCATCGAGCAGATGGTGCAGCGCACCGGCCTGCGCCGCGACGAGCTGACGACGCTGGCCGACATCGGCGCGCTCAACGCGTTCACGAACGCACGCCGCAGCGCGCTGGGGCAGCTCGAGCGGGCCGGGCGCCCCGCCGGCGAGAGGTCCGGAGAGGCGGACCTCGGAGAGGTCCGCCTACACACCGACAGCCCGCTCAAGCCGATGGATGCCGACGAGCGTCTTCAGGCGGACTATGCCGGGATGGGGCTGACGATCGGTCCACATCCCATGGCGATGCGCCGCGACGAGCTGGCGCTGCGCGGCGTGCTGCGGGCCGCCGATCTGCCCGGCGCCAAGGACGGCCGGCGCGTGCGCGTGGCCGGCATGGTGATCACGCGCCAGCGGCCGGGCACCGCCAAGGGGTTCGTGTTCCTGACGCTCGAAGACGAGACCGGCATCTCCAACGTGATCATCCGGCCCGATCTGTTCGACAAGCAGCGCCAGGTGGTTGTGCGTCAGCCGTTCCTGCTCGTGGACGGCGTGCTGCAGCATCAGGACGGTGTGCTGTCGGTGCGCGCCGAGCGCGTGGAAGGATTCAGCGGCGGCGCCGCCGTGGACGCGCACGACTTCTACTGAAGTCTTCTCTTCGCAGCGCGCGTCTATACTGTGGCTGCTTTTGGCGTTACGTGTGCCGTAACGCTCGCTGCATATCTAGTTATGCTGCGAGCCACCCGAGCGCGTCTGCAGATTAAGAGTAGTAGCCGCTCCGATGCGATAACGAAATGGATGAAGACGAACTTGAACTTGCCCTTGCAGAGCGTTTTCTGGCCCAACACAAGGCCGGAGAGATCGCCGATCCGAAGCGAACATCGAAGTGCGCGCGCGAACTTGATCTGCGCGAACTACTTCGAGAACTGACCGGAGATGAAGGTGCCAGTCTCGACTACGAGACAGACTCCTGGCTTCGCCGACTCACGAGCCCTCGGAGAGGCGGGCACGCCCCGTTGAAGCGATGCACCGATAGCACAAAGAATGCCGGCGAGCATAAGTTCCACTTACGCGCATACTTCGAAGATAGCGGGCTGCCGGCCTCTGAGTGGGCTGGCAAATTGCGTGAGATCGCGCGCCAAAGCGGTCGTCTCCAGATGCGAGCGCGAAAGCCGAACCCCAAGGTCGTTACGGTTAACGAATTCTGGAGGATTCTGCATCCCGCCATCGTCAAGGTCGCGCGCCAGCGGTTCGAGTCGAACCACTTCGCAGACGCCGTAGAGGCGTCGTCGAAGGAGGTCAATCAAGCGGTTAAAGCTCGAGTTCTCACTTCCACGAGGCAGGAATATGACGGAACTGACCTGATGAACCGGGCATTCTCTGTTGAGAAACCGGTCGTCGTCTTGGCCGATCTCTCGACGCAGTCCGGAAAAGATGAACAGGTCGGCTATATGCAGTTGTTCGCCGGCGCCATGCGCGGCATCCGGAATCCGAAGGCGCACGCAAACATCGAGATCGACGATGTGCGCGCGATTCATCACCTGTTTGTCGCCAGCCTTCTGATGTCAAAACTGGACGAGGCCGGCTAACCTGGCGCTGCAACCGACGAGCGGCGCGGCCTTGAATGAAAACTCGAAGCGTCAGTAATCACCGTCGCGGCTGAGCGGCATCACGATGGCGGACTCACTAGCCGGTCCAGCGGTCTGAGATAACCAAAACACTATGACTAAGACAGTGCCGCTCAACTTCTGGGTCGTCGAGGCCACGCTTGACCTGCCTGTAAACTTGCGGGTCGCTGAAGGGAAGGCACTCAGCGCAGTCTGCGTAAGTCTTGGTGGAGATGATCCGGACGGCTTTATCGAGATGCGTCCCGTCGATCTTGCTCGCGCGACCTCCTCAGTTTTTTGGTCCGCTCAGGAGCCAATCGCCTACGAGTGCCGGGGACTTGTGCGCGCGCCTGACTCCGCCTTGGCTCTCATGCGTGGAAAGGAACTTTACGAGCATCTCGCAGACAGGCTGACGTTGCTTAGCGGCTACCCGGTGCGCGTCTTGGCTGTCGGATTCACTTACAACGAAGACATGCTCAGACAATGTATCGCCGGCGAAATCACCGAGTTCGATGTAACGTCCGGTGGCCAGGACTGCTTTCGAACTCAGCCGGCAACGAATGCGCATCTTCAACGACTTTTGATCCCGCCGGAACAGGCGCTCGAAGCGATTCGGTGGTTTCGACGGGCCATGTCCGCGGCCACGCGAGTCGAGCAATTTCTGTTTTTCTACATTGCACTTGAGAGCATCGCCAAGCACGTTCCCGGTGTCAGCCGTGGCGTTCGCCGCGATGGAGAAGGTATCGAAACGGACGTTCTCGAGACACAGGAGAATGCGGCGATCAAGTACTTGCTAGCTCGACGTCTAGATCAGTCACCGACTGCCAAGAAGACGCTCGCCACTATTCGAGCGCGCATCGCCCACGGCAATGCGGATCTCGAAACATTGGAGCTTGCGCATGCGAATTTGCCAGTCCTGCAGCGCCTCGTGCTTGATGGTATTGCGTTGGTCTACGGCATTGAGCCGGAGCACTTGAACGCGCTCGCGCCCAGTCCGATCAGATTTATCGCGCCGACGGGCCGCGTGCAATACTCACCCGAAGAACACCCAGCAAAGCGCTGGGGTCAGTTGCTCTCCGACTCATTCGTGCGCTATGCAGAAGCGGCGGGTAGGCTCCTCGCAGAGAATACCAGACCGCCTAACGCCCGGCTGCACCCAACAGCCGGCGCCGAGTCTTGATCGGCTGCGGGTAAGCCGTTACGTTAGCCAGACGACAATCATGGATGCCCAGGACTATCCAATTCGCCATTTCACTCAGATGGCTGATTTAGCCAGTGGGTTAAAGGCGCTGGCAGCTCAAGTGCTGGATCATAGCTACTCCTACGAGTCGTTTGGATCGTGGTGGGTCATTTTGCGGTACCGTGGCATCCCGTTTCGAATCGTCTTTGACGGCCGTGATGGGCGGGTTGTGATTCAGCGCTCAGACTCGAGGAAGCCTCCGTACGATTGGGAGGTTGCCGTGTGGGAGCGGGCCGTTGGTAGAGAGACCGAATGGAATCTCCACGACCTCGTCGAGGCGATGCGAGCACAGGCGGCAGCGAGCTAAGGCAGCAAGTTAGGCCGACGAGTACAGGAGACGGAATCATCGTTCGTGAGGCGATCGCAGCCGACGCAGCGGAGCTCGCACGGCTCCGATGGGATTCTCGAGTCGAGAAGCAGTCGGCTCATTCTCGCGCTGACTTCTGTCGCGAATGCGCGGTGTAGATTCACGAAGCGCTGGCATCGCGCCGTTGGATTATGGCCGTCGCCGAGCACGGCCCAGGCTCGTTGTCGGACTGCATGTTCTTGCAGTGCAAAGTTCCCGCTCCGGATTCCTCGCAGCGCGCATGGGGCTATGTCACTAATGCTTGTCGATTCGAAACAGTGGCGACACTGCATTGGAGCGAAGCTGCTGGAATGGTTGATCGGGGCCGCCCGGAATCGCGATCTGGAGTTCCTGATGATGTGGCCAAATGAAGCGTCAGTGCCGTTCTATCGGCGCGAGGGATTCTGTCCTGCGTCGGACGTCCATGTCGGAGCGGACGACGAGCCGCCGTTCGAGTTGGTGCTGGCGAGTACCGTTGCCATCGAATCGTCGGTCACGTCGTAAACACCGAGCTGCACCCGGCTAACAGGATGCGACAGTACTCTCCGGTCGTTGTAGGTCTCCTTCTCCTCGGCGCTTGCCGATCGGCTCCCGAGCCGCCCCCCATTCAACGTCTGTCGAAGTCAGCGCCAACCGCGACGTGGGACGCTGAATCTCTTCATGCAGACTTTGACTGCGATGGCCAGCTCGACATGGCGCACCTTGGCCATCGAACGGGCGAGGCGCTCGTGGGCGTCGTCCCTGCCGCAGGTCGTGAGCCTCAGGTTCTGACGTTTGCTGTTGGCGCCGGACCGCAACAGGCAATCTGCGCAGAACCAATGTGGCTCGCCTGGGAGAGCCTGGCCGATGGCCCGCCTGAAAACATTGCGGCGATTTCCGGATATCCGACGTCGACGAGCTGCAAAGAGCTGGAGTTGTCGGGAGGGGAGTGCGACTCCGTCCACATGTTCTGGAACCTGAACACCAAGCGTCTTGATTGGTGGCGCCGCTAAGGCGTTCTGTCATGCGGACGTGATTTCTCCTTCATGAACTGTCCTGCCTGTGGTGCCGCACTCACTTCGGTTGACGTGTCCGGCCTGACCGTTGA
This sequence comes from Vicinamibacterales bacterium, assembly GCA_036004405.1. Taxonomy (GTDB): domain Bacteria; phylum Acidobacteriota; class Vicinamibacteria; order Vicinamibacterales; family UBA2999; genus DASYRM01. Next base: position 13,631 of record DASYRM010000071.1, read on the forward strand.
CGTTTGCCAGGGCGGCTGTGCCGGCATCTGGTTCGACAAGACGGAACTTCGCGCCCTCGACGAGCCAGCCGCGAAAGCCGGAGACACTCTCGTCGCCCTTGCAGGGAAGCCTCAGATCACGGTGAACGCGACCGAAAGACGCCGATGTCCACGGTGTCCGGACAGGGTGCTGATGCGGCACTTCTATAGCGCGAAGCGCGCGGTGACAGTGGACGAGTGCCCGACCTGTGCGGGTACATGGCTGGATGGCGGGGAGCTTGAACAGATTCGCAGGGAGTACGACTCAGGAGGGGCGCGACGGCAGGCCGCGCTCGTGCTTGTCGAGGAAATCCTGGCCAGCGATCGAATGGCGCTGATGCGAACGCAACTTGCGGAACAGCTGCCCTACGACACGTTTCGATCGCGCATCGCCTCATCACTGCTGGTCGTGTCCGGCTTCGTGCTCTCGTACGCGTTGAGCGGCCCTGCGCTTGCCTTGAGAATGTTGTATTCGTTCATTGCTCCTTGGGCGTGCGTGTGCTTTCCTGACGCCCTCAGCGGCGCCATCAGGCCGGTGCTGGGTACGCCGCGGGCATCACCTCGCTTCTTGGTCTGGTTGCTGGGATGGGTCGTACTACTCTTGTCGATTCTTCGGCTTGCGATCGTTTTGGACTGGAATCGCTGGTTCATTACCGTGAGTTGATGAGGTTTTCAGAGGCTCTTGCGTGATTCCCCGGTGGATGCCAGCGGAGAGCGATGCCTTCGATTGAGATAGTGTGCATCGGCCAGACTGAACCCTTGGAGCTCGGACCTTTGTCGTTCGCGGTCGTATCCGGCACTCGTCTCGTGTCCCACCGCACTCCCACGCCGCTGTTCCAGTCGGATTTCGATCAGCTCGAGGGCTGCATGTATCACCTCGGAAACCCGGAGCTGCGGAGCAAGGCACGGACGGGTGCGTTCTTCGCGTACGAACTTCTCAGCGAGCCTTCCCGGCACGGCGAGCCGTTTCTCGAATTCGCAGACGAGCACCGGCCCGATGTAGGCATCGTCTTGTCAGCACTCCTTGCGGCGTCTCCCGAGGGGCGGCTTCTCTTTACATCCGACTGGCAGTTTGGCCCGGAGGGCGCCAAGCGGCACCCTGCCGTCACGCTCGCCGAGTTCTGGCGCCTTCACGATGCGAGAACACTGCGTCTGAACGCGGCGTACGCGATCGTGCTTGCGGCCTGACATGCCTATCAAGGTTGGTGAAGTAGAGGCGCTCTTCCGGTACCCGGTGAAGTCCATGCAGGGCGACCCTCTCGAGGTTGCCGAGCTGGGCTGGCACGGGCTTGACGGCGACCGGCGGTTGGCCTTTCGTCGGTCTGACGATCGCGGCGGTTTCCCTTGGCTCACCGCCACCAAGCTTCCCGAGCTGATTCTCTTTGCTCCGCAGCGACGGGAACCCGCCGCGGGTGGCAGTCTCCCCACGCACGTTCGCACGCCGGATGGCGAGGAGCTGGCGCTCCTTGGCCCGGAATTGGCGGCGGACGTCGGTCGACGCCATGGTTCGCCGGTCGAGATGATGCACCTCAATCGCGGCATCTTCGACGAAGCGAGCGTCTCCATGATCACCGCCGCCACTGTCGGCGAAATCGGCAGGCTCTCGGCCCAGCCTCCGGACGTCCGAAGATTTCGACCGAACATCCTGATTGGATCGCTCCGAGCCGTTCCTTTCGAGAGGACGAGTGGGTTGAAGGCGTCCTCTCGTTCGGAGAGACCCGCGAGGCCGCCGCCATAACCATTACCAATCTCGACGAGCGCTGCTCGATGGTGAACTACGACCCCGACTCGGCGCGCCCAGCCGCCGAGGTGCTGAAGGCGATTGTGCGCGCGAGGGACAACAAGGCCGGCGTCTACGGGACCGTCATTCGACGCGGGCCCATCGCGGTGGGGCAGCCCATATTCTTCGAGGCGGGCTGGCGTTAACCGCCGCCCCCCGGCATACGACTATCATTTCGCGCGAGACCTGAGATGCGAGGGCGCACCTTCATCACGCTGGGGGCCGCCGGGCTGGCGGTGCTGGCCTGGGCGTCGGGCTCCGCCGCGCAGCGCGGCGGCACGTTCCAGGGCTCGATGGAGGACCCGGCGATCGCCTACACCAAGGCGCCGGTGAGTAATGTCGTGGCGGACCTCAACGCGCGGCTCGCGGACGGCACCCTCCAGCTGCGCTTCGACGGGCGCGCCGGCTATCTGCAGTCGGCCCTCGACGCGCTGAACCTCTCGATCGACTCGCAGCTGCTGCTGTTCTCACAGACCAGCCTGCAGGCTGCGCGCATCGGGCCGGCGAATCCTCGTGCCCTCTTCTTCAACGACCGCGCGGCGCTCGGCTGGGTGCGCGACGGCGACGTCATCGAAGTGGCGGCGCACGACGCGGCGCAGGGCATCGTCTTCTACACGCTCGATCAGAAGCCGGTGGTGGCTGGTGGGCCGCCGCAGTTCAAGCGGGCGTTCGTCTGTCTGGGCTGCCACGTCACGAGCGACACGCTCGGCGTGCCGGGGCTGCTGAATTTCAGTACGACGGAATCAGGTCCGGGCAGTCTGATGCGCGCCGTGGCCATGAATCAGGGCACGCCGCTGGCGGCGCGCTGGGGTGGCTGGCTCGTGACCGGTGCCACCGGCGGCGCCGCTCACCGCGGCAACGAGCTTCCCGCGCTCGATCCCGCCCGCAGGCGCGATCTGCGCTCGGTGGACGGGCTGTTCGAACCGGATGGCTATCGCGCCGCGACGAGCGACGTCGGCGCGCTGCTCGTGTTCTCGCATCAGACGCAGATGATGAACCTGCTGACGCGCATCGGATGGGAGGCGCGCGCCGCGGATCCGCAGCTGCATCCGGCCGCGGCGTCGTCGCCCGACGCGGAGCAGCGCGTCGCGGAGATGATGCGCGGCATTGCCGCCGAGGTCGTCGACTACATGCTCTTCATCGACGAGGCGGCGCTGCCAGGTGGCGTGCAGGCGTCGGCGGGCTTCGCGTCGCGCTTCGCGGCCGTCGGTCCGCGCGACGCCAGGGGGCGCTCGCTCCACGAACTGGACCTCACGCGCCGGCTGCTGAAGTATCCCTGCAGCTATTTGATCTACTCGCCGGCCTTCGACGCGCTGCCGCCGTCAGCGAAAGCCCCGGTATTTCGACGGCTGTGGGAGGTGCTCTCGGGCGGCGACCGCGGCGAGCGCTACCGCCGGGCGCTGTCGCGCGAGGATCGCCAGGCGATCGTCGAGATCCTGCGCGACACCAAGAAGGACCTGCCGGACTACTTCGCAGGGCAGGTGGGGTAGGCGGACCTGCCCACCTCCGCCAAAGCTACGGTGGGTCCGCCGTAGCCTTGGCGAAGGCGGAAAGGTCCGCCTCTACGTACGGACGGGCCGCCTGAAGGCGGCCCCCACGTACGCGCCCCTACTTCGATAACGGGTTCGGGCGCATCTGGAACTTGATCAGCTTGCTCGTCACCCCGCGGCCGCCCTCCATGTGGAACGGCGCGCGCGTGGAGACGCTGGTCCAGATCCCCTTGCCCTTCCATCCTGCCTTCGGATCGTCGATGCGGCCGTCGATCCCTTTGGCGTAGAACCCCATTGGATACGGCACCCGCAGCGTGAGGAACTTGCCGTCCACCAGCGCGAGCAGACTCTCCGACAGGTTGCCGGTGGCGAGCGAGACGTCCCGGCCCAGGCCGAGCATGTCGAAGCGGTCCACGAAGTTGTAGTACGCCGACTCGGCACTCGCGGACTCCACTGCGCCCTCATAGTTGGGGCCCGGCAGCGCGTAGAGCGTCCACCCTTCGGGGCAGTGCTGCCCGGTTGCGGTCGGACCGTTCAACGGCCCCTTGCACTTGCGCCGGTCGAACGCGGCGAGCTGTCCGCTCGAGAGCACTGTCCACACCACGCCCTTGCTGTCCACGTCCATGCCGCGCGGCGCGTAGCCCTGCGCGCTGGCCTTGGGGTTGTTCCACGGCACTTCGTAGATCTCGGACAACGCGGTGGACGGCGGGTTCGGTCCCGGCACGAGACGGACGAGCGAGCCGGGCATGCCCGTTACCGATCCCCACACGGAGCCGTCGACCGGGCTCGGCGCCACGCCGTAGAAGGGCGTGTTGATGCGATGGTCCTTGGCGGGGTCGATCGGCTCGTTCGGCTCGGTGTAGGCGTCGCGCTTGCCGTTGCCGTTGGTGTCGAGCACGAACGCCGTCCACCCCTGCGCCTTCTGCTCGTCGCCGGTCTCGAGAAAGATGCGGGTGTTGAACCACCCTTCCACCGGTCCGCCGCCGGTGAACCAGAGCACGTCCTTGTCATCGAAGTTCAGATGGTGCGTGCCGAAGCAGGTGTCGATGGTGGTGACCTTCTTCGTCTTCGGGTCGTAGACCTGCATCTGACGTCCGCTCTGCTCGAGCGGAAACGCCGCGGCCGATGGGTGAGTCGACCCCTTGCGGCAGAAGTCCGCCGTCGCGTTCGGACGGATGCGCGCCGCCACCCACACGCGGCTCTGTCCATCCATCGCGAAGCTGTGTGCCGTGGTCTGTGACGTCCAGATCGCTTCGTCACCCCAGTATGGGGACGCCTTCGTGGGGGCGCCCACCGCGGGTGTCTTCGGGTCGCGGACTTCCAGCTTGACCCGCGTGGCGCTGTTCTGCCCCGGAACCACCACTGGCATGTAGTCCGCGCTTTCCTCGAGCGCGCCGTAGATCGGGCCGTTCGCGTTCACGGTCGGATTGCGTTTGTCGGACGCGATTTCGTCGTGCAGATACGTCTTGGGATCGGCCCAGTCCCACATCGTCACCACCACGTCGCGCTCGCGCCCCTGCGGGCGTGACGGCGTCGCGGTTGGCATGGCGCCGGCTGCGATGCGGTCGGTCCAGTCCCCGAACATGCCCGCCACGCGCTCCCGGCCCACCTGGTTGAATTTCGCGTACATCCCCGCGCCTGCCTGGCCCGACTGCACCCGGCGTTCCCAGGCCTCGGCGGAACTGTGGAACGTCCCGAGGGCGCTGGGAATGGTGCGCGTCGCTTTGTTGCCCATCTGATGGCAGGTGGTGCAGCCGTCGGTGCTGACGATGTTCCGGATCCACTCGCCCTGGCTCCTCATGCTCGTGGCGATGCCGTTGCCGGTGGGACCGGTGCCGGGGAAGTCGGTCTTGGGTGGCACGCGCAGCAGCGCGAACCAGTAGAGCGCGGGATAGTAGTCCGCCGCCGCCTTGGGGCTCGGCGCCTCCACGGCGGCGAGATTGACCTGGCGGCCCGGCGTGCTTTTCGTGCGCGGCGAATCCACCAGGCCGTAGCCGCGCACCCACACGTCGTAGCTCGCCTTCGGCAGGTCGGGCACGACGTAGCGCCCTCGATCGTCGGTCACCACGATCTTCCGGAGCGGCGTCGGCAGCTCGGTCGTTTCGGCCACCACCCAGACGCCAGCTTCCGGCCCCTTCGGACCGGTGACGACGCCGCCGATGTCGTCGGGATCGATCGCCACGGCGGCCTGCCCGCCGCTTTGCCCCCGGACGACGATGAGAGAGGCCGCGATCGTCACGGCACACACGATCCTGGTAAGGCCCACGGTGGTCGCCGCTCGTCTGGTCATTGAAAGCCTCCGGCGCGTCCCGCTGTCGCGGGCCGCGCGGCAGTGTCTGGCAAACCGGCTTAACGCCGGTTCGCTAATCGACAGCGACCGAACGGTAATCCCGCCGGTGGTGGCTGTCAACGCGTTCGCGAGGCGCGCCACATGAGCGTGGGACTATCATCTCAGCCGTGCTGACGAAGAGGTTTTCGCTCCTGCCGCTGGTCTTCGCGGCGGCCGCGTCCGCTCAGGTAGCGGCGCCGGTCCGGCCAGACCAGGCCGCGTTCCGCGAGCTGTTCAAAGAGCTGGTCGAAACCAACACGACGCTGTCGTCCGGCAGCTGCACCCTGGCGGCTGAACGCATGGCGGCGCGCCTCAAGGCCGCCGGCTTCGCCGACAGCCAGCTGACGCTCTTCGCCACCCCCGAGCGTCCCAGGGAAGGCGGCCTGGTGGCGGTTTATCCCGGCAGCTCGACGACGGCCAGGCCCATCCTGCTGGTCGGGCACATCGACGTCGTCGAGGCCCGCCGCGAGGACTGGGAACGCGACCCGTTCACGCTGGTCGAGGAGAAGGGCTACTTCTACGCGCGCGGCGTGTCGGACATGAAGGCGATGGCCGCGGTGTGGGTCGATGCGCTGATCCGCTTCAAGCAGCAGGGGTATGCGCCGCGGCGAACCGTCAAGCTGGCGCTGACCTGCGGCGAGGAAAGCAACGGCGCGTTCAACGGCGTGGAATGGCTCGCGGCCAACCGGCGGCCGCTGATCGATGCCGAGTTCGCGCTCAACGAGGGCGGCGGCGGCGACAGCGACGGCAAGGGGAAGGTGATCGGCCAGTCGGTCCAGATCGGCGAAAAGACCTTTGCCAACTTCCGCGTCGAAACGCGGAACCCGGGCGGACACAGCTCGGCGCCGGTGCGCGACAACGCCATCTATCAGCTGTCGCGGGCGCTGGTGAAGATCGACGAACACGAATTTCCCCTCGAGATGACCGAGACGACGCGTCGCTATTTCAGGGACGCCGGCGCCGCACGGCGGGACGACGTCGGCCGGGCGATGGTCGCGCTGGCGGCGAACCAGCGCGACACCAACGCGGAGGCGCTCGTCAACACCGATCCGTTTCTCCACTCCAATCTCCGGACGACGTGCGTCGCCACGCTGCTCGACGGCGGCCACGCGCCCAATGCGCTGCCGCAGCGTGCCGGGGCCAACGTCAACTGCCGGATCTTCCCCGGCCACTCCATTGAGGAGATCCGGCGGGCGCTGTCGGCGCTGATCGGCGATCCCGGCGTGACCGTCACCGCGCTGCCACCGGTGCGCCCGTCGCCGCCGGCCCCGCCGCTCGAGGAGCACATCTTCGGCCCGATGCAGAAGCTGGCGGCAAAGTACTGGCCGGGCGTCCCCGTCATTCCGTCGATGGCCAACGGCTACACCGACGCCACCTTCCTGGGCGCCGTGGGGATTCCGACCTATGGCATTCCGGGCATGTGGTCCGACCCCGACGGCAACGGCGCTCACGGCCTCAACGAACGCATCGAGGTCCGCTCCGTGTACGTCGGACGCGACTACATGTTCGACCTGATCAAGGCCTACGCGGACTGACTGTGATGGAATAGTCCACGAGGCTCCCCGTGGATACATCCGAGATCCGCTACCGCGTCGCGGATTTTCTCAAGCAGCATCCGCCGTTCAACGCCGTCGACGACGCCGACCTGGTGGCGCTGGCTGCCCATGGCCGAGTGCGTTTCTTTCCGAACGACGAATTCCTCGCCTGGCAGGGCGAGCCGCACAAGACCCACATCCTGGTGATTCAGCAGGGCACGGTGTCCCTGTGGGACGAGCAGGGTGGACAGGCGGAGCTGCGCGATGTGCGTGGCCCCGGCGACTGGATTGGCGCCGAGCAGTTTCACGGCGCCCGGTCGTGCCTCTATACGGCGCGCGCCAACACCGACGTCGTGACCTACGGGTTTCCCGCCTACGACGTCGAAGCGCTGCTGGAGAAATATCCCGCCGCCGCCGCGTTCGTCGCGGCGATGGGGTCGGTGGACAGCGGCTTCACGCGTAGCGACGCGGCGGCCGATCCGCTGACCACGTTCTTACAGCAGCTGGCGGGCCCGCTGCGGAGCTGCAGTCGTGAGACCACGGTTCGCGAGGCGGCGCGCCTGCTGCTGGACAGCGGCGCCGAAGCGCTGGCCGTGACCGACGACAGTGGCGCCTGCCACGGCGTGCTGACCGCGACGCAGTTGCTGGCGTGGATCGCAACCGGTTCGGGCGACGCCGACCAGACCATTGCCGAGACCGGTTTTGCCGTCCCGGGTTTCGCCGGCCCCGAGACGACGGTCGCCGAGGGCGCTCTCCGGATGGCGTCCAGCGGCGCGGTGGCCATGACGGCAGACGGCCAGCAGAACAGCCGCCTGCTCACCGTGCTCACGCCCCGCGATCTGCTGCCGGCGCTCGGCGATCAGCCGGCGGCGATTCTGGAATCGATTGCGCGAGCCGGCGATCCGCCCCGCCTGCGCGCGCTCAATCAGCGCGCCCGTGCCTTCGTGCTCAAGTACCTGACCGGCGCGGAGTCGGCCGAGTGGATGCTCGGATACACCGCCCGGGTGGACGCGGCCATCCTGACACGGGTGTTCGATCTCACCGCCCCCGAGGGCACCGACGGCTGCTGGTGCGTGTGGGGGGCCTGGGGGCGCGGCGGATCGCTGGTGCCGCGAATACCGCACCTGTTGTGGATGCAGGAGGGCGCTGCGCCAAGCGCCGCGATCGCCGCCTCGTACGAACGGCTGATGCATGCGTGTGCCGAGTGCGGCTACCTGCCGGGTCCCGACACCGGCCACGCCCCGTCCTTCTATGTGGCCCGCGTCGAGGAGTGGCGCCGGCGCTTTGTCGGCTGGATGCGCAATCCCGTGCTCGAGGGCATGCAGCGCAGCCGCGCGCTGTTCGATTTGCGATGGGTGTCGGGATCGCCCGATCTCACCGCCGTCGTGCAGCGGGACGTGCAGGACGCCGTGGACCGCGACATCCTGCAGATCCTCGCGCACGACTGCCTGGCGGACCTGCCGCCGCTCTCGTTCTACGAGGACGCGGTGGTCGAGCACTCGGGCGAAGTCACAAGCGTGTTCCGGCTGCAGCGGAACGTGCTCCAGCCGTTGGTCGATCTGGGCCGTGTGTTCGGCATGGCCGCCGGCACGGCGATGGGCAGCTCGACCTTCGAGCGCTTTGCCGCTGCCCGGCGGCTGCTTCCTGAACACGAGCGGATCTTCCGCGAGGCGTCGGAGGCCCTGCGTGTCGTGCTGTGGCAGCAGGGGCGGGTCGGGATCAGCCAGGGCACGATCGGCGCCGAGCTGCCGCCGTCGGTCATGAGCCGTCACGATCGCCACCGGCTCAAGAGCACGTTCCCCGTGATCCAGCGGCTGATCGAGTTCGCCGCCAATCCATCCTGGCTGGACGCCGTCGATGTCGCCGTCGATCGAACCGTATAAGCAGGCATTCGACGCCACCTGGACCGACGACACGCCGGTCGACCAGGTCCGGTTCGTCGTGCTCGACTCCGAGACCACGGGCTTCAGTCCGGTTCTCGACCGCATCCTCACCATCGGTGCCGTCGTCGTGCAGGACGGCGAGATCAGGCTCGACGACAGCTTCGATGCGCTCCTGCGCGTCACCGGCGACGTGGGCCCGGTGGACGTTCACGGCGTGACGCCGGATCGGAGCCAACGGGGGTACGAGGAAGGCGAGGCGATCGAGCGGTTTCTCGACTACCTGCGCGACGGCGTCATCGTCGGGCATCACATCGGCCACGACGTGTCGATGCTCGACGCCGGCCTCGATCGGCTGGGCACCGACGTGCGGCTGCTCAATCGCGCCCTCGATACCGCGGATCTGACGCTGCATCTCGCGAAGGACGGCGCCTTTACCGATCGCACGCTGCCCGGCCACATCACGCTCGACACGCTGGCCGATCTCTTCGGCGTGATCCCGCACGACCGCCACACCGCGAGCGGCGACGCGTTCATCACCGCGCTGGTGTTCCTGCGCTTGCTGAAGCTGGCGGCCCGCCATGGCCGCACGCGCCTCGGCGCCATCTGCCAGGAGTTCGTGCTTCCCGAGTAGACTGGCGCGCTCATGCCGACTCGATGTGCGTGCGCCGCGGTCATGCTCGCCACCTGGCTGGCCGCGTGCGCCTCGCCACCGCCACCGGCCGCCGATCTGGTGCTGCGCAACGGGCGCCTGCTCACGATGGACGGCGCGCGTCCCGAGGCGCGGGCCCTGGCGGCGCGTGCCGGCCGCATCGTCTTCGTGGGCGCCGATGCCGATGTGGCGCGCTACATCGGCCCGTCGACGACCACCGTCGACCTCCAGGGCCGGTTGGCGATCCCCGGCTTCATCGAAGCGCACGGCCACTTCGTCGGCCTTGGCGAGAGCAAGCTCGGCCTCGATCTGACCGGCACCACGAGCTGGCCGCAGATTGTCCAGGCCGTCGCGGGCGCGGTGGCGCGCGCCCGCCCCGGGCAGTGGATCGTGGGCAGAGGCTGGCATCAGGACAAGTGGACGGCCGTGCCGGAGCCGAACGTGGAAGGGTTCCCGACCCACGCGTCGCTCGACGCGGTCTCGCCCGACAACCCGGTGGTGCTCGTGCACGCGAGCGGCCACGGCGCCTTCGTGAATGCGAGAGCTCTGGCGCTGTCGGGGATCACGCGCGCCACGTCCAACCCGCCTGGCGGCGACATTCTGAAAGACGCCAGAGGCGAGCCGGCCGGGTTCCTGCGCGAGAACGCCGCGCAGCTGGTGAAGCGCGGCGCCGGAGAACCGGACCCGAGCGTCGCTGAAGTCGCCAGCCGCTTTCGCGACGCCCTGCGTCTCGCCGATCAGGAGGCCATCTCTAAGGGAGTGACGTCGTTCCAGGACGCCGGTGAGCCGTTCGGCACGATCGACGCGCTGCGGTCCGCCGTCGATCGGGGCGAACTGAGAGTGCGGCTGTGGGTCATGGTGCAGGGCCGCGTGGCGGAGCTGTCGGACGCACTCGCTCGCTACAAGGCGATCGGCTACGGCAACGACATGCTGACCGTCCGGGCGATCAAGGTGTATGCCGACGGTGCGATGGGCTCGCGCGGCGCGTGGCTGCTCCAGCCCTATGCGGACACGCCGGAGAGCGTGGGCCTGCCTCGGCCCGACATGGCGACGCTGCCCCAGGTGGCGCGGCTCGCGATCGAGCAGGGGTACCAGCTGGCCGTGCACGCGATCGGCGACCGCGCCAACCGCGAGGTGCTGAACGTCTACGAGGCCGCGCTCACGGCCGCCGGGCGGCGCGGCGTCGACCTGCGCTGGCGGATCGAGCACGCGCAGCAGCTGAACGCCGCGGACATCCCGCGCTTCGGCGCCATCGGCGTCATCGCCTCGATGCAGCCGGTACACGCCACGTCGGACGGCAGCTGGGTGGGCGAGCGGATCGGGCCGGCCCGCCTGGAGGAAGGCGCCTATGTGTGGCGGAAGCTCCTCGCGAGCGGCGCCGCGCTCGCGGTGGGCACCGACGTGCCGGTTGAGGACGTCGATCCCATCGCGAACTACTACGCCGCGGTGACCCGCAGGCTCGCCGACGGCCGCGTCCTGACCGGCGATCAGCGGTTGACCCGCCTGGAGGCGCTGCGGGCGTTCACGCTCAACAACGCCTTCGCTGCTTTCGAAGAATCGATCAAAGGATCGCTCAGCGTGGGCAAGCTGGCCGACGTGACCGTGCTGTCGAAGGACATCACCGCGGTGCCGGACGACGAGATCCGGAGCGCCCGCGTCGTCTACACGATCGTCGGCGGCAAGGTCCGGTACGAGGCCCGCTAGCGCATGCCGGGGACGGCGCCGTCGGAGGCGTCCATTACCATGCGCGTCAGCAGATAGAGGCGCGGCTCGATCGACGAGACGTGGACGTACTCGGCGTTGTTCGAGTGCGCGCCGAAGGACCGCAGCCCGAGACCTTCGATGACCGGCGCCGCGGTGCGCAACGCGGCGTACGACGCGTCGGTGCCGCCGCCGGTCGAGACCGTTGCCACCTTGAGCGTGCCGCCCGCCTCCGCGTAGAGCTTCTGCGCGTGCTGCGCCGCCTTGAGCGACTGCTCGCGGAACGGCAGCGGGGGATAAAGCCGCTCGAATGTCACGTCCACGGTGGTGTCCGGGATGAGGTGCTTCGTGATCCGCTCGCGAATCGTCGCCTCGACGGCGGCGAAATCCTTGGCATCGTCGGCGCGCATGTCGCCGATGGCGCGGGCGTCGGCGGGAATGGCGTTGGGAACGCTGCCGCCGCTCACCACCGTCCAGTTCATCTTCACCGCCTTCGAAGGATTCGACAGATCGCGCATCTGCAGCAGCTGGTGCGCCAGTTCGTAGACGGCGTTGCGCCCCTGCTCGGGTGCGGCGCCGGCGTGCGACGCGCGCCCCTTCACGGTGAGGATGGCCAGCTGCACGCCGGAGGTGGCCAGCCGCACGCTCTCGTCGAGGGGGCTGCCTTCGCACGACAGCACCAGATCGTGCTCGGCGCCGAGCGATGCGATGAGGTCACGCTCGGCCACCGAGCCGATCTCCTCGTCCGGGCTGATGAGGACCGTCACCAGCCCGTAGCGGTCGAAGGTGAGCGCTTTCAGCGCCGCGAGCGTGTGCAGGATCAGCGCCACCCCGTGCTTGTCGTCGCCGATGCCCAGTCCGTAGGCCCGGTCGCCGTCCACGCGGAACGGTTGCTGCGCCAGCATGCCGCGCTGGTAGACCGTGTCCATGTGGGCGAGCAGCAGGATGCGTTTGGTTCCGCGGCCGCGGAAGCGCGCGACGATGGTGTCGCCGACGACCTCCGGCGTGGTGGTGAACCTCGGCATGTTCGCGGCGGGTGGGACCATCTGCACGTCGCCGCCGAGCGCGCGCAGGCGGTCGGCGATGAGCGCGCCGATGCGCCGGATGCCGTTGGCGTCGCTGCTGCCCGATTCGATGGCGACGAGATCGCGCAGCGTGTCGAGGAGCGGCTGCTTCTGTTCCCGCGCCTGCGCCCGTACGGCGTCGGGTGTCTGGGCGTGGGCGGTGCCGGCGAGTGCGACGAACAGGAGGGCGACGGCGAGTCGGCGGCGCATCATGACAGTGTCCTCAACGTCTTCTCTCAGCGTGCGGTCAGCTCGGGCCGCGCCGGCACGCGCTCCCACAGCAGCTTCCGCTCCACCACCGGCGCGCGGAACTCGCTCGGGTCCACTTTCAGTACCAGGTGATTGGCGTCCTGGAAGGTGAACCAGCGCTTGCGATCCCGGCCGATCAGATTCGGGATCCGCTCGATCTCCATGTGGTGCACGACGGAGCCTTCCTTCGCATTCACGCGGAACGTGCCGCAGTAGGCGCCCAGTCCGGTAATACTCGCGACCGCTTCCTCTGGCGTCGGCGTGGTCTCGGACTTCCAGGCGGTGCGCGTCGGGTCCATCGCGATGTAACAGGTCATGCCGGTGTCGGAGTAGAAGATGTACGCGGTGGTGCGCGGGTCCGGCCGCGACGTCCCGTCCGCAAACGACACCGTGCGATCGACGAGACGCCACATGCCCACGAGGCGCCGGGCCGCGGACATATCATCCACCTTCGCCGAGGCTCCGGCGGACAAGTCCGCCGATTGCGCGTCTGCACGCGCGCCTCCCAACAAGAGCAGAGCCACGGCCATCGCCTGCGTGGCCCGAATCGAACGTCCAGTCATGTGCTTCCCGTCTCCTGCAGCGGAAACATAACCCGATCGGGTGTCCCGCTTCCGCGCGTCGTGTGTTAGTGTCCGATCGCTTATGAGGAAGCGTACTGTGTTTCTTTGTGCCGTCGCGTCAGCCGCAGCGCTCTGGCTTTCCCTGCCGCTCGGCGCTCAGACGGCCGCCCAGACGTTCGACACCGCGACTGGCCAGAAGATCAAGGTCACCGAGATCGCCGGCGGCCTCGTGCACCCGTACAGCCTGGCGTTCCCGGACGCGCGCACGGTGCTCGTGGCGGAACGCAACGGGCGGCTGCGCGTGATCAAGGACGGCGTGCTGCAGCCGAAGCCCGCGTGGGAAGCGCCGCCGCCTCCGGCCGGATCGCCCGCGACGGCGGCCTCGGAGACCTTGCACTTCATCGCGCTGCACCCGGCGTTCGCCCAGAATCACCGGATCTACCTCTCGTTTCCGAAGTACGGACCGAAGGGGAGCACGATGGCCGTCGGCTTCGGCATCTGGGCCAACGACGAGCTCCGCGAATTCACAGAGATCTTCGCGGCCGAGGCCTGGGGCACGTTCGGCGCGAATCCGGGACGCATGATGTTCCTGCGCGACGGCACGCTGCTGCTCACGGTTGGCGATCGCGACGGCTTGTGCTGCAACGGCTCCGAAGATACGAGCGAGCGCATGCGGGCGCAGGACCTGAGCAACGACTTCGGCAAGATTCTGCGGATTCGCGACAACGGCAGCATTCCGCCCGACAACCCGTTCGTCGGCCGCGCCGGCGCGCGCCCGGAAATCTATACGTACGGCAATCGCAACGCCTACGGGCTCGCGTACCACCCAGACACAGGCGAACTGTGGGAGTCCGAGATCGGCCCGTTGGGTGGTGACGAGATCAACGTCCTGCAGCCTGGACACAACTACGGCTGGCCGCTCGTGTCCACCGGCCGCAACTACACCGGCACAACGGTCTCGAACATTCCCTGGCACCGCGACGGCATGGACGACGCGCGCATGTCGTGGATCCCGTCGATCAGCCCGTCGGGGCTCATCTTCTACGCCGGCGATCGGTTCAAGGGCTGGAAGAACAGCGCGTTCCTCGGCGCGCTCAACGGTAAGGCGCTGTGGCGCGTGTCGTTCGGCAATCCGAAGCCGCAACAGGCGGAGCAGCGCGAAGTGCTGCTCGCCTCGCTCAACGTGCGCGTGCGCGACGTGCAGCAGGGGCCCGATGGCAATCTCTACCTCACCACCGAGCTCGAATCAGGCGGCGCGCGGCCCAACGGCACCGTGCTGCGCATCGAGCCAGCGCCGTAATCCACGATCGTGGGGGCCGCCTTCAGGCGGCCCGTATACCTAAAGCGGGGTATCGGGGCGCGCCCGCGATACGCGGGGTCCTACAATCGCGGTTAGTCATGCGCGCATCGAGAGGCCTCGTGAAACGTGCTGTCATCGTAGTGGCGCTGGCCGTGGCGCCCGTCGGCGCCCAAGTGACGCCCCAGAGCTCGACCAACCATTCAGCCGCCGCCGTCAAGACGATGCCGCCCGAGGGCAAGTACGCGCCGCCGCGGACGCCGGACGGCCAGCCCGATATCTCGGGGCTGTGGGTCAACTTCGACGACACGCCCTTCGAGGCGAGCGGGCCGGGACGCCGTCCGTCCGACATCAATCCGCCGGAGCACTGGGCCGACTTCGACAGCCCGGTCAGCGCCAGACGGCGCTCGATGGTGACCGATCCGCCCGACGGCCTGGTGCCGATCCTGCCGGCCGCAGAAGCCAAACGCGACGACAACTTCGCGCACGTCGGCCAGGACTGGATCTACGAGACGCCGTGGGTACGTTGCATCACGCGCGGGGTGCCGGGCGGCATGTTCCCCGCGCAGTACAACAACGGCTACACCATCCACCAGTCGCCCGGCTACGTGGTGATCTCCTACGAGATGATCCACGACTCCCGCATCATTCCGCTCGACGGCCGCCCGCACCTCGATGCGAAGATCCGGCAGTGGAACGGCGACTCGCGCGGCCGCTGGGAAGGCAACACGCTGGTCATCGACACCACCAACTACAACAACAAAGGGATGATTGCGACCAGCGCCGCCTCGGGTCGCGCGCGCGGCGTGGCCACCAGCGAGCAGATGCACGTCACCGAGCGCCTCACGCCGCTCGACAAGGACACGCTGAAGTACGAGGTGACGGTGACCGACCCCAAGAACTTCTCGAAGTCCTGGTCGGTGATGATGCCGCTCAACCGCGACGAGAAGTACCTGATGCTCGAGTACGCCTGCCACGAGGGCAACATGTCGCTGCCCAACGAGCTCAAGGCCGGCAAAGTCGCGCAGGCGAAGTAGGCCCTCGCCAGGTCTAACCCGCGCGCGGCGTTTACTCGTTCGATGGGATAGGCCGCTCGGTCTACTATTTGTTAGGCGCCTGACAGAGCCGCTCGCGGCTGAGCGGCAAGGCGTTAGGCAGCACTATTCTTGACGCATGGAGACGGCGCAGCTTTTCTTTAGAGCAGGAAGACTTCGAAATCGAGAGGGAGCGGAAGACAAACTCCAGGGGTACCTTGCGGCCCTCTCCCACAACGGCCAAATTCTCGGCGAGCACTCGCCGATGGCGAAAATGCGAGGTGGATACCTCGTTGTAGTAAGCCTGCCCAGAAACGACGCGCTGGATGCGCGTTCGGATAATAAGTGGGTCCGCCGCGCTCTTCGACAGCTTCTGGCGGTTGGCATTCAGCAGCCAATGATTCGGCGGCTGGGCCGTGAGCCTGAGAGTCGGTTGCCGTGCGCTTGCCGACGACGGCCATTCCTGGTGTTGTTTGCACACTTCCTGTCAGATGAATCACCAATTCGGTGCGGCGGCTGCTTTGGGCCGATCCCCCTTTACACCACTCCCAGCCTCGATGGTTCCGGCACTCACCAAGGGCTACTGTCCTGGCAGGCAACGTATCAGGCGATGGATTGGCTGCACATCGGGAATGGTGCGGGCGAGCGCTACGGACATGAACAGATGGCGCGACACGATAGCGCTCTGTCGAAAGAGGGCCGTGACCTCGCCAAACGCCTCGAGAAACGCATGCGGCGCCCCGTCTTCTACTACCTGATGAAACATTACGGACTTAGTGACCGAAAGGAGCGCGAGCGCCGATGCCCTTCCTGCAAGCGCGCATGGCTCCTGCCAGAGCGACTACACAAAATCTTTGACTTCAGCTGCACTCGCTGTCGACTGTTGTCGAACGTCGCCTTTGACGTGAGAATGTGAGTGCTGTCTAACCAGCGATTGGAGCCGACGGCGGCGATTGCCTGTGGCACAAGTCGCGCGACTGAGCCGCCGCGGCTCAATCGCAAACGTTAGGCACACGCAAGGGAGAGGATGATGGCGTCAGGGATCTACGGAGTTCTCCTCGGCATTGCGTTTGTAGTGTTCACCAAGCTTGTGCCGCAGCCGATCGGGTCGGTCATCCTCTGGGCCTTCTTCGGCGTGCAGCTGTCGTGGGGGGCAGTGACCTGTTGGCGCCGCACCGGCCTTCCGTTCGCGAGCGCGGCGCTGATCACGGGCGCGATGATGTCGACATGCGCTCTCATTCTCGCCGTAGTCGGCCATCCGTATCCGAGGTGGCCTCCGGAATCGTGGGTGCTGTTCGGTGGTGGCGCCGTCCTCGGCCCGCTGTTTCTGTTCATTGAATCGCGAGTGAATCGAGCCAAGTGGAAGCAGTGGGCGCAGCACATGGAACGCCAGCGCGTGTGGGACATCGTGACCGGGCGCCACTTTCCGAAACTTCGGAACGGCGGTGCCTAACAGGCGCTTTGCAGCCGGCGGCGCGGGCGCCTTTCCTTCGGTGGACATCACGCGCCGCGGCTGAGCCGCGGGCGCTAGGCGACTTGAGTTCGATTCGATCTCGCTTGAGAGGCGAAGTCACGGCGCCAGGATTACCCATGAAGCATCCCAGCGGCATCCCGGAGAAGATCGTCAGAAAGGTCGTGGCTCGACGTGGACGGCTGCATGCCTTCGAGAGCATCCAGGCTTGTCGTACCGCATTGGTAGTCATTGACCTCGACACGGCGACTGTTGGCGCGAACGAGGAGTGTCAACGGCTGGTGCCGCGCGTGAACGCGGTGGCGTCAGCCGTTCGGAGCACTGGCGGCGTTGTGGCATGGGTCACGTCACACATGCTTGCCATGCCGAGGAACTTTGCAGCGATTCTCGGCGACGAACTGGCGACGAAGTACTTCAACGATGGTCAGCCGAACGCAGCCGGCACGACTCTCTGGAACGAACTCGACACAGCACCCCATGATCTGATCGCGATCAAGGCCGGAGCGAGCGCGTTCTTTCCGGGCAAGTGCGACTTGAAGGAACGGCTCGATGTTCTCGGAATCGACACCCTCCTGATAGCCGGTGCGGTCACGAACGTTTGCTGTGAATCGTCAGCTCGGGATGCCGTCGAACTCGACTATAGGGTAATCATGGTGTCCGACGTGTTGTCGGGGCACGCACATGGCCTGCATGAGGCCACGCTGGCGACGTTTTACCGAATATTCGGCGACGTCCGACCAAGCGGCGAGGTCATCGACCTCCTCTGCGCGGCGTTGCCTGAACAGGCCGCTGCAGCCGACGAGCGGCGGGCGAGAACAGGCTGGAGCCAACCGCCGGTGACCGCCGATCGGGGCTGAGCGGCAAGGTGTTAGACCGCCGATAGGAAGAGCCACGTGCGGGATGTCCTCCAGAGACTTCAACTCGGAATGTTCTGCGCGATGTCGGAGGTGCGATGAGCATCGTTAGCGGCAATCCAAAGAGGTTCGTACAGGTGGTGTTGCTGGTGTCGACGGTGCTGGCTCTCCCGTGGACGACCGTTGGAATATCCGGCGTTGGTCAAGCTGGAGGAGCCAGTGATACCGCTCGCGTCCTCGTTGGAACCATCGACATCCACGTGCATCACCTGCCCGACGACCGCCCGCGGTCGATCGATGCGATCGATGTCGCAAAGCTAGCGAACTCGCGAGGGATGCGCGCGATCGTGCTGAAGAACCACTACGAGTCAACCGCCAGTCTGGTGTACCTCGTGCGCAAGGTAGTACCAGGGATAGAAGTGTTCGGCGGGATCGACCTCAACCTCACGGTGGGCGGCATCAACCCAGCGGCTGTGGAGCACATGACACGGGTCACGGGAGGATGGGGACGCTTCGTCTGGATGCCCACGTTCGACGCTGAAAACCAGGTGCGGTATTCCAAGGAGAACCGGCCATTTGTCAGCGTGTCGAGCAATGGCGAATTGTTGCCTGCGGTGAAAGAAGTCATCGGGCTCATCGCGAAGCACGGGCTTGTACTCGCGACCGGTCACTCGGCTTCGACGGAGGGCCTTCTGTTGCTCCGCGAGGCCCGCCGTCAAGGCGTTCAGCACATGGTGGTCACCCACGCGATGAACGCCCCCGTGCTCATGGATGTTCCTCAGATGCAGGAGGCCGCGAAACTCGGCGCATTCATTGAGTTTGTCGGCGGTTCGCTGGCGGCGCCTGATGCCGGGGCCAGGATTGATCGTTTTGCGGACGCGATTCGGAAGATCGGACCGGAATTCTGCATTCTCTCATCAGACCTCGGCCAAATGGGGAATGCGTTACCGCCCGATGGCTTTGGTGCCTTCCTCGTTGCGTTGCGCGCCAAAGGGTTTACCGAGCAGGAAGTAGGCCGGATGTCGAAACAGAATCCAGCGCGATTGCTGGGTCTGCCCTGATGTTTGATGACGCGGTCTAACTTGCTTACAGCCGACGGCGGCTGGTGCGGCCATCGGCGCGATCACGAAACCGGGACACTGAAGGCTCCGCCACGCTGTGGCCGGCCCGAGTGTCGTCGGCGTTGCTGTTGGTGGTGTCCCGCGCGCCGTCGTGGAATCGGCCACCGATTCTTGCCAAGGGGCGTCTGGACAGGTAGCCTGTGTCTATGACGACTATCGCGGAAATCACTGGCGCGGTGAAGCGTCTTCCGAAGAAGGACTTGGTCCGTTTCCGCAAGTGGTTCGCTGAGTACGAGGCACAGGTGTGGGATCGCCAGCTTGAAGCGGACGTGGCGGCCGGTCGGCTCGAGACGCTCGTGCGCGAAGCGAAGCGGGATCATCGCGCCGGACGCACCAAGCCCCTTTGAGGCATCACACGAGTGCGCGGTTTTGGAGGGCCTATCGAGGCCTACCGAAAGCGGTACAGACCCTCGCGGATCGGAACTACGAACTCCTGAAGAGCGCCCCGACGCATCGCTAGTGTCCTGTCCGTGAAGATTGTGAAATAACTGGCGCGGCCCCGTCGTACTCGTCTACAAGGAGGCGAGCATGGCATTGGGACGCCCCAAGGTTGCGCTGATTCTGACAAACGAGGAACGCATCCGACTCGAGTCGTT
>DASYRM010000072.1:0-1791 GCA_036004405.1 Vicinamibacterales bacterium
GTCGGCGGCGGCAACGACGTCAGAGGCACATCGTGAAAGATGCGTGTGGCGCCATGATCAGCTGGCTCGAACCCGCACCGGCGCTGCGCGAATTCGTGCGGTGGTACGTGTACATCCGCCGCACCGCAACCGCCGAGCATCCCGTACTGCCGGTGCTCGAGACGCGGCTGGCGTTCTATCCGCGGAGCGCCTGCCGCGTCTTCGACCATCGGCTGCAGGGGATCGACACGATGGCGCGCGCCGCGGTGATCGGCCCGCAGACGCGCCACTGGGTCGACCTCCATCCCGGCCGTGTCGAGGGGTTCTTTGCGCTGTTCCAGCCGGGCGGGTTCCAGCGGCTCTTTGGCGGGCATTCATCCGCGCTCGCCGATTACGCGCACCCGGCGGCGGACGTGATTGGGCCGGGCATTGCCAGCGTTCTGGATCGCATCGAAGCGGCGACCCGGCCCAAGGAGATGGCGTGCGCGCTCGACGGCTATCTGGCCACGCGGCTGTCGGGCGCCGGCGAGCTGCATCCGGTAGATCGCGCGGCACAGGCGCTCGCGGCGGCGCACGGCGGCATCGAAGCGTGGACCCTCGCCGCGCGCGCCGGCCTCGGCGACCGTCATTTCCGCCGGCGGTTCGTGGAGCACGCCGGCATGGGGCCCAAACACTACGCCAAAGTGGCGCGGTTCACGTTCGCCCTGGCGCTGAAGACGGCGCAGCCGTCACGGACGTGGGCCGACGTCAGTCAGAGTGCCGGCTACTTCGATCAGATGCACCTGGTGAAGGACTTCAAGTCGCTCACCGAGGCGCCGCCGTCGCGGCTCATCAGTGAGATCGGCCCGACCGGACGCGACTTCTTCGGCCCCGGTACGCGCGACGCCGAGTCCGCGGACCTTGGTCTCCCGCACCTAGGGACGGCCGCGATGTCCGTTTCTTACTAGCCGCACTCCCGAGGCGCATGCCATCGTCGCAGCGTGCGCGTCATGGTCGCTGCGCCGTTTCTCGTAACGTTGGCGGCGCCGGCCTGGCCATCTTCCGTCATCCTCTCGCCACGTTCGAGGACCGTATGAAACAGCTGCTGAATACGCTCGCCGCCTGCGCCCTGCTGCAGCTCGCCGCCGCGCCGCCGGCTTCGGCGCAGATCGATCTGTCGGGCATCTGGGCGCCGATCATGCACGAGGACCAGGTCGAGCGCGGGCCCGGCCCGGACATCGGCGACTACCTCGGTCTGCCGATCAACGACGCGATGCGCCTGCGCGGCGAGTCGTGGGACGCCAGCATCCTGTCGATGGAGGAGCACACGTGCATTCCGCACCCCTCCACCTACGGGTTCCGCGGCATCGGCAACCTGCGCATCACCGCCAACTACGACCCCACCAGCTTCGAGCTGACGAAGCTCGACACGCACATCCAGTGGATGGAACAGCGGCGTGAAATCTGGATGGACGGCCGGCCGCATCCGCCCGAGTTCGACCCGCACACCTGGCAGGGCTTCTCCACCGGGCGCTGGGAGGGCAACGTGCTGGTCGTGACGACGACGCACCTGAAGGCGGGATGGATCCGCCGCAATGGCCTGGCGCTGAGCGACCGCGCGCGGCTCACCGAGCGGTTCTTCCGCCACGGCGACCTGCTCACGCACACCTACATCATCGAGGACCCGGTCTACCTCACCGAGCCGTTGATCAAGACGAACGGCTTCCGCCTCACGACGCAGACGGCGATGCAGCCGTATCCGTGCCAGCCGGCGGTGGAAGTCGATCGCGATCCGGGCGACGTGCCGCACCACCTGCCCGGCCAGAACCCGTA
>DASYRM010000073.1:0-74512 GCA_036004405.1 Vicinamibacterales bacterium
TGGGGGCCGCCTTCAGGCGGCCCATGTCCGGTCCTACGGCTTCGGAATCCGCACCGTGCTGATCATCGCACTGCCGCTCAGCACGTAGACGAGCACCAGCGGATGGAGCGTGGCGGGGCCAACCCGCCACGCACCGAACCACAGCGCCGAGCCGGTGTGGCCGAACTCCAGCGCCGCGGCCAGGAGCGCCACGATCGCGATGCTGGTCGGGATCGGCGTCCCCTCGAAATACTTCACCTTGCCGGTCTGACTGTCGGTGAGCGCGGCCGACGTGGCGTTGAACCGCGCGAGACGGCTGACGCCGCACACCACGAAGTAGGTGAGGCACAGCATGTCCCAGCCGCCGCGCAGTCCCAGCGTGAAGCCGAGTACCGCAGGCGCGACGCCGAAGGAGATGACGTCGGCGAGCGAGTCGAGGTCGCCGCCGAGCACCGACTTGCGGTGCGGCTGCCGCCGCGCCACCCAGCCATCGAGGACGTCGAAGACGAGCGCCATCGGCAGGAGCAGGAACGCGATCCAGATGAAGCGGTTGCTCCCCGTCTCCACGTAGTCGAGGCACAGGAAGAGCGCGATTGTGCCGCAGCTCGCGTTGCTGATGGTCAGGAAGTCGGCAGCGGTGTACGACCGCAGCATCGACAGGTGCGCCCGCTGATCCGTCATGGCCACAGAGTACACTCCGCGCGGAGCCCAGCTTTGCACACTGTTTTCATCAGCCACTCCTCGGCCACAGCGGCGGCGGCGGCGCGGATCGAGCAGGCGTTCACGGCGGCGGGATTCGAGGCCTGGCTCGACAACTCGGATCTGGGACTCGGTGTGCAGCTTCGGCCGGAGCTGCACGACGCCATCCGCGGGAGCCGCGCCGTGGTGCTCGTCTGGTCGGAGCCGGCGTCGCGCTCGCGGTGGGTGTCGGCCGAGATCCTCACCGCCTTCCACATGGACCGCTACATCCTGCCGTGCGTCACCGACGACACGCCGCTCCCGCAGTTCTTCGGGCATCCGGTATATCTCGACGTGCGGACGGCCACTGACGACGCGCTCCGGCGACTGGTGCAGGCGGCCGAGCGGGCCCCGTCGGCCGCCAATCCGCTCCCGCCATTCGTGGCTTCTCCCAGTGCCGAGCTGATCAGCGCTCGAGACCGGCTGGCGCGCGGGCAGGCGCGCGTCGGCGTCGCGCTCGGGAAACGCCAGCTCGCGGCCGCGGCGCGCGCGCAGCGCACACTCGACCCGCAGATGGCCGACGCCGAACAGCGATGGCCCTCCGATCTCACGATCCTGAACCTTGGCGGCTACCACCGGAAGAACGCCTACCTGGTGCGGCACTGGGAAGAGATTCAGGCCGGGCGGCCGCCGCGCGATCCCCTGCTGCTCGACGCCGAGCGGCGCTTCTTCGAAGCCGCGCTCGTCGATCCCACCGACCTGTCGGCCATCAACGGCCTGGCGAGCGTGCTCATCTACGAGCTCGAGCTCGACATCGCGACGTTCTTCAACGACCGCGCGCTGGCATTGGCGCAGAAAGCGGGCGTCACCTACGACGACGCGGAGCAGGACAAGGCGCTGATTGCGTGGATGCGGCAGCAGGCGCATCCGCACTGACGCACGGGCCGCCTTTGGCACTGACGTAGGGGCCGCCTTCAGGCGGCCCGTGTGACGTAGGGGCCGCCTTCAGGCGGCCCGTGAATCAGAGGCGATCGGGATCGACGCCCCAGCCCCGCAGGATCGCGGTCTCGTCGGCGGCGCTCGCCGACTTCTTGAAGCGGGCCCCCGGCTGACCCTTCACGCGCCGTTCGCAGTCGGCCCAGATCGAGTGCCGCATCGGCACGCCGCCCACCACGCTCACGTAGGAGTACGCCGCCGTCTTCGGCGTGCTCGACGATGAGCGCCGTTTCGGCACTTCGGTGTCGTCGGGGACGTCAAGGACAGGCCGGGAGTAGCCGGTCAGCGGGCCGTCGTACAGCTCCACCGGGCTCTGGGCCGCGAAGGCGACGGCAATCTCGTCGCAGCGCTCGTTGCCGGGCGTCCCGATGTGCCCACGCACCCAGCGCCAGTCCAGGCTGCCGCGCGGACGCGCGCCGGTCAACGCCGACAGCTCCTCCCACAGGTCGCGGTTCAGCACGTCGGTGCCCTGCGCCGTTCTCCATCCCCGCTTCCGCCAACCCCACACCCACTGCGTGATCCCTTGAATCAGGTAGGTGGAGTCCGTGTAGATGACGACAGGCTCCGGCCGGTCGGCCACGTGACGCAGAGCGGCGATGGCGCCGCCGAGCTCCATCTTGTTGTTCGTGGTGTGCGGCGAGCCGCCGCCAAGTTCGAGGATGTGGCCATCCGGGGTGACGACAATCGCTCCCCAGCCCCCGGGGCCAGGGTTGCCTTTGGCGGCGCCGTCGGTGAAGAGCGTGATGGGTAAGTCGGCCACGGCTAGCCGAGCCAGCCCGCGGCAAGCTGCTTGTTGTGAGCGGTGACCGCGTTGCGCATGAACATCGCCACGGTGACCGGCCCCACGCCGCCCGGCACCGGCGTCACCCAGCTGGCCACTTCTTTCACTGCGTCGGTGTCCACGTCACCGACGATCTGGATCTCGCCGCTGGGGCTCGTGATCTGATTGATCCCGATGTCGATGACGGCCGCGCCCGGCTTCACCATGTCGGCACGCAGGAAGTGCGGCTTGCCGACCGCCACCAGCACCGCGTCGGCGCGGCGCGAGTGCGCCGCCACCGAGCGCGTCATGTGGTGGCACACCGTCACCGTGGCACCCTCGCCCATCAGCATGAACGCCGCCGGCTTGCCGACGATCTCGGAGTGGCCCACCATCACCACCTCGAGGCCGTGCAGGTTCAGTCCGGTGGCTTTGATCAGCTCCACCGACGCGGCGGCTGTGCACGGCGCCAGGGCCAGGTCGTTGTAGACGAGGTTGCCGATCGATGCTGGGTTCATGCCCTCGACGTCCTTGAACGGGTGGATGGCCGAGGCCAGCGAGCGGCCATGGATGTGGGACGGGACGGGTCGCTGCAGGATGACGCCTAGCACGCCCGCGTCGTCGTTCATGGCCACGAGGCGCGCCTTGCACTCGTCCTGGCTCAAGGAGCTCGGCCAGATCTGCTCTTCGAAGCGAAGCCCGACGCGGGTGGCGGCGCGGGCCTGCCCGCGCACGTACACGGCCGCCGCCTTGTGCTCGCCGATGCTCACCGACACGAGCCGCCCGATGGTGTGCGTGGTCTCGGCGTGGCGCACGCGTTCGGCCACATCGTCGAGGATGCGGTCGCGAACGGCCCTGCCGTCGAGCAGGCGGTGATCCCGCGTCTCGAGTCTCGTCCCCTTGGTGTCGATCATGCCTCGACAATTATAGGAGCCGCGACTTCGATTCGCGTCGACGGCGTTCGATCGTCTGAACGCCGTCGAGCGGGGCGGATTAGTGGATCTTGAAGCCCGAGATCTTCATCAGCGACCCCGTGCCGGCGGCTTCGTCCACGCCGCGGTGCTGGATGCTGACGAAGGCCTCTTCGCCCGAACCCAGGAAGATGAAGCCGGTGGGCTCGGCCGTGGTGTCGCGCACGTTGCCGAAGCGGACGCAGCCGTCGGTCTGGGTATCGTCGTCGGCGCCGTCCGGAAGACAGATCCACAGATCGTTGCCGCGCGTCACGGTGCCGGCCGGGGTGACGACATTGACCGGCCCGTCTTCGAGAATCACCAGGTTGCCGGTGTGGGGCTGGAAGGCGACGTTGTCGTACATCTGGCGATCGGGCGTGCCGGGCACGAATCGCGACACGACCGGGGTTGTCCCCGTTGGTGCCGCGGCGTTCGGTTCTTCGACGAGACACATGATCTCGGCGTTGACGCCGCCGGTCTCGGTCAGGCTGCCGAAACCGTGGCTCATGCGGCCGGTGTTCGCCCAGCAGGCGCGGAACACGCTTTGCTCGGCCGCGATCGGATCGATGTCCATATCCTCAGGGCGATAGAAACCGGTGAAGAGCTGAGTAAGCTGCGCTGTGCGGAGGATGATGTCGCCGTCGGCCTCCAGCACGCCGGCGAGCGCGGTGTTGACCGCCGTCCAGCGGCTCTTGCCGGTCTCGGCGCCCTGGCCCCAGTTGCTCGAGTTGTTGTTGCGCCCGACGTGCAGGCCGTAGACCGTCCCAGACGCGAACGGAGACTGCGCCGGCACCTGGATCGGCGCGCCGCCGCCGTAGGGGATCGACGGCACGAACTTGTAGATGCCACCGCCGGCCTTGCCGCCGCTCGGCGCCAGCTCGTCACCGTAGATCATGGTGCCGTCCTCGCGGATGGCGAAGCTTTCGAAGGAGAGGCTGCCGACCGCCTGGCGTTTCACGAGGTGCAGCGGATCCGACGTTGCGCCGGTGTCCCGATTGGTGACGGTGATGAGGGCGTTGATGTGCACCGGGTCGATCAGCTCGTACAAACCGCCCGATGCCCCCGCTTCCTCGGCGACGATGATCGTGCCCCACGGCGTCCGCCGCACCGGGTCGCACGCCTCGAGACCCTTCACGATCACCGTGGCGTTGGAGCCAGCCGGCTGCGACAGGTCCACGCGCTCCACGGCGACGTCCGCCGATTCCTCGGAGCATACGAACAGGTGAGTCGGGTGCTCGTCGTTCGGCCACAGGGCGATCTGATCCGTCGAGTTGTGCACCGCGCTCGACACGAGGGTCACTTTGAGCCCCTGGGCCACGACCAGGGCGTCGACGCTCGGGCCGCTGAACGGGCCCGGGCTGCTCTGCTCGAGCGGGTGCACGAACCCGAAGAGCTGTTGCGAGTGCGCGCGCAGCTGCGACTGCACGAAGGCGCCGAAGTCCTCGGTCGGACCCGCGGCCACGAGGCCCACGGTCAGGCCGCCGGCCGCCAGGCAGGCGGCGAGCGCGCACGCGCGATTCAGATTGAGCATGTTCTCTCCTCCACAACGCCGCCGACTGGGCGGCACGAGGATCGATGCTCTGCGGCACGCGTTACACGCGCGCGACGTGCGTGCGATGGCGGTGCAAGAAGTGCCCCGGTCGAGCCGGCGGCTACTTGGACTCGAACGCTTTGATGGCGCCGGTCACCTGCGGGATGACGTCGTTGGGCACGGCAATCGAGAGCTGGTAGTGCACGATCTCGAAGCCGGATGCAGTGGGGCGCATCACGCCTGACGCCTGCAGGATCCCCATCGACGAGCGCACCTGTTCGTCGAACCAGACGAACGTCCGATCGGCCGAGAACTGGACGTTGCGGTGGAGCGGCGTGAACGCCCAGGCCACCGGCCGCGCGAAGGCGGGCTTGGCCCATTCCCGGAACGCCTCGCGCCCCCAGCGCTCGGTCTTGTCGGTGCCGATGTAGATGCCGTCGCTGGCGATCTTGTTGAAGAAGGCGGGTCGTGCGTGAGCGGCGTCATCGTGCCATTCGTCCACGAAGGCGTTCACCCGCGCGGCGAACTCGGCATCCGACAGCGCGGTGCGCGGCGTGCCCGGCGAATCCGGCGCGGGTGTGCACCCCGCGCCGACACCGATCGCGACAGCCAGTGTGAGGGTTCGGACAGCCAGGCGAGCCTCGTGCATGCGCAGCCCTCGAGGTTCAGCGGCCTTGATTTGCCAGCACGGTGCAGACGCTCGTGGCCTGTGCGACGTTTCCCGCCGCATCGGTGGCAGTCGCGGTCACCGTGTAAACGCGCGACCCGCCGCCGCGGCGCTCGGCTCGAAGCTGTACCAGGACGCCTCCCGAGCCGTTTGGGCTGACGACGAAGTCCGGAAGGCCAGGCCCCTGCGTCTCGCTGCTGGTCACGTTTACCGTCAGCGACTTCAGCGCCGTGCCCGATTCGTCGCTTGCCGTAATCGTGGCGACGGTCACGAGTTTGTGGTTGGGCGGCCAGATGCTGCAGCTGGGCCCCGGCATCCCGCTGATCACCGGCGGCGTCACGTCGCCGAGCACGATATGGGAGATGTAGTTGCCCTTCCCGAAGAAGATGCCGCCGGCGTCGGACGTGATCGGGCCGGGCAAGGTTCCGGGTCCCGAGGGGTACTCGGCGATGTCACCGCTCGTCGTGATGCGCCCGAGCATTCCATTGTTCTGCTCGGTGAACCAGAGAGCGCCATCCGGTGCGGACGAAATGGAGCCTGGCGAAGCGCCCGCGAACGGCACCGGATAGATAGAGATGATGCCTCCGACCGTGATCCGACCGATGCTCCCAGCCGTACACGCGAACCACAACGCGCCGTCCGGACCAGTCGTAATCCCGAAGGGCGCACACTGTACAGGCAACTGGTAGGTCGTCTGTACGCCGGCGGTGGTGATGCGCCTGATCTGATTGGCGTTGATGAACGTAAACCACAACGCGCCGTCCGGCCCGGCCGTAATCCCGAGAGGATCGGAACTGATGCCGGTATTGGCCGGGAAGCGGACAACAACGCCAGCAGTGGTGATGCGCCCGACGGCGAACGCCTGGGTGAACCACAACGCACCGTCCGGGCCAGCGGTGATTTCGTACGGCGCGTTGTCGCTAGGCGGGACTGGTGAAGGGGGCAGCGGAAAAAACGTGAGAGCCCCGCTCGTTGTAATGCGCCCGATCGCGTCGCCTCGGATCAGGGCAAACCAGAGCGCGCCGTCGGGACCGGCGGTGATGCCAAAAGGCCCCGCACCATGAGGCTGCGGGTCGAACGGCAATGGAAACTCGGTGAGCTGGCCGTCCGCCGTGATCCGGCCGATGAAGTCGTGTCGCACGGTCGTGACGCATTGTGGTTCGTCGCATCGCGTCAGCGTGAACCAGATGGCGCCGTCCGGGCCGAGCGCCAGCTGCCACACCTGGGCGCCGTCGCCGGGTATCAAGAAGCTCTCGATGTCCGGAGGCTGAGCCCGCGACGGCTCCGCCATGAGCAGTGCGCCGAACAGCGCGCACAGAGTGAGGACCGCGCGCCGGCACGTGAGCGGAAACGCCATGGGGACCTCGCTTTCTGAATTCTGAACGGCGACGTCGACTGAAGGGTGCCCATTGTAGTCGTGAAGCCTGGCCAGCGGGCTGGACTAGACTGTGGCCCCGCCGGCTCCTGCACCGTGCCGGCAAAGGAGGCTCCGTGCGCATGCGACTCGCGTTCCTGCTCGTGGCCGCGTTGCCGGCCGTCGCGTTCGGCCAGGAGAAGCTGCCGCCGGACATCAACCCGGTGACGCTGTCGCGGATGCCGCCGATCAACCGCGCCGAGCTCGACGCCGAGGGGCAGAAGGCGCTCGACGCCCGCGCCACGCCGCCGACGCCGGCCCCTGGACCGGGGGCCGTGACGGTCTGGAGTCCGCGCGCCACCGCCGGGCTCGGCACGATCGGGCAGGCACTCGGCGTGCCGCGCGGCGACACGTTCCCGCTGGGGCCGCGGCTGTATCAGCTCATCGTGCTCATCACGGCGCGCGAGATCGATCAGCAATACGAGTGGAGCGCGCACGAGCCCGCCGGTCTTCGCGTGGGGCTCGAGCAGTCGGTCATCGACGTCGTGAAGTTCAACCGCGACGTGACCGGCCTGGCCGAGAAGGACGCGCTCGTGATCCGCTACTTCCGCGCGCTGCTGCGCGAGCACCGGGTGAGCAGCGAGCTGTGGGCGAAGATGGTGAGCGAGTTTGGCCGCCAGCGGACGGTGGACATGATGATGCTGATGGCCGACTACTTCACGGTGGGCACGATGATGAACGCCACCGACCAGCACCTGCCGCCCGACCGCAAGGCGCTGCTCCCGCCAAAGTAACCACGGGCCGCCTGAAGGCGGCCCCTACGTACCGCCTCAAGGCGGCCCGTACGTACCGCCGCCGCTACTTGATGTTCGGGCCCATGTGGGCCGTGGACTTCTCGTTCTCGTTGCAGACGAACTCGAAGAGCTCGGTGCCGGTGGTGTAGCGCGCGTTGACCTTGGTGGTCCACGGCCGCGTGTAGTACGTCGGGTCGTTGATCGTGTATTCGATCTCGAGCTGACCGATGGTCGGGCGGCGGAAGCGCTCGGTCACCACCAGCTTCTCGCTGGCGGGCAGGCCGTTGTGGTCCAGCCACTGCTTGCCGTTGAGGCCGCGGGTCTCGACCACGAGGGTGTCGCCTTCCCAGTGACCTTTCGAGAACCCCATCCAGCTGGGATTCAGGTCTTCGGCAAACTCGCGCCCATCCAGGTGCATCTGCCGCCACAGGTTGAACGCCTCGTAGACCAGCACCACCAGGGTGTCGGTCTGCACGATCTTGAACGGCACCGGGGCCTGATTGATCTTCGGCACGCCCTGCGGCAGGCAGTGCGCGTCGGGCTCGTCGTACCCGAGCAGGCCGGTGGCGCGCGCGGCGTGCAGCTTCTGCGCGCCGGACGTCATCGGCACGTTCTCGAGACCGAGGTCCGCGGCCAGGTTCTGGAAGTAACGATAGTTGGGCGTGTAGATGCCGCTGAGATCGGGTTTGCCCGATGACGTGCGCGGCGTGGGCGCCGTCATGTTGGGCTTGCCGTCGGACCCGGGGGGCACCTGGTTTGGCAGATTGCGCCACTGCGCGGCGGCGGGGAGCGCCAAAAGGAGAGCCATGGCCAGCGTGGTGAGCGAAATCCGCATGTGCGCCATTGTATGTGCGCCTTTTCTTCGGCGCTTCACTCGATCAGGGGGCGAAGGTCCAGACTGCACAGAGCGGCACGCCGGTTGCTTTGTGATCAGGCGAGGCCGCATGGAGTGCTGGCCGGGAGATACGACGATGACACCGACCCGATTTGAAATCGAAGCGCTCGTGATGCGGATTCAGGCGGAGTTCCTCACCGGGCACGCCGTCAGGCTGACGCTCAATCAGATTGCACGTCGCCTTGGAATCAGCGCCACGCGGTGCCGGGCAGGCTTGAACGTGCTGCTCGACGCGCATGTTGTCGTCGAAGCGGGCGGCGTGTACGAGCGGTTCTTCCCGCAGTCGGCGGCCCTGCGCCCCTCGCGCGCCAGCGCGGCGTAGTCCGCTCCCGGCGTCGGCGCACCGTCGATCCACCGACGGCGCGTTGACGCCCACTCCGCCAGCTCGAGTCGGCCGCCGTTGGCACGGATAACGCTGCGTACGACACGGATTCCTCGCTCGCGGGCCCGCGTGCCTGCCCTGCCGCTCGTATAATTCCGTCCTTCATTCATCCCAACACAGTCAGCCAGCCTCCCGCGTGCGGGCTCCGCATGCCTTGCGGGGGCGCATCGAGCCCGCGAGGATATTCATGCGTCGAGTCGTCCTGTGTCTGCTGCTCCTATTCGTTGCCGCCACTTCCGCCTGGGCCCAGGGCACCATCGAAGGTACTGTCCGCGACACGGCCGCGCGCGCTCTGCCAGGAGCCTCGGTGGAAGCGGTGAACATTTCCAACGGCGGAGCGCGCACGACCCTCGCGGACTCGCAGGGTCGATACCGGCTCGAGGAATTGAGTCCGGGACTCTATGCCCTCACGTTTCGACTGGCCGGCCTTCAGATGCTGGTCGTGCAGCGAGTGGAGCTGTCGAGCGATCGGACGCTCACGCTCGACGCCGAGATGCGCGCGGCACCGCGTCAGGAGACCATCACGATCGTTGAGTACTCGCCGCCGGTGAACACGAGGAGCGCCGTCCGGACGCAGGATCTCTTCGAGGACGCCCTGCTCGGAATTCCGAACCGGCGAAACTACAACTCGCTGCTCGTGGTGGTCCCCGGGGTGACGACCGAGCGCAACGACATCGTGATCGATCCGTTGACGACGCCGTTTCCCTTTCACGGCGGCCGAGCCAACGAAGGGCGGGTGCTCATGAATGGAATTGGCGTGGGCAGCGCGCCGAACGGCGGCGCGCCAGCCGAGTACCTCGTGGACATCACCAACGCGTTGGAGGTGTCGTTCGCCACGCATGCGATCGACTTCAACGGCGGGCTCGGAGAGGTCGAGACTGGCGGTCTGGTGATGAACGTGCTGCCGAGAGACGGTGGCAACCGGTTGAGCGGAAGCGTGTCGTTTGCCGGCAATTCGGCCGGCATGCAGGGCGACAACATCGACGAGGATCTGCGGGCCCTCGGGCTGCGTACGCCGCTGCCGGTCGAGAACGCGTGGGAATTGGGCGGAGCCGTCGGTGGGCCGATGATCCGCGATCGCGCCTTCTATTTCGTGAGCGGGCGCCGCCAGAGCCTGCGGCGCCAGATTCCCGGGCTCTATTTCAATCAGAACGCCGGCAATCCTGCGACGCTGCTATACGCGGCCGACTTCACGCGGCCCGCCTACTCCGATCGCACGTGGGAGAACGTGGCCGGGCGGCTCACGCTGCAGGCGTCGCCGAAGCACATGTTCACCCTGTTTGCCGACGAGCAGGCGATCTGTCGCGCCTGCACGGGCGCCACATCGGTGACGGGGTTTCCGGATTCGACCATCTCACCGGAAGCGCAGGGCGTGGGCGACTACCCGGCGCAGCGCGTGCAGCAGGCCACGTGGACGACGCCCTTGACGCGACGGCTGCTGCTGGATGCCCGCTTCGGTCGCACCGCCTACACGTGGGGCAACAGCGAGCGCGACGACAACAATCGCGGCCTGGTGCGCGTGACGGGGCCGAGTTCGCCGTTCAGCAGCCTGTCGCTGACCTATCGCTCACAGGACTGGGCCGACAACCAGACGGAGCTCGACAGCTGGCATGCGTCGGCGTCGTACGTCGCGGGGTCGCACAGTTTCAAAGCCGGCTATCAGGGGCTGTTCGCCATCGACGATCGCTCGTCGCACACCAATGACCACAACGTGGCGTACCGCCTGGGCACTGGCTTCTTCTCCAATCAGATCACGCAGCTGATTGCGCCGTTCACGACCCACACCCGCGTGGCGCAGGCCTCCGGCTATATCCAGGACACGTGGAGTCGCGACCGCCTGACGCTGCACGGTGCCCTGCGATTTGATCGCGCGCGCAGCTGGTTTCCGGAGCAGCGGATCGAGCCCACGCGGTTCTTGCCGGCCGGGCTCGTGTTTCCCGAGACGACGGGTGTCGACGCGTACGCGGATCTGACGCCCCGGTTCGGCCTCGCGTACGACGTCACCGGATCCGGGACCACCGCCGTGAAGGTCACCGTGGGGAAGTATCTCGAGGGGGCCGGCACGAGCGGTGTGTACGGCGACAGCAACCCCGCCACCCGGCTCGTGAGGAGCACTGCCCGCGGCTGGAACGACTTCAATTTCAACTCGGTTCCAGACTGCGTGCTCGAAACCACGATCGCCAACGGCGAGTGCGGGGCGATCAATCAGCTCTTCTTTGGTCAACTCGGCGGACCGTCGGTGGACGCCTCGCTCCTCCGCGGCGCCGGAGTCCGTCCGTCCGACTGGAGCGTTACCGCTGCGGCGGAGCGGCAGATCCTGGCGCACTCGTCGGTGGCGCTCGAGTATCACCGCCGCTGGTTCGACGGCTTCACGGTGATTGACAACGTGCTGGTCGGCCCGGGCGACTTCGTGAGCGCCAACGTGACGCCCACGTTCGTGTCCGGCACGGGCGGCCAGCGGACGATCGGTCCGATTTACATCCAGAGCCCGACGTCGTTCACGCGCTTCCAGCAGATCGTGATGCCGGCGGACCGCTACGGCAGCCAGTCGCTGCGGACCGACTCGTTCGACGTCGCGTTCACCGTGCACACCGAGTCCGGCGTGAGGCTCCAGGGCGGGCCGAGCACGACGTGGACCAGCAGCGACAGCTGCGAGATCCGCGCGGCGGTGCCGGAGAGCGCGCCGCTGAACCCCTACTGCCGCGTCTCGACACCGGGACTCACGCAGCTGCGCGGCCTAGCCACGTATACGGTGCCGCGAGTGGGTGTGCAGGTCGGCGCCGTCTATCAGAACAAGCCGGGCCCGGCGATTGTCCAGAACACGTCGGCATTCGTCGGCGTTTCCGGGTTCGGATTCGTCACCGTCAACGCGGCGGAGCCCGGGACGCTGTACGGCGAGCGGATCAGTCAGCTCGACGTGCGCGCCGTGAAGGAGATCGCCTTCGGACGCGCGCGGGTGCTCGCGGGAATCGACCTGTACAACGCATTCAATTCGTCGGACGCGCTCACCTACAGCTCGAGCATCGCGTCGTTCCTGACCGATCGCCCGGGATACCCGACATCGATCATGACGCCACGGATCCTTCGCGTGACGGCCGACCTGAGGTTCTGACGTCCTATGTCACCGAACTTCGGTTCCGGAACACTAGAGAATGCCCGCGTGAGGGGACGGTTCGCCAAGAATGGCGGCGCCGATCATCTCGAAGTAGGCGTCGCCGAGCAGCAGGTGCTGGCTCATGGTGATGGCGTCCCGCAGCAGCCGGTCGAGCGGTGTCTTGATGGAGAAAACCGCCGTCGTGCCCGCCAGGTCGTACATGTCCTGAGCCACCTGCCGCGCCGTCCGAAACGCGAACGACAACGACTCCATCATCGCCCGTCGCTTCTCCGGCGATACCTGGCCGGTGCGGCACGCCTCATCCCACAGCCGGTCGATCGATTCGTAGGTGAAGGCCCGCGCGGCGCGCCAGTGCATCTCGGCCGTGGCCAGCGCGACGCGGGCGTGCGGCCGCTGCCGCAGCGGTATCGGCGGCGGTGGAAAAATGCTCAACTTGTTCTGGACGATCGCCAGCGCGGCGTCGATCGCGCGGCGCGTGAGCCCCAACGCCACGCCGTGCCAGCTCGCGAGAAACATCCCTGAATAGCAGTAGAGCGGTTCGGGCCGCCGCGACGCCTCGTCGAGCTCGAAGGTGTGGGCCTGGGGCACGAACAGATCGCGCGTCTGATAGTCGTTGCTGCCGCTGCCAGCCAGGCCGGTGCTGTGCCAGGTGTCGAGCACCTCGAAGCTCGAGGCCGGCGCCGCGACGATGCGGGTGAGCGGCCCCCGTTCGGTCATGACCGGCTGACCGCCGCTGGTGACCAGGCAACCGCCGATGATGACGTCGGCGTGCGTGGACCCGCTGCCGAACGACCAGCGGCCCGAGACCCGGTAGCCGCCGTCCACGCGCTCGGCGCGCCCATTCGGCGGTACTTGACCCGCAGTGATGCAGTCGAGAGACGGAAACAGCGTGCGGGCGGTGGCGTCGTCGAGCAGCGACGCGTAGTAGCCGGTGTCGGACCCGATCTTCACGCACCACGCCACCGAGGCGTCGGCCGCTCCCAGCACTTCGTACACTTCGCACTGCTCGCGCGGCGTCATTTCCGGGCCGTTCCAGGCCCGCGGCATCGGCATCGAGAAAGCGCCCGACGCCTTGAGCCTGGCGACGAGATCGGGCGGCAGCCGCCGCAACGACGCGATCTCGCCGGCCCTGGCTTCGATTTCGGGTGCGAGTGCTCGAACGTTGTCGAGCACGGACCATGTCTGGAGCGTCGTCATCGGCGGTCGATCCTATACGACGACGAGGCGATAGAATCACCGGCCATGAGATACATTCGCCTCCGCCAAGGCTACGGCGGGCCAGTCCTTGCCGCAGCGCTCCTGGTCGTGTCCGGCATCTCCGCGCAGGCGCAGACGGGCGGCGCCGCTGCCTCGTCGTGCGACCTGCCGATGGCGCCGGGCGTGTCGTCGCAGCAGCTCACGTCGTCGCAGCGCCCGCGCGCCTACCGGCTGTCCGTGCCGCCCGGCTACGACGGCCACGCGCGCCTGCCGCTGGTGCTCGATCTGCACGGGAGCGGCGGCAGCGCCGCGGGGCAGGCGCGCAACAGCGGCCTCGAGACGCTGAGCGCCACCGAGCGCTTCCTCGTGGCGACGCTGGAGGGGGAGAACAATCGCTGGAACGTGCCCGTGCAGAGCGGCCGCGCAGACGACGTCGCCTACGTGAGCGACGTCATCGACCACGCGGCCGGACGCGTGTGCACCGATCTGTCACGCGTCTACATGACCGGCTTTTCGGGCGGCGCGCGCATGACGTCGCTCGCGGCGTGCAAGCTCGGATCGCGCCTGGCGGCCGTCGCGCCGGTGTCGGGTCTGCGCTGGCCCGCTCCCTGCGACGGACGCGCGGTGCCGGTGCTGACCTTCCACGGGCTTGCCGATCCGCAGAACCCGTACGACGGGCACGCGGCTGGACGCGGCCCGGAGTGGGACGAAAGCGTGCCGGACGCGCTCGCCGGCTGGGCACGTCACAACGGCTGCAAGGGCGACGCGGTCCTCGAGGACCCGCCCGGCCCGCTCTCGACGATGCGCTACGACGGCTGCGGCGAGGCCGACGTCCGCATGATCCGCATCGACGGGCTCGGTCACACCTGGACGAAGACCGAGGTCGACACCACCGGCGTCATGTGGCAGTTCTTCAAGGCGCACACGCTCCGCCGTTAACGCAGCTTGTAGCGCAGCTTCACCACCACTTCCTGGTCCACGACCAGTGGCTTCACGAACTGCAGCGACGTGCCGGCCTTGGGCACGTCCACGCGAATCGGCAGCACGCCTGCCGTGCGCCGCTGCAGGCTCACGACGTTGCCCGACGGCGGGAAGACCGTCGGTTCCGGGATCGCGATCCGGCGAACGTCTTGTACAGGCGATGCGCCAGTGACAGTGACCGTCTCTTCCAGCAGGCCCACGCGCATCTCACCCTCGACGATGGTGGCGTAGGCCGCCGCCAGCACCACTCCCTCCAATATGGCGTCGCTGAATCCGCGGAGATTGAACTCCACCCGATACAGACCCGGCGGCAGGCCGGCGATGCGGAACTGACCCTGCGCGTCCGTCACGCCTGATCGCACTTTGTCGGGCAGGCTGGGGCTCGACGCGTCGACGGTCACCCCCGGCAGCACAGCGCCGCTCGTGTCCCTGGCGACGCCGCGCAGCTCGCTCGCGGCGCCGCTCGCCAGCGCCGCGTTGCTCAGGATGCGTGCCCGGCTGAGCGCGCCGCCGGCGACCTCGCTCACGCGTGACGATGAGGCCGCCGCCTCGTACTCCTCGCGCAGCGCCTGTGCCATGTGCCGATTCAGCGCGGCGCGATCGATGGCATTTCCTCCCGCGACGCTCGTCTTGTAACGCTCCGGCACGAAGACCTCCCAGCTCACCAGCCCAACGGGGATGTCCATCTTCGGCAGCGCCATGTCGAGCTCGCCCTTCTTTCCGAACGGCGTGCCGGCGTGCAGGTAGACGAACGAGACCTGATAGGGTCCGCTGGGCCGGAAGCCCGGGCGCAGGAGCGGCACGCGCGTGCCATCGGTGCCAAGCGCGGGCTTGGCCGTCTGGCCGGCCACTTCCACCGACGCCATCGTGGCGCCCGCCGGCAGCGCCACTTTCAGAAACGGCTGCGCCCGATTCTGGATCTGCAGCTTCACTTCGGTGAGCGCGCGCCCTTCGGAGGTCACGAGCGTCGTGGCGGTGACGGAGTCGGCCACCGCCGCCAGGACGCCCGCGTCGGCAAAGCGTTTCACGTCGAGCGACAGCCCTGGCGCGGCCGCCGTCGTGCTCTGGTAGCGGAACGCGGCCAGGGTCGGCAGCCGCCCCAGCGTCTGCAGGGCGCGATCGAGCTCGCGCACGTCGATGCGGTGCATGCCGGCACGTTCTTGCGCCGCGAGCTCCAGGGTCCCGACGCCTTCGATCGCAATCTCGCCGCGCTCGCGCTGTACGTCGCGGACCGAGACGAGGCCGGTGTCGAGCACGAAGGATCCGTCGTTGTGCGCGCGTTCGAGGCTGATGAGGAACTGGTGCCGCCGTGCCGCGGGATCGCCCACGGTGATGGTCAGGCCGCCGTCGCGCGGCTCGCTCGACTCGAGAGAGTTGCCGGTGACGCCAGTGAGCTCGTAGCCGGCCGGCAGGCGGACGGCGAGCGTCCGCAGCTCGCCCTGCATCACCGTCACCTCGACGAGCGCGTTCATGCGGACGTCGGAGTCGCCGATGGTGATGAGCGTGAGCACGTCGGCGAGCGCGCGGAGCTCGCGGGTGGCCACCGCGGGGGCGCTGTCGCGGATGGACCACCACACCACGGTGGCGCTGCCGGGGACGAGCGTCGCCTCGATGACCGTGCGCCCGTTGGCGACGGCGCGGCTGTTGACGAGCCCCGCCGAGAGATGCACATCGGCCTGATCGCCCGGCACGTCGATGGTCGCGCGGGCGGTGCCGGCCGCCGGGACCGGCAGCACGAACGAGGCTCGCCCCGGCTGAAACACGAGCGGCGCGCCCCATTCGAGGTTGAGCGCAAAGCGGCCCGGCCCTGGCACCAGCGCCAGCTGGTTGCCGCGTTCGACGACGAGCGGCACCGGCTGCGCCGGCGCCGTGGCGCCCGTCAGCGTGGCATTGGACAGGAGCAGAACGCGATCGACGCCGGAACGGAACGTCTCGCCGCTGACGGCGAACGCACCGCGGGCCGTGTCGCCGTCGACGCGTACGCGCACGTCGGCGGCGCCCAGCACCGCCGCCGGCGGCGCCGCCACCGGCTGTGGAGCTCGGGCGGAGAGGTCGAGCAGCCGGTTGTACTCGGTGAGCGTGAGCGTCACGCCTCGGGGCGTTTCCGGGGGCCGGGGAGACGGCTGCGCCCCGGCGGCTGAGGCCAGCGCGAGCACGAGCACGACGAACGCCGCGCTTCCGGCGACGGCGGTTCTGATCGAAGCAGTCATGTCACACCATCCTGACGGTTGGAAAGCGGCGCTCACTTCGCGCGCCTGAACGTGAGATCCACCGACGGAAACGCGCCTTCGGCCAGCAGCTCCGAGGCGACGAACAGCGACCGGCCGAACACGGGAAACGTCACCGCCACCGGCAGCGGTCCCACCAGACGGCCGCCGCCCGCGCCGTTCTGGAATCGATCGACGAGCGCCTGAAGACCGGACGATGCCGACTCGTTCTGGCGGCGGGCCGATCGCGCCTCCACCGGCGCGGCCGTGGGCGCGCGGCGCAGCGCCTCGGCCAGCGGACCGACGTCGCCTTCGAGACGGAACGCGCCGGGCTGGACCTCCACCTTGAATCGAGGGGAGTAGTGCAGCTTCACCCCGGTGCGCGACACCGGCAGGTCGAGTGCCGGCAGCGTCAGCGTGGCCGCGCCCTTCTCGGCCCAGCTGCTGGCGTGCTGCA
The DNA here is from genome assembly GCA_036004405.1 of Vicinamibacterales bacterium. GTDB lineage: Bacteria > Acidobacteriota > Vicinamibacteria > Vicinamibacterales > UBA2999 > DASYRM01. The sequence continues at coordinate 16,944 of DASYRM010000073.1, forward strand.
GGTAGATGAGTTCCACGACGAAGGTGGGCGCCTCTTCGCCGACGCGCCCCTTCTCGAGCGGCAGCAGCACCGCGTCGCCGCCGGCCACGCCGGGCCGGATCGGCCGGCCCGACAGCCTGGCGCTCCACAGCGTGGCCCCCTGCGGCATCGTCACCTTGAGGAAGCTGCGCTGGTTGTTGCGGACGGCGTAACGCGCTTCGACGAGGAGCAGGCCGTCCTCGGAGGCGAGCGCGCGGTAGCGCGCTTCCTCGACGTTGGCGATGAGCACCGCCTGTGGCGTGTAGCGGACGACGGTCACCTCGAGCGCGGGCGGTTCGCTGCCCGCGAGCGGACGGAGGCGGAAGGCGACCATCGACGGCGATTCGCGCCCGGCGACCGGGTCGCCAAGATCGCCCGGATCGGCGGCTTCAAGACCGCGCACCTGGCGTTGGTCGATCTCACCCGCGCCCACCACGTCCACGGCGACGCCGCCGTTCTCTCGCTCCGCCGACGGCATTCGCAGCAGCGGGATCACCACGCGTCCTTCGCGCGGCGCGCGCGTTTCGCCGCTGACGACGAGCGAGGCCTCGGTGGCGGTTGGATCGAGCAGCCGGACCCGGAGCAGCCCGCCCAGGACGCTCCAGTCCCCGATGGTCGCGCCTTCCACCTGGTTGATGGTGAGCCCCTCGGGCACCGAGAGCGCCACCTCGCGCGCGACGCCTTGCACCACTTCCACGCGCACGGACGCCGTGAGCTGCGAGACGTCCTCGCCCAGGCCGATGACCGTCGTGATCTGCGCTCGTGTTCGCAGCGGCTGCTCCGCGCGCCGATCGTCCACTTTGCGTTTCCACGAGAGCGACAACGGCTGGCCCGTGAGCGCAAACGCCGTCCAGCGCGTTTCGGTCGCCGTCTCCGATCGCTCGGCGACGAAGCCGCCAGTCACTTTCAGGTCGATGCCGGTTCGCGGGAGCGCGATCGTCGCGCGCGTGATCGACGCGTGCGAGGCGGGCAGCAGAATCGACTCGCCGCCGGCCGATGCCGCGAGCGGCAGCGAGATCTCCATCGTGACCACCGCGCGACCCGCGCGCGCGATGAGCAGCGCCGCGGGAGTGCCCGGCACGAGCGGCACCGGCTGGCCGTCCACGCGGGCATCGCGTGCCATCAGGCCCGACGGAATCTCGACGCGCGTCCAGCCGTCGCGCAGCGCATCCACGGTGAGGGTGGCGCGACCGGCCACGCCGTCCCCGTCGATCCGCAGGTCGTAGTCCACACGCGTCAGCGTGGCATCGACGGGCGGCGACTCCGGGCGCGGCGGCGACGGCGACGCACGTTCGCGCAGCGCGCGATACTCCTCGAGGCCGAGCACGACCCAGCCGTCGGGTGTTGCAGGTGTCTGTCCATGCACGCGCCCGCTGATACCGAGCGCGCACACGATGAACATCATCGCGAGCGTTCTAGCTCGATCCATAGGTCCTCGTCCGTTTCTGGCGCGCCGGCGCCGGTAGTGCAAACCGCACACCGTCGGCCGAGCGGCGAAAGGCTGGTAGAGGAGACAGGGATTCCGCGCTGAAATGCGCGCGCCGCGCCAGCGAGAGGAGGGGTGCGATCCACGCCGATGGAGCCGCGCTCCAACGAAGTGGGTTACAGATCTTTCTTTGTGTCGCGCAGGTACAAGCGCCTAGAACGGGCCGCCTGAAGGCGGCCCCCACGATGGCGCCGCCTGAAGGCGGCCCCTACTTGCGGCGCGGGCCGCGCTCGGAGCCTTCGGCGTAATGGATCACCATCTCGGGTGCGCCGCCGGCGCCGGCGGCGAACTCCACGATCGTGCCGGACCACGAGAAGCGCGCCGGCGAGAGCGGCAGGAGCGCTTCTTTCCCCTTGCCGTCGTAGTCGAGCGCCAGCGTCGCGCCGTCCAGCGTGATGGCGGCCACGGTCTTGTTGGCGCTGGCGTCCACGAGGTCGTACACGCCCACGTAGCGCGAAAGCGTGGCGAGCGGAACGTCCACGACCTCGGCGGGCGGCGTTTTCGCGATCCGCGCCAGGCTGGCGGCGTTGTTGTCGCAATAGGACTCGATGAGCTCGGTGTCGGGCAGGAACTTCATCGGCATCGTAAAGCGGATGCCATTGGGATACGCCGTCGGATCCACCATCGACACGTTCACCTCGATGTGTCCGAAGTCGCGCCGGGTGTAGCGTTCGGTGATGCGCAGCGCCTCGGTGTGCGGATGCCCGTCCCAGTCGAGCCAGGACCGATCCGCGTAGCCATTGCTTTCGACCACCAGCGTGTCGCCCTCCCAGCGGCCGACCGAGTAGCCCATCCAAGTGGGATTCGGGTCGGCTTCGAGCGTCCGGCCGTCCATGAAGATCTCGCGGTGCACCAGGTCCTCGAACGCCATCACAATCAGCGTGGGCGTCTGCACGATGCGGAACTCCCGGAACCTGGTGGTCAGGTACAACGGCCCCATCGGCAGGCACTGCGTCTCCATGCTGTTCTTGCCGAATTCCAGCTTCCGTTTCCCGTAGATCGCGTCCGCCCACGGCGCCACGTCGCCGGGTTTCAGATCGACGGCGATGTTGTTGTAGAGGCGATCGCCGCCGTCGTTCTTCCAGAGGCCCGAGAAATCGGGCTTTCCTTCCGTCGTCCGCGGCGCTGGCGCGGCGAGGTTCGGCTTGCCGTCGGGGAGACGCGGAATGCCGGGTGTGGGCAGCTTGAGCCACTGTGCCCCACTGGTAGTCGTCATCGCCAACGCGATGCCGAGGAAGAGAAGCAGACGCACAGTGCGCATGCGAGTCAGTTCGCTTTCAGCGGTGCGAGGGCCGCTCTCGGCACTTTGGCCGCGACGCTGACCTGGGTGCCGACCAGGTCCACGACGTCGTACTTCAACGCAAACCCCATCACCATCGCCGCGTCCGATCCCGTCAGCTTGTAGTCGCGCTCGAGCCACCGCATCATCCCGCTCGTCGCCTGTTGCAGCGCCTGATCGATCGATCCGGCGATGCCGATGCTGATCAGGAACTCGGCGTTCTCGGCCAGCGGATGACCGAAGCTGCGGTCGCGAATGAGATCGACGGTGAACTCGATGTCCATCGACGTCTCGAGCGCGTCGCCGGTCAATTCGCCGTCGCCCTGCGCGGCGTGCCCGTCGCCGACGAACAGCAGCGCGCCCGGGTGGTACACCGGCAGATAGACGGTGGTGCCCTCGCGAAGCTGGTTGTAGTCCATGTTGCCGCCGAAGGAGCCGGAATCAGTCGTCCGAATCGACGATTCGCCGGGCGGCGCCACGCCAATGCACCCGAGCATCGGTTGCAGCGGGATGGTGAGCTTGCCGAGCGGCGCCGTCGGTTTCTCGAGCGTGGCGACACCGCGCGCCGTGTCGAGCGTCCACCGGCTCGCGAAGTTGTCATCCCACTTGATGCCGCCGAGCGCTCCCGGCTCCAGCGCTCTGCCCACGAGCCTCGATCCGCTCTGCGCCCAGCCGCGGTTGAGGCGCACCCGGCTCAGGCGAACCACCAGTGTGTCGTTCGGCATCGCCCCTTCGACATAGAAGGGCCCGGTCTGCGGGTTCCCGCCCGGCGAACGCCGTGTGGCGTTGCGATCCACACCGCCGGCATCCACGCTCCAGGTGCGGACCGTGTCGCCGGGGTGAATGTGCAGCGGCGCGTCGACCTTCGACGAGAAGTACAGCGCGAACGCCGAAGGCTCGAAGTCGTGGGTCCTGGGCGACGCCGGCGGGGGAGGAATGCGCACCGCCGTCCACTTCACCGTGCGATCGGGGAAGACGAGCTCACCCTTGAGGCCGGTGCCGTCGAGCGTTCCGGTGGCGCTCGCGTTGCGAACCTTGAACGTCAGCGTTCCGCCGGTGAACGACCCCTCGATGGGCCGCCCCGAGGCCGAGCCGCTCACGGTCTGGCCGTTCACCGAGAGAGACAGCCGCATGACGTTCGGGCCGAAGGCCTCGTACAACGTCACCGCCCAGTCCCCCGCAATCGACGGCTGCGCGTCGGCGGGCAAGGCCCCGAGCATGATGACGAGCGATGCACGAAGAGCGATGCGCATGATAGTGGCCTCGCTGGCTGGTTGACGGTTCACGGGCTGGCCAGATATTACTGCGCACATGCCTCGACTCATCGAACGGCCCACCGTCGTCCAGGCGGCGGGCAACAAGCCGAAACAGATTCAGGAATTCATCGGGCGCGTGAACTCCGGCCACGACGTCGCCAGCGTCGCACGGATGGTGTCGCCCGGCGGCTGGGTGGAGCCCGGCCAGCGTCCCGATTTCGACGAAATCACCGTGGTGCTCAAGGGCATGGTGCGGGTGGAGCACGAGGGCGGCGTCATCGACGTGCGCGCCGGCCAGGCCGTGGTGACGTCGGCCGGCGAGTGGATCCGCTACAGCAGCCCCGAAGCCGACGGCGCCGAGTACATCGCGGTCTGTCTGCCGGCGTTCTCGCCGGCCACGGTGCACCGAGATCCTTCGTAGGGGCCGCCTTCCGCCTTCGCCAAGGCTACGGCGGACAAGTCAGGCGGCCCGGTTCGATCGCAGGAACGAGCGGATGTGGCGCAGCGCCAGCGGGATCCGTTCCTTCGGCTCCTTCCACGGGTAGATGCTGACCTGCGCCTTCGGCGCCAGCATCGCCGCTTCCATCGCCACCGCGTAGGGATGCGCGGGGATGTCGTCGGGAAGAATCAGCACCGGCGTCTGGCAGCTCCGCACGAAGTCGCGCGTCACGGTGAAGACGAAGTCCGGGTTCGTGCGGTACATGCGCGTGAGGAACCGGTCCACCATCTGCGTGGTGACCTCGGGCCGGCGGGCGGTGAGCGCCGGGCCCCACCCCTTCATGTTGTTGTCGTAGAAGAGGTCGCGCTGATCGGGCCGCGATCCGCTCGGCTGCGCGAGCACCGCCGCCACCACGCGGTTCGGCGCCCGCTCGAGCAGGTTCCAGATGAACGGGCCCCCGATGCAGAACCCGAGCACCATGAACTTGTCGATGCCGAGGTGGTCCATCAGCCCGATGTGGTCGTCGGTGTAGGCATCCCACGGGCGATCGATTTCGAGCGGTCCCGAAGACTGGCCGCCGTTGGCATTGCGCAGGTCGGCGCCGATGCAGCGGAACTCGCCGGCGAACTCCGCGAAGGGGTCGAAGGGATCGCCGCGGCGCAGCAGCTCGATCGACGAGTTCAGGCCGCCGCCGGCGATGAGCATCAGCGGGTACCCCGAGCCCTGTTCCTCGTAGTGGATGCGGACGTTGCCGCGCTCGTAGAACCGCGAGGCCGGCGCGGGCCCCGATTGCGCGAGCGCGCGTGGAGCGGCGGCCATGGCGGTGGCGGCAGCCCCGGTCGTGATCATCTTGCGTCTGATCGGATCCATGCCCGGCTCCTCCGCGGCCCGAAGGGGCCGCGAGTCACCGGCACTATACCGTCAACCCTGGGTCTGGATCGCCAGGACGGTCGGCAGCTTGGGCGCCGCGGCCGGCGCGCGGTAGCTGTAGACGAACTTCTTGAACTCGGGGTGCAGCATCGACGCCCCGAACTTGAAATGCTTCATCTCGTTGAAGGCCTGATCGGCCGTCCAGGAATGCTGCGTCATGCGGTAGACGGCGGTCATGACGCCCGTGCGGTGCTTTCCCCCCACGCAGTGGACGAAGACCGGCTGGCTGGCCGGGTCGTTGACGATCTTGAGAAACTGCGCGAGCTGTTCCTGGGTCGGCGGCACGCGCGTCGTCATCGGCAGCGCCACGTATTTCATCCCCGCCTCTGCGACCATGCCCGGCTCTTCGGCGAGCGCGTCGTCGCTCGTGAGGTTGATGACCGTCTTCACGCCCAGCGCGGCGAGATCCTTGTAGTCCCGCCCGTCGGGCTGCGCGCCGCGGTAGTAGGTGGCGCTGATGCGTCCGAAGTTGTCGATGTGGATGGGGGCGGTCGCGACGGCGGCGGTGGTGGTGGTGCCGTGGCCCGAACCCGCGGGCGCCGCGCCCAGCGTGACGAACGACGAGAACACGAAGAGGACGGCGGCCGAGGTTCGGGTCAGGCGAGCGGTTACAGGTGGCGTCATGGTGCCTCCGAGGATTCGGATCGAGATGTAAGGAAAGACGTCGCCGGCGGCCGGCTGGCTGGCCCTACAATCCAGCCCATGCGTGTCCTCTCTTCCATCTTAACCGTGCTGGCGGCCTCGTCAATGCTCGCCGCCCAAGGCCCGCGTGTCATTCCGCGCCCGCCTGCGCAGGTGCCGAACGCGCCGCCCGACGGCAGCGCCGCCCCCGATGGCTACGCGCCGATTCCCGCCTGGCTCGGCCAGACGCGCGCGCCCCGGCCGGCGCGCAGCGAGGCCTACTCGGTGGAGACCGTGGCCACCGGGCTTGTTGGCGGGTTCTCGTTTCACTTCCTGCCCGACGGGCGCATGGTCGTCGGCGAGCGACCGGGGCGCATCCGGGTCGTCGGCAAGGACGGGAAGCCGTCGCCCCCACTGGGCGGTTTACCGGAGATCTGGGCGCGTGGCCCGCAGGGCCTGTTCGAGGTCCTGCCGGATCGCGACTTCGCCAGGAACCGTGTGCTCTATCTCACCTACACCGCGCTGCCCGCCGGGACGAGCGCCTCGAACCCGCCGCGGCTCGCCGGCGTGCTGACGGTGGCGCGCGCGCGGCTGTCGGACGATGCCACGCGGCTAGAGGACGTGAAGACGCTGCTCAACGCCGAGGGGATCGGCGGCCGCGCGATTCAGGCGGCCGACGGGACGCTGCTAATCGGGTCGAGCATTCCAGCCGGCGTCGGCATCAACTCGGTGGACTGGCCGCAGCCGCAGCAGCTCGACAGCCTGATGGGCAAGATCCTGCGCATCAACACCGACGGGTCGGTGCCAAAGGACAACCCGTTCGTCGGCCGCGCCAACGCCCGGCCCGAGATCTTTGCGCTCGGCATTCGTGACGATCAGGGCATGGCGCTCCACCCGCGGACCGGCACGCTGTGGGTGAGCGAGCACGGCCCGCGCGGCGGCGACGAGATCAACGCGATTGAGAAGGGAAAGGACTACGGCTTTCCCGCCATCGGCTATGGCCACGAGTACACCGGCAAGCCGATTCACGAGGACCGCACCGCGGCGCCGGGCATGGAACAGCCGATCTACTTCTGGACGCCCGACATCGCGCCGGCGGGAGTCGCGTTCTCCTCCGGACGTCTCGTGCCCGGGTGGAAGGACAACCTGTTCGTCTGCGCGCTGGCGGGCAAGCACCTGGTGCGGCTGGTACTCGATCGCGATCGCGTCGTGGCCGAGGAGCGGCTGCTCCTCGACCTCGACGTGCGCCTGCGCGACCTGCACGAAGGCCCCGACGGCGCGCTTTACGTGCTCACCGACGGCAACGACGGCAAGATCCTGCGGCTCGGGGCAAAAGCCGCCCGCTAGGGTGCGGCCCGCTAAGAGCGCGGACCGCGCGCAGTATCTGGCAAACCGGCTTAACGCCGGTTCGCTATTACCGCCGGATGAACCGGACGCCGATCGCGCCGGCGAGCGAGATCAGGCCGGCGAGGCCGGCAAGCGGAATCGGGCTGGCCGTCCGGGGCAGTTCCGTCTCCGCGCGCGCGATCTGCTGCGGACGCTCATCTGCTGCTGGCGTGCGCACGACCGCCGGCGGCGGTTGCACGGGGGCGCTCGCCGCCGCGCCGATCGGCTGGAACGAGCTCACCTCCACCTCGAACAGCCGCAGGTCTTTCTTCAGCGGATCGAACCCGCCCGTCGGCGACTGCTCGCCCGACGGCAGCGGCTTCGTCTTCGCTTCCTTCATCGTCCCGGAGATCTGCACCACCTTGCCGACATACGGCTTCAGGTCATGCTCGCGCCGCCCGGTCAGCTCGTAGGCCTCCGTCTGCCCCTGGAACGAGCAGTCGACGGTGGGCGACGCCGTGGTGCCGCGCGACGCGTTGATGAGCACGTACTCGTCGCTACGGCCGGCGCCGCTCCCGAGCGTGCCACCTTTACCCAGATCGTGCGTCTTCCGATAGTCCGCTTCCTTCTGGATGCAGCCGGTGAGCGTCACCGGCGTCTCGGGTTGCCGGCTCGATTGCGCGAACGCGGCCGCGCTGGTCAGCGCCACGACCGCAATCGGCAACAAATGTTGAGTTCGCATAGCTCCTCCTCTGACGGCGAACAGATGTGCCGCCACCTCGCCACCGAGCAGAACAAGCAAAGAGATGGCCGACGTCAGGGGGCCAGCCGTCGAGGCGGAAGGTCAGGCGCACGTTGACGTAGAGTTAGGGCGGCGATGTCGCAGGCGAAACCCGGAAGCGAGCAAGGGCTGGTATGCGCGATCGGCGTGCGCGGTCTGACCGCAAACGTCGTTAACACGACCGTTGGCGCCGGCATCTTCGTCCTCCCGGCGCTGGTCGCACGAGATCTCGGCTCCGCGGCCCCGCTCGCCTATCTCGCATGCGCGATCGCGATGACCTTCGTCGTGGCATCGTTTGCGATGGCCGGCAGCCGCGTCTCGCTCACCGGCGGTATCTACGCCTACGTCGAGGTGGCGTTCGGTCCTTTCGTCGGCTTTCTCACCGGCTTTCTTCTCTGGTTGTCCTGCATCCTCGCGGCGGCGTCGGTCGCCAGCGCTCTGGCATCCTCGGTCGCCCTGCTCGTACCGGCGTTCGACCTGGCCATACTCAGGGCGATCCTCCTTGCTCTCGTGTTGGCGGCGTTGGCGTCGGTGAACGTGCGCGGCGCCGCGATGGGCACTCGCCTGATCGAAATCGCCACCCTCGTGAAGCTGCTGCCGCTCCTGCTGCTCACAGGGGCCGGGCTCTTCTGGGTGCGATCGGAGCACCTCGCCATCGAGTGGGTCGCGCCCGAGCGGATCGGCACCGCGTCGCTGACGTTGATCTTTGCGTTCCAGGGTATCGAGGTGGCGCTCTTGCCGAGCGGCGAGGTTCGTGACCCTGCCCGCACCGTGCCGCGCGCGGTGTTTCTGGCGCTCGGGCTGACGACGCTGCTGTATCTGCTGCTGCAGCTCGTCGCCCACGCCGTTCTGGGCCCCGCGCTCGGTTCGTTCGTGGACGCACCGCTCGCCGAGGTCGCGTCGCGAGTCCTGGGTCCCGTGGGCAGGACGATGGTTCTGATTGGCGCCAGCATCTCGATGCTGGGGTTCCTGAGCAGCGATGCCCTGTGCACGCCCCGCAGCCTCTATGCCTTCGCCCGCGACGGCCTCGTGCCGGCTCCTCTCGCGCGCCTGCATCCGCGGTTTCGAACGCCCTGGCTCGCCATCCTCGTGCATGCCGGGCTCGTATGGGCACTAGCCGCGGTCGGAAGCTTCGGCGTCCTCGCGTTGTTGGCGAACGTGGCGGTGCTCTGGAGCTATCTGCTCTGCTGCCTGGCGGCGATTGAGCTGCGACGTCGCAACGTGCAGGCGGGTGGGCGTCCCTTCGTGCTGCCGGGCGGGCCGCTGGTGCCGGGGCTGGCCTGCATGGTGATGCTGTGGCTGCTGTCACACGCCAGTCTTCAGGAGTTTGCCGTGACCGGGGGTGCCGTGGTGGTGGCCGCTCTTCTCTTCGCATGGCGGAGCCTGCGGACGCCGACGCTCCTCGTCGACCCGCCTGACGAGCCGGTGGTCGGTGGGCTATAGGGCGGGCTATAGATAGTGGAGCCATGAGCACGCGTTGTCCCTGGGCGGGGTCCGACCCGCTCTACCTGCGGTACCACGACGAGGAGTGGGGCGTGCCGTCGCACGACGACCGGCACCTCTTCGAGATGCTGATTCTCGAGGGCGCGCAGGCCGGGCTCAGCTGGATCACCATCCTGCGCAAGCGGGCGGCGTACCGGAAGGCGTTCGACCGGTTCGACCCGCGGCGCATCGCGAAGTACGACGCGAGGAAGCTGCGGGCGCTCCTGGCCGACGAGGGCATCGTGCGCAACCGGCTGAAGATCCACGGCAGCGTGCAGAACGCGCGCGCTTTCCTCGGCGTGCAGAAGGAATTCGGATCGTTCGACGCCTACCTGTGGCCGTTCGTCGGCGGCGCGCCGAAGATCAACGAGCCGCGCACGATGACGGACGTGCCGGCGCGCACCGCCGAGTCCGACGCGCTCAGCAAGGACCTCAAGAAGCGCGGCTTCACTTTCGTGGGCTCGACGATCTGCTATGCCTACATGCAGGCGGTCGGGATGGTGAACGACCACCTTTCCACATGCCCGAGCCGAGGGTCTAGCGGAGCACGAAGTCGTCGGGGACGATCTCGATAGCGATGGCGTCGCCCGCCGTGGCCGCCGGACCGGTGCCGGCGACGGCGGCGCGATAGGTCGCCAGGGCCACCTGCGGCTTCGGCAGAGTGCCGCACGATACCGCGCCGGGCGTGTCGGCGCGATAGGAAATGAAATCGACTTCGCTCAGCTGCTTCGCGCGGAGGCGCAGTGCGCCGGTGTCGCTCTGCACGATCAGGACGATCCCCCCCGGCCCGCACTCGACCGCCACGAACTGGCCGCGCACGCGCGTCTCGCCGGCGGCGACCGGCCGCAGGTCGAGGCGAACGTAGGCGCCGGACCCCGTGGCACCCACAGCACTTACCGTCGGCGGACCGCCGGTGTTGGTGGTTCGGCTGAGGGCGGCGAGTGTGGCGAGCTGCTCGGCGGTTGGCGCGGCCGGCGCGCCGGCCGGCGCCGTCGCCGGAGCATTCTGCATCGCGCCGACCCTTCCGAGCAGATCGCGCGCCTGCGACCGAATCTGCGGGTCGCGCCCCCTGGCCACCAGCGGTCCCAGCTGACCGGTGGCCTTCGCGAACTCTCGCTGGCGCATCCACGCCTGCGCAAGGAACAGCCGGTACTGCTCACGCGACGGCGCGAGGTGGGTGGCGCGCTCGAGCAGTGCCGCGGCGTGCGCGGCGTCGGTGTCGAGAATCAGCTCGACGTACCCGAGCATGGCGGCGGCAAAGGCGGAGTTCGGATCGAGCTCCACGGCGCGAGTCAGCACGGTCCGCGCGCGTTGGACCGTCGCCTGCGCGTTGTCCGAACCGCCGCCGCCGCCGAACTGGGCGATGAGCGCCCGGCCATACGCGTTCTGCACCCAGCCGTCGTTGGTCCCGAGCGCCGAGCCCCGTTCGAGCAGCGGCAGCGCCTTGTCGATCTGGTTGGCGCGAAACTCCTGCAGGCCCAGCGCGGTGTGCGCCCGCGCGGCGTTGGGGTTCTGCTTCACGATCGCCGCCAGCCGCGTGCGGGATTCTTCGAGGCGTCCGACCCGTCCCTGCAGATCGGCGAGGTAGATCGCCGCTTCCATGTCGTCGAGCGGCTGCCCCTTCTGGACGGTACCGGCCCCGACCTTCTCGCCGAAATCGAAGAGGATGGCGGGAAACAGATAGTTCCGGACGTACATGAAGAGCTCGCGATCGAGCACCGCCGCGTCGCCGAACGCCTCGGCAAACGCCGCCGGAGCCGGCGATCCGCTGCGTACGCTGGCCAGGAACTGCCGGAACTGTTTCGTCCGCTCGGCGTTGCCAAACGTCAGGTAGTGCACCAGCGCCCACGACTGCGCGTAGAACACGCCGCGGCGGCTGCCTTCGTTGTAGACCGACGACTGCTGGTTGATCTCCAGCAGATCGCGAATCGGGATCAGCGTGCTCGCCTTCAGCAGCTCCACGTGCTGCTGCGGCGCCAGGCCGACCATCGCCTTCTTGCCGCCGTCGCGCTCCTGCACGAGCTCGTAGACTTCCGCCAGCCCTTCACTGGCCCAGGACGGCAGCGGACCAATGCTGTTGGTCACCAGGAAGTGCGAGTACTCGTGGAAGATGGCCAGCAGTGCCGGGTCGATGAACTCGGCATCGATGGCGATGTAGTTCACGTCCTCGCCCGGCTGGAAATAGCCGGCCAGCTCGATCGGGTTGCCGTTGAAGAGCGGCGCGACCGGCCGGAGCGATCGATCGGTGGCGAACACCATCACGACGGTGGGGACCGGCGACGCCGCGGTCGCGCCGGGCAACGCCTTCAGCATCACTTCGCGAAACTGTTCGAGCTTCTGCGCGATGCGGCGGATCTGCCCTTCGGACGCGTCGCCGATGAAGGTGAAGTTCTCGGAGCGGACCAACGTCCACTTGGCGTCCGCGCTGGTGGGGACGAGCGCCGCTACGATCGACAGGACGACGAGCAGCGCCCGGCGCATCTACGAGCGTGATCTTAACGCAGCCCCTGCGATTTCACCGTTTTGCCGCCGCCTGCTCGGCTTCCTGCTTCCGCGCGCCCGACAGGATGCCGAACATCCCGTGGTTCCCCTCATGGCACGCGTACTCGATCAGCGGGTCGTTCGTGCGCTTGAAGAGCACCCGCGCCGTCCATGGCCGCGTCCACGTCGCCGGATCGCTCATCGTCGCGTCGTACTGCAACGTGTCCGCGGCGACGCGCGTGAAGCGCTCCACCAGGTGCAGGCCGCTCGACGAGCCGAGCATGTTGCTCTTCGGCGAGAAGCCTCGCGTCTCCACCACGAGCGTCTCGCCTTCCCAGTGTCCGCGTGAGTTGCCGAGCCACTGGCGCATCGACTCGGGCAGGTGCTTGCGCCCGTCGATCGGGATCACCCGGGCGTCGTGGATCGTCTCCATGTTGAACACGACGTCGGTGGGCCCCTGCACGATCTGGTAGACGCTGCTGTAGGCGGCCTGGAACCGCGGCACGCCGAAGGTGATGCAGCGCTCGCTCAGGCCGCGGCTCTCCGGGCCGTCGGCGGGATGCAGCCGTCGCTGTTCGGCCGTCGCGGCGGCGCGAGCCCGCGCCTCGGGTGTCTGGTCGGGGATGCGGCCGTTGGCCGGATCGATGATGAGCGACGTCCGGTGGTCGATGTCGCGGCTCGGCAGCCAGAACCCGTTGTAGTTGCCGGTCTGTGTGTCGTGCGACGACGGCTTCGCCTTGCCCTCGAGCGCATCGAGCACCAGCTCGTCGCCGAAGAGGGCGTCGCCGTTCTCTTCGAGCTGGCGGCTCGCTCTCTTGAGCTGCTCGACTTCCGCGTCGGTCAGCGTGGTCTTGTTGGCCCACGCCGTGGGGCGCTGCAGCGGCGTGATGCTGTCGTTGGCCCACACGCCTTCGAGATCCGGCTGCCCAAAGGCGTTTCGTGGCGCGGTGTACGAGCCGGACGCGGATCCCCTGCGCTGAGGTCCCTGCGCGCTCGAAACCAGACCCAGGGACGCGCTGGCGATGAGCGTCAAGCCAATCAGCGCGAAATTGCTCGTGCGAGTCCTCATGGCGAAGCAGGGTGCACCCGGAACGCCTGCCGAGACCATAGCCCGTTCGGGGTAGGCACCCCTGGCCTAGAATGAGCGGCCATGGGCCGTCCCCAGCGCCACATTCGCTATCGACGCGAGTTCTTCCGGTTCCTGGCCGCCAGCCCTCTCTTGGCGTACGGGTTGCGCGAAGCCTGGGCGCAGGAAACCGCCGCCGCCCCGCCGGCCAAGGACGTGCTGAGCGTGATGGACTTCGAAGCGCTCGCGAAGGCCAGGCTGCCGCCCGCGCACTGGGGCTACATGGCCAGCGGCGTGGACGACAACCTGACGCTGCAGGCCAACGTGGCGGCGTACAAGACCATTCAGCTGCGCCCGCGCCGGCTGGTGGACGTCTCCAAGGTGGACACCGGCATCGAGCTCTTCGGCCAGCGGTTCGCCAGCCCCATCTTCATCTGCCCGGTGGGTGGCCATCGCATGTTCCATCCGGACGGCGAGGTGGCGACGGCACGCGCGGCCAGGGCCAGGAACACGCTCCAGGTGCTGTCCACACAGACCTCGATTGCGGTGGAAGACGTGATCGCCGCGCGCGGCGGCGGGCTCTGGTATCAGCTCTATATTCCCCAGGCCTGGGAGGACACCGAGAAGCTCGTACGGCGCGTCGAGGCCGCCGGCTGCCCGGTGCTGGTCTGGACCATCGACAATCTGGCGGGGCGGAATCTCGAGACGGCGACGCGATTCCAGCGCACCGACACCCGGCAGTGCGCGGCGTGCCACGCGACCGCCACCGGCGGACGGCGTGACCCCGTCATGTTCAGCGGCCTCAGCAGCAACCGCATCAACCCCCTCTCGGCGACCTGGAACTGGGTGGGCCGCCTGAAGAAGCTGACCTCGATGAAGATCGTCATCAAGGGCGTCGAGACCGGCGAGGACGCCAGGCTCGCGCGCGAGAGCGGCGCCGACGGCATCCTGGTGTCGAATCACGGCGGCCGCGCCACCGAGACGCTGCGTCCGACCATCGAGACCGTTCCGGAAGTCGTGGATGCCGTCAACAACCAGATCCCGGTGCTGGTGGACGGGGGCGTCCGCCGCGGCGCCGACGCGTTCAAGGCGATCGCCTACGGCGCGCGTGCGGTGGGCATCGGCCGCCCTTACACCTGGGGACTCGCTTCCTACGGACAAGAGGGCGTGGAGCGCGTCCTCGACATCCTCAACGCCGAACTGACGCTGACCATGCGCCAGTGCGGTACGCCGACGTTGGGCCAGATTGCGAGGGCACATGTCAAGCACACCTAGACCGGTGTCGCGGCGCGACGCGATCAAAGCGGCCACGGCGATCGCGGTGGCGCCGCTCCTCCTGCGCGACACGGCGGCGGCGCAGCGGGCGCCGGCCGCGGAGGATGCCGGCACGCTGGAGCGCATCTGGCGCGGTGCGCCAGCTTCACGCCAGCCGATTCTGCTCAAGGGCGGCACCGTCGTGAGCATGGACCCCAAGGTGGGCGATTTCGTGAAGGGCGACGTGCTCATCGACGGCCGCAAGATCGCCGCCGTCGGGGATCAGGTGAAGGCGCCGGCGCAGGCGCAGGTGATCGATGCGGCCAATACGATCGTCATCCCCGGGTTCGTCGATGCCCACCGCCACTCGTGGGAAGGGCAGCTGCGCCGCATCATTCCCGACGGCGCCATCGCCGAATACATGGCGACCACCCACAACGGGTTCGCGCGCCACTACCGTCCGCACGATATCTACGTCGGCAACCTGATCACCGCGCTCGGCTGCATCGACGCCGGCATCACCTGCATCATCGACAACTCGCACAACTCGCGTTCGGCCGCGCACTCGGACGCCGCGGTGCAGGCGCTCCTCGACTCGGGGATTCGCGGCGTGCACGCGTCGGGCGCCCCGCAGGTGGGCGAGTGGGACCGGCAGTGGCCGCGGGATCTCGAACGGCTGCAGAAAACGTTCTTCATGTCGGCCGATCAGCTGGTGACGTTGCGGCTGTTCTCCGGGATGAGCCGCGAGAACTACGCCTTCGCGCGCCGGCTCGGCATCCGGATCACCACCGAGTCGAACGCCGCCGGACCGGAGTTCGACCAGTTCCTGAGCGAAGGGCTGGTCCGCTCCGACATCACGTTCAACCACTGCCAGGGGTGGCCGGATCAGGTGTGGCAGCGGGTCAAGGATGCGGGCGCGACGGTGAACGTCTGCCCGCGGTCGGACGCGCAGTACGGGCTGGGCGAAGGGGTGTTTGCGTTCCAGAAAGCGCTGGACCACGGGATGCGGCCCGGCTTCAGCATCGACAACGAGGTGTCGTACGGCACCGACATGTTCAGCGAGATGCGGGTGGCGTTCAACGTGCAGCGCGCCATGGCCACCTATCGCAAGGTGAACGGCGATGCCAAGGCGCCGACGCCCGTCAGCGTGCGGACCGTGCTCGAGTGCGCCACCGCTGGCGGCGCGGCGTGCGCCGGTCTGCTGGACCGGTGCGGGACGCTGACGCCAGGCAAGGAAGCCGACGTCGTGATGATTCGCACCGACGACATCAACCTCTATCCGTCCAACCATGCGATCGGGACGGTGGTGCTGGCCGCGGACACCCGCAACGTGGACACGGTGATCATCGGCGGCCGGATTCGCAAGCTGCGAGGCCGGATGCCGGGCGTGAACATGGAGAAGTTCCGGGAAATGGCGGACGAATCGCGGAACTACCTGTTCGGCAAGGCCGGCTACAAACTGGACGTGTTGTCGAATACCCCACGCTAGGTATGGGTGTGCTCCGTCGGCGCGATAGACTCCGCGTCATGATCCGCCGTTTCTCCGCGTTCGTGGCCGTCGCGATCCTTGTTGCCGGCAGCAGTCGCATGGCCGGACAGGCGCCGGCTCAGGCTCCGCCCACGCCGCTCCCGGCCGACGCGCTCTTTACGGTGGCGGTGGCGACGGCGGTGGTCGAGGCCGCTCCGGTCTACATGGCGAAGGAGGGGCCGTTCGGAGCGCGGTTCACCTACATCAACGGGGGCGTCCGCACGCTGCAGAACAACGGGGCCCACGCCGCCGGCAACGCGACCACCCAGATGCTGGTGGTGCTGCGCGACAACCCCAAGGTGCGGCTGCTCTTCACGCTGGTCGACGGCAACTACCGCATCGTCGCCAAGCGATCCGCGGGCATCAGCAGGCTGGCCGATCTCAAGGGCAAGCGTATCGTGACCCCGCGGACGACGTCGGCGCACTACCACCTGGTGGCACTGCTGCGGACGGCCGGCCTCCAGGAATCCGACGTCACGCTGGTCAGCGCGCCGGCCACCGCCATGGCGGCCGCGGTGGCCAAGGGCGACGCCGACGCGATTTCGATGTGGGAGCCGGAGTCGCAGAACACGGTGGAGCTCCTGGGTCAGGATGCGATCACCTTCCAGGACAACCGGGTCTATCGCGAGATGTACAGCATCTACTCGACGACCGACGTGCTGAACGATCCCCGCCGCCGCAAGGAGCTGGTGGCCTTCGTCCGCGAGATCATCGCCCAGACCGGCCACCTCCGCCGCGAGCCGTCGAATTACTTCGACCTGATCAGCCGCGTCACCAAGCATCCGGCGCCAGAGATCGCGCGGTCGTGGGAGCACCACGGCTTTTCGCTGGCGGTGGCGCCCGACCTGCTCAACCTGCTGGTCGAAGAAGAGAAGTGGGTGGCCAACATCCAGTCGCGGCCACCGCGCTCGCGCGCCGAGCTCGCCTCGTTCATCGACACGTCGATCATCGAGGAAGCGCGAAAGTAGGGGCCGCCTTCAGGCGGCCCCGTGAGGTACGTAGAGGCGGACCTTCAGGTCCGCCTGCGCCACATGCCTCCCTCCGGCCTGGCCGTGGCCCGTCCAGTGCGGCTGTCGGCCTCGACGCGTCGACCCGCAGGCGGACCTGAAGGGTCCGCTACATGACCGGGCCGCCTGAAGGCGGCCCCCACGACTCTAGTTCGAGGGGAGACGCTTGCCGTCGGCGTCCCATTCCTCCAGCGTGCCGAACGTCGCCAGCGACGCGCGGATCTTGGCCGCGTCGCCGACGGCGACGATCACGATGTCGTCGAGCGGGATGTACTTCTGCGCCACGCGCTGCACGTCGGCCGCCGTCACCGCCGCGATCTTCTCCGGGTAGGTATCCCAGTAGTCCGCAAGCAGCCCGTATTCCTTGATCTGAGTCGCGTTCCCGAGCGCCGCGCCCGGGTTCTCCGTGCTCAGGGCAAAGCCTGCCACGACCGCGCGCTTCGCGTTCTGGAGCTCGTCGGGGGGCACCGGACGTGTGCGGATGTCGGCGAACTCCTTCAGGATCTCGCGCAGCGCGTCGGCGGTGACCTCGGTGCGAACCGAGGTCTGCGACGAGAAGTGGTTGAAGTAGCGGGAAGCGGAGAACCCGCTGCTGATCCCGTAGGTGTAGCCCTTGTCTTCCCGGATGTTGCGGAAGAGCCGTGACGCGGGGCCGCCGCCGAGCACGCGGTTCAGCACCTGCACCGGGATGTAGTCCGGGCTCAGGCGATCGATCGCGTGATTGCCGATGTAGAGCACCGTCTGCACCGAGCCCGGCCGGTTGACGAGAATCAGGCGCCGTCCTTTGGTGACCGGCGGCAGCGGCAGTTCAGGCGCGGTCGAGCCTTTGCCGCTCCACGACGCCATCAGCCTTTCCAGCTTGGGGGCAATGTCCTTGGCGCTGACGTCGCCGAGCACCGTCACCCGGCCGCGCTCGGGACGATAGACCTTGGCGTACTGCTCCAGCACCATCGCGCGGTTGATGCGTGCCACCCCGTCGGGCGTCGGCAGCAGGAACGAGCGCCGATCCTCGGGATACATCGCCTGGGCGAACCGCTCCTGCGCCAGGAACTCGGGTAGCGCCCGGACCTGCTGGATGAAGCTCAGTTGCTGATTCTTCCACTTGCCGAGCTCCTCCTCGGGAAACGTCGAGTTGAACAGCATGTCCGAGGTCAGCTCCAGCACCGCGTCGAGGTTCTCGGTGAGGGTGGAGAAGCGGGCGTAGGCGTAGCGATCGCCGACGTTGAAGGTGATCGACGCGCCCAGCCCGGCCAGGGTCTCGGCAATGGTCTTCGCGTCGCGCGTCTTGGTCCCGAGCCGCATCAGCGACGTCATCGCCGCGCTGATCGGGACGCCCTCGGGATCGTAGAGCGTGGACGCCGGCACCGCGATCTCCACCTGCACCGTCGGCGACCGGTGCTCTTCGAGCACCATCAGGTCCATGCCGTTCTTCAGCTTCGCCTCGAACGGGCGGCGGAACGTCACGCGGAGCACGTCGTTGGAGACCGGCGCCTTGTTCTTGAGCACCACGCCCTTGAAGTCGGTCGGCGGCTGCGCGGCAGGGGAGTCCTGCGCGGCCGCGGGCGTCGATGCGAGCAGCAGGACGGCCAGGACTCGGAAAGGCTTCATATGCGGTTCCTTCACTTCGCGCTACCGGGCGGCGGCGCGGCCGGCGCACCCGCCGGCAGCGTGTGGATGACGACCCTGTTCGTGGACTGCAGGTAACGCGCCGCGACGCGCTGCACGTCGGCGGCGGTCGCCGCCGCGATCCTCTCGTTGACCGTGTTGATCCGGTTCGGATCGTTGTAGAGCGCCGCGTTGTCGGCCAGCGATTGGGCGCGCGTCAGAGTGCTCTCGCGGATGGCGACCGCTCCGCGGCGGGCCGAGCTGCGGACGCGCTGCAGCTCCTCGGGGGTCACCGGACTGGCCTGCAGCCGCGACACCTCCTCGGTGATCGCGGCTTCGGCGTCGGCGATGTTCTTGCCCGGCCGGACGGCGCAGGTGATGGTGAACAGCGCCGGTCCCATCCGCTGCGCGCTGCCCGCGCCGACATTGGCGCACAGCTCCTGCGTTTTGACCAGCCGCTGATAGAGGCGCGAGCTCTCGCCACTGCCGAGGATCTGGCCGAGCGCAGACAGGGCCGGCCAGTCGGCGTGCGTGGCGGGGGGAATCTTGTAGCCCATGTTGATCTGCGGCAGCCGCGCCAGGCGGTCCTGCATCGTCTCGCGGCGCTCGGCCTTCAGCTCGGGCTCCGAGAGATCGACAGCCACCGGGCTCGGCTGGCGGGGGATGTTGCCGAAGTACTTCTCGACCCTGGCCAGCGTGTCCTTGGTGTCCACGTCGCCGACGATGGCCACCACCGCGTTGTTCGGCGCGTAGTAGGTGCGGAAGAAGCTGGCGACGTCGTCGACGGTGGCGGCGTTCAGGTCCTCCATCGAGCCGATGACCGAGTGGTGGTAGGCGGGGTTGTCGTAGGCGAGCTGGTTGAAGCGTTCCGCGCTCTTGCCGTAAGGCTGGTTGTCGAGGCGCAGGCGCCGCTCTTCCTGCACCGCCTGCCGCTGGTTGTCCAGGTTCTCTTTCGTGATCGCGAGCGACCGCATGCGATCGGATTCCAGGAACAGGCCGAGATCCAGCTGGTTCCGCGGCATCACCTCGAAGTAGAGCGTGCGGTCGGTGTTGGTGGTCCCGTTCATCGACCCGCCGTTGTTGAACACGAGGAAGAAATGCTCGCCGGGTCCGATGTTGTCGGAGCCCTTGTACATCATGTGCTCGAAAAGGTGCGCGAAGCCGGTGCGGCCGGGGCGCTCGTCCTTCGATCCGACGCTGTAGCTGACCGCAATCGCGTAGACCGGCGCGAAGTGATCTTCCGAGATGATCACGCGCAGGCCATTGGCGAGACGCGTGTCGGAGAACGGGATCGGACGCAGAGGCGACGGCGCCTGGGCGGCCGACGCGACGGTCAGCAGCACGACGCCCACGACGGTGTCACACACTCGGCCAGCGCGCATCGAAGTCCTCCGCTCCAGCGTTACCTGGTTCCGCCGGTCTTCTTCTCGTTCTCGAGGCAGATGAATTCCATCAGCTGCGTGTCGGGCAGCAGCGTCACGGCAATCGTGTTGCCCCACGGCTTCGTGTAGGCCTTCGGGTCGTCGATCGTCACGCCGATGTCCATGTGCCCGAAGTCCTTCCGGTGGAACCGCGTCGTCACGCGCAGCGCCTCGGTGGACGGCTTGCCCAGCTGATCGAGCCACACGCGGCCGTTGAAGCCGCCGCTCTCGACCACCAGCGTGTCGCCCTGCCAGCTCGCCGTCGAGTAGCCGTGCCACGTCGGCGCGACGTCCGCCGTGAGCTCGAACCGGCGTCCGTCCATGAACGCCTGCCACCACAGATTGAACGCCTCGTGCACGAAGAACACGATCTTCGGCGTCTGCACGATGCGCCACGGCGCCGGAGCAAACAGCACCTTGGGGACGCCCTGCGGCAGACAGTTCGCGTCCGGCTCCTGGCGCCAGAACTTCCCGGCGGCACGCTCGTCGTAGAGCGCCTTGGCCCACGGCTGGAACGGCACGGGCTCTTTGACGTCGCGCGCGAGGTCGCGGATGTAGCCGGTCGGCGGCTGCCAGATGCCGGACAGATCCGGCGTGCCGTCGGGCAGGCGCGGTGCCGGGGCCGCGAGATTCGCCTTGCCGTCGGGCGTGCGAGGGATCTGGGGTGCCGGAACGTTCACCCACTGCGCAGACGCCGTTGTACCGAGGAGTGCGACGAACGCCAATCGGAGCAGGGTCTTCATGCCGCCCCCGGGAAAGGGTGTCGTGGAGCGCCGATTGTAGTCCCAACACCGAGCAAATCCGGCGGTCTTGCGGGGTTTGGGGACGAACGGCGCGTGACACCTTGAAGGCCGCCATTCGCGGGTCGAAAGGATCATGAAAGCTGACGTCGTCATCGTCGGAGCCCGATGTGCCGGAGCCGCCACCGCGCTGCTGCTGGCTCGGGCGGGCGCTCGCGTGGTGGTCGTGGATCGCGGCCGGTACGGCACCGACACGCTCTCGACCCATGCGTTGATGCGAGGTGCTGTCCTGCAACTGCACCGGTGGGGTGTCCTTCCGGCCATCGTGGAGCAGGGCACGCCAGCGGTCACGGCGACGACGTTCGATTACGCCCACGAAGCGGTGACCGTACCGGTCGAGCCGAAGTACGGAGTCGAGGCGCTCTATGCGCCGAGGCGCGTCCTGCTCGACGGCCTCCTGTCGGCCGCGGCGGTCGAGAGCGGCGCCGAAGTGGTGTACGGCGTGCGCGTGGACGGCGTGTTGACCGGCGTCGACGGACGCGTGCGCGGCGTGACCGCGACCGCCAACGGGAGCCGGCACGACATCGAGGCCGATCTGGTGATCGGGGCCGACGGGCTCTACTCGACCATTGCCAGACGCGTGGGCGCCATGCCGATCGTGACCGGCACGCACGCGGCCGGCGTGCTCTACAGCTACTGGCGCGGTCTGAACGAGAGTGCCTACCGCTGGGTGTTCCGGCCCGGTGGCAGCGTGGGCGCGATTCCCACCAACGAGGCCACCTGCGTGTTCGTCTCGCTGCCGGCGGCCGGCTTCCGTGAGCAGGTCGGCGGCGACCCGGCGACCGCCTACCGCCGCCTGCTGCGCGCGGTCTGTCCCGAGTTCGCCGATCGTCTCGAGAGCGCGACGCAGGTGGAACCGGTCCACGGATTCGGCGGCCACCCGGGATATATCAAGCGCAGCACCGGACCCGGATGGGCGCTCGTGGGCGACGCGGGCTACTTCAAGGACCCGGCGACCGCCCACGGCATCACCGACGCACTCCGCGACGCCGAGCTGCTGGCGCGCGCGGTCATCAAGGGCACCACCGCCGCGATGGAGCAGTTCGAGGCGACGCGCCTCGACCTGTCACGGCGCCTGTTCGAAATCACCGACGAAATCGCCTCGTTCGAGTACACCGACGCCGCGCTGCAGTCGTTGCACCGCGAGTTCAGCCGCGAGATGACGCGCGAAGTGCGCTTCCTCGCGTCGCTGGAGCCCATGCCATGCCCCTCGCCCGTGTCCAGCACGCGTCACGTCGCGTGAGTGTGTCGATCGTCCTCGCGCTGGTCGGCACGATGTTCGGCGCGTCGGTCTACCAGCGCATCCGGATAGCGGGGACGCTTGCGGCCTATCTGTGCTTCGTCAAGGGCGCCGGGGTTCAGCCGCTCGGGGACGAATACGAGTGGCTCAGTCGAACCGGGCCAGCAGGATGAGCCGTGTCTCGTCACCCTTCTCGAGCCGCAGGCGCGTCCTTGGGGTGACGACCTGTCCATCTCGCTCGCCCCACACATCGAAGTCGCCCGGTGGCAACACGAGCTGGTACGGTCCGCGCTCCTCGGTCTTGACTGCAAACAGCTGCCCCGGTCCCGCCGCGATGACGTCGAGCGGCTCCGACAGCCCGTAGCCGTGTGTGTGTCCGGCTGCGTCAAGCCGCTCACGGAGCACAAGCCCGTGCAAGACGGCCTGGGGGCGGCCCAGCTCGATCCCTTCGAGGTACTTCACGTCCTCGCCGGCGTCGGCCAGCAACCGGGTTCGTGTGCACTCGGTGGTCGTGACACGACCCTCGCGAGTGCGCGCGTACACGAGCCACGCTTCACCGTGCTTGAACGGCTGATCGCAACTGGTGCCGTCGCCCACGACCGCAATCTGCCCCGCGGAGTCGCCGCGAAACAGCCGAGAGATGTTGAACGTAACGATCGTTGGCCCGTTGCCCATCCCACCGCTGATCGAGCCGTCCGAATTTACTCGGCTCCAGGGTTTTCGGCCCTCAACCTGGGCGACCGTGCCCACGAACACGACGTCGAGGCCCTGCAGCGCCGCCGCCGGCGGCGAGCTCCCAACGCCGCAGCTGCACGCCTCGACCGGCGACGGGTGCATGAGGCCGGCCAGGCCCGCGATGACGAGGCACCAGCTCAGTCGCATTGTCAATGACGCTGTCATGTCGGTGATTAGACGCCTGACGGCGTCGATCGGTCCTGCGTCCGCCTGCACGCCGTGATGTAGCTTCGCCCGTCTGCGGTGCGGTCCTGCGTTCCCACCCGTTGGAAGGAGTGAGGAATGTATGGCCCGCAATGGTTTCGTCATTTCGGCGCTTCTGGCCTGTGTGTGGGGCGGTACCAGCGTCACCGCGCGGACGGCCGATCGACGGCCCGCGCTCGAGGTCGTCATGGACAACCGGTCGCCCTCAGCGGCGTCGGAGCTCGCGTTGGCATGCACGCGCATCCGCTTCATCTTCGACGAGGCCGGCATCCGCGTGACGTTCGTGATGCAGAGCGATGGGCTCTCCGTCGCGGCGTCGGGACACGACCGAATTCGTCTGGTCCTGCTCGATCAACGAGACGCGGATCTTTTGATTGCCGGAGAGGTCAATCGGCTCGGATTCGCGATTCCACCGGCCTATCGCGTCTACGTGCACTACGACCGCGTTGAAGCCCTCGCGAGGTTTTACCACGTGCAACCGGGCTGGTTCCTTGGCGTCGTCATGGCACACGAGCTGGCGCATGTGCTGCTTCCGGGCGCCGGGCATGCCGATGCGGGCTTGATGGCGCGCTCACTCAGCCCGGATCCCAAGAAGCCGCTGGCCTTCACGCGCCAGGAGGCGCAGGTGATGCGGGAGCGACTGAGTGGCGAGATGACTCTCGCTCGGCGATGAACAAAAAAGGCGGTGCGCAAGCGCTGCGCCCCGCCTACATAGGGGCCGCCTTCCGCCTTCGCCAAGGCTACGGCGGACCACCGTAGCTTTAGCGGAGGTGGTCAGGCGGCCCGTCAGTGCCGGATCTGCGACGTGATGTCGCCCAGCTCGTAGACCTCGCAGTTGCCGCGCTCGGGTAAGAGCCCGGCGTCCGGGAAGTTGGCGATCCGCAGAATCCTCGGTGTCATCACGAACGGCTCGACGAGCACATCGGGATCCTCGACCGTCACCTCGTATTTGATCTCGTTGCCCGAGCGCGTGAACTTCTCCACCACGTGCATGTCGGACGTGTGGAAGAAGCCGCCGCGCGACAGCCACGTGGTGTCGACGAACCCGATCGAGTCGAGCACCAGCGTGTCGCCCTCCCAGCTGCCCACCGTCAGACCGTAGTAGGTAGTCGTCACGTCGTTCGGGTTGTGCCTGCGGCCGTCGGTCGGCATGATGCGGTATTCACCCTGCCCGCCGCCGCCGTCGGCATACTGCCCGTAGAAGAAGATGATGTCCTTGTCGCTCTGGACGATGCGCCGCGGCGGGCCGTTGCGCGGAAGCCCGAGCGGCTGGCAGGTCATCACCGGATCTTCCTTGTTCGTCCACATGTCGAGCTTCTGGATCTTGTCCCAGTGCTCGGGCTTGTAGAGCGGGCGGGCGGGGCCGAATCGCGGCGGCGCTTCGAACTCGAAATCGGCGGTCTGGTTGATCTCGCGCGTGCACTCCACCTGCGTGGGGCCGCACCGGCGGTTGCCGTACCTCCAGTTGAACCCGCCGCCGCCCCAGTTGCCCGTCAGGTCGGGCTTGCCGTTGGGCAAGCGCGGCGTGGTCGTGCTCGCGGCCAGCGTGACGGTGGGCAGCGGCACCGAGGGCACCTGCGCGGTCGGCGTGATCGCCTTCTTCACGCTCGCCGGCACCGGCATCACCACGTACACGCTGCCGGTTTCGGTTTCGGTCGTCGTCAGGTCGCGAACCGCCGCGCCGTTGCGCCGCTCCACCATCTTGCCGGCGTAGAACACGTCCACCTTGTTCAGCGGGTTGTTCCAGTCCTTGTAATCGCCGTAGGTGAACTCGGTGGTGGTCGCGCCGTTCTTGACGACGATCTTCTCGGCCATGAACTTCGCGTCCAGCGTGGCGGTGGCGGTGGCGCCGGGAACGCCCGGAATCGGGAACGTCACCACCGGCTTGCCGCCTTCCCACACCAGGCTCGTCGAGCCCGACGTCATGTCGCCGTCCTTCAGGCCCACGCTCGGGTTGGGGCCGAGCTCGGTGGTCGTCCGCGCGGCGAGGAGCGCCGCCTTCGGGGCTCCCTGCGGGCTGGCCCACAGGCGGATCAGCCGCTCCTGCGTCGCCGCCGCCATCGGCGTGGCCTGGCCCTTTGTCCCACCGATCTCCGCGCCCATCACGTCTTCGTTCCAGGCGTAGGCGCCGTTGAGGACTTCGATGACGGAGTAGGCCTGGCCGTTGGCGCGCGTGCAGGTGTACTGCGTCCGCTGGCCCGGCAGCTGGTAGTTGGTGCTCACGCGATACTTCGTGAGGGTGCACGGCTGCCCGTCCACCTGCACGGTGCCCTTGCCCTGATACTCGAGCGAGACCATCAGCTCGTGCTCGTCGACGCCGCGCAGCATGCCCAGGTACCAGGTCCAGTTGAAGAGCACGGACTTGAGGTCTTTGGCGTCCTTCGCGGGGCGGTACGGTGGCGGCGGCTCTCCGCGCCCCCGACCCTGACCACCTGCGGCCCCCTGCGGGCCGGCGCCCTGCGCCGCCGGCGGCGCCTGCGCGAACGCAGCCGACGCCGCGCTGATCGCGAACAGCGCGCCGATGACGACACGTGTCCACTTCATGGTTCGTCTAAACGACATGTCGGGCTCCAGCCTAGTCGTTGGCGTTGCCGGCCGAGATCTGCACCACGCGCCCGTCGGGCATGGTCACAGACTTCAGGAAGCCGAGCGGAGCGCCGCTGCGCGCGGGGATGAACTTCACGCTGATCATGTCGCCGGCGTGCAACGCGTTCGGGCCGGTGCGGCCGATCCCGCGCTGCGCGAGCGCGGTGGCGGAGCCGAGCGTGAACACCCAGTCCTTCATGGTGCCGTCCGCTTCCTTGACTGCGAGCGTCAGCGAGCCGTGCGGGTTCACGAACTGCACCTTCTCGACCGAGCCCGAAACTTCCGCTTCCTTCTTCATGTCGTACACGCCCGCCAGAGAATGGTGAGCCTGCACTGACACGCCGGCCATCAGAAGCCCGCCCAGGAGGACACATCCCACAGTTCGCTTAGTCATGCTGCAACTCCAGAAAGGTGATCGGCACCAACCGTCGTCCGGGACGCAGGCGCCCGGACGCGCTAATTGTCAGCAAAAAAAGCGCAAAAGTCGAGATGCGTCGCCGCGGGCGCGCCGGCCGGCTTTCGCTAGGCGAAGCGGAACGATTCCCGCCTGTTATCGGCTGCCGCGCGCCGCGGGAAACTGCTTGCGCTCGAACGACCACTGCGAGTCCTGGCAGAGCCCGCAGGCGTCACCGAGGAATCGCGCGGCGCTTCGGGTATCGCCGCGGAGCTGCCAGTCGAGCCAGCTCACCGCCACCGAAGCGGCGGCACCGCCGTTGTCCTGCTGGAACGTGCCGCCGTGCCCGACCGGCAGGTTGGCCACCGCCACCGGTACGTGCGCGATCCGCTTGAAGTCGTCCATGCCGTTCGGATACGCGATGTCCGTGGGTCCGCCCAGGATGTAGATGGTCGGCGTGTGGATCGTCTGCAGCGCGTCCTTGCGGACGTCCATCCCTGGAATGGCGCCTGGACCGTCGTTGAGTACGCCGGTGTTGTGGAGCACGAGCGCCTTCACCCGTGGATCCTTGGCCACCTGGATCGCCTGGAGACCGCCGCAGCTCCACCCCGAGTACGCGACGAGCGCCGGATCGATGCGCCCGAAATAGGGGCTGCCCTGGCGCGTGTTCTCGGCGAGCGCCCAGTTGACCGCGTCGGTGAGGTCCGACGGCTGCGTGCGCGCCGGCGCGATCTGACCAGCCTGCGGCGCCGGGCGCGGCTCGGCGGGCGGCGCGCCGGGGCCGCTCAGAATCCGGCCGCTGGCAATGGCGAGGTAGCCGTGCGAGGCGATCTCGAGCAGGTGCATCCGGCTGCTCGCGCCGTCGTCGGAGCAGCCGCCATTTCCCCAGGCCACGACGCCGAGCTTCAGGGATCCGAGCGCGGCGAGATCCTTCGGGCGATACACGACGTGCCGCGGCAGCGACGGCACTTCTTCTTTCATCGCCGCGAAGCGTCCGCTTCCCGGGGTGTCGGGCCGGGTGTCGGGTGGCCGCGGTGCGGCGGGGGCCTGCTGTGCGGCGGTGACAGCCGTGAGGCACGCGGCCGCAAACGCCGTCGCAATCGCCCCAGCCACGAAACGCCGGTTCTCTTGAGCGGCCATCGGCGTCACTTCCTCGATGCGCCCGCGGGCGGCGCCTTGCAGGCCCAGTTGCTGCCGTCCTTGAGATCGCCGCTGCCCTTGTATTCCGCGAACTGGGGATAGGCGCACAGCGGGCGCGAGAACCCGTTGGCGCCGGTGCCCATCATGGTCTCCGGCGCCATGCCTTTCTCGACCCACTTCTCGAGCGTCGTGATCGAGTCGAACGTGTTGACGCCAGGACCGCCGCCGCAGTGGCCCATGCCGGGGGCCATGAAGAGGCGGACCCAATCGCTCTGGTTGGCGCCCATCTTGTCGAGCACCGTCTCGTAATAGAGCACCGTGTTCTCGGGCGTGATGCCGGTGTCGCCCCAGCCGTGCGTGAGGAGCAGCTTGCCGCCGCTCTTCTTGAACTTGCCGAGGTCCGGGTTCACCGCGTCCACGTAGCCGATCTCCTTGTCGAGCACCTTCATGTCGCGATCGAGATCGAACGTGGTCCAGTCGCGCTTCGGCTCGTTGTAGGCGATGCGGACGAGATCGAAGAGTCCGCCGGGCGACTGATTCGTCGGCTGCTGGGCGCCGATCGGGTTGCCGAGCGCCTGGCCGGAGAAGATCAGCTCGCCCTTCGAATTCTTGACGCCGCCATAGAACGTTTCCACCGTCTTGAGCTGCGCCTCGCTCAGGCACGACGAGGAATCGGAGCTCGCGCCCGAGCACTTCAGCGCGGCGAAATCCACCTTGCACGCTTTCGGGTTGTTCAGGAACCCCTCGTGCAGCGTGTCGCACTTGTTCGTCACGAGCTCGTTGACACGCGCCGCCTGCTCCTTCGAGATCGCCCCCTCGGGATGCCTCGACAGGGAGACACTGCGCTCGATGCCGGCGGTCCACATGTGGATGTGGCGGTTGGCCAGCGATCCCGCGATGATGCCGTCATAGTCGTCGGGGTAGCGCTGCGCTTCCATCACCGCCATGCGCCCGCCCGTCGAGCAGCCCTTGAAGTAGGAGTACTGCGCGGCGCGATCGTAGAACGTCTTGACGATCTGCTTGCCCTTGAGCGTCATCTCGTGCGTCGCGCGGTAACCGAAGTCGATCATCTTCTCGGGGTGGCCGACGGCCCAGTCGCCGCCCTGGTCCTGATGGCCGGTGTCGGTGCCGGCGGTGGCGTATCCGCGCCGCAGCGCCTGCGGCATCTCGTTGGTCAGGCCCTGAATCGAGCCCGCGAAGCCGCCGTTGCCGACGCCCATGAACTTGCCGGTCCACGCCTCGGCGGGCGGCAGCCACATCTCCATCTCGATGTGCGAGTCGGCCGACGGCTTGAGGTCGATCCGCACCCGGCAGTGGGCCGGGATCATCTGCGGCGGCTGCGGTGGTTGGGCGGGCGCGCCGCCAGTGCGCGCCCCGCCGCCGCGTGGCGCTCCGCCGCCGCCTCCCCGGACTGGCGCGGGGCCCTCGGGCACCACCGCGGCGCTGACGATCGTGGCGTTGTCGAACTTGAGATTCGTGAGCGTCTCGCACGGCGCCAGCGACGGGGCGGCGGCGGCGAGCATGAAGACAAGGCTAGCGATCATCGGGGATCTCCTGCGCGCGTAGCATCGTGCCGTGGTGGGCCCGAGTCAAGGGCGATTCACCGCTGGTCGAGCGAACGTTCCTTCCACCTCGGCGGGCGTTTGCCGAGGAAGGCGTCCACCCCCTCCTTGCCGTCCTCGCCGACGAAATCGCAGGCGATCGCCGTGCCCGCGACGGCGTAGGCATCGCCGAGCGGCATTTCCAGCTGGCGGTAGAACACGCTCTTGCCGGTGGCGATGGCCGCCGGCGACTTCGACGTGATGAGTCGTGCCAGCGCCTCGACCTCGGCGTCGAGCGCCTCGGGTGCGACCACGCGATTGACGAGGCCGATCTCACGCGCACGTTCGGCGCTGATGGCCTCGCCGGTAAGGAGCATCTCCATCGCTGGCTTCCGTCCGACCGCGCGGCCGAGCGCCACACTCGGCGTGGAACAGAAGGCGCCGATGTTGACGCCGGGCGTGGCAAAGGTGGCGGCGGTGGACGCGACCGCCAGGTCGCAGGTGGCGACGAGCTGACAGCCGGCCGCGGTGGCCAGGCCGTGGACCTTGGCGATGACCGCCTGCGGCAGCCGCGTGAGCGTCATCATCATGCGGCTGCAGCGCGCGAAGAGCGCCTCCACTTCCTCCACGCCGCCCATGGCCCGCAGCTCCTTGAGGTCGTGGCCGGCGCAGAATCCGCGGCCCTGCGCCGCGAGCACGACGACGCGGGTGCCGGGATCGACCGCCAGGCGGTCGAGCGCCGCCTGTAATTCGTCGATGAGCGCACCCGAGAGCGCGTTGAACTGGTTGGGACGATTGAGCGTCAGCGTGGCGACGCCGTCCGCTGCTTCGACGAGCAGCAGGCTCTCGGTTGGGGCCGTGGTGTTCGATGTCATGGCAGTGCCCTTCCGTTCAGTGCCGTCAGAACGTGATGCCGCGCGGGACCAGACGGTGCTCGTGCGCCTGGCGCTCGAGACCCTCCCGGAAGTCCGGGTGCGCCAGGCCGATGAGCGCCCGGGCCCGCTCGGCGATCGACTTGCCCTTCAAGTTCACGAGGCCGTACTCGGTGACGACGTACATGATGTCGGAGCGCGGGGTCGTCACGACGTTGCCCTGCGTGAGATCGAGAACGATCCGGCTGCGGCGCTCGCCGCGCTTGTCGTAGGTGGACGTCAGGCAGATGAACGACTTGCCGTGTTTCGAGGCGTAGGCGCCGCGCACGAACTGCAGCTGGCCGCCGGTGCCGCTGATGTGACGATGGCCGTCCGACTCGGAGGCCGCCTGTCCCTGCAGGTCGATCTGCGTGGTGTTGTTGATGGCCACCGCGTGATCGTTCTGCATGATGATGTGCGGCGCGTTCGTGTACTCCACCGGGCAGGAGTACATGTCGCGGTTGCGGTCGAGCGTCGCGTAGGTGTCGTGAGAGCCCAGGGAGAAGGTGTAGACCAGCTTGCCGGGATTCAACTGCTTTCGGGCACCGGTGATGCGTCCGGCCTTGTAGAGCGCCACCAGGCCGTCCGTCATCATCTCGGTGTGGACGCCGAGATCCCGCACGCCGCTGTCGAGCAGGATGGCGCACACCGCGTTCGGCATGGCGCCGATGCCGATCTGCAGGCAGTCGCCGTCCTCGATCTCCGAGGCGATGAGGCGTCCGACCGCGGCGTCCACCTCGCGGACCGGCGGATTCGGCAGCTCCGGTGGGAGACCGTCGTCTCCTTCGATGACGTAATCGACTTCGCTGGCATGAATGCCGGTGTGCTCGCCGTAGACGTAGGGCAGTCCACGGCTCGTCTCGACGATCACCGTGCGGGCACGTTCGACGATGGCGCGATGCCACAGATTGGCGGCGGACAGGTTGAAGTAGCCGTGCTGGTCCACCGGACAGGTCTTGAGGACGACGATGTCGGCGGGCGCCATGAAGCGGCGGTAGTAGTCGGAGATCTCGCCGAGGTTGACGGGGATGTAGTGGCAGCGCCCTTCGTCGTGCTTCTTCCGGTCGTAGCCGGAGAAGTGCAGGCTGAACGTGTGGACGTGATCGCCCTCGGGATCCGCATCCAGCACGGCACGGGGCCGCATGGTCAGGCAGTGGCGGATCTTGATGTTCGAGAGATCACGAATGCGGGCACCGAGGGCCCGGTCGAACAGGTCGGGCTGCCCCACGCCGGTGCCGTAGTCCAGCCACATGCCCGACGTCACCAGGGCGGCGGCTTCCTGCGGAGAAATCGTCTGGATCGGCGCGGCGCGCACAGCGGGAATATAGCCGACTGCGTGTGCCAGCATCTTGGCATTGCCTTGACGGTCTGATGCGCTTGCCGTATAACTCGGCGCCACTGCGGCCGCGTTGATCCGCAGCGAACTCACTGCCCGGCCCTGGCGCCGGGCAGACGAGGAGGCATCCCATGACCCCGCGTCGACCCTCAGGCTTTTCGGCTCTATTCCCCCTTCTTGCCCTCGCAGTTCTGCTCTTTGCGGTGCCAGCGTGGGCGCAGTTCGACACGGCGCAGGTGTCGGGCGCGATTCAGGACACGTCCGGCGGCGTTCTCCCGGGCGTGGACGTGGTGCTCGTCGCAGAAGGCACCGGCCTCGAGCGGCGGGCGGTGACGAACGAATCGGGGCTGTACACCTTCCCCAACGTCCCGGTCGGCGACTATCGCATCAATGCGACGCTGTCGGGCTTCAAGCCGGTCGCCAGGACGGGTGTGCGCGTGAACGCCGGCGTCAACATCCGCGTCGACGTGCAGCTCGAAGTCGGCGGACTCTCGGAGACGGTGCAGGTTCAGGCGGCGACGACGCTCGTCGATACAGGGGTGGTCGGCCGCACCGTGGGTGCCCAACAGATCGCCGACACGCCGCTCAGCTCGCGCCGCGCCACCCAGGTCGCGCAGCTCGTGCCCGGCACGATCGGCGGCAACCTGGGAGGCCTGCCGGGTGGGGCGTTCACGTTCGCCACCGGCATCACCTCCATCAACGGCGGGCGCTCCGAGGAGTTCATGACCACCGTCGATGGCGCCCCCTCCATCCGTGTGCGCGCCAACGGCGGCTTCACGATGGGCATGCAGAACGCCGACACGGTGGAGGAGGTGCAGGTTCTGACCACCAACTATCAGGCCGAGCACGGCCGCGCGTCGGCGGGCCTGCTGCGCCTCGTCACCAAGAGCGGCGGGCAGCAGTTCCGCGGCAACGGGTTCTGGACCCTCCAGGACGACTCGCTCAACGCCAACTCCTGGACCAACAACCGGGCCGGCATCGTGAAGTCGCCGTCCAACTTCAATCAGTACGGCTTCACGCTCGGCGGCCCCATCTACATCCCCGGCGGGTTCAACTCCGACAAGTCCAAGCTGTTCTTCTACTGGGGCGAAGAGTGGGACCGCATCCGCTCGGTGGAGAACCAGCTGGCGATCGTGCCGTCGGCCGCCATGCGGAACGGCGACTTCAGCGAGCTGCTGAACCCGGCGAACCCGTACTACCGGGCCGTGCGACTGATTCGCGACCCCCTCACCGGGCTGCCGTGCACCGCCGCCGATCAGCGCGGCTGCTTCCAGGGCAACATCATCCCGCGCGATCGCATCAGCCCCAACGGTCTGGCGCTCCTGAACTCGTATCCGCTGCCCACCCCCGGCTTCCAGCAGGGCACCAACAACTGGATCGGCACGCCGGCCACGTTCGACGACACGCGCAAGGACAGCATCAAGATCGACTTCGTGCCGCTCAACAACCATCGCATCGCCGTGCGGTCGACGTGGGCGCCGCACGTGTGGAACGATCCCGAGTCGGCCACCGCGTTTTCGTCGATCTGGAACTATCCGGGCCAGACGGGAGCCGCGACCTACACGGGAACCCTGTCCTCGTCACTCATCAACGAGGCGTCGTTCTCATGGGGCTCGACCAAGCCGTCGCGGTTCTTCGGCCAGCGGAACTGCGACTACTGTCCTGGCGGCACCGGGAGCGTGCCGTATCCGACGCGCTCGTCGATCGGCTTGAACTATCCGTTCCTGTTCCCCAACACGAAGCTCGATCCCGACAAGCTGTCGAACCTGACGATTCAGAGCTTGAGCACGCTGACGTTGAACCAGTATCCGGGCTACTGGTACGACTTCGTGTTCCTCTGGTCCGACAGCGTGACGAAGATCCGCGGCAACCACACGTTCAAAGGCGGCGTGTCGGTGGAACGCTCGGGTATGAAGGACCAGATTCAGCTCAGCGCGGCCTCGGCACCTGCGACGACGAACCAGAACGGCTCGTTCCGGTTCACCGATACGACGCGCACCGACGGCAGCGGCCTGGCCATTTCCAACGCACTGCTCGGGCTGTTCGACGACTACACGGAGTTCGGCACCAAGCCGCTGACCAACTTCATCGGCATGGGCTACGACTTCTACGGGCAGGACAGCTGGAAGCCGACGCGCAAGCTGACGCTGGAGCTCGGCCTGCGCTATTCGCTGTGGCAGCAGTGGCGCGACGAGAACAACGCCATCGCGTCGTTCCAGTCGGAGTTCTACAATCCGGCCAACGCCGTGACGATCGATCGCGCCAACGGCTCGATCGTGCCCGGCGGCGGCGACCCCTTCAATGGCATCGTGCTGCCAGGCGACAGCGCCAGCTCCGAAGCGCTCAGCCTTTTCCCGCAGCTCGCCGGCCTGGGCCGGCTGTATCACGGGTTGCCTCCCGGATTCGCGCCGGATCCGAAGGACGGCCTGCAGCCGCGGCTCGGGATGGCCTACGCGTTGAGCGACGCGATGACGATTCGCAGCGGCATCGGGCGCTTCCTGAACCGGCCGCAGATCAACACCAGCGCCGCCTACGGCTTCAACCCGCCGCTGTCTGAGATGGCGACCGTCATCAACGGCAATGTCGACGCGCCGGCGGGCGCCGCGCGGCGCACGTTCCCGCTCGTCATGGCCATGTTCTCGCCCGACTACGCCAACGCCAGCTCGTGGGCGTGGAACGTCACGACTGATCGTCAGCTGCCGTGGCAGCACACCGCGCAGATCTCGTACGTCGGCCGCTCCGCGTCGAATCTCGAACGGGCGCGCAACATCAATCAGCTGCAGCCCGGCACCATCCAGGCCAATCCGGGGGTGAACGCCAACGCCTTGCGGCCGTACAAAGGCTTCGGGAACATCACGCTGTACGAGACCACCGGCAAGTCGCGCTACAACGCATTGCAGCTGCAGGTGGCGCGCCGCGCCTCGCGCGGTCTGGGCTACTCGCTGGCCTACACGAGGTCACAGACGAAGGACGATGGCAGCACGCGGCTCGAGATTCTCCCGAACGCCTACGACGATAGCGGCTACTACAGCATCTCGGCGCTCGATCGGCCGCACGTGCTGATCACCCAGGCGTCCTACCGCACGCCGGAGCTGAGGTCGGCTCCTGGCGTCATGCGGGGCGTGCTTGGAGATTGGAACATCGGTGGCGTGTTCCAGGCGCAGTCGGGTGTGCCCTTCGACGTGACCACGACGGTGGATGTGGCCGGCGTGGGCCCGGGCAGCGGCCCCCAGTACTACAACGTCGTCGGCGACCCGAACACGGGGCGCACGGAGTTCGACGGTACGCGCGCCGTGTGGTTCAACAAGGACGCGTTCAAGATTCCTGCTGCAGGCACCTATGCGACCACGTGGGAGCGCAACCTCCTGCGGCAGCCGGGCTTCTGGGACCTGCACATGTCGCTGCGCAAGAGCGTGAGGTTCGGCACGCAGCGGGCGGAACTTCGGTGGGACGTGTTCAACGTGCTGAACCACCCGACGCTGGGAACGGTCATTGGCGGGGCCGCCGCCCAGACGAATCCGACCAGCGCGGACTTCGGGACGATCACGTCGAAGACCGGGAACCGCACGATGCAGATCGGCCTGCAGTACGTGTTCTGAAACCTGCCACCGCCCGGCGGCGTTTTCGCCGCCGGGCGGTGGCGACAGTTGTGCTACCGTCCAGTGCGTGTCGTTTCTGACGGACACGCTCGTCGGGTCTCTGAGGCTCCCCGAATCACGGCTGATCGCGGACCTCGACGATCCCAGGACGACGATCCTGCATGGGCAGATCATCCGCAGGAAACCCTTTCTCTTCCGCGTCTACCGGGAGTTCTACACACGGCTCGCCACCGGCCTCGGCGTCGCCGGCCCTGATTCGAGAGTGGTGGAACTGGGCAGCGGCGGCGGGTTCATCAAGGACGTGATGCCGGCGGCCGTCACCAGCGACATCCTGTCGGTGCCGGATGTCGACCTGCGCTTCTCCGCGGAGCGGATGCCGTTTGCCGACGAATCGATCGATGCGTTCCTGATGATCAACGTGTTTCATCACGTCAAAGATCCCCGGGTGTTTCTGCGGGAACTGGACCGATCGCTCAAGCCGGGCGGACGGATCCTGATGATCGAGCCGGCGAACACCGCCTGGGGGCGCTTCATCTCGAGTCACTTCCATCACGAGGACTTCGACCCGGCGGCGGACTGGAGAATCGAGGGGGACGGACCGTTGTCGCGAGCCAATGGCGCGCTGCCGTGGATCGTGTTCGGCCGGGACCGGGACGTCTTCGAGCGGGAATTCCCGCGGCTGCGGCTTGCCGCGTTCGACGCGCACATGCCGCTCAAATACCTGGTCAGCGGAGGGTTGTCGTTCCGGCAGCTCCTGCCGGGTGCCTGCTATGGACTCGTCGACCGGTTCGAGCGGCTGCTGCGGCCGTTCAATCGGTGGCTCGGGATGTTCTACTACGTGGCCCTGTCGAAGGGGGCGCGGTAGACCGCTGCGTCTCGAGCACGCATGCCCATGATTGAACGCGAGCGCCAGACGGCCGTCGTCGTCATTCCGACCAAGAACGAAGAGAACACGATCCGCGCCGTCATCGCCGACGTCCGCGAGGCGTTCACCACTCTGCCGTGCGACCTCGAGATCCTGATTACCGACGACTCGACGGACGCCACCCGCGAGATTGCGCGGGAGTGCGGGGCGCACGTGGTGAACGGTGGCGGTGAAGGTCTGGGATCGGCCATGTACCGCGGACTCAAGGAGGCGCTGTATTTCAACCCCGCGGTGATTCTCTCGATCGACGGCGACGGACAGAACGATGCCAGGACCGAAATCCCACAGTTTGTCCGGCCGATCCTCGAGCGGCGGGCCGATCTGGTGCTCGGCTCGCGGTTCCTCAAAGAAGGGCTGGTCGGCTATCGCTACCGTTCGGTCAATCTGCTGGGGACGCGCATCCTCAGCTGGATTCTCCGGCGGATGACCGGCTTGCCGTTGACCGACAGCCATGGCGGCATTCGCGCGATGGTGCCGGAGGTCGCGCGCGAGCTGCAGATCATCGGCAGCCATACCTACGTCCAGGAAACCATCGTCGACGCCTTCGAAAAAGGGTTCCGCCTCATCGAGCTGCCCAGCGTGTGGCGCCAGCGGCAGTTCGGGCGGTCGCGAGTGGTCGGCAGCATCCCCCGGTACATCGCCTACACCCTGCCGGTGCTCCTGCTCCGCTCCGGCCAGCACATTCGCGCCCTCTACGCGCTGGGAAGCCTGCTCTTCGTCGGAGCGTTCGTGGTGTTTGGTGTGGTGTTCGTCGAGGAAGGGTTCACGCTGGTCCTCGGCCATCGAACTCCCGCGCTCATCATGATTGCGCTGATGGTCATGGCCGGTTTGCAGATGCTCTTTTTCGGCTTCAGTTTTCAGCTGCTGAAGCAGATCAAGCGGGCCGTCGATCGCGTCGAGTACGGCGAACACAGCTCCCGCCTCATGAGGCGGACCGGGCCGTGACGGCGCCTCCGTTGCGAGCCGCGGTCGTCGGCATGGGGAAGCTCGGCCTGCTGCACGCCGGGCTGTTCAACGTGCTGCCCGGTACCCGGCTCGTCGCTCTTGCCGACACCTCCGACCAGATGCTGCGTGCCGTTCAGTCCAAAGCCGCGGACATCGACACGTTCAATGACTATCGAGAGCTGCTGCGTCAGGTGCGGCCGGACCTCGTGGCGATTGCCACGCCGACGAGCTCGCACTGTGTCATCGCGGCCGAATGCGTCGCGGCGGGCGCGCACGTCTTCATCGAGAAACCGTTGTGCCTCCGCCCGGCGGACGCCGAGCCGCTGCTCGGGGCACTGCGGGACACGCCGCGGGTCACGATGGTCGGCTACATGACGAGGTTTCTCGAAACGTTCCGCAAGGGCAAGGAACTGATCGAGTCGGGAGTGCTGGGCCGCCTGCAGCTGCTGCGCTCGACGATGTACGTGGCGCAGCTGTTTCGCGCCGGCAAGGGGTGGCGGTACGACCCCGCCGTGTCGGGCGGCGGTGTGCTGATGACGCAGAACAGTCACCTCATCGACATGCTGCTCTGGATGTTCGGTCGCGTGGACCTGGTCAGCGCCCACACGTCGCACCTCTATTCACAGGACGTGGAGGATCACGCGCACGTCTTTTTCCAGTTCGCGAGCGGACTCCGTGGGTTTCTCGACGCCTCCTGGTCGGCGCGTCACTACCGGACCCCGACGATGGCGATCCACGTTCAAGGCGAGGCCGGGACGGTCGACGTGACCGACGATCGCGTCGCGCTCTTCCTGACCGAAGACCGGCAGGGTATGGCCGCCGGCTGGCACGAGTGGCGCAAGCCCGACCTCTATCGCGGGGTGCCGTTCGACGTAGGTGGCTCCCACTACACGTTGCAGGCGGTTCAGTTCCTGGACGCCATTCGGGGCGGCGCCGCCGTCGAGTCCGACGTCCACTCCGCGCTCGACGTGCAGCGGGTGATCAGCGCCGCATACGACTCGGCCGCGCGCCGCGGGGCACCGGTCGTACCGGGAGCGACGTCGTGAGCGTGCCGCGGCCGGTCGCGCCGATCGTGCTGGGGCACAACGCCTTTTTCGGCGTGGACCATCTGTCGGCCCAACGCGGCGGCGAGCGCGAGGCGTATTTCTCCGACCCCTCGCGCGTGCTGGAGATTGTCGAGGCCGCCCACGCCGCGGGCGCCGGCGGCATGATGATGTCCACGCACGAGCGCGCGGTTCCGATCTGCGATCTGATTGCGCGTTCGGGCCGTCTGCGCGACGGGCTTCGCATCTATCCGCTGTTGCCCTATGCACAGAAGTACGTGACGCGCTCGAACGAGGTCGGCATGATCAACGTCGTCCTCGAGATGCTGTCGGGGACGTCGCTGATGGGGAAGCTGAACCTGCTCTGGCAGGGCTCGAAGGCCGCGTTCACCAAGGACGTGAACGCGGTGATTTCCGCGGTGATGCAGGTGGAGCTGAAGCCGTTCCGCCAGCTCGATACTCACGCCGTGTTCCTGCACGACACGCTCACCGACCTGGCGCTGGCGCTCGGCCTTCGCGACGTGTTCGAGTTCTATCTGACCGAGATTCCCCGGGTCGCCGACGCCGAGGCGGCGTTCACCACGAAGAACCTGCCGCACTTTCTGGCCGCCTTCTCGGAGTGGGGGTTTCCCCGTCCACTGGTGATGACCCACTTCAACCGCGCGGGCTACCACATGAACCCCGATCGCGTGCAGTGCGAGCAGGCCGTGGCCGCGCACCCGGTGAGCGTCCTGGCGATGGGCTCGCTGGCCTCGGGGTATCTCCAGCCCGACGAGGCGTACGCCTATCTGGGCCGGATTCCCAACATCGACGGTGTCGTGGTCGGGGTGTCGCGACGGTCTCACATCGACGAGACGTTCGCCGCCATCAAGAAGCACATGAGCCGTGCCTGATGTGTGGCATTGCCGGCTATCTCGGACGGACCATTCCGGGATTGCTTCCTCGCATGATGATCGGAATCCGCCATCGCGGTCCGGATGGAGACGGCGAATTCATCTCCTCGCCGCTGCACCTCGGTCACACGCGCCTGGCGGTCATCGATCTGCAGAGCGGCAGCCAGCCGATGTTCTCGGCCGGCCGGCGGCTGGTGACCGCCTACAACGGGGAGATCTACAACTATCTCGAGCTGCGCGCCGAGCTCGAGGCACGAGGGGCGCAGTTCCAGACCCGGTCCGACACGGAAGTCATCCCGCTCGGGTTCCAGATCGACGGCCCCGGTTTCTTCGCGCGGCTCATCGGCATGTTCGCCTTCGCGCTCGCCGACGTCGATCGCCGCACCCTCTATCTGGTGCGCGATCACTTCGGGATCAAGCCGCTGTACTACTCGAAGACCAGCGAGGGGCTCGCGTTCGGGTCGAGCGCGCAGTCGGTGGCCATGCACCCGGCGGTCGACCGCTCACTCAACCCGACGGCGATCCGCGACTACCTGCAGTTCCGCTATGTTCCCGGCGGCCGTCACTTCTTTTCCGGCGTCGAAACGCTGCCGCCCGCCACCATCCTGGAGTGCGACTTCGACGGCGGCGTGTCCACCACGGAGTTCTGGACCCCTCGCCGGAGACGTCCGGAGGCGCGGACGGATGTCGACGCGTGGGTGGACGACACCACGCAGCGGCTGGACGACTCGCTCCGCATCCAGTTGCGCGCCGACGTTCCGGTCGGCCTGTTTCTCTCGGGCGGCGTCGACTCTTCGGCGATCGCGACCTTCGCCGCCCGTCATGCCACCGGGCCGCTCACCGCGTACACCTACGCGATGGAAGGCGAGCACGACGAGGTCGCCGGGGCAGCGGCGGTGGTGCGACACGTGGGCGCGCGACACGTGACGGTGACGCCCGACGGGCAGGGCGGACTGTCGGGCCTGTACGAAGCGATCGCCTGCATGGATCACCCGGTCGGCGACGCGATCGTGGTGCCGACCTATCACCTCTGCCAGGCCGCGGCCCGAGACCTCAAAGTGGTGCTGACCGGCGAGGGCGCTGACGAGATATTCGGCGGCTACGTGCACTTCTCGGCGCTCCTGAAGCTGGAACGGCTGGCGCGCGCCGTGCCCTTCGCCCGCCGTATCGCGGGCGCCGTGGGCATGCTGCCGGTGGCGCTGCTGAATCAGTTCTTCGACTACCAGGCGTCGCTCGGCCGCCTCGGGCGTCAAAAGCTGGCCAGGATGATCGAGCGGCTCGACGATCCGCGCGCGCTCTACCGCCTGGCCAGCAGCATCATCGACGACGAGGACATCGTGGCCGCCGCCCACCTGGGCGCGCCGGCACGGGAGGCGCCGATCGAGCTGTCGTTGTCCGATCTGATGCAGGACACGGTCAGGACATGGCTGCCGTATCAGATTCTCAACAAGATGGATCAACTCAGCATGATCCACGGCCTCGAGGCACGTGTGCCGTTTCTCGATCCGCGACTCTACGATCTGCTGCTGACGGCGCCGGATTCGCTGTTCATCGATGGGCGAGACAACAAGG
This sequence comes from Vicinamibacterales bacterium, assembly GCA_036004405.1. Classification (GTDB taxonomy): domain Bacteria; phylum Acidobacteriota; class Vicinamibacteria; order Vicinamibacterales; family UBA2999; genus DASYRM01. Next base: position 56,788 of record DASYRM010000073.1, read on the forward strand.
TCTTGCTGCGGCGCGTGCTGGAGCGCGCCGGTGGTGTCAACGCGCGCCGGCCGAAGTACGCTTTCCACGTGCCGATCGAGCAGCGCTATCGGGGCGAGCTGGTGTCGCTCTGCGACGAGTGGCTGGGCCCCGCCGTCACGTCCCGGCACGGCATCCTCAATCAACAGTTCATCCGCGCCAGCCTCGAGGCGCTGCGCGAAGGGGAGTTTCTGGCCTCGAAACGCCTGCTCGCCATGATCGGTCTCCATATGTGGCTCGACGCCCATGCGTGACGGTGAGCGCGACGCCGTGTCGCTGCTTGGCGGCCTCTGTCTGCCGCACGTCGGGCGCGCGCTCGCGCTGATGGATCGCGACTCGCTGAGCCGGACCTACGGGTCCATGGACCGCACCTATTGGTACTACCGGACGATCGCCAACTTTCCCGGTGCCGTGTGGCAGCAGCCGATGGTCGCGTTTGCCGCGCTCTCGCGGACGCCGCATGTCACCAACCCGTTCGCGAACGATCCCGCGATGCTCGGCGCGGCGTGCGCCGCGCTGCTGGCGTGGACGCAGGCACAGCATGGCAACGGCGCGTTCGACGAGTGGTATCGCAACGAGTTCTCGTACTGTCCGACCGCGATCACCACGGCCGGCGCCGTCGTGACCCTCGATCTGCTGACCGACGCGGTGGAGCCGGCCGTGCGCGCGCAGGCGCTCGAGGCCGCGCGGCGGGCCGGCCGGTGGTTGTCCGTCCGGTACAACCCGGGCGTCATGAACCAGAATCTCGCGTCGGCGGTGGCGCTGGCCGGGCTGGCGCACCTGGACGAAGACCCCCGCTGGCGCGTCCGGGCGACCGAGCTGTTGCAGCGCATCGCGGCCGATCAATCCCAGGAGGGGTGGTTTCCCGAGTACGACGGGTTCGACTTCGGCTACAGCACGTTGGCGCTGGACTTCCTGGCCCTGATCGGCCGGTTCGGTTTTTCGGAGCTGGCCGATCCGATGGCCGACCGGCTGGCGCGGTCGCTGCTGGATGTGCTGACAGCCGGCTGCGCGGTTCCCGGGCATCTGGGCAGCCGCGGCACCGGGCACGCCTTTCCGTTTGGCGCGCTGGAACTCTCGAGGCGGCTGCCGCACGCGGGAGCGCTGGCCAACCTGCTGCTGCAGCTACACGCCTCGGGACTGGCGGCCGGTCCAGCGAGCGTCGACGATCGCTATTTCGCCTATTTCTACTTTCCGGCCTTCTGTCTGGCATACCACGCGGCGGCGAGAATCCCCGTGCCCGCGCTGGCGGCGGCGGATACACGAGAAGAGGTCGCGTGCGCCCAGAGCGGCCTCGCCGTGTGGCGAAGGGGAGGCGCGAGCGTCGTCATCAACCGGCGTCTCGGCGGTGCGACCGCGCTGCTGCGCGTCGACGTGCCCCCTTTGTACCATCTGGGCTATACGGTCACGATTGGGAAAAGGCGCTACTCGTCGGCGGCATGGAGCAGTGTCAACGCGCGGCACACGGTAGACGCCGACGCCGCGCGTTCCACCGCGCAGTTTGCCGCGGTCTCGTCGGCGATTCCGTTGCGGTGGTTCACGCTCCCGTTTCAGCTCGTGGTGCACACGCTGGTGTCGGGCCGTCTGGCGGAGGCGTTCCAGGCGCTCGTCAAGAGGGTCATGATCTCTCGCGGCCGGCCGATTCCGTTGGTGTTGGAACGGCGCGTGACCGTCGCTGGACCGCAGCTGCTTCTGGAAGACACGCTTCGCCCCGCCCGTTCGCTGCCGGTCGACGCCACCGCCGTCACGCGGCAGCCGTCGATGTACAGCCCATCGGCTCGACAGGATCACTCGGCGTCGGTGGAGCTCGGTGCGGAGGCGCAGACGGCCGTGGGCGAAGCGCTCCGAGCCGGCCATGCCATCGTGCTGCGGTGGACGATTCAGCTCGACACGGGGCAGGCCGAGGTGCGGGTCACCCGGTAAGCGCGCGTCCACGGCGTCGCCACGTGCTGGCCCCCAACACGGCCAGCAGCGTCAGCATCGTGCCGTAGGCGATCCACGCGAGCACCACACGCGTGCGGGGATTGAAGCGAATCTCCACTTCCTCGACGCCGGCCGGCACGATCACCCCCAGAAAGGCGTCCGCCGCCGGTTCAACGGGCAGAGCGCGGCGTGCCGAACTGGCCTGCCATTCAGGCCGGTACATCGCCGAGATGAAGAGAAGCCGGGCCTGGCTGCTCGGCGGAAAGCTGGCGATGTAGCGGCCGTCGTCTTCGTGCAGGCGGACGCGGTCCGGCAGCCGCTGTTGCTCGAGGGCGCTGAAGTCGCGGCAGAGCGCCGCGTGATGTTCACACGCGGGGCGCAGCGGGAGCCGCTCGCGCCCGGCTCCTTCGCGCAGTAGCACCGCGCGCGGCCAGGCGTGCGGATTTCCCAGCAGGACGAGGTCCCGCTCCTCCGGTACGTAGGCATTGCCGGAACCGGTGGGCTGGCGATCCCTGAACACCAGTCCGGGTGCGAATGGGCCGTCGGCGGGCGTGGCCAGGACCAGATTGATGCCGAGGACGTTGAGCAGCGACTGGTTGGCGACGACGTCTCGCTGCCCGAAAATCATGCCGTGCATGTACTGCCACGACGGATGGATCCGGTCCGTCGCCACGTTCTTGAACCATCCGTTGATCGGGTCCAGGCCCCAGAGCGACAGGTCGGTGATCGAATGAATGCCGAAGTCCGCCAGGGCTCCGCGCAGCATGCGACGGACGTCCTCCGGCGTATAGAGCCGCGGACCATAGGTCCTGGCGCGATCCGCGATCACACGCCCCAAGCCAACCGGAGTCTGCTGATCGCGGTAGAAATGCAACGGCCCAGCCAAGGTCGGGACCAGCGAAAACGCCGGGCGGATCGCGGCGCTCTGTTGCAGCAGCTGGGCCGACATGATGGCCACCGCCATCATCGGCCCTCGAGCGGGCCGCGCATCGACGCCACGCTGCAGCACCACGCCGCCCGCCAACAGCCCGAAGAGCACCATCGGATCGCGGAAGAACCAGACGGCCGAGAACAATTTCAGCGGTGCGAACAGACTCAGCGGAAGCAGGGTGAGCCCGGCGGTGGCGAGAAAGACCAGCCCCGCAGGATGAGCACCCCGCGTGTGGGCACGTCGGAAGACCGACGCGAGGGCCGCTGTACCGATGACGATGCCGATGAACGGTTGACGCCCTCCGTCACTCAGCCGGGTGAAGGGTACGACGGCGGCGAACGCGTAATCGAACAACGTGTAGCCCGCCTGCGTGTAGCGCGGCAGCGAGAGCGGAAAGAATCGGGCCTCGCTCAACAGGAAGTACAGCCGCTCGGCGGACGCCGCCGCGCAGAGCCCGGCGGCTGCGAGCAGGCACCCGTACACGCGTGCTCGGGGCGGCGCGATCAGCACCGCGTAGAGTCCCAGCGCCAGAACGAGCGGCGCGAGGTAGCCGGGGTGCGAGTTGAGAAACCAGAAGGCCCCCAGGCACGCCAGGCGCACGGCGGGGATGCCGATCTTCGGGCCGTCCTCCTCGAGGACCGTGCGGTGTACGTAATAGGCAAGAACGGGGTAGAGACTCCAGCCGACGGCGACCGACAGCCAGTCTGTCGACTGGAAGTAGTTCATCGACGGCAGCGAAAACAGATAGCAGGCGGTGAGACCGGTGCGGACGAGTGGTCCGATCCCCAGCACGGCGGCGAAGCGCCGGAAGTAGACGGTCATCACGATCACGTGCACGACCCACACGGCCGATACCGCCGCGCGCAGGGAGATCAGGGTGCCGAGCGCAAACGCCGGATGAAAATCGAAGCGCTGCCCGATCGGCATCGGCGTCCCGAACCCGAGGTCATTGAGCCAGAACGGCCACCGGCCGGCGAAGAGGTTGCGGTAGAAGATCTGGCTGGAGAAGAACCCGAGCCCGCTCTCTTCAACGTCGAACGGCCCGTAAACGAGGAGAGGGCCCAGAAACAGCAGCCCCAGGGCCAGTCCCACCACTGTTTCCCAGCGTGCGACCGGTTCGATCCGGGACGGGCTCGACCGGTCGACGGTGGCGTGCCGCTTCAACCACGCGATGGCAGAGGGCAGCCCCGCGCGAGCGCGCCTGGCAACCGCGTGGCGAAGGGCGAATCCCACCCACGCCGCGGCCGAGATCCCGAATCCCAGCGACAGCGCACTCCGCAAGATGCGCCACGGGGACGTGGCGCCCTCCACGTCGAATGTCGCTCGATTGATCTTGTGGGTATCGGCGACGCTCCGGTGCTTGACGAGCGCCGAGACATTTGACGGATCCGTGTTCTCGAGCTGATACGACCACGTGGGCGGTTCGAGCAGCGTGCCGTGTGCGAGTCCGAAACGCGCTTCCAGTTCCGCGCGTTGCGCGTCTCCGACATCCGGGGCCCAGCGGACGTTGACGAAGGGGGCCGCTATCTGCGCGCGAACGAAATAATACGCCGGCGCGGTGAGGCACACTCCGAGTGCCGCCCACCCCGCGAACCACCACAGGGCTCGCCGACGACCGCTGCGCAACGCCGCCAGAGCCGCGATTCTTCCACGGAATCCGTGCCCGAGGGCAGACGAATCAGTCCGCCCGCAGCGCCACGACCGGATTCAGGCGTGACGCCCGGCGCGCGGGGATATAGCTGGCCAGCAGCGTCGCCGCCGTGAGCAGCAGCGCCACGGCGGTGTAGGTCAGCGGATCGACCGGTGTCACGTCGAAGAGCAACGACCTCAGCACGCGCGTCAGCCCCGCGGCCGCGCCCAGACCGATCACCACGCCGACGGCCGTGAGCACCAGCGCGTGCCGGAGGAACATGTGTCGCAGCTCCCGCTGTGGCGCCCCGAGCGCCAGCCGCACGCCGACTTCGCGTGTCCGCCGCGCCACGGCGTAGGCCACGACGCCGTAGATCCCGATCAGGCCGAGCGTGAGGGCCATGAACGCGGCAATGCCCAGCATCACGAGCACGAACGACGTCTGTGCCATCGACGCGTCGTACACCTCCTGCATCGTGCGCACGATCGTGATGGGGAGGGCGGCGTTGACCGACGCCACGCGCTGGCGAATCGCGTCGATCAGCGCCGGGTCCCCGGCACGCGGGCTCCGCACCACGAACGCGACGCCGCGCGACACCGTGGCGGGGACGGTTGCACTGACGCCTTCCATGCGCGACGGCCAGTAGGCAATCGCCGGCGGCGGGCGATGCGCGCCATCGTCCCGCACGTCCTCGACGACGCCGATCACCTGGCGCCACGAGGCGTTGGGATTGGGACGGATCCGCTGCCCGATCGCCGCTGCCGGCGAGCCCCAGAGCTCGACGGCCAGACTTCTCGACACGATCGCCACCGGCTGCAGCGCGTCGAGGTCGCCCCAGGTGTACTCGCGCCCGGCGACGAGGCGTGTCGCGCTCGGACAGCACGGGAAACTGCGGCGACCCGGCGGGGTTCGGCCCCAGGCCTTCCATCGGCATGGCGGTCGCCAGCGCCGTGGCGGTGACGCCAGGAATCGCTCCGAATGCCTGCAGCAGTGCTTTCTGCATTTGCGCGACCTGATCCGAGGTCGGCGCCACGGCCGGTGGAATGAGGATGCGGACCGTCTGCAGGCCATTGGTGTCGAATCCCGGCGCCACGCTGCGCATCGCGATGAACGTGCGAATCATGAGCCCGGCGCTCACGAGCAGCACCAGCGCCAGCGCGACCTGCGCTACCACCAGCCCGTTGCGCGTGCGAACGCGCTCGCGGCTGTCGCCGGCGCCGCGCGCGCCGCTGAGCATCCCCGAGAGTCGCCCCGCCGCGTACCTGAACGCCGGAATCAGCCCGAACAGGATCCCCGACAGGATCGACACCAGGAGCGCGAACGCCAGCGCGCGGCCGTCCACCGTGATCTCCTGCAGCCGCGGCAGCCGCCCGGGCTCCAACGCTTTCAGCAGGCGGACGCCTCCGTAGGCGAGTCCCGTGCCGATGGCGCCTCCGACCAGCCCGAGCATCACGCTTTCGACCAGCCACTCACCGAGCAGCCGCCCGCGTCCGGCTCCGAGAGCCGTCCGCACGGCGAACTCCTGCTGGCGACCCTCCGAGCGAACGAGCACCAGGTTCGCGACGTTGGCGCACGCGATCAGCATGGGAGACCCTCGTAGATACCGAGGCTTTCGAAGGACGTGTTGTTATCCGCGTAGGTCACGTACATCGACGGCGACTCGGGCATGTCGGCGATGCCGCCGCTCGCCCCTGGCGCGCTCGGGGCGCCGGGCGCCCGCGTCAGCACGCTCACCAGCCGATCGGGCTCCGAATAGGGCAGCGGGTTGAGCAGCACGCCGTTGACGACGCTGAACACCGCGGTGTTGGCACCGATGGCGAGCGCCAGCGTCAGGAGGACCGCGACGGTAAACGTGGGATTCCGGCGAAGGCCGCGAGCCGCCTGACGCACGTGAAGAGGCAACAGAGATGGCGAGGCGTGAATACTTCTGACGAACTGTGCAGGTTACAGGTGGGCGAGCGACCGTTGGCCGTCCCGCGACCGGGGAACGCCCGGCGGACGTTTTGTCATGAGATGAGCAAGCTGACCAGCGTCATCGTGATCGTCGCCGCGACCTCGTTGATGGCCGCCCCGGCCCCGCTCAACCAGGAGCCGGCACCTGACCCCGGCTCGTCGGCGCGCAGCTCGTCCTGGCGTGAGATTGTCGCGCGCGATTTCATCGTTACCGGCAATGCGCCGACCGGTGAGTTGAGGCGCACGCTCGTCGAGCTCACGCGGTTCCGCGACTCGCTCGCCCAGCTGTTCCCCGGGGCCGTTGTCACGAGCCCTGTCCGGACCTACGTCGTCGTCCTGCGCGACTTCGACGCCTTCCAACGGTTCCAACCGCGCGACAGCCGCGGGAAGGTCCAGCAGAACGTCGGGGGCTACTTCTCGCGGGGCGCCGATGCCAATGTGATTGTGTTGCCGGCGTCTCGCGGCGACAACAGCCTGCAGACCATTTTCCACGAATACACGCACTACTTCGTGTCGCGGAACGTCCGCACCTCCATTCCAACCTGGCTGAACGAGGGGCTCGCCGACTTCTATTCGACGTTCCGGGGCGACTACCGCGGCAAGACGCTGGTGGGTTCGATTCCGGCGTCTCGCATGATCACGCTGCGGAACAGTACCTTCGTTCCCTTGCGCGACATCGTGGCGCCTCGTGACCTCGAGTCGATGTGGCGATGGGAAAAGCAGATCGGCATGTTCTACGCCGAGTCGTGGGCGCTCGTGCATTACATCATCGTCGGGCGTCAGCACCCGGTCGCCAATCCGCTGGGCACCTATCTCGCATCGTTTCGGAAGAGCGGGAGTCACGACACCGCGTTCCGGGAGGCGTTCGGGACGGATGTCGACGGCATGGACAAGGAGCTGCGGCAATACGTCCGGCGCGTCAGCCTGAACGCCCGCGTCTACGACCTGCAGACGGACAAGCAGGGGGCGGACGAGGCGCGTCCAATCTCCGAAGCGGACATGAACGCGCTCGAAGGGCGCCTGTTGCTGCAGGCGGGTGCGTGGGACGAGGCCGAACGCGAGCTGACGGGAGTGGTGAAGCAGCAGCCCGGGCACGCAGCCGGGCAGATTTCGCTGGCGCGTCTGCGGCTCGAACAGGATCGCGAAGATGAGGCGATCGCGTCGCTGCAGCAGGTCGTCGAGGCCAATCCGGGCGACGGGGCGGCGCTCTACTACCTTGGCGCCGCACTCGAACACGCCTGGCGCCATGAAGAGGCGCTCGCGGCGTATTCAAAGGCGATCAAGTTGATGCCCGGCAATCCCTCCCCGTGGTCGGGATTGAGCTCCGCCGCGCTTGGGCTCCGACGTGATTCCCAGGCTGCCGCGGCGTTGCAGAATGCGCTCGATGTGGAATGGTCGCCTTCCTACTACTACACCCAGGGGCTTCAAGCGCTGCGGCTCGGACGCGACGACCTCGCGTCCGCGTCGATCGCGACCTACCTCGAGCTGCGGGGGACGGGTGAAGACCAGTCCGTGTATCCGCTGTTCGTGCGCGCCCTGGCCGCGTGGCGCGCCGGCCGTCCGGCGGATGCCGAGGCGGCGCTGGCAATCGCCGAAAAGGCCGAACCTCCGCAGGAGTGGACGCGAACGGTGCTGCGATACCTGCAAGGCCGACTCGAGGAGGCGCAGCTCATGCGGGCTGCCGGTGACATCGGCGAACAGACCGAGGCCCACACTTACATCGCGTTCAAGAATGCGATGGCCGGCCGCGAGGATGAAGCGGTCGCGCACTTCCGCTGGGTTGCCGAGCGCGGCGCGAAGAACTACCTGGAGTACGGTCTCGCGAGAAACGAACTGAATCGTCTGAAGTACCGTAACCGGCCGGCGACGGTTCTCAAGTGATCGTCGGTTTTCGCTATTCCGTCGCTTGTTTGACCCACCGGGCGAGGAGGGCACGCGCGTAGGCGCTCTGCTGCGCCGGTGCCATCACTTCGACCTGCAGCACGCGTTGCCCGCTGCGAAGGAAGATCCCCTCCGCCGAGTAGGCGATCCCCAGCCGCTCGGAACGCGACAGGTAGGAGGCGCTCCCGAGCGAGCCGCGCGAGGCCCAGCACGCGGCGCTGACCTCGTCCGGCATCACGGCCGCCGGCCACACGGCGATGCGCAGCGCGACCGTGAAGTCGCGGACGGACACGGCGCTGCCCGCCGCCTCGGGCATCGAGAGTCTGGCGCACGCCGTGGGACTGCCGGATTCGACCAGCCAGCCGACAGGGACCGGGAGCGGACGCTGCCCGTCGCCCGCGAGGGTGGACGCCCATTCCATCCGCGCGAGCGGATCGGGTTCTCGAATCATCGCCTCCGCCTCGAGGCTGGCGAGCGATTCGCGCAGGACGCTTTCGTTGAACGCGATCTGGTCCCGCGAGCCGATGTATCGAGCCACCAGCTTCTCTCGACCGAGGTCGAGAGTCCGCGTGACGCGGCTCTCTCTGCCCAGCTCCTGTTCGAGCCGGGCCGGGCTCCATGACGAGAACACCCGATCGATTCTGAGCGCGATCTCGGCGGCGCCGCCTTCGGTCTGGAACCGCAATCGACGCGGGGACACGTCGGCGAGTCCTTCGGGCAGCCGCAGCGCGAGCGCCTTGTCGTCGGAACGCTGCATGCCGCCCAGCCGCAACCGGGGCGTCGGCATCAGCTGATCGAGCCCGCGCAGCTCCAGGAAAGTCTTGACCTGATTGATGGGGATCGCGAAGGCGATGCTGGTGGCGTCTTTCAGCCTGGAATGAATCACGCCAACCGCAAAGCCGTCCTTGTTGACGAGGGGGCCACCGCTGTTGCCGGGATTGACGTTGCCATCCACTTGAATGAAGCGGCGGACGCCGTTGTCGTTGGCGCGCAGCGATGAGACCGTGCCGCCGGTCATCGTGATCTCAGGCACCACGCTGGACAGGCTGTCGCGGCCGATGTTGAGCGTGCGCCCGAAGGGAAACCCCAGTGCCTGCACCGGCTGTCCGGGGGCGAGCACGTCGGAATCGCCGAGCGGGAGGTACGGCTGATTCGCACCGGTGACGAAGAGCACCGCCAGGTCGAGGTCGGGATCGGTGGCGGCGATCGAGGCGTCGACGCAGGCAGGTCCACCGTTACGGGCGGCGGCACCGTCCGGCGGGCTGCACACCTCGATCTTCGACACCTTCAACGAGATGGCCACCTTGCGGAGGCCATCGTCGATGGTGACCTCGCTGCTGCTGACTACATGGTCGTTGGTCAGCACGTGGCCGTCTGGCGAGATGACGAACCCGCTGCCGGTCCCGATCTCGACTCGATCCAGATCGAGCGTGCGCTTCAGGCCCAGCTCGGTGATGTCGGCGTGAACGGAACCGACGAGACGAACCAGAACGGTGGCGTCGGCTGGCGACGCGGCCCGCTCGGCTGCCCAGCCGGTCTGGACGAACATGACGAGTGTGACGAACGCGAGCACCGCTCTCATGCGGATGGGCTGTCGCCACACTCTACAACGTTCGAGAGACACACTTCGCACAGCCCCGACGTCAAGCGTCGAGGGTGCCGTCGAACGCGTCTCCCCGAGGAGTGCTCAGGCCGGAACGACGTTCTCCGCGCGCGGCCCCTTCGGGCCCTGGCCGACGGTGAACGTCACGGTGTCGCCTTCGCGCATGGAGTTGAACGGCTTGCTCGTGCACGCGGACTGGTGAAAGAAATACTCGGTGCCTTCGGGCGTGGCGATGAAGCCGAAGCCTTTGTCGGTGATGCGCTTGATGGTGCCGGTGGTGGGCATGTGCGAATCCTCTAGAAAACTAGTCGCGCTTCGAGGCAGCAAGGCGGTAGCCCGGTTCCCCGGCGTGAGCGTGAGTGAATGAAAGCGGCCAATAGTCTACCGTGAGCAGGCGTATAGTGCCACGGGGAGCGGCGATGCCAGAGAAGCCTTCACTCGACCGTCGAGACTTTCTCAAGAGCGCCGCGGTCACCGGTGCCGCGGCATTGGACTTCACGCCGGCCCGGGCCCTCGTTCCCGCCGCCATCCCCCCGCTGCCGGCTCAGGCGGCCGCGCCAGCTCAGGCGACCGCCCCGATACCGCCGCGGGAGACCGATCCGCCGGCCACGGTCGAGCTTCTGACCACCGACCGGCCGGGCGGCGACTTCATGGTCGACGTCATCAAGTCGCTCGACTTCGAATACGTCGCCGCCAACCCGGGATCGAGCTTCCGCGGCATCCACGAGTCGATCGTCAACTACGGCGGCAACGCGGCGCCCGAGTTCATCACCTGCTGCCACGAAGAGTCCTCGGTGGCGATGGCGCACGGCTACTTCAAGGCCGAAGGCAAGCCGATGGCGGTGCTGTGCCACGGCACGGTCGGCATGCAGCACGCGGCGATGGCGATCTACAACGCCTACTGCGATCGTGTGCCGGTCTACCTCATGGCCGGCAACACCCTGGACGCGACGCTGCGACGGCCCGGCGTCGAATGGGCGCACAGCGTGCAGGACGCGGCGGCGATGGTCCGCGACTTCATCAAGTGGGACGATCTGCCGATCTCGCTGCCGCACTTCGCGGAGTCGGCGGTGCGCGCCTACAAGATTGCGATGACGCCGCCGATGATGCCGGTGCTGCTGGTTCTGGACGGTGGTCTGCAGGAAGATCCGATCACCTCCGAGATCAACGCGCGCCTTCGCGTGCCGAAGCTGACGCGCGCCTCGGCTCCTCAGGGCGACTCGGGGGCCGTGGCCGAGGCCGCCCGGCTGCTGGTCGCGGCGCAGAACCCGGTGATCGTCGCCGATCGCGCCGCCCGCACACCCGCCGGCATCGCCAGGCTGATCGAGCTGGCGGAGACGCTGCAAGCCCCCGTCATCAATCAAGGCGGGCGCATGAACTTTCCGACGAGGCATCCGCTCAATCAGAGCGCGAATGCCCGGCAGCTCGTCGCCAACGCCGACGTGATCATCGGCCTCGAGCTGACCGACTTCTGGGGCACGGTCAACGCGTCGCGCGATTCACTGGTGCGCACCTCGCGGTCGGTCGTGAAGCCCGGGACGAAGCTGATCAGCATCACCGCGCTCGATCTCGCGACGAAAGGTAACTATCAGGACTTTCAGCGCTACCCGGAGGTGGATATCGCGATGGCAGCCGATGCCGAGGCCACGCTGCCGGCGCTCACCGAAGCGTGCAAGCGGCTCATCACCGCCGATCGCCGCACCGCGTTTGCCGATCGCGCGAAACGGCTGGCCGAGGCGCATGGCGCGGCGCTGGAGCGCGCCCGCGCGGACGCCGCCTACGGGTGGGACGCCACGCCGATCAGTACCGCTCGAATGACCATGGAATTGTGGGGAGCCATCAAGAACGAGGACTGGGCGCTCGTCGCCGAGAGCGGCATCATGAGCGACTGGACTTCGCGGCTGTGGTCCTTTGAGAAACACTACCAGTCGCTCGGCGGCTCGGGCGGCGCGGGTGTCGGCTACGGCGCGCCCGCGGCGATCGGTGCGGCGCTGGCCAACAAGAAGCGCGGACGGCTGTCGGTGACCATCCAGGGCGACGGCGACTTTCTCTACGCGCCCGGCGTGTGGTGGACCGCGGCGCATCACCGTATTCCGCTGCTGGCCGTCATGCACAACAACCGCGCCTACCACCAGGAGATGATGCATCTGCAGCGGATGGCGAACCGTCACCAGCGGGGCATTACGCGGGCGAACATCGGAACGTCGATCGACAACCCGAACGTCGATTTCGCGAAGATCGCGCAGGGTCTGGGTGTGCACGCGCAGGGACCGATCACGAACCCCAACGATCTGGGGCCGGCGTTGCGACGCGCGATCGAGGTGGTCAAGCGCGGCGAGCCGTCGCTCATCGACGTCGTCACGCAGCCACGGTGAGTCTTCGTAGGGGCCACCTTCAGGTGGCCCGTCTTCCGTAGTGGCCCGTCTTCGTAGGGGCACATCTTTAGATGTGCCCGGAGGGGATCCGATGAAACGCCTGCTGCTCCTCGCGCTCGTGCTGTCGGCCGCCGTTGCATCGCACGCGCAGACGCCTCAGCGCCCCGCCGCTGCCACGCCTGCGCCGGCCGGCAACGCCGACGAGGGGAAGAAGCTGTTCGTGAGCGTCGGCTGCTATCAGTGCCACGGGTACGAAGCGCAGGGATCGAATGCGACCGGTCCTCGCCTCGGCCCGCGCCCGATGGCATTCGCGGCGTTCAGCCGCTATGTCCGGCAGCCGTCCGGCCAGATGCCGCCGTACACCGTCAAGGTGGTGTCCGATTCGGACCTGGCGAAGATCTACGGGTTCATCCAGTCGCGCCCCGACCCGGCGAAGGAGATTCCGCTACTGAAGCCCTGACGATAAGTCTTCCTGCTGCAACCGATTGGCTGGCGAGCCGGAAATCATCCTCCGGCCAGCCGCGCTCCATGGATTCCGGCGACCGACCATCGCACGATGCGGGCGGAGGTCGTCATGAACGCGCTCGCGTGCCGCCGCATCGTCACCTGTCTCATATTTTTGACCGCCGCGACACTCGGAGCTGCGGTTCCTGAGGGCGACGAACCCGGGAGCGCGGCCTGTGCGCACCACCCGTCCGGCCGCGCCTTGGGATGGACGCGGCGCTGCCTCACCGTGGTTCACCATGACCTGGGGCGATTTCAACGGTGATGGCTTCGGCGACCTTGCCTACGGCGACATGCTGTCTTGCACGCCGTACCTGTCCGGCGGCACGAAGTTCTGTCAGTACCGGATACGAGTCCATCCAGGCGGCCCGAACGGCCTCTCGGAGAGCCCCCTGCAAATTGCCGAAAGCGGCTGGAACACGGTGCGTCTGCCGGATACCGGGTTTTTCAAGGACGTCGTGGTGCTGCCGCTTGCGGCCGCCGACTTCGATCGCGACGGCCGGGCGCAGCTCGTGTACGTCGGAACGGACTACGTGTCCTATCGCCCGAGGATCTGCGTCGCGCCGAACGGATACCTTCTCAACACGTCATACCAGGATTGCAATTTCCCGTACGGTCCTGTGGCGGCCGGCGATCTCACCGGCGACGGATATCCCGACCTCGCGATCGGTGCGCCGAACGAGACGGTATCCGGTGCGGCCGAGGCCGGGCAGGTGCGCATCTATTTCGGGAGCGCCACTGGCATGACCAGCGGTGGGGCGCTCTGATTCGGCCGGATCTGGCAGAGCGCGAGGCCGGCGACCACTTCGGGGCCTCGCTGGCGATCGCCGAAGACGCCGGATCGGTGATGGTGTTCCGCGGGTCGCCGACCGGGCCGACGTCGACCGGCCGCCAGTACTGGTACCAGAGCGGTGCGGGAGTGGCCGGCGACTCGGAGACCGGAGACCGGTTCGGCTACACGCTCTCGGCCTGGAACTTCGGCAACGGCGCTCATCCCGATCTGGCCATCGGTGTGCCGTTCGAGGATGTCTCGGGGCGCGCGGAAGCCGGGGCCGTCAACGTGCTGTATGGCAGTGCGCTGGGTTTGACGACGGCCGGCAACCAGCTGTGGCATCAGGGCAGCCCGGACATCGGCGGCGATCCGGAAGCCTGGGATCGCTTCGGTCTGTCGCTCTACTGATCGGCAACAACCGTGTGCGGCCGTCACCGCGAAGGCGGGAGCCCCATCCGCGCCAGCACGGCGTCGAACCGGGCGTCCCCGCGCAGCGACGCAAATCGGGGATCGACGCGGACGCCGGCCAGGTCCACCGCCCGAGTGTCGACGCCTCGCTCGAGGGTCGCCCACACCCGCTCGGTCTGTTCGAGCCCCAGATACGCGACGGCAAACTGCAGCGGCGAGATGTAGACGTCGCGCGATGCGGCCTCGAGGCGCGCCAGCACGTCGCACGCCCCGGCGCGCCGCCCGTCGACAGCAAGCGCATGAACCAGCGAGCCGAGCTCGTTGGTGGAGACAAAAGCTGCTGCAGCCTCGCCGGGCCGCCCGGAGCTGGCGTGCACGACCGCTCGATCGCGGAGCCCGAAGAAGTTGTGGGGGTCGAGCTCGAGCACAGAATCGAATTCGTGCAGCCCCTCATCGGCATCGCCGTTCATGCACAGCGCCCACGCCAGCGCGGCGCGCGCGCGGAGGCTGAGGGGGTCGAGGGCCACGCCGCGGCGAGTGGCGGCAAGGCTCTCGTCGAACCGCCCTTCGATCTCGAGCGCCTTGCCATACCACAGGAACGCCGTGCTGTAGTTCGGGTTGACGGCAATGGCGCGCTTGAAATGCTCCTCGCTGTCGCGCCAGCGCCATTCGTGGAACGCTTCGCACGCGCCGAGCGCCGTCAGCCCTTCGACCAGGGACGGATCGATCGCGAGTGCGCGCGTCGCCGCGGCCCGCATGGCCGGGCTCGATTCGCCGGGGGGCACGAAGGCGAGATAGCCGAGAGGCCCGAGCGATTCCGCTTCGGCGGCATGCGCGAGCGCAAACTGCGGATCCAGGGCGAGCGCCTTCCGGTAGTACTCGACCGAGCGCAGCAACCCCTCACGCGTGCGGCTGCGCCAGAAGTAGCGCCCTTTGAGGTAGAGGTCGTAAGCGGTGGGATCGATGTCCCGCGCCCGTGCCAGCCTCGATTGCTCGTCGTCGGTAATGGCGGCGGCCACCGCGCGGGCGACGGCCGTGGCGATCTCGGACTGGATCACGAGCACGTCCTGCAGCTCGCGCTCCCATCGTCCGTTCCACACATGGCGGTCGGTGGCGCCCTCGACCAGCTGCACGCCGATGCGAACGCGGCCGCCGTCGCGGAGGACGGATCCGCCAATCAAGCCGTCGACGCGCAGCTCGCGCGCGATGGCCGGCAGCGGCATGCGGCTGTCCTTGTAGCGCACGATCGACTGGCGCGAGATCACGCGGAGCGCGCGGATGCCCGCAATCTGCGCGATCAGCGCCTCGGTCATCCCATCGCAGAAGTAGGTTTCGCGTTCGTCGCCGGACAGATTGGCGAGAGGAAGAACGGCCAGCGACGTGATGGCCGGCGGCGACGGAACGGGTCCACCGGCTGGCGGCGGCGCCTCGGGGGCTTCAACCGGCGCCCGGAAGCGGTATCCTCGGCGTCCCAACGTCTCCACGTACACGGGGTGTGCCGCCGAGTCGCCGAGTGCGCGCCGGACCTTGTTGACCGCGCTGTTCAGGCCGGTATCGAAATCGACGAAGGTGTCCGCAGGCCAGAGTCGCGCGCGCAGTTCGTCGCGCCCGACGACCTCGCCGGGGTACTCGAGCAGCGCTTCGAGGATGCGGAACGGTTTCTCCTGGAGTCGGACGCGCCGGCCGTGCTTACGGATCTCACCTGCCGAGACGTCGACCTCGTAGGGGCCAAAGCGAATCTGCCGCCTGACGTGTGCCGCCAAAAGAACGCTCCGGGGCGCACGAGGATAGCACGCACTTTCAGGCTCTCACGATTGAGGGCCCGGCGCGAATCGCGTGGGATTCGCGCCGGGCTTCGGACTAGAAGTCGAACTGGATCGACAGGCGTACGAAGCGCGGGCTCAGAAGCCCGGTCGCCTGCCCCCATTGCTCGACGACCGGCGTCGCGGGGTTGTCCGCGACGTCGTAGTTGTTCTGGAACGCCCGAATCGCGTCGCTGTTGAGCACGTTGTAGATATCGACGCCGACGTTGACGCGCTTGCCGTTGAACCGGATGTTCTTTCCGAGCTTCAGGTCCACTTCGAAGTAACCCTTGCCGTAGAGCTCATTCGGGTTGAGCAGATTCACAGTGTAGGTCGTTGCGGTGACGGTGTTACCCGTCACGGTAAAGCAGCCCGTCTGGCCAGCCGTGGCGCCGGCCGGGCACGGCTGCGTCGCCCGCGCGGTGCTGCTCGCCTCCCAGGTCACCTCGTCCTTGGTAACGGTGTGGTTCGCCATCCGCTCGACGCCCGGCTTCCACTGGAACACCGAGGCCACGAGCACGTCTGCGACCGGAATCGTGTAGGAGGTGCTGCCTCGGAGGTTGGTTTCCCACCGCGTGTACGGGTTGCACGCGGGCGTCACGCCGTCGTGCTGCTGGACGTTCGGGCCGTCGACCAGGGTCGTACCTACGAGATAGGTCGGGGAGGAGCAGAGGTCACGCACGGCACGGCCAGTGGTGGTGCCGCCGTTGATGCGCAGGCCGCGAAGCCCGAACCGCTCGGTACCGCGCCACGTGAAGTTGGTGTCGACGCCGTTCCAGGAGTACTTCAGCGCCGGCAAGATCGTCACCGCAGACGGCCGCCCGACCGGCAGCGCCGCATTCGGGTTGGAGAGCCCACGAATCACGTAGCCGCCGCCGCCAGGCAGGTCGGGATTGCGTGGCGCCGTGACGCTGAAGAAGCCGTAGTCCGGGTTCGTGAACTTCAAGTAGTTGTCCTGGCACGTCTGCAGGTCCTGAGCACCGTTGAATCGATCGCAGCCGATCCCGAGCTGATCGGTGGTGGTCAGCCTCGAATAACTCGTCCGGTTGTATGTCACCTCGGCCGAGAGGCGCGGCAGCAGCTCGTGCTGGATGCCGAGGCCGAACTGCCATTCGGAGCGGCGCTTCCCCCATCCGTCGAGCAGCGTCTCGCCGTATTTGTTGCAGTAGGCGAGCACGTCGGCCGGGATGCCGTTTTCCGAGCGTCCGCACTGCGTCGTGCCGAGGCCGAGCGGCGTGCCTGCCGCATCCAGGCTGAGCGGGTCGCGCCCATACCGCGTGGCGTCCTGATTGGCGACCGACGTCGGCCCGCCGCAGATGTCGCCGCCCGACGCACTGTTGTCCTGCGCGTTGAAGTTCAGCAGATCGCAGTCCACCCTGCGATCGCCGTCCACGTCGCTCCAGGTACGGAAGTACTCGTTGACGGCGCGCTGGGCCGGGTTGGCGTCGGCGTAGATGCCGCTGATCGACGCGCCCGACAGGTACTTGCCCATGTTCCACTTGATCGACGTCTTGCCGTTGCCGAACGCGTCCCAGGTCACCGCCCATCGCGGCGTGACGTCGTGGTAGGAGACGCCGTCGGTTTTGGGCGTGCAGTACGCCTTCTGTCCGGCGTATGCCCCGCCCACCTGCACCGGCACGTAGGGCTCGGTCCCGCCGTCGTTGATGCACGAGGAGGGGTAGTTGCTGTACGCGTGGTCGTAGCGGACACCGCCGCTGAACGTGAACCGCTTCAACGTCCACCGGTCCTGCGCGTAGAAGCCGGTGTAGCCCACGCGGTTGTCGATCGTGGACAAGCCGGTATTGATGTTCACTCGCGTGGGCACGGGCCGCATCGCCTGGTTGAACGGATCCTCCGGGGGAGAGAGGCCCGTGTTGCCGCAGGTCGACGCCGCGGGGTTCGCCGCGTTGTAGCAGCCCGCCGCC
>DASYRM010000074.1:0-6755 GCA_036004405.1 Vicinamibacterales bacterium
ACCCGCGCGCTCGATGTCGTGACCGCCGCCGCGCTCGACAAGCGTCGCGACGGCGCGGTGCGGCTTGCCGCGCTCGATGCACTCTCGGAGCTTCCGCCCGAACTGGTGGCGCCCATTCGCGAGCGCGCGCCGGTGGACGGCGGCGACCGGCCCGCGCTCGAGGATCCGGCGGCGCTCGGCGGTTGGCTGGCCGAGCACGGCGCCACGGCACCGCTGTCCGCGCTGCACACGGCGGTCACCGGGGCACGCGAGCGCGAACAGGCCGATACCCTCGCCCGCCGCCGTGACGAGTGGACGCGCATGCGGGGTGCTGCGCATCTGGCGCTGGCGCACCGCGGCAGCCGCGTGGCCGTCTACGACCTGCGCGAATCCTTCGACCGCGCCCGCACGCCGCTGCCGGCGGATTTCCTGGCCGCGGCGGCTCGCGTGGGCGACGAGTCGTGTCTCGAGCCGATGGCGCGCGCCTGGGCGGGTGCCAAAGGCGAACCGTGGTGGCGGAGCCGGCTGATGGAAACGGCCGCCGACCTCGTCGCGCGTCTAAAACTCACCGGGCGGCACGCGACACTGCGGCGCGTTCGCGACAAATGGCCAGGGTTTATCTGACGCTCGCTGGCCTTGGGCCTTGGGCCTTGGGCCTTAGGAAATGGGCCTTGGGCCTTGGAATGTGGGCTCTGGGCTTCGGCTGGCTCTCGGCTCAGGGCCCGGGGGCGCTCGAGTCGACCTTCTTCGAAGGGCGGACGCATCCCGCCATCGCCTACGACCTGCGTCCGGCCGACGATGCGGTGGCGCGGCTCGATCGGGCACTCGAAGCCGGCGAGGCGAAGCTGGAATTCGAACCGGGCTCGGGATATCTGCGCTCGCTGCTGCGTACGCTGCAGATCGACCCGGACACCCAGCTGGCGGTCTTCTCGAAGACCAGCCTGCAATCGCACCTGATCAACCCGCGCAACCCGCGGACCATCTTCTTCAACGACAGCGCCGTCGTGGCCTGGCCGCGCGGCGGCTTCATCGAGATCGCGGCGCAGGATCCGTCGCAGGGCGTCGCCTTCTACATGCTCGAGCAGAGACAGACACTGGTGCCGCGCTTCCGGCGCGAGCGCAGCTGCCTGACCTGTCACGTCTCCTACGCCACGCTCAACGTGCCGGGCACGTTGGTGCGCAGTGTGGCCACCGCGAACGACGGCGCCGCGCTGTCGTACCTGGCCAACGCGACGGTGGACCACCGCACGCCGTTCGAAGAACGGTGGGCCGGCTGGTTCGTCACCGGCGCGACCGCCGGCCTGCGTCATCTCGGCAACAGCATGGTGGCAGCTCCGGTACCGTTCGACGCCTCGGTGACGCCAGCCGCGGTGCCGCTCGTCTCCATGGCCTCACGGCTCGATACGGCCGGCTATCTCTCGGCCCACAGCGACATCGCCGCGCTGCTGGTGTTCGCGCACCAGATGCACATGATGAATCTCATCACGCGCATCGGCTGGCAGACTCGGACGTCGCTTGCGGACAACGCGCCGGATGCGGCGCGCACTCTGGCCGCGGCGGCCGCCGAGTTCGTGGACTACCTGCTTTTCGTCGACGAGCCACGACTGCCGGCGCCGGTGAAAGGGGCGTCGGGCTTTGCCGAACGCTTCAGCGGCGCCGGCCCGCGCGATCGCCGCGGCCGCTCGCTGCGCGAGCTCGACCTCAACACGCGGCTGATGAAGTATCCGTGCAGCTATCTGATCTACTCGCCCGCCTTCGACGCGCTGCCCGGCGAATCAAAGACCGCCATCTATACGCGTCTGTCCGCAGCGCTCACCGGCAAGCTGAATGACGCCCGCTACCGGCGCCTGTCCGCCGCCGATCGCCAGGCGATCCTCGAGATCCTTCGCGATACGAAACCTGATTTCGCCTCGTACGGAGTGGCGGGTCTTTAGACCCGCCTCTGTAGACCCGCCTCACGGATAATGGCTCCCGTCAAAGGAGCCCTCGCATGCGACGACTGACCCTGGCCCTCGTAATTGGCGCGCTGATGCTCGGTGCGTCGCTGTGGCAAAGCCACTACGGCGCGCTGGCACAAGGACGCACGCCGGCGGGCACCGGCCATCAGGGCGACGCCTTCCGCTTCAACAAGATCGCCGAGGGCGTGTATCACGCCGTGGGCACCGGCGCGCTCACCGTCGTGGGCAACGGCGCCATCATCGTCAACGACGACGACGTGATGATTGTGGACGACCACGTCTCCCCCGCCGCCGCGTGGGTGCTGCTCGAAGAGGTCAAGCGCCTCACGCCCAAGCCGGTGCGCTTCGTGGTCAACACGCACTTCCACTTCGATCACGCGCACGGCAACCAGGTGTTCGGGCCGGGTGTGGACATCATCGGCCACGAGTTCACGCGCCAGATGCTGGTGGGCGGCAAGAACCTGCAGATGCCGCTCTACAAGAACTATCTCGATGGCCTCCCGATGCAGATCGACACCCTGCGCAAACGCGTGGTGGACGAGAAGGACGCGGCGGCGAAAGCGCGCCTGCAAACGCAGCTGACGTCGGCGGAGAACAACCTCGCGTCGCAGAAAGAGCTGACGGTGGTGCCGCCGAACGTGACCCTCAGGAGCGAGATGACGCTCTTCCGCGGCAGCCGGGAGATCCAGCTCAAGTTCCTCGGCCGCGGGCACACCGCCGGCGATGTCGTCGTCTACCTGCCGCGCGAGAAGGTGGTCATCACCGGCGACTTCCTCACCGCGGGGATGTCGAACCTGAGCGACTCGTACCCTGATGAATGGGCCAACTCGCTCGATGCGCTCAAGAAGCTCGACTTCACCACGGTGCTGCCCGGGCACGGCGAGGCCTACACCGACAAAGCCAAGCTCGACTACTACCAGGCGTACCTGCGCGATGCGTGGGCGCAGGCCTCGAAGTTGAAGCAGCAGGGCGTGTCGGCTGAAGAGGCGGCGAAGCGCATCGACATGAGCGCCCACAAGGATCACTACCCGCCCAACACGAACTTGAGCGTGAACCTGATCGGCGCGCAGCGAATGTACGAACTGCTCGACGGCCGCCGCTGATCGGCGTGCCGTGCGTAGTGCCGTACGTAGAGGCGGACCTGCAGGTCCGCCTGCGATCCAGGCCGGCTTGACCGCTTGATGCCTGTCTTCATACTATCTGTTCATGTCAGATATCAACACGCGGGCGCTCGACCGTGAGCTGAAGCGGGGCTCCGCCGAGCTCCTGATCCTCTCGCTCCTCGACGCTCGCCCGCGGCACGGCTACGACCTGAGCAAGCTGATCGAGGCTCGATCGGAAGGTCAGCTGAAGTTTCACATCGACTCCCTCTACCCCCTGCTCTATCGCCTCGAGGAGCGCGACTGGATCAAGGGCACCTGGGTCGAGAAGCCGGACGAACGCCGGCGCCGGTTCTACAAACTGACGCCCGAGGGGCGGCGCGTCCTGGCGCAGCAGCGCAAAACCTGGGCAGCGTTCGTGGAGGCCGTGCGCCGCGTCACGGGCCCCGACCATGCGTGAGTGGGCGCCGCACGTGCGGCCACGGCTGTCCTCGCTGCGCCTGACGCCGGTGCGCGAGAACGAGATCGTCGAGGAGCTCTCGCAGCACCTCGAGGACCGGTGGCGGGAACTGGTGACGGGTGGGACGGGGGAAGACGAAGCCGCGCGTCTGGCCCTTGCGGAGCTCGGCGAGGGTACCCTGCTGGCGCGGTTGGCACCCCTGCGCCAGGCGCACATGCCGTCACCGATCGCACCCGGGCTTCCGCGCGGGCGACTGCTCCAGGACTGCTGGCAGGACCTGCGCTATGCCGCGCGCACGTTGCGCAAGCAACCGGCCTTCACCCTCGCGGCCGTGCTCACGCTGGCGCTCGGCATCGGCGCCAACACCGCGATCTTCTCGGTCGTCAACGCGGTGCTGCTGCAGCCGCTGCCGTACCCCGAGGCGTCGCGCCTGGTCGTGATCGGCGAACAGCGTCCGGCCCCGATGCTCAAGATCCGGCTCAGCGCGGAGAACTTTCTCGATCTCCAGCGTGACGCCCGTTCCTTCGACGCCGTTGGCGCCTACACCGGCAACGGGTTCTCGCTGACCGGACGCGGCGACCCGCAGTTCGTGGTCGGGCAGATGATCTCGGCCGAGCTCCTCGACGCGCTGGGGGTGAAACCGCTCATCGGCCGCCCGTTCCGTGCGGACGAGAACGAAGGCGGCCGCGATCAGGTGATGCTTCTGAGCTACGGGCTCTGGCAACGCCGCTACGGCGGCGATCGCGACATCGTCGGCCAGACCATCACGGCCAACGGCAAGCCATACACGGTGGTCGGCGTCATGCCGCCCGCCTTCGAGTTTCCGCAGAAACGCTACGAGCTCTGGGTGCCGTTCGCCTTCCGCAACAACCAGCAGGGGATGGTCAATCGGGGCGCCCATTTCCTGCAGGTCGTCGGCCGCCTGCGCCGCGGCGTCTCGCCGGCGGAGGCGCAGGCGGAGCTGACGACGATCGCGGCACGGCTCGAGGCCGCGTACCCCGGCGAAAACGCGCACACGACGTTCCGGACGGCGTCGCTCGCCGAAGAGACCGTGGGCGAGGTCCGCACCGCGCTGCTGCTGGTTCTCAGCGCCGTCGGGTTCGTGCTGCTGATCGGCTGCGCCAACGTGACCAACCTGCTGCTGGCCCGCGCGTCCACGCGCGAGCGCGAGCTTGCCGTCCGCGCGGCGCTCGGCGCCAGCCGCGCCCGATTGATGGGGCAGCTGCTCACCGAGACGCTGGCGCTGTACGCGGCCGGCGCCTGTACCGGGATCGGCCTGGCTGCGTGGGGGCTCGACGCGCTCATCGCGCTCAGCCCGGGAAACATTCCTCGTCTCGATCGCACCCATCTCGATCTCACGACGCTCGGCTTCACGCTCGGCGTGACGCTGCTGACCGGCCTCGTCTTCGGCATGGTTCCCGCTCTTCATTCCGCCTACCGCGCGCCGGCCGAGCATCTCAAAGCGCGCTCGACGACGGCTGGCCGCGCCACGCGTCGCGCGCGCGCGGCGCTCGTGGCCGCCGAGGTCGCCCTGTCGCTGATGCTGATGGTGGGGGCCGGCCTGGCCGGGCGCAGCCTGGTCCAACTCGAGCGCGTCGATACCGGGCTCAACGCCGAGGGGGTGCTGACGTTCGACCTGGTTCCGCCCGAGACGAGCTACGGGGACGGCACCCGCGTGCGCGACTTCCACCGCGAGGTGATCGAACGGCTGTCCCGGCAGCCGGGCATCGTCGCGGTAGGCGCGACGACACACCTGCCGCTCAGCGGTCAGAACCTCGAGAACGGCTTTACTCCCGAAGGGTGGACACCGCCGACGGCGGGCCAGGAAGCGGTGAGCGGCCTGCGGGGCATCGGCGGCCGCTACTTCGACGCCATCGGCGCGCGCCTCGTGTCCGGTCGCACGTTCACCGACGACGACCGCGCCGGGTCCCAGCTCGTGGTGATGGTCAACGAGGAATTCGCGCGCCGCTACTGGCCCGGCCAGGATGCGGTCGGGAAGCGGCTGAAGCCCGGCGACGTCAGCTCGGACGCGCCGTGGCGTCTCGTGGTGGGCGTGTACGCCAGCCTGAAGCACATGGGACCGGAAGCCGAGACGCGCCCGGAGGTGCTGTACCCGTACGCGCAAACGGAGGATGAGTGGGTGACGCGCTGGATGCGCGCCGCCTCGGTGGTGATGCGAACCACGGGCGATCCGGCCAGCCTGGTCGCGGCCGCACGTGGGACCATCCGATCGATCGACGCTTCGGTGCCGCTCGTGCAGCCGCGACCGATGACGGCGCTGGTGTCGGATTCGGTGGCACAGCCGCGATTCCGGAGCACGCTCCTGCTTTCCTTCGCCGGTCTCGCCCTCCTCCTGGCGCTGGTCGGCATCTACGGCGTGGTGGCCTTCGACGTCGAGCAGCGGATGCATGAAATCAGCGTCCGAGTCGCCCTTGGCGCACGCCGCGCGTCGGTCCTCGGCCTCATCGTCCGGCAGGGATCGACGCCGGTTGTCATCGGCGTGATGGTGGGCCTGGCGGGCGCCGTTGCCGTCGGCCGCGGCATGCGTGGGCTCCTGTTCCAGGTACAGCCCGCCGACCCGCTGACGTTCGTCGCGATGCCGCTGCTGCTTGGCGTGGTGGCTCTCGTCGCCTGTGTGGTCCCCGCCCGTCGGGCACTGGCCGTGGACCCCGCCCAGGCCCTGCTCGCCGAGTGAGCGGATCCCGAGCCCGCCTACTGGCAGGATCGGTTCAAGCTCTGGAGCGACGTGAGGTTGATGACGCTCTCGCTGTCGGAGCGATATAGCAGCCCGCGCGCCTCGACCTTCTGCCCGACGCGCGACGGCGCCTGATACGCGCCGACCACGCTCGCGAGATCGAACCGGAGCGTCCCGAGCGGCGCGGCGGTGGCGGTGGCGAGCGCCGCGGCCGCGGGCACTTCTTCCTTGGTCACCACCGGCGTGCTCGCCTGGCTCAGCGTCCACCCCTGGCCGTCGGCGCCGCGCGCCAGGCAGCCCACCACCTGCACCAGGCTGAAGTTCGACACGCCCCCGGCCGCGCCGCCACGGCGCACGATCGCGATGGTCTCGAGCGCCGCGGTGTCGAGCGGCAGTTCGGTGTTCCCTGCCGCCGCGCCGTTCTTCGAGAGCACGTAGGCCAGGATGTCGAGCTTGCCGGCGTCGGTGACGCTCTCGATGCCGCCCTGCGGCATGGTGTCGCGGATCTTGGTGAAGAGGCGGTCGAGCGAATCGTTCTCCCAGTGCGCGATGAACCCGTCGCC
>DASYRM010000075.1:0-2584 GCA_036004405.1 Vicinamibacterales bacterium
ACGCGCCACACGGACGACAACCTGGCCCGCACCGACGACCTGTCCCGGCTCGGCCAGGGTTTCCACCACCACACCGTCCGCATCGGCGAGCAGTACGGCGTAGCCCGCTGCGTTGCGCGAAACGTCGGCCTGGGCGTTGGCACCGTTGAGCTCAGCCCTTGCCGCCTCGGCGGCCGCCTTCACTTTGTCGTAGGCCGACGCCGAGACGGCGCCGGTGGAGACGAGGTCGCGATATCGCGTCTCATCATCCGCCGTCTGGCGCGCGCGCGCCGTCGCGGCGGCAACGGCCTCTTCAAGCGCGCGCGTGGCGAGCCGCAGGTCCGTGGGATCGATGCGCATGAGGGGTTGGCCGCGCTTGACGGTCTGTCCGGTATCGACCAGGCGTTCCAAGACCTTGCCGGGAACGCGGAACCCCAGGTCGCTTTGCACGCGCGCCGCGACGATGCCGGTAAACGAACGCTCCGCGTGGACTGAGGGCTGCACCGTGGCGACCCGCACGAGGGGAGTCTGCGTTAGCGGGTCAATGGAAGCGGTAGCGTTGTGGCATGCCGCCACCGCGAACGGCACCAAACCGAGGACGAGGAAAGGGAACGCACGACGCTGAAACATGGAGACCTCCAGAGAGCCGACGCCTCCATGCTACCGACTAGTGACTAATATTGTCAATAGTCACAATTATTTGTTGAGCTTGTCAGGGCGCGAGGCTGCGCAGGACCAGGTTGGAAAGCTGCACCGGCGCCGCCTCGGCGACATCGAGGTTGTACTGGAGCAGGAGCGGATTCACGTAGGGCTGCACGACAAGATCGATCGCCTGCACCGTCTCGTCGAGCGGGGTCTTGCGCTCGAACTCGCCGCTCTCCCGTCCTTCGCGGACGATCTCCGTCAGCATCTGGTTGATGCGCTCCCGGTAGGCGCGGCAGGACGGCCACTGCTCGCCGGCGGCGTGGGCGGCGATGTCGTACAGCTTGCGATCGTTGAAGAACAACCCCACGCTCGTAGCCACCAAAACCTTGAACATTTGGCGGAATCTCTCGGTTGGCGTGCTCGCGCCCGCGACCGCCGCCTCGACGGTCGCGACGATGCCGGTCAAGGTCTTGGAACAGATGGCTTCGCCTATGGCCTCCTTGGAATCAAAGAACTTGTAGATGTAGGCCTTGGAAAAGCCGATCGACTTCGCCAGGTCGGAGACTGTGGTCTTCGCGTACCCGTACCGACTGAAGTGCTCCCCGGCCGCGTCCACGATCTGCTCTCGAACCGCGTGGTCGGCGGGGCCGCGCGCCGGAGGAGCCGAAGAGGTGGTTGCACTCATAAGGAAACAATACCTCGCCGCGCGCCGCTTGACAACTAGTGACCGTTTAGGATTATAGTCACATCAGAGTTCAATCTCTGAAAGGACGGTCATGTTCACTTCCTCCCGCGTTCTTGCCCTTCTGCTGAGTGTCAGCCTCCTGACTGGCTGCGCGCTTGGGCCGAACTACAGGCCGCCTGAGACTCCCCTCTCGGCGCGCTTCCTCGGTCAGGACGGTATCGAGCGCCGGGAGGCTCAGAGCAAGGCGGACCTCCAGGCCTGGTGGGCCGCCTTCGACGATCCGGCCCTGACGCGCTTCGTCTCCCTGGCCCTCGCACAGAATCTGGACATCGCGCAAGCAGCGGCCCGTGTCGCCCAATCGCGTGCCTCATTGCGCCAGGCCGGTGCGGCGCTGCTTCCGTCGGGCGACGTGAGCGCGCACGGTGCGAAAGTCTATCAGTCGCTTGAGACCCCGCTGGGACAGGTGCTCAATTCGACGCCCGACTTCGACCGCACGGGCAGTTCCTACGAAGCCAACCTCGGAGCGAGTTGGGAAATCGACGTGTTCGGCGGTCTGCGGCGCGGGCGCGAAGCCGCACGCGCGGAGTACGCGGCCTCCGAAGCTGGCGCGGTCGCGACACGGCTTGCCGTCGCCGCGCAAACAGCGGATGTGTACGTCGCGATCCGGGGCGTACAGGCGCGCATCGCGATCGCGAGGCAGCAAGCCCGGACACGCCGGCAACTGCTCGCCCTAGTCACGCTCCAGTACGAAAAAGGGATCGCTGCCGAACTTCAGGTGAATCAGGCCGAGGGTGCGCTCGCGCAGGTCGAGGCGCAGATCCCCGTCCTGGAAGCCGGGCTCGAGTCGGCGATGAACGCACTGGACGTGCTGCTCGGCGTGCAGCCGGGAACCTACCGTGCCGAACTGAGCCCGTCGATGCCTGTCCCGGTCGCGCCGGGTCTGGCCGAGACCGGCACTCCGGGCGAGATGATCCGGCGCAGACCGGATCTCATCGTGGCCGAGCGGCGTCTTGCCGCCGCCAATGCGCGCATCGGGGTCGCGATTTCTGAGTACTACCCAAAGTTCTCGCTCGGCGCACTGCTGGGCAGCGCCACCACCATATCGAGTGGCAATCTGTTCACCAGCGGCGCCAACCAGGCCCTGGGGGTCCTCGGACTGCGCTGGCGCCTGTTCGACTTCGGCCGGGTCGATGCGCAGATCGCCGCTGCGCGTGGCCAGGAGGCCGAAGCGCTGGCGGCATATCGGCTGGCCGTGTTGCGGGCGACCGAGGATGT
>DASYRM010000076.1:0-16427 GCA_036004405.1 Vicinamibacterales bacterium
GCTGGCAGGATTTCTATCTCACCAACAGCGCCGACAACTCGCTCAATCGTCTCTACCGCAACAACGGCGACGGCCGCTTCACCGACGTGGCCGTGCAGCTCGGCGTCGCGGAAGTGAACCGGACCGGGACCGGCGTGTCGATGGGCGCGGTGTGGGGCGACTACGACAACGACGGCTTCGAGGACCTGCTCGTCTACAAGTACGGCGCGCCCTTGCTGTTTCACAACGACGGCGGCAAGGCCTTCACCGAAGTGTCCGCGCACGCCGGGCTGCCGCGGTGGGTGAACGCCAACAGCGCCACCTGGCTCGACTTCGATCGCGACGGCCGGCTCGACCTCTTCATCGCCGGCTACTGGGCGGACGGTCTCAATCTGTGGCGTCTCGAGACCACGCGCATCATGCCGGAGAGCTTCGAGTACGCCAACAACGGCGGGCGGAAGTATCTGCTGCGCAACCAGGGCGACGGCACCTTCAAAGACGTCACCCAGGCGATGGGCCTCACGAGCCGCCGCTGGACGCTGGCGGTGGCGGCGGCGGATCTGCGCGGCACGGGCTATCCCGATCTGTTCTTCGCCAACGACTACGGCGTGTCGGAACTCTACGCGAACGAGGGCGGCCGGCGCTTCGTGGACGTGGCCGAGACGACCGGCGTGGGCCGCACGCCGAAGAGCGGCATGAACGCGTCGTTCGGCGACATCTTCAACGACGGCCGCCTCGCCATCTACAAGGCGAACATTTCGGAGCCGGGCGTGCTCGTGCAGGGCAACGACCTGTGGGTGCCGAAGCCGAACGCCACCGACGGCGAATACGACAACCTGGCCCCCAGCATGGGCGTGGACCTCGGCGGATGGAGCTGGGGCGCCCAGTTCGGCGACCTGAACAACGACGGGACGCTGGATCTCTATCTGGTGAACGGCTACGTGTCGGCCGGCGAGCGGAGCAGCTACTGGTACGACTTCTCGGTGATTGCCGTCGGCCACAGCAGCATCATCGGCGACGCGCGCAACTGGCCCGACATGCGGGGGCGCAGCTTCTCCGGCTACCAGCGGAAGCGCGTGTGGATCAACGACGGGGTTGGACGATTCACCGAGGTGGCGCAGTCCGTGGGAGCCAGCGATACCTACGATGGGCGTTCGGTGGCGCTGGCCGACCTTGGCAACCGTGGCGTGCTCGATGTGATCGTGGCCAATCAGGCCGGGCCCGCCGTGCTGTATCGCAACACCGTGACGCCGGGTCGCCACTGGGTCGACTTCGAGCTCGAGGGCACCGCCAGCAATCGCAGCGCGATCGGCGCGCGCGTGGAGGTGGCGTTCGGCGGGCGCGCCCAGCGTCAGGACGTGCTGGCGGCCAGCGGCTTCAGCGCCCAGAACCAGCGCCGCATCCACGTCGGCCTGGGCGGCGCCACCGTGGTGGACCGCGTCACCATCGTGTGGCCGTCTGGGCGACGGCAGGTGATGGAGCGGCCCGCGATTGACCAGCTCCATCGCGTGAAGGAGCCCGCGTGACCGAGCTGTCCGGCGTCGCCGCGGCCGGGCCGCTGCCGAAAGGCCGGCAGTGGTTGCGGCTCGACAACCGCTTCCTGCCGCCGCTCCTCATCACCAGCATCCTGCTCACGGCACACCTGTCGTTCGGCATTCTCGAAGGGTGGGAGCGCACGGCGCTGGCGATCGTGACGGCGTTTGCCAGCGAGATGGCGCTCGGACGCATCACCTACGGCAGGTGGCCCTACGCGGCGAGCGCCTACATCACCGGCATCAGCGTCGGCATCCTGCTGCGCTCGCCGTTTCTGTGGCCGTACGCGCTGTGCGCGTTCATCTCCATCGCGTCGAAGTACGTGCTGCGCTTCCGCGGCCGCCACCTGTGGAACCCGTCGAACCTCGGCGTCAGCCTGGTGCTGTTCCTGGCCCCTGACACGGTCTCGCTCCTCAGCGTGCAGTGGGGCAACGTGGTGGCGCCGATGGTTGTGATCTGGCTGCTCGGCTCGGTGATCGTGTGGCGGGTGGGGCGCTTCTATCTATCGGCCACCTACGTGGCGTCGTTCCTGCTGTTCTCGCTCGTACGGGCGGCTGTCACCGGCATCCCGTGGGTGGCCGCCGTAGCGCCGATTACCGGGCCGATGTATCAGCTCTTCATCTTCTTCATGGTCACCGACCCCAAGGTGACCGTGCGGCCGATGTGGGGGCAGTGCCTGGTGGTGTTCATCGTGGCGTTCGTCGAGCTGATCCTGCGCCTCAACGAAGTGGTCTACGCGCCGTTCTACGCGCTCTGCTTCGTGGGCCCCTCGGCGCTGCTGATCGAGATGTGGCTCGACGCCCGCCGTGCGAAACTAGCGTAGGAGCACATCGCTTTCGTAGGGGCACATCTTTAGATGTGCCCGACAAGGGTCACAAATGAAAGCTGTCGAGGAATATGCTGGGGAAGGACAGTTGACGTGGATGGGCGGGTCGCAGCCGGTCGGCTACCGCCTGACCCGCCTGCAGGGGATGGCCGGCAACGGCCTGCCGGTGCCGGGGCTCTTCCGGATCGAGGGCGATCTCGATTTGCGCGGCACGCCGGTGCCGGACGCGGTGGTCGGCAGCGCGGTGACGCTGAAGCTCGGCGACGGCCGCACGATGATCGTCACCTTGACCACGCCAGAGGGCCGGATTCTGTCCGAAGGACACGGCCCCTCACGCTGTCTCTGCTGCTGAGGAGAAGCGGGTCTGGAGACCCGCAACTACGCACGTGAAAAGGGCCGGGTCCGAAGACCCGGCCCCTCGACTCGATGGGCCGCCTGAAGGCGGCCCCACGACTGGCTAGAAGTCGTACTGGACGGTGATCTTCGCCGTCCGTGCCGTCAGCACGGTCTGAGGCACCAACCAGTTGCCGCCCGGCGTGAACGCCTGGTTGTAGGTCAGCACGGTGTCAGCGTTGAGCGCGTTGAACATGTCCACCGACACGGTGGCGCGCTGGTTGCGGAAGCGCAGCACCTTGCCGATCCGCAGGTCGAGCTGATTCACCCGCGCGCCGCGCATCTGATCGGGCGCGAGCAGGTTGACGGTGATGTTCGGCGCGTTGCCCGCCAGCGGCCGGCCCAGCGTCTGCGCCACGATGGCGCTCGACACCGTGTAGTCGGCACGCAACGGTTCGGCGGGGGAGCTCTGGAACGTCGCCGCCAGCTGCACGTCGATCTTCGGCACGATGTAGCTGCCGGCGCCGGTGAAGCGCGTGGTGATGCCCGGCTCGAAGTGACAGTACGGGTTGACCGGGTTGTAGGACGGTAGCTCGCTCGCGGTGGAGAAGCCTTGCGTCTGCTCGGGCAGCTGGCCGCGCACGTCGCAGTAGTCGCTGACGCGCTGACCGGTGCTGGTCCCGGCCTGTATCTGGACTCCGCTCCGCATTCGTGCGTTCAGGTTGATGTCGACGCCGTTGTAGACCTGCGTGATCTCGCCGTAGTCGGGCGCGTAGGTCCGCAGCTGGTTCGGCGCCACCGAGAACTTCTCGGGCTTCACGTTGTAGAGACCGGCCACCGTGTAGCCGCCGCCTCCCGGCAGCCGCGAGTCCGACGGCGCCACGATGCTGAACTGATCGAAGTCCCCGGCGGCGAGCGCCAGGTTGTCGGTCACCGTGAAGTTCTTCAGCCACCGGCGCGTGTAGCCGACTTCGAGCGACACGCGCGGCAGGATCTCCTGCTGCACGGTGGCGCCGATCTGCCAGTCGGACGGCCGCGTGCCCCAGCCCTTGAGGATCTTCTCCGCATAGCCCAGGCTGTAGATCGGGTTGCCGTTGGCATCGACGGCCTTGCCGAAGTTCGGGTTGGCCCAGGCGCCACAGAAGTCGCCGCCGGTGGCGCGGAGATCCTGGGAGGCGCCGCTCAACAGGTCGCAGTCGGGCGCGTAGTTGCCGTTCGCGTCCGTCCATGTGCGAGTCTGTGTCCGGTCGATACGCGCGATCGGCAGCAGCTCCGAGTAGTTGCCGTTGCCGTTGACCGCGGCTTCGAGATACTTGCCGAGATTGAACTTGACCGCGGTCTTGCCGTTGCCGAACACGTCGTAGGCGATGCCGGCGCGCGGCGTGATGTCGTTGTAGCCGATCACGCCTTTGGTTTTCGGCCACGTGAACTGGTTCGGCAGGAAGCGGACGCCCGGGCCGCCGATCGACTGCTCGGGGTAGTAGCTCCAGGAGTGGTCGTAGCGCACCGCGCCGGTCATCGTCAGCTTGCCGCGCGTAATCTGGTCCTGCACGAAGAACGCGTTATAGCGCACGCGTGAATAGGTGCGGTACGCCTCCAGCCGCTGCGTGAGCTGGTTCGGGATGCCGTTGTTGAATCGGTAGGTGAGGTCGTTGGTGCCGCCTTCCTGCGCGCGGTTGTCGGCGTGGTAGGCGCCCTGGTAGCCAACCTTGAGGCTGTTGGCGCCGGTCACGAACGTCGCCGCCGAGTTCCAGGTGTGCGCGCCGATCCAGTCGGCGTTCCAGAACGCCTGGTTGCGGAAGTTGAGGCCGGCGATTCCGCCGTTCTGCGCGCAGGTGCCGCCACGTCCGAAGGCGTCGAAGGGCTGCGCGGCGGCGCACTGTTCGTTCACCTGGACCATCGCACGCCGCACGTCCTGCGACACCGGCTGGTCTTCGGCATACCGTTCGCGGGTGTTCCAGTTGGAGAGATAGGTGCCGAGGCCGGCGTCGAGCAGGAGCCGGCTGGTCGCGGTGGACGTCCACTTGACCTGTTGCACGCGCTGCCACCCGTGGTTGCGGCCGCCGGTCTCGGGCGCGTTTGTGGCCGATCCCGCGCCGAGGCTGTTGTTGCTCACCTGTTCATCCCAGAACACGTTCAGCTTGTCACGCTGTGACACCTGGAACGTGAGGCGCAGCGCCGGCTGCAGCGGGCCGCGGCCGCCGGAGATGGCGGGACGGGTCTCGTCGGCATCGTATCTGTAGCTCGCCGGGTTCCACTCGTTCTTGTTGTAGAACATGCCGGGGATGTTGTTCTCGCTCCCGCGGTAGTAGCCGAGGAAGTAGAACCAGATCCGGTCGCGCTTGATCGGCCCGCCGAGCGAGTAGCTGGTGTCGTAGATGTAGTTCGTCTTGGCCGGCGTGCGCAGCCCCGCCGTCTTCAACGCGTCGGTGTAGTTGCTGGCCTGCATCCCGCCGCGCAGTCCGGTGAAGAAGTAGTGCGAGCGGAACGTGTTGCCGCCCGTCCGCGGCACGATGTTGATGGTGGGGCCGCCAATCTCGGTTTCACCAAGACCGCCGGCGGTCGTGATCGCGATTTCGGCCGCGTTCTCGACGTCCTGGCGATAGCCGGACACACCGCCGCCATTCAGCGACGCGCCCGTGTTGAGGCCATCCACCTGCGCGCGCCCTTCATTGCCGCGGCCGCCACGGCCGCCGAAGACGACCATCCCGGGGCTGAGCTGCACGTTGGGCACGCCGCCGCCGCTCTGCACCATCGACGGGATGAGCACCATCACGCCGGCGTAGCCTTTGGCCGTGGGCAGGGCCTGCACCAGATCGCTGTCGAGCGTGCGCTGCCGTTTGGCGCTCTGCACGTCCACGATCGGGCTCTCGCCGGTCACCGTGATCGTCTCTTCGAGGCCGCCGACCGCCATCTCGGCGTTGACGGTGGCGTTGAACTCCGTGGCCAGAACGAGGCCGTCGCGTTTGTAGGTCTTGAAGCCGGGGAGCGTGAAGCTGACCGTGTAGGTGCCGGGACGCAAGTCCACGATGCGATAGAGGCCGTTGCCATCGGTAACAGCGCTGCGAACCTTTTCAATCAGGACATCACTGGAGGCCTCGACGGTCACGCCTGGAAGTACCGCTCCAGAGGTATCCCTCACCACGCCGTTGATGGACGACTGGGCGTGTGCGACGCCAGGCGCCAGGATCAGTGCGACCCATAGCAACAATTTCCACGCGTTTTTGCGCATGTGCAAGTCTCCCCCCGAAAAGGTCCGTGTTGCGCCGGCGTCCCCCGCCTCCACACACTGCCGGTGGCCTGCTGAGCCGCTGAGGCAGCGTGGTTATACGCCCATCGCATCAACAGGTCAATTGAGGAAGTTAATCGGATTGAATTAGGTGCGGTAGACTCGGAGCGCCTTGGGACCCCGACGGGCCGGACTGATTTTGCTGCTGGTGGTGGTGGCCGTGCGCCCGTCGGCCGCTCAGGTGAGCTTGGTGGGCGAGTGGAGTCCGCGCTACCACGAGGACCAGCCGGAGCGCATTCCCGGTCCCGAGCTCGGCGACTACACCGGGCTTCCCATCACGGACGGCGCACGCCTTGCCGCCGACAGCTGGGACGCGTCGCGTCTCACGCTGCCCGAGCACCAGTGCAAGGTCCACAACGCGCCCTACATCTACCATGGCCCGCTGCAGTTCCGCGTCACCGAGGAGCGCGACCTCCGGACGCAGCGCGTGATCGCCTACAAGCACTACATCAACACCTACGAGCAGGAGCGCACCATCTGGATGGACGGGCGACCGCATCCGCCCGCGTGGGCGCCGGCCACGTGGATGGGATTTTCGACCGGGGTGTGGGAAGGCGACATCCTGGTGGTCTCCACGACCCACATCAAGCAGGAGTGGATTCGCCGCAACGGGATCCCGAACAGCGATCGGTCCACGATGATCGAGCACTTCATCCGTCACGGCAGCACCCTGACGCACCTGGTGCAGTGGACCGACCCGGTCAATCTCACCGAGCCGCTCGTGCGCAGCGAGGACTTCGTGCTGCAGGACCGCAGCGCGGGCAGCTGGCTGTGGCCGTGCGAGTACGTGGACGAAGTGGTCGACCGTCCGCGCGACGAGGTGCCGCACTACCTGCCGGGCAAGAGCCCCTACGCCGGCGACTTCGCCTACCGCTACGGCATACCCGTGGAGGCGGCCAACGGCGGCGCCGCGACGATGTATCCCGAGTACCAGGAACGGCTCCGGACGCTCCCGCGGCCGCCCAAGCCGGCCGGCTCGAAATGAGCCCGTGGCGTACGTGGTGGCAGGTCTTTAGACCTGCCTCAGTGGCCATCCTTGCGCTCACGACGCTGTTCGGCGTCGAGGTCCGGACGCAGCAGCCCGCCTGGGACGGGAGCGGCGACATCAAGGTGTTCCCGGTGCAGGGCAAGGTGTCGTTGCTCGTCGGAGCCGGCGCGAACGTCGCCGTGCAGGTCGGGCCGGAAGGCGTGCTGGTCGTGGACAGCGGCCTCGAGGCGCACGCGGAGCAAGTGCTGGCGGCCATTCGCACGCTGTCGGACGCACCGATCCGCTGGCTGGTGAACACCAGCTATCTGCCGGATCACACCGGTGGCAACGCGCTGCTGTCGAAGAACGGCTCGAACACGCAGGGGAACCCGCTGCCGATCGTCGCGCACGAGAACGTGCTCGCGCGTCTGTCCGCGCCGGCCGGTTCGGGCACGGTGGCGCCCACCGCGGCGTGGCCCACCGACGCCTACGTGAAACGCACCAAGGACTTCTTCTTCAACGGCGAGCCGATCCTCGTCTATCACCCCGAGGCGGGCGTCACGGACGGCGACTCGATCGTCCACTTCCGGCGGTCGGACGTGCTCGTGGCGGGCGAGACGTGGAACACCACGCGGTATCCGGTGATCGACCTCGAGCACGGCGGCGGCGTGCAGGGCGTGATCGACGGGCTGAACTACCTGCTCGACATCGCGGTGCCGGAGCACGAGCAGGAAGGCGGCACGTTCGTGATTCCCGGACACGGCCGCGTGGGCGACGAGGCCGACGTGCTGGAGTACCGGGACATGGTGACGATCGTGCGCGACCGCATCCGAGACATGGTGCGGCGTGGCCTCAGCCTGGCGCAGGTCAAGGCGGCGCGGCCGTCGCTCGACTACGACCGGCAGTACGGCGCCGACACGGGGCGGTGGACGACGAGCCAGTTCGTGGAGGCCGTCTACAAAGATCTGTCGGTGCGCGCCGGTCGCGGAGGCGCGAAATGAGAGGCGCGCGTCTGGCCGTGCTGATGGTGGCCGTGCTCGCGGCCGGCGAGCGCGCCACGGCGCAGCAGGGCGCCGCGCGGGGCTCCGAACCGACGCCGCGCGCCCTGGCGCCGATCGATCTCACCGGCTACTGGGTGTCGATCGTGAACGAGGACTGGCGCTGGCGGATGCTGATGCCGCCCAAGGGCGACATCTCGAGCGTGCCGGTCAACGCCGAAGGGCGCCGTGTCACCGAGGCGTGGGACTACGCACGCGAACAGACCGATGCGAACGCGTGCAAGCCGTTTGGGGTCGGTGGCCTGACGCGTATGCCCGGACGACTGCACATCACGTGGCAGGACGATCGCACGCTGAAGCTCGAGTTCGATGCCGGCACGCAGACGCGCATGCTGCACTTCGGCCAGGCGCCCACCTCGCCGGCGCCGACGTGGCAGGGCGACTCGACGGCGGCGTGGGAGTTTGCGGGCGGCGCGGAGACCGACCGCAACGGCATTCCGGTGGCCACGGCTGCGGGGCGCGGCGCACGCCCACGTCCGGATGCGCCGAAGGGCGGGTCGCTGCGTGTCACCACGACGAACTTCCGTCCGGGTTTCCTGCGGAAGAACGGGGTGCCCTACAGCGAGACGGCAAAGATCGAGGAGTACTTCGACCGGATCACGTATCCCAACGGCGACACCGTGCTGCTCGTGCGCACGCTGGTCGATGATCCGGTCTACCTGCAGCTCCCGTTCATCACCAGCACGAACTTCAAACTGGAGCGCGACGGGTCCAAATGGCACCCGACACCGTGTGCCATCGATCCGCCGGTGGTCAGGCCTCCGCCAGGTCGCTGAACCGGTACCCCATTCCGATCACCGTCTCGATCTGCTTGCCGGCGGCGCCGAGCTTGCCGCGCAGCCGCGAGACGTGGACGTCTACCGAGCGGGTCTCGATTTCGAGGTCGAAGCCCCAGACGCGCTCGAGCAGACGATCGCGCGAGATGACGCGGTTGCGGTTCTCGATCAGGAACTTGAGCAGCTCGAACTCGCGTCGGGTCAGCGTGACCGACGCGTTATCCACCCGGATGGAGATGGCGTCGAAATCGACGAACAGGTGCTTGCCCTTGTACGGCGCCGGACCGGTGGGCGGCGGCTGCCCCTTGGCGCGGCGCATCGCCGACTTCGCGCGCGCCACGAGCTCGCGCGGGCTGAACGGCTTGGTGATGTAGTCCTCGGCGCCGAGCTCGATGCCGGTCACGCGGTCGGCTTCGCTGGCGCGTGCCGTGAGCATGATGATCGGGATGGTGGCCGTCGCCGGGCGGTGACGGAGGATGCGGAAGAGTTCCAGCCCGTCGAGCAGCGGCAAGCTGAGGTCGAGCAGGATGAGATCCGGCGGGTCGCCGTTGACGGCGGTCAGCGCCGCGGCGCCGGTGCCCACGATGTCCGCCCGGATTTCGCCGCCCCGCTCGAGGGCGTGCTTGATGAGGTCGGCGATGTCGCGCTCGTCCTCGACAATGAGCACGCGCTTGGTTCCCGATCGGTTCGGGACCGTCGCCGTCTGAACCACTGCTGCATCTCCCACTCGTGTCACCTGCCCTGAAACGACACTACCGGGGATGTATTTCGGTGAATTGTCCGGCCTGTTAATTCCCGGTTAATAGGCCGGGTGGGTCAGGTAGGTCAGGTGGGTTACAGCGTCTTCATGTATTCCAGCAGGGCGCGCTTAGCCGCGGCGGGCAATTCCGTCCCGTAGGTGTGACCGGCGTTGCTGTTGCCGGGCCGCGACGTGTCGACGAACTGGCCTTCGCGCTGCGCCTCGGGGCCGGTGGTGACGAAGCCGACGCGGACCGGGTCGTAGACGTCGTAGCCGCGCCAGAACTGCTTCGGCCGCGCGGCGACGGGCTCGAGCAGATCGGCCAGCGACGGTACCGACCCGTTGTGCAGGAACGGCCCCGTGAGCCACAGGCCTGCGTGCGGCATGGCGACGTAGCCGTCGGTATGCCGGAAGTTGGCGAATTTCCAGGAGTGGCCGGCGCCGTAGGCGTTGTAGGCCGTGGCCGCCGCCGTGGTCCACATGTCCATCCGGTGGCGGTCGGTGCCGACCTCGGTCTGCGGAATGATCGTGCCCGTGCGGGCGCCACCAGGGGCATGGCAGCCGGCGCAGTTGGCGGCCCATACCGAGGCTCCGGCGGCGGCCAACGCTTTGTCGATGGCGTACGGATACGGCGGTACGGGCGCCTTCAACATGAAGTCCGTGATGCGGCGCAGGCTGGACCGCGTGTGCGGGTCCTGGTCGTCCCAGTGCGCCACGTCGCGATCGACCCACTGCTTCGAGGCTCCGTCGCCGAGCGCCGAGGACAGCACGACCTCGCGCAGCGACGAGTTGAGACCGTCCCAATGGTACGCCTGACCGTTGCGCCGGGCGAGCGCCCACACCGGCACCATGTCGGAGTTGCCGATCGTCTCGTCGAGCCGCTGTCCGAGCAGCCGGAACTTGACCGGATTGAACGGGTCGATACGGCCGCGACCCCAGTCGGGCCGCGTGCGCATCCAGCTGTCCTGCGAGTCGCGCTGCTGCAGCAGGGCGCGGCGCGACGCGGGAATGATCGCGAAGCGATACAGCAGGCGATCGGCGAGCGACAGTCGGGTGTTCCGCGAGACCTCCGCCAGCAGCGTATCGGCGTTGAAGCGTGGATCGGCGGCGGCCTTGAAGAGGAAGCGGAAGTAGTCCTGCGGCGACGTCTGATGTGAGGCGGCCGCCGGGACGATAATCGCCGGCTCGTCGGGCCGGCTGCGGTAGCTCGCCGCATGGCACATGGCGCAGTTGATGCCCACGCGCGGGAACCCGACGGTGACCTTCGAGAGCCCGATCGGCAGCTCGCGTCCGTCCTTGGCGAGGAACCCGATCGACGCGTACCCACCCGGCGCCGGCAGCAGATCCGGAAACACGCGCGGCAGCACGAGCCAGATCCAGTACGGCAGCCCTTCGGCCGCCTCGGTCCCGATCGACCCGAACAGGAAGTGGTCCTCGTCGGACGCAAAGTACGGCGCCGGCTCCTGGCGGAAGAACCGCTCGTAGACCAGCACCGCCGACGCGGTGCCGCCGATGACGAGGAGCGCAAACGCGAGGCGGCGCCAGAAGCGCCACGACGGGCGCATTACGCCACCGACCCCGCGGGCTTCGACGCCACGGCACCCGCGGTGCTCTGGATTGCGACGATGAGCAGCAGCAGCTCCGGCACCAGGAAGACCAGGTCGAACAGGCCGAGCATCCGGTAGGTGGCCTGCGGCATGAAGAAGAGCACGCCGGCGGCGCGGCTGCCGATGCCGAACCAGGCGACGATGCGGTAGCGATCGAGGTCCATGGCCGCGGGCGTGTAGAAGACGCTGAGAATGACCAGCAGCAGGCCGGCAAACCGCGGCCAGAGCACCGGCGTGGCGGTGGGGAGACGCGAGAACTCGATCAGCATGTCCGGCGCCGCGATGGTCGGCAGCGCGAGCGCCAGGTTGGCGAAGATGCCCAGCCAGATCACGCGCTTCAGCCAGCGTCCCGCCGTCGTGTCGTTGATCATCGGTCGCTCCTGAGGCTCAGAAGGTTTTCAGGTACTCCACGATGGCGTCCTTGTCGCCGCCCGGGAGCGACGTGGCGTATTCGTGGCCCATGTTGCCGTTGCCCGGCACGCTGGTGTCGTAGCGGCTGAAGCGCCGGCCGTTGGCGTCGGCCACGTTCGACACGAAGCCCACGCGCGCCTGATCGAACACGTCGTAGCCGCGATAGAAGGCCGCCGGCCGCTCAGCGGGCGCGTTCAGCAGATCCCGCAGCGTCGGCACCGACCCGTTGTGGAGGTACGGCGCTCGTGCCCAGATACCGTCGAGCGGCTGATTGGCGTAGCCGTGGGTTTTGCGGAACCGGGTGAAGCGGTAGCGCGAGTCGGGAAACAGCCCGTACTGGTTGAGCGCAAAGATCTCGGTGTAGGAGTCCAGGCGATGCCGATCGGTCTTGACGCGATCGATGTCCTCGATCTGACCCATGCGATCGCCGCTCTTGACCCCGCTGCGGAAGCGGTGGTCGCCGTGGCAGCCTTCGCAGTGCTGGCGGTACAGCCCCTCGCCGCGCGCCGCGAGCGCTGAATCCACGCTGTACGGGTACGGTGGCGGCGGTAGCGTCCAGATCCAGTCGCGCACGCGCTTCAAGCCGGCATGGTCCACGGTCACCGGAGTGATGCCGGCGCCGAGGCCCGCGCTCAGGTTCCGTTCGTCCACCGAGTCGTTGTCGCCGTCCCAGTGCAGGTGCATCCCTTCGCGCGGCGCCTGGTTCCACAGCGACGGGAAGTCGGACGCGCCAATGAGCTCCGACTGCGACAGGCGATCGAGGTTCCAGTTGAACTGAATCGCCTTGTAGGGATTGAACGTGTCCACGCGGCCGCGGCCCCAGCGCGGCAGCCGTTCGCGCAGGATGGGATCGATGCGGTTCTTGAGGTCGAGGGTCTGGAGCTTGAGGCGATCCATCAGCCCCGTGCGCAGGAGCAGGCGCTCGAAGGAATCGGGGCCGCCGCGCGCAGGGAACGTGGCGCGCACGGCTTCGGCGGTGACGCGCGAATCGAGCGTGCACTCGAGCACGAACTGCACGAGCCCCTGGAGATCGAGCTGGTGCGCCGGCATGCCGAGCACGATGCGCGGCGCGGACGTCGGCGTCTCGCGCACGGTGCCGCTGTGGCAGACCGCGCAGTTGAGGCCGACGTGATCGATGCCGATGCGATGCCGGCGCGATACCCCGACCGGCAGATCGTGGCCAGGCTCGACGATCAAACCGAAGTCGGCGTAGCCGCCCGGGAGGCGATCGCGGCAGATCGTGGGCAGCGCGCGGAACACCCAGTAGGGCGGCAGCACGCCGCCGACGGGACGCAGCAGCGACACGCCCGGCTCGCTGCCGATGGAGCCGTACTTGTAATGGTCTTCGATGTTGGTGAAGCGCTGCGGATCGTCGGCCGTCAGCGTGAGCGCGAGCCACAGGCCCGAAAGGGCGACGACTCCCACCAGAACGCCGAACGCCCACCGCACGCTCGTGCGCTCGAAGAAGTGTTCGCCTGAGGCGGCCATGCAGTTGATAACGACGAGATGTGTGCGCGAGAACTCGCGGCATCTTACACTCACACCGTTGAGATCGAAGCTGATGTGAGTGATACGGATGAGATGGAAACGACGATTGGAGATCGCGATGACGACTCGCATGTTGGTAGTGGCTGCCGCCGTGGCCGCGTTCGCCACTGGATGCTCGCTGGCGACCGGGGTTCGGCAGAACACCGCCGCGATCGGTGGCAGCACGAAGGCGATCGACGGCAACACGCAGGCGATTCGCGACTCGACGGCCGCCACGGGCAATCTCGTGCCGGCGCTGCAGGGCGTGGAACGGCTGCGGATGCCGATGGAAGCCGTGGCCGCTCTGGATCCGACGCTGCGTGGGGTGGCCGCGCTCCGTGAGCCGATGGGCTCGGTGGCGGCACTCGACCCCAGCATGCGCGCGCTGGCGGCGCTGCAGACGCCGATGAGCCGGCTGGTGGAAATCCGTCCGGGACTCGAAGCGACGGCGGCGCTCGGGCCCTCGATGGATCGCCTGGCGCGCATGCGTCCGAGCCTCGAGGCGGTGGCGGGGCTGCATGAATCGCTCGATCGCGTGGCGGGGCTCGATTCCCAGCTCGCTTCGGTCGCTGCGTTGAAGGGATCGATGGACCAGCTGGGCGGGCTGCGCATGCCGATGGAGCGGCTGGCGGCGCTCGAAGACCCGATGACGCGCGTAGCTGAGCTTGGGTCGATCTTCAATCGGCCGTGGCTGTTCGTCATCGTCGGCCTCATCGCACTCGCGGCGTGGGGTGCCGTAACGTTCGTGGCGGTGAAGCTCGCGATCGTGAGCGCTGCCAAAGTCACGCGGACTCATCCGTGACAGTGAAAAACAGCTGAGTGCGTCGTTGACTTGTCGATCGCCCGGCGCTACTTTGGCGCCGGCGATCGGACGAGCGGCGTGTGTTCGTACGCGGCGTGTCCGGCGTTACTCACGTAGAAGATCAGTTCCAGTCCCGCCACCAACCAAGTGGAGTGTGCCCGATGAGCCGCGACACCGTGACCCGCGACAAACAGTGGTACGAGCTTCCGCGGCCCGCCGCGATGGCGAAGCTCGTGGAGGTTCGCAACGAGCTGCGCGAAAAGAATCTCCACGACACCGAAGAGCCGAAGATGCCGGAGCAGCAGGGGCCGGTGGCAGAGGAGCTGAAGGCCGCTCGCACGGTGGACGGCAGCTACAACGACTTGAAGTGTCCGATGATGGGCGCCACGGGACGCCGCTTCGGCCGCAACGTGCCGCTCACCGAGGCGGTGCCGGACACGGCCAACCTGCTGAACCCCAATCCGCGCGACATCAGCAATGCGCTCTTCACGCGCACCAAGTTCCAGCCGGCCACGATCCTCAACGTGCTGGCCGCGGCGTGGATCCAGTTCCAGGTGCACGACTGGTTCGTGCACACCAAAGGCACCAGCGACAACACGCACAACCTGCCGCTGGCCGACAACGATTCCTGGTTCGAGCGCCCGATGCGGGTGCCGAAAACGCCGGTCGATCCGCCCACGGTCGCCAATTCGAACCGTCCGCCCGCGTACGTCAACAACAACTCGCACTGGTGGGACGGCTCGAACATCTACGGCAGCACCAAGGCCGAGCAGGACATCCTGCGCGCGGGCAAGGACGGCAAGGTCAAGGTGCAGGACGACGGGCGCCTGTTCTTCGACGAGACGGTGGGCACCGAGATCACGGGCAGCCGCGACAACCTGTGGGTGGGGCTGAGCCTGCTGCACAGCCTGTTCGCGCGCGAGCACAACGCCGTCTGCGACATGCTCAAGGCCGAACACAAGGATTGGGACGACCAGCGGCTGTTCCAACAGGCGCGGCTGATCCTGTCGGCGTTGATGGCCAAGATCCACACGGTGGAGTGGACGCCTGCCATCCTGCCGCACCCGCTGCTGGTGCTGGCGCTCAATACCAACTGGCACGGCCTGGCGCCCCGGCTGCAGAAAGTGTTTCACAACCTGGCGGACAACGACCTGCTCAGCGGCATTCCCGGCTCGCCGACCGACCACCACACGGCGCCGTACGCGCTCACCGAGGAGTTCGCGTCGGTGTACCGGATGCATTCGCTGCTGCCCGACGACTTCGAAATCCGCTCGGTGAAGGACAACAGCCTGCTGCAGTCGTGCGAGCTGCCTGAGATGTCGGGACGGGCCGGCCGCAAGATCGTCGAGAAGCACAACTGCGCCGACCTGTTCTATTCGCTCGGCACCTCGTACCCCGGCGCGCTGCGGCTCCACAACTTCCCGAAGCATCTGCAGAACCTGCACAAGGACACCACCGGAGAGCGGCTCGACCTCGCGGCGGTCGACATCCTGCGGGACCGCGAGCGCGGCGTGCCGCGCTACAACCAGTTCCGGCGCCTGTTCCACAAGCCGTCGGTCAAGACGTTCGACGAGCTCTGCGACAACAAGGAATGGGCCGAGGAGATCAAGCGGGCCTACGGCGGCGACATCGAGAAGGTGGACCTGCTGGTGGGCCTCATGGCCGAGCCGCTGCCCGAGGGAATGGGCTTCAGCGACACGGCCTTCCGCGTCTTCATCCTGATGGCGTCGCGGCGCCTCAAGAGCGACCGCTTCCTGTCAGCCGAGTACGGGCCGGCCCGTTACACCCAGGCGGGCATCGACTGGATCGAGAACACCACGATGCTCGACGTCATCACGCGCCACGTGCCTGAAGTGAAACCGGCGCTCGGCGGCATCACCAATGCGTTTCATCCCTGGCACCGGGTCCGCTGACCATGGCATTCGACACCATCTTTCAGCCGCTCAAGTTCAAGAACCTCACCGTCAAGAACCGCCTGTTCCGGTCCAACATCTCGGGCCGGTTCGACAACTACGACGGCTCCGGGAACCAGGCGCGCATCAACTGGGAAACCAAGTTCGCCAAAGGCGGCGTGGGCGCCATCATCTCGTCGTTCGTGCCGGTGCACCTGCGGGGCCGCATCGTGCCGAACTACGCGATGATCGACCACGACAACAAGATCCCGTTCTGGCGCGCGGTGGGGAAGGCCGTGCACGAGCACGACTGCAAGTTCATCATGCAGTTGAGCCACGGCGGCCGGCAGCGCGACATCAACGGCATCGAATACCCCAAGGGGCTGTCGTCGACCGGCAAGAAAGACCCGCTGCACGGCTTCGAGTGCGAGGCCATGACCACCGCCCAGATCAACGAGGTGGTGGGCTACTTCGCCGAGGGCGCGCGCCGCGCGCGCGAGGCGGGGCTGGACGGCGTCGAGCTGCACGGCGCCAACGGCTACCTCATCACGCAGTTTCTCAGCTCCGGCATCAACGATCGGACCGACCAGTACGGCGGCGTGCTCGCAAACCGCGCGCGATTCGTACGCGAGATCGTCCAGGCGATCCGCGCGCGCGTCGGCCGTGATTTCCACCTGCAGATGAAGAT
>DASYRM010000077.1:0-83867 GCA_036004405.1 Vicinamibacterales bacterium
CCTTGGCGTTGGTGCCGTTGGGTCCATCGGCCACCGACAGCACCACACGGCGATCGATCCGCCGGTCGAGGAGCTGATCGAGGTTGGTGGCCGCGTTGAGCGCCGCGCCGTCGACGCGGACGAGATACTGCCCAGGGCGCACCTGGCGCGTCACGCCTGCCGGACCGAGCGCCAGCACCTCGGTGATTCTGAAGCGTCCGCTCGCCTCGTACTCGCCGGCGTCGAATCGCAGCCCCAGCCTGCCGGTGGTGACTCGGGCGTCGGCCGGCGGCGCGTTGAGCCCGAGGTGGGATGCGTTGAGCTCGCCGATCATCTGCAACGTCACGCGGCGCATCTCGTCGGCCGTCCGCGAGCCGGCGATGTAGGGTTCGAACCGCGTGCGCGCGGCGTTCCAGTCCACGCCGTTGAACTTGGGGTCGAAGAAGTTGTCGTTCAGCAGCGACCAGGCCTGCTGGAAGACGGCCAGCCGTTCCTGGCCGAAATCCACGTCCATCTCGGCGGCGACATTCACCCGCCGCGCATCGCCGCGCTGCACCGGCACCACGCGAATGGAGCCGCCCTCCAGGATGTAGATCTCGCGGCTGTCCGGCGAGAACTGCGCCGAGCTCTTGGGATCGGCGGTCGAAGTCAGCTGGCGGGCCACCGCAGGTTCGTCGGCCAGCTCGTCGAGCGAATACACGTAGAGGTTTCGCTGCCCGGCGGCGGAGGCGGTGAAGAGCAGCCACTTGCCGTCGGGGCTGATCGCCTGGTCATCGACATCGAGACCGACGGGGACGTAGGTCAGCCGCCGCCGGATGTCGGCGGTCACGATCTCCACCGACACGGCGGGCTTCGCCGGGGCAGCAGCAAG
Organism: Vicinamibacterales bacterium; assembly: GCA_036004405.1. Classification (GTDB taxonomy): domain Bacteria; phylum Acidobacteriota; class Vicinamibacteria; order Vicinamibacterales; family UBA2999; genus DASYRM01. The sequence goes on from DASYRM010000077.1 coordinate 851, forward strand.
CGGCGCCGCGGGAGCGCCTTGCGCTGGGGGTGTGCCTTGCGCCGTGGCAGGTTGCGCGGCCGGTGACTGTCCCGGCGTGGACGCCGGCGGCGCCGGAGTGCCTGGCGCCGGCGCGATTGACGGGGTCGCCGGCTCGCGCCGGAAGAGATCGCGAAACTGGTCCTCGCGGAACCGCGGCGTCTTCAGCTTGAGGTCGACCCGCGCGATCTGCCCCTGCTCGGTCCGCTGTGCGGTGACGAACGTCAGGAAGCCGCCATCGGGGCTCCAGGCCAACGCCCCCGAGTAGACGTTGGCGAGGAACGACACCTGCTGCGGTTCGCCGCCGGCTGCAGGCACCACTGACGCGTTCATGAAAAAGCGCCCGCCGGTGCTCAGAAACGCCACCCACTTGTTGTCCGGCGAAAACACCGGCGCCTCGGGGACGTCGGGCGCCAGCGCGAAGCCGGCGCGCGCCAGCACCCGCTCCGTCTTCGCGGTCAGGTCGATGATGCGAAGCTCCTTGGAGTCGCGGACGAACGCCAGCATCGTGCCGTCCGGCGAGAAGACCGGTGCCTGATCGGCGACCGTCCCGTTCGTGAGACGATCTTCTTTCTCGGTCGCGAAATCGTAGAGGAAGAGTTGCGGCACGCCGCTGCGCTGCGACACGTACGCCACGCGATTGCTGTCAGGCGACCACACGAGGTCCGATTCGTTGGCCGCCGTGCGCGTGAGGCGCTGCGCGTTGCCGCCCTGCTGCGAGCTGGCGGCGAACACTTCGCCGCGTACGACGAATGCCAGCTTGCGGCCGTCTGGTGCCACCGCCAGCTCCCGGAACTGCCCCGTGAGGCGCAGCGACTCGGCACTCGGGGCCGCCGGTGCGCCGATGCGCCGGATCGGCACCTCCTTCGCCTCGCCGGACGCGGTGTTCAGCGTCCAGATCGCCAGGTCGCGTTCGAACGCCACCGTGCGGCCATCGCGAGAGATCGTCGGCCACAGCACGCGCCCCTTCGTGAATCTCGTGATCGGTCGGGGCTCGGCGACGCGGCCGTTGACCGCGGCACTCCAGATGTTCTCCGCACCGCCGCGGTCCGACATGAAGAACAGGCTGCGACCATCGGCGGCCCACATCGGCCACAGCGCCTTCCCCTTGCGGCCGACCACCTGCTGATACTTGCCGGCCGCATCGCGCGTCCAGATCTCCGATTCGTCCAGGTGGCTGTGCCCGTGGCGCCACCACTGCGCCGCGCCTATTCCGCGCGCACTGAACGCGACCAGCTTCCCGTCGGGAGACGGCGCCGCGAAGAACTCGCTCGTGTAGCGCTCACCCGTGAACGGCATCGGCGTCCCGCCGGTTGCGCGCACGCGCAGCACATCGCTGAAATTGGCAATGTCGCGACTGGCGGTCGTGAAATAGAGCCAGTTGCCGTCGGCCGACCACCCGTCCAACTGTTCGGGTGCGTCGTCCCACGTCATCCGCCGCACGTCGCCGGAGTCCAGCGTCAGCACATAGACGTCGCCCGTACCCGTCCGATTGGACACGAACGCGATGCGTTTTCCATCAGGGGACCAGTGCGGCCGCGACTCGGTCGCCGGATCCGAGACCAGCAAGTGCGCATCGCCACCCGATGCCGCTACCGTCCACAGATCGCCGCCCGACGCAAAAACGATGGTGGCCCCGTCGGGAGAGACCGCCGGCTCCGCCAGCGGCACACGAACCGGTGGAGACGCCGATTGCTGCGCGATGAGCGAAGGCGCCAGCAGTGCGACGGCGCAGACCAGCAAAGGGAGGGCGGTTCGTCGAGGCATGTGAGGCTCCCGCGGCGATTGACCGCCCAATGCTATCGCGGGCCGGGCCGGGCGAATCCCTTTAACGCGACCGAAGGCGCCGGCTCGCGAGGCCGATCACCCCGCACGCCACCAGCCATAGCGTTTCGGGCTCCGGCGCCGCCGTGGCGCCGCTCGACGACGTGGTGACGCCGCCGGTCGTGGGGAACACCGTCCCGTCGGTCACGAGTCCCGTGGTACCGCTGCCTGTCCCGGTCGTCAGGCTCCCGGTCGTCAGATCCCCGGTCGTCGGACTGCCAGTCGGCGAGCCCGTGGGCGATCCAGTGGACAAATCGCCGCTCGTGAAACCGCCTGTCGTCGTTCCGCCGGCCGTGGTGTCGCCGGTAGTCGTGCCGCCAGTGGTGTCCAACGGCACGAAGACTGGAGTCGGCTGCTGCGTGGGCGTGGGCTGGCCGCCGCCCCCGGGCAGTATCAGCGGGGGAAGGCCAAAGACGGGGAAGAGAGGATTGCCGGTGGGCTCCTCGAACAGATCCGTGATCGGCGGGGGAGCGCGCGGCTCGAGCGTCGCGAGCAGATTCGGCGCCAGCGGGACCTCGAGCAGATCGCCCAGGCCGGCTTCGGCCTCAGCGGCAAACGAATCCACACCCGTGTCCGGATTGGGGGGCACCACGAAATCGTCGAGCTCGCCGTGTGCAGGCTCGACGGCGGCCGCGCGCTCCTGCTTCACGTCCGACACACAGTTGCCGCAGCGCGCGCGGATCGTGGTGGTGCCGTCGGTCAGCACGGTCTCCCCGGCCTTGAGCCAGACGCGCTCGCGCGTCCAATACAAGCGATCGCCTCTGCGGTACGACACGTATGCCGCCCTGCCCGCCGGGAGCGTCATCGCGCGCATCTGCGCCACGTCCACGTCGTGATAGTGCGCGGCGACGATCCGATCGCGCGCGATTGCGGCGCGCAACTCATCGATCGAGTACACACCGCCCGGCACGACTGAGCCGTTATAGACCGGACGAGCTTGATGTCCGTTGAGCGTGATGTCGCTGGAACGGCGCGGAATGGGAAGGAAGCGTTCAGCGGCGATCAGCCAGGGTGTGGCGCTGCCGACCACCGCGAGCAGGATCAGCGTCTGGAGCAACGCGGTCAGCCAAGGTGCGGACCGTTTCATTGCTCCGTCGTACGGTGGTTCAAGTTGCCGGGCAGTCTACCAGAGTCACGGTATTACTAATATGGGGACAGCGCCTAGGTGGCGCGTGACCGCAGTGGAGAGCGTGAGATGAACGGTGTGCGAGTCGATCTGCACACGCCGGACGGCGTGCTGGACTGCTACGTGTTCGAGCCGCGCGGAGCCGGACCGTGGCCGGCAGTGGTGCTGTACATGGACGCGTTCGGCATCCGCGCAGATCTCGATGTGATGGCGGCGCGGCTCGCAAACGCCGGCTACGTCGTGGCGGTTCCCAACCTCTATCACCGCTCGGGTGCGTATGCGCCCTTCGATCCCGCGCTCGTGGCCGCCGGCGGCGCGGAGCGCGATCGCTTCATGGGGATGATCCGCTCGATCAACGGCGACCTGGTGATGCAGGACACCGCCGCGGTGCTCGCGCATCTCGACACGCGAAGCACCGTTCGTTCCGGCCCGATTGGAACCGTCGGCTACTGCATGGGAGGCGGCTACGCGCTGCGCGCGGCCGGGGTCTTTCCGGAGCGCGTCGCGGCGGCCGCCTCGTTCCATGGCGGATCGCTCGCCACCGATCGCGAGGACAGCCCTCATCAGCTTGCGTCGGTCATGCGCGCTCGCCTGTATGTGGGCGTGGCCGGCATCGACCCCAGCTTCACCGGCGAGCAGCGGCAGCGCCTCGACGCGGCGTTGCGGGAGGGCGGTGTCAATTACGAAATTGAGATCTACGAGGGAGCGCAGCACGGCTTTGCGGTCCATAACCACCGCGTGTACGACCGCGCCGCGGCCGAACGCCACTGGGAACGACTGCTGGGGCTGTTTCAAGCCGAGTTGCAGGAGGCGCCCGCGGTATAAGCTTGGCGCGTACCTAGGAGGAGCCATGAGAGTCGTCCCGATTGCCGGTCTGATGGTCGTCTGTGGAACCGTGATCGCAAGCGCCGCCATGGCCGAACCGGCGCAGCGCGGACGCGGACCCGCAGTGCCGGCCTGCACCACGCTCGCCTGCGACGTGCAGGGCGATTGGGACCGCACGAGGAACCTGCTCCTCGGTCTCGTCAACGCGATGCCGGACGACAAGTGGAGCTTCAAGCCCACACCAGCGCAGCAGACCTTTGCCGAGCGCGCGATGCACGTCGCGCAGATCGACCTGGCGTTGCTCGGCACGTTGGGAGGCAAGACGCCGGCGCCGACGCTGGTCAACCCGAAGGCGGCCACCAAGGCCGAAGTCGTCGCGGCTTTGACGGCGTCGTTCGACTACGGTGCCGCCGTCATCAAGGAGTTCAACGACCAGCAGCTCGCCGAACGGATTGCGTCGATGCCGTTTCTCGGTCCGACGGCGTCGCGGCTGAAGGTCATCAACTTTTCGATGCAGCACACCAACGACATCTACGGGCAGCTCGTCGTCTACTTGCGGCTGAACGGCGTGACGCCGCCGGCCAGCAACCGGGCTTAATCGCGAACCGGCGTTAAGCCGGTTTGCCAGATACTGCGCGCGGCCCGCGAACAGCGGGACGCGCGAGGAGGCCATCATGCGTTCGATCCTCGTCACGTGCCTGCTGGCCCTCGCGGCGTCACCCGCCGCCGCGCAGATGATCAGCCGCCCCAGCGACGCGCCCACCGTGTCGGCGGTCGGTCAATCGTGGTACGAGCTCCGCGAGCCGATCCTGTACAACGGCGAGGCCTACTACCCGGCCGGTGCCGCGACCTCCTTCAACCCCTACCAGATGGTCCGCACCGGTCACTACAACGGCGTGCCCGTATACGCCGATGCGACGCGCGACCCCTACAGCGTGGTGTACGTGCCGATCGGCAGCGGTCAGCTCAAGCCGTACGAGCGGCTGCGGCGCGGCCAGCTGGCCGGTAGCACGGGGACCACGTTGCCGTCGTTTCCAATCACGCTGCGCCCGGATGGTCCGATCGAGCCGATGGCCGCTGCCGCGCCGACGAACCTGCCGTACTCGGTGGGTGCCGTCAGCGCGTTCACCCCCGAGGTGACGCCGCCCTTCGTCTTCGTGCCGGCCGTGTCGACCACGGCGGCGCCGGCGTGCCGCTGCGAACCGGCCGCCCCGGTGGCCGTGCCCGCCGCGGCCGTGGTGCCGCCGCTGCCGACGGATCGGGTCGCGGTGCTCAGCGTCCGCCGTCCCGACAACAACGACGGCGTGTGGGTCCGCTTCGACGGCGCGACGTGGGTGAGCACCGGTGTCGCCGAACCGCGCACCACCGCCTTCACACAGGTGGGCGAGCTCGCCGGGTTCCCGGTCTACCGGAAGCAGAATGGCGGCAGCGTTATCTACCTGGAGTCACGGGACGGCGTCCTCGCGCCGTACCGGCGGAAGAGCTGAAGACGTAGAGGCGCACCTTCCAAGGTGCGCCTGCAGGCGGACCTCTAGAGAGGTCCGCCTCTACGGACTCGCTACATGGGCCGCCTGAAAGCGGCCCCTACGTACCCGACGCGATCCGCACGGCGCCGCGCAGCGGGGCGTCGCGCGGGTCGTTCTTGTAGTACACGCGCTCGAGGAACAGGCCCGACGCCGGCGCGGTGAGCGGCGCCACGATCCGCGGATCCGCGTCGAAGAGCTTCGCGGTCTCGCCCGACGGCATCTGGCCGCGCCCCACCTCCACCAGCACGCCAACCAGCCGCCGTACCATCTTCCACAGGAAGTGCGACGCCTCCACGTGCAGCACGATCAGGTCTTCGTCTTCGTGCACGTCGAACGACTCGAGATGGACGGTGGTGGACTTGGCGCCGGGGTCGTCATCGGAGAAGGCGCGGAAGTCGTGGAAGCCGACGAACGCACCGGCGGCCTGACGCATGCGCTCCGCATCGCAGTCGTCCTTGACCCACCACACGAACGGCTTGGCGAACGCGGTTCGCCGCCGCGCCACCTGATAGATGTAGCTGCGCGCCACAGCATCGTGCCGGGCGTGGAACCGCGGCGCCGCCGCCTCGATGCGCAGCACGTTGATGTCGGAGGGGAGCGCGTCGTTGATCCGGCGCCGCAGCGGCTCGGGCGGGACCTGGGCGCGAATGTCGAGGTGCGCCACCTGGCCGAGCGCGTGCACGCCGGCGTCGGTGCGGCCCGATCCGTACAGCTCGAAGCGCTCGGCGCCGGTCGCTTCGTGAATCGCCTTCTCGACTTCGCCCTGCACGGTGCGGGCGTTCTGCTGCACCTGCCAGCCGCTGTAGCGCGTGCCGGCGTACTCGAGGGTGAGCTTCAGACGCATGAACGAGGCAGGACCGAAGGCCTGCAGCCACCTGCGGTCACGGACGCCGCATCCGCTCGAGCACGCCGCCAAGCGCACGGATTTCCTCGCCGTACTTCGCCCAGTCGCCGGCACGCTGGGCGGCAATCGCGCGGTCGTAGTGGGTGCGGGCCTCGGCCGCGAGGGCGTCGTTCCCGCCCGCGGTCGGGGCGGCACCCGCGGTCTGCGGCGCCGGCGTGGGTGCCGACGTCTGCGTGCCGGCCGGCGGTGTGGTCGCCGGCGCGGGCGCCGCACCGCGGGCGCCGAAGATCCGCGCCAACCCCTCTTCGAGCGTGTCTTCCATCACGATCTGGTTCTGATACGCCACGATGACGCGGGTGAGCTCGGGGATGCGCCCGCCCGACGCCTTCAGATACAGCGGCCGCACGTAGATCAGCGACTCCTCGACCGGGATCACCATCAGCGTGCCCCAGATCACCGCCGACCCCTGCTGGTTCCACAGCGTGATCTGCGGCGAAATCGTCTGGTCCTGGAGGATACGGCCCACAACTTGTCGCGGGCCGAAGACGAGTTTCTGCTTCGGGAACTCGAAGACGCGCAGCTTGCCGTAGTGCTCGCCGTCGCTGCGCGCCACCAGCCACGCCGCCAGGTTGTCGCGGCGCCGCGGCGTGTACGGAAGCATCTGGATGAACTCGGCGTCCCGCTCGCCGGGCAGCCGCATGATCGTGTAGTACGGCTGCATCGGGCGCGCGTCGCGCCCCTCGTCGATGGTCGGCACCTCCCACTGATCCTCGCGGTTGTAGAACACCGCCGGCTGGGTCATGTGGTAGGTCGCGAACACGCGCGCCTGCAGCCCGAAGATGTCCTCCGGGTAGCGCACGTGCTCGCGGATGGCGGCCGGCATCGTGTCCATCGACACGAACAGCCCCGGGAACGCGCGGCCGTAGGCGGCGGCAATCGGGTCGCGCGTGTCGGCGAGGTACGCCGTGGTGGTGCCGTCATAGGCGTCGATGACGAACTTGACGGCATTGCGGATGTAGTTGACGCGGCCGTTGACCGGCGCCGAATACGGATAGCGCGTCGAGGTCGTGTAGGCGTCGGAGATCCAGAACAGCCGGCCGTCGGCCAGCACCAGATACGGGTCGCGATCGAACTCCAGGAAGGGAGCGATGGCCCGCACGCGCTCGCCGATCGCGCGGTTGAACAGGATGCGGCTTTCGGGCGTGATGCCGTCGTTCAGCACGATCTGATACGCGCCGAATCGGAACGCGAACAGCAGCTTGCGCCAGAACGACGACAGCGGTACGCCCCCCTTGCCGGCGTACTCCTTGAAGACGTTGTCGTCGCCGCGCGGATAGTGGAACTCGCGCGTCTTGGTTTTGACGATGACGTAGTCGCTCGAGAACTCGCCGTAGTAGAGGCTGGGCTCGTCGATCGTGAAGGGCGGCGACGTCACCGGCGGGAGATCGCGGACGAACAGCACCGGCAGCCCTTCGCCGGTCACCTGGTTGACGGGCCCGAGCGTCAGCCCGTAGCCGTGCGTGAAGGTGAGGCGCTCGTTGACCCACGTGCGGTTCGGCAGGCTCGCCGAGTTGAGCTCGCGCGCCGAGAGCATCACCTGCCGCAGCTGGCCGCCCACACGGTAGCGATCGTTGTCCACCGAGCCGAACTCGTAATATGTCCGGATCTCCTGGATCTGCCCAAAGGTCTCGAGCAGCGGCTGGTGATCCCACAGCCGCACGTTGTCGAGCGTCGCGGCGTTGCGGCCGATGTCGGCCGACGTGAGCAGGGCGTCGCCCGACAGCTCGCGCTCCTCGACGCCATCGAGCCCGAAGGCGCGGCGCGTGGCATCGATGTTGTGCTGGATGTACGGCGACTCGCGGGTCTGCTCGTTGGGGGCGACGACGAAGCGCTGCATGGCGCTGCTGTACAGCTCGCCGCCGACGGAGACGAGGAGATAGAGGCCGACGGCGGCTGGAATCGGCCAGTTGCGCGGCGTGTACGCCTGCACCATCGCCAGCACCGCCCCCACGACGCACACGGCCGCGAGCAGGAGGCTGGCCGGCATGCGGCCCATCACGTCCGCATAGCTCGCCCCGAACAGCAGGGTGGTCGGCTCGAGCAGGTGCTCAGCGCGGTTCAGCCACGCGCCGACGCCGAGGAGCAGGAAGAACACCGCCGCGAGCGACGAGAGGTGCAGCCGTACCGCGCGCGTCATCGACAGGCGCCGTCCGAACCCGGAGGCCAGGCTGCCCGACACGAGGTAGAGCCCGCCGGCCACCAGCGCTGCCAGAATCACCAGCACCTGGCCGATCCCGCGCAGCACCTGCCAGAAGGGGAGCGCGAAGACGTAGAAACCGACGTCGAACCCCAGGATCGGATCGGCCTGGCCGAAGGAGCCGCCGTTCCGGAAGGTGAGCCAGAGGGGCCACTCGGCGGCGGCATACAGCCCGATGAGGACCGCCACCACGGTCATTCCGGCCAGCGCCAGACGCTGCACCTGTTCGCGCCCGGGCAGCTGCACCTCCAGCCCTTCGCGCGTGACGAACGTCGGGCGCCGATCGCCCATCGTCGCCACCGCGATACGGACGTTGAGCGCGAACCAGGCGACGCTGATCACCAGGGCGCCGACGAAGAGCAGCGACTGCGTCCGCAGGATGGTGGAGAACACCTGCTGAAAGCCGACCTCGCCGAACCACAGCCAGTCGGTGTAGTAGCGGACGATCTGCGGCATGGCGAGCGCCAGCAGCACGAACGCTGCAACACCGACAACACGACTGGATCGCGGCATGGTCACCCTGGGCAGCGCGACAGCCTGCTAGGAACGGCTAGGAGCGTAGCGTCTGCTGGCTGATTGAAGATCGGACTGGATCTCATTAGCAAGCGCCGCCGGCTCCAGCACACGCGCCAGCGGTCCCCAGCCCAGGATCCAGCTGCGCAGCGCCCAGTCGTGGCAGACCCGCATCGACAGGTGGATACGGCCGCCATCGGCCTCCTTGAGCTCCTGCGACGGGTGCCAGATGCGCGCGCGGACGTAGGGGGCGATGCGGGCCTCGAACTCGATCTCGACCGGCGCCGTCGGCCCCGAGTAGACGCCGAGCGAATTGCCGAACACGTCGTCGGCCAGGTCCTTGTGCGGCGTGAACGTCTGCTTCTCGAGCGCCACCGATTCGATGCGGCTCACGGCAAAGGTGCGGACGTCGTCGTATTCCGGCACGAAGGCCAGCAGGTAGAGCTCGCCCTGGGCAAAGGCGATGCGATAGGGGTGGATCAGATAGTCCTTGTCGCGCGCGCTCGACACCGAGTGATAGCGCATCGCCGCCACGCGGTGGTGCAGCGTGGCTTCGAGCAGCCGCGCCATCACGTCGGCCTGTCTCTCGTCGCCACCGGCCGCGCCGGGCGCGGGCTTGGCGGCCAGTATGCCCGGCATGGCGTCGAGGAACTGGCGCATCCGCGGCGACAGCATCTTCTCGATGCGCGCGAACGCCATCGTGAGGTCGCGCCGGAACGGCGCGCCCGCCACCGATTCGAGAAGGTTGCGGCTCAGATACAGCGCGCACAGCTCGGCGAGCGTGAACCCGGTTTCGAGCCCCTTGAGCACCTGTCCTTCCAGGCGCCAGCGCACACGCCCGTCGGCATCCTTCTCGTCGTAGAGAGGGAAGCCGGCCTCCTGGAGCGCGGCGAGATCCCGCCGGATCGTGCGGGTCGTCACGCCGAGCTCGTCGGCGAGCGGGTCGATGGCGATGCCGTGGCGCGCGGTCTCGAGCGCGTGCAGCACCTTCCATTGCCGGATGACTTCCTGATTGCGCGGCACCGGCGGCTACTGGCCTTCCTTGGAGCGGCGGATCTCGCGCCGGCGGTTACGGTCCGGCGTGCCCGCCGCCTGCTGGGCCGCACGGAACACGCGCTCGGCGCGACGCATCTCGATCTCCTCGGCCGTCGGCTTGGGCGTCACGTCGTCGTAGAGCGCACGGGCCTCGGCCTTCTTGACATGCTGATCGATCAGGATGCGGACGATCACGTCCTGATACCGGCCGAAGCCGCGGTTGATGCGGATGCGGTCGCCCTCGCGCAGAACCCGATGCGGCTTGGCGTGATCGCCGTTCACCTCGACCTTGCCGCCCTCGCACCCGCGCTTGGCCTCCGAGCGGGTCTTATAGAGACACGCCACATCGAGCCACGCATCGACCCGCATCGGCGGCCGTCAGATGAGGATTTCGATCTTGCCCTTGGCGCGGAGCCCGGCCACGAAGGCCTGCGTCTCGCGCTGGCGGTTCTGGTTCTCGAGGAACTGCGTCAGTTGCGGGCGCACCTCGTCGAGCGGCACCGTGCGCGCCACCTGTTTCTCGGCCACCTTGATGATGTGGAACCCGAACTGCGTCTCCACCACATCGCTCACCGCGCCGGGCGCCAGCTTGAACGCCACCTCGTTGAACGGCCCCACCATCTGGCCGGGCTGGAAGTAGCCGAGGTCGCCCCCCTGGATCGCGCTGCCCGGATCCTCCGAATTCTGTTTGGCGAGCGCGGCGAAGTCTTCGCCCGCCTTGATCTTCTTCAGCAGCCCCTCGGCCTTGGCGCGCGCCTTCGCCTTGGTGGCCGCGTCGGCGGTCTGCGGAACCGCCACGAGAATGTGGCTGGCGCGTACGCGCTCGCCCTGCTGGAAGCGTTGGGGATTCTGCTTGTAAAACTCGTCGATCTGCTCCGGTGTGGCGGTGACCTTGTCCTTGAGCGCGTCGCCCAGCATCTTGTTGATGGCCAGGTCCTGGCGCTGATCGGCGCGGAACTTGTCGATCGTCACCTGCTGTGCCGCGAGCATCTGCTTGAACACGTCTTCGGACTGGAACTGCTTGGCGATCTCGGCAATACGCTTGTCCACGTCGGCGTCCGGGATGCTGACATTCCGCGCCTTCACTTCCTGGCTGAGGAGCCGCAGGCCCACGAGCTGATCGAGCAGGCCGCGGTAGATCTCGTTGCGCCGCTCGGCGGGCACCGGGCCGCCGGCGCGCCCCTCGATCGTTTTCAACGCACGCTCGAAGTCCGCCTTGGTGATCGCGTCGCCGTTGACGCGTGCGACCACGTCCGGCAGCTGCGCCGGCACCGGTTTTGGGGGCTCTGCGGTGGGCACCGCGGCGGCGCCTGGTGCGGCGGCCGGCTTGCCATCCTTGGGCAGGCCGAGCGCTTCGGCCGCCTTGTCGGGTGTGGCGGTGCCTTTCGAACATCCAACGAGGCCCACAGCCGCTGCGAAGGCGAGCACGGGCACGAGACTCGGTCGTGACATCTACCTAGAGTACGTGTTCAGCGTGTTATACTCAACGTTCTGTTCGGCTTGCAGGAAAGTGCGCAGGACGGGCGGCGTCAGCAACCTGGATGGCTAGGTAGCTCAGTTGGTAGAGCATACGACTGAAAATCGTAGTGTCGCCAGTTCGATTCTGGCCCTGGCCACCAACCTTCGCTCTCTGTCTTGCGAAGGTTGCCCACCGTAGCGCCATAGGCGCGAAGGTGGGCTTTCCAAGTTCTCAGAGAGCTTCGGTTGGCAAGCCACGCACGGGCCGCCTGAAGGCGGCCCCTACGACTGAGGCTACGACGCGGCGGCGGCGGCGACTTCCGCGGTGTCGCGAATCAGCCCAAGCTCCCGGCGCACACGATCCTCGATGGCCTGGCGCACCAGCGGGTTGTCCTTGAGGAACTGCTTGGCGTTTTCGCGCCCCTGACCGAGGCGCTCGCCCGAGTAGGCGAACCACGCGCCGCTCTTCTCGACGATGCGCTTGTCCACGGCCAGGTCGAGCAGGTCGCCTTCCTTGGAGATGCCCTCGCCGTACATGACGTCGAACTCCGCCTCGCGGAACGGCGGCGCCATCTTGTTCTTCACGATCTTCACGCGCGTACGGCCGCCCACCATCTGGTCGCCGTCCTTGATGCTGGCGATGCGGCGGATGTCGATGCGCACCGAGGCGTAGAACTTGAGCGCGCGGCCGCCGGTGGTGGTTTCGGGGTTGCCGAACATGACGCCGATCTTCTCGCGCAGCTGGTTGATGAAGATGAGCGTGGTCTTCGACTTCGACACCACGCCGGTGAGCTTGCGCAGCGCCTGCGACATGAGGCGCGCCTGCAGGCCCATCTGCGCTTCGCCCATCTCGCCCTCGATTTCGGCCTTGGGCACCAGCGCCGCCACCGAGTCCACGACGACGACGTCGACGCTGTTGGACCGGACCAGCACTTCCACGATTTCGAGCGCCTGCTCGCCATTGTCCGGCTGCGACACGAGGAGGTTGTCGAGCTCGACGCCGAGCTTCTGCGCATACGCGGCGTCGAGCGCGTGCTCGGCGTCCACGAAGGCCGCCATCCCGCCCGCCTTCTGGGCCTCGGCTATCACCTGCAGGGCCAGCGTCGTCTTACCCGACGATTCCGGCCCGAAGATCTCGACCACACGGCCGCGGGGCACGCCGCCGATGCCGAGGGCGTAGTCGATACTGATGGAGCCGGTCGAGATGGATTCGACCGGCGCGATCGAACCTTTCTGGCCCAGGCGCATGATGGCGCCCTTGCCGAACTGTTTCTCGATCTGGCCGACGGCCATGTCAATGGCCTTGGTGCGTTCCTTCAGGTCTTCGAGCGCCATGCAGTCTCCTTAGGTGTTTGGCCGTGTGAACACGAGCATGTCTTGGTGGTGTGACAGGGAAGGTCACGGCCGGAAGCGATCCTAGAAACGCACCAAGCGAAAGTCAAGCGAAAATCTGGGACGGGGACCCAGGCCAACTCCCCGTTATTGCGGGGCTTAGGTAGGCCGTGAAGGCCTGCGCCTTAAAAGACCCAGCGGATCCGGGATTAGGATCTTGCCGCTCCCAGATCGGGCCGGATCGCGCTTCCTTCTACCTCGCAAGGTGGCGTGTAGGCACTACCCGTGTGGGAAGGAGGTTCACGCGTGGTTGGTAGGTTATCGGTGGCGGGGACCTTTATGGAACTTGGCTGCTGCGGTCAAGCGCACACGCGTACGAGGCTGCGCCTGTGACGTCGAAGCGGAAGGCGCCGAAGAAGCGATGAGCCCGACAAGGTGGGTGCGTCTTGCCCAAGGCGTGCTGGCGGTGCTCCTGGCGGCTGGTGGCGCTGTCGTCGCGCGATTGCCCTACTGGGCGGCGATAGCCCTGATAGGCGTCGTCGCGAACGCGGCCGTCATTCGAGTACTTCGGAAAGAGACGCTAAGTCGCTGAATGGACAGGCATGCGCGAGAAGAGGAAGGTGGCGAAAGAGCGGTGAGGCTGGAGCGCAAGTTGGCGATCCTGGCGGTCGCGCTGTGGTTGATTGCAGTGGGGTTTGTGGTGTGGAAGGCCTCTACTCATCCTTGCGTCGAATACTCGACAGTTCACGTGCCGGCGCGGGTGGTCGAACGTGCGCGCACAAGTGGCGGTACAACTGTCGTTCCAGCACACGATGAAGTCGTCTGCGTGAAGCGATAGATCGGATAAACCACTATAGGAGAGGCATTTCGGCCATGCGCACACTTGGGTTTGTGAACGATCGAATTACCCGAACATGTGTGCAGGTTGGGGGCGGGGGAGCCGAGAATTAAGACTTAGCGGACAGGGGACTTTCGCCTCAGCCGTCGGCGTATCGCCTATTCTGCCACTCGGGATCGAGAGGCGGGTCTAAAGACCCGCAACTACGTACGTCAGGCGGACCTGACTTGACCACGGTAGCTTTAGCGCAGGTGGAAGGTCCTCCTCTACGTATCGCGCTCGATCGCGAGCGCGAGTCCGTTGCCGCCGCCCATGCACAGGGCGGCCACGCCGCGGCGCAGGCCGCGGGCTTCGAGCGCGTAGAGCAGGGTGGTCAGGATGCGCGCGCCGCTGGCGCCGATCGGATGCCCCAGCGCCACCGCGCCGCCGTTGACGTTGACGCGCGCCGGGTCGAGCCCGAGCTCCGCGATCACCGCCACGAGCTGCGACGAGAACGCCTCGTTGATCTCGAAGAGATCGACGTCGCCCAGCTGCCAGCCCGCTTTGGTGAGCACGCGCCGCACCGATTCGACCGGTGTCATCAGGACGTACTTCGGCGCCAGTCCACTGGAGGCCTGCGCCACGACGCGCGCGCGCACGCGCGCCCCGAGCTCCGAGGCGCGGCCCGCCGAGGCCAGCACCAGCGCCGCGGCGCCATCGTTGACGGGCGGGGCATTGCCCGCGGTGACGGTGCCGGTGTCCCTGAACGCGGGTTTGAGCTTCGACAGCGCCTCGAGCGAAGTGTCCGGACGCACCGATTCGTCGGTATCGATCACCAGCGGCGCCTGCCCCTTGCGCGGCACTTGCACGGGCACGATTTCGGCGCTGAAACGCCCCTCGCGCGCGGCCGCCGCCGCCTTCTGATGGCTTGCCACCGCGTAGCGGTCCTGCGCGTCGCGGGTCACGTGGAATTCGGCGGCCACGACTTCGCCGGCCTGCCCCATGTGCCAGTGCTCGAACGCGCACCAGAGGCCGTCGTGGATCATCGAGTCGAGCGCTTCGCCGTGGCCCATGCGCAGCCCCTCGCGCACGCGCGCCAGGAGGTACGGAGCGCGGCTCATCGACTCCATGCCTCCGGCCACGGCCATTGTGGCGTCGCCGGCGCGAATCGCCTGCGCGGCCATCATCACGGCGCGCAGCCCCGATCCGCACACCTGGTTGACCGTGACCGCCGACACGTCGTCCGACAGACCGCCGCCGAGCGCCGCCTGCCGCGCGGGGGCCTGGCCCAGGCCAGCCGACACCACATTCCCCATGTAGCACTGCTCGACGAGCCCCGCGTCGGTGCCGGCGCGCGCGACGGCCTCGCGAATGGCCATCGCCCCCAGCTGGGGTGCGGTGAAGTCCTTCAGTGCGCCGAGGAACCGCCCCGTGGCCAGACGGGCGGCCGACAGGATCACGGCATCGCGAGGTTCGCTCATCGCGCCTCGGACTGGACGTCGATCCGCGCCACGACCCCGTCGCCGAGCACGAGGTTCAGGCGAGCGCGGATGAGAGCGGAGGACCGCGTGATTTCGTGCCGCCACTGCTCGCTCTTCACCGTCACCGCGAGCACCGCCGCGCGCAGCTCGACACTGGTGGCACGATCGACGGCGGCTCCAACCGCCGTGCGCCACGCAAACGCCACCTTCTCGGGCGTCAGCGGCGCCAAGCGCAGAACCGACGCCAGAGCGGCCGGCATCACCTGCTGAACAGGGATCACGACTTGACCTTATCACCAACCGTCGTACGTAGAGGCGGACCCTTTGGGTCCGCCTGCAGGCGCGCCTGAAGGTGCGCCTCTACGTATCCGCTCGGGGCAATGAAGTACGATCGAGGCTTCTGCATGACCCCCGGGGGACCGCACCGCGTGCCTATCCACTCATTGCGATTCCATCTCGTGCTGGCGCCGCTGGCTGTCGTTCTCATGCTGGGGACGGGCGCGGCAGTCGCGCACGCCCAGCCGCGGCCGGGCGTGCCGGTGCCGGCGCCCACCAGCCCGTTCTGGGGCGGCGTGCCCACGGGCACGGCGAGCGCCCAGCCGATTGCGCTGTCGCTCTACGACGCGCTGCACCGCGCGCTCGACCACAACCTCGGCGTGCTGGCCGCGGAAGAGGCGGTCGACCGCGCGAGCGGCGCCCGCTGGGTGGCACTGGCCGACCTGCTGCCAAACGTTCGCGGCAGCGTGAGCGAGACCGAGCGCAAGACCAACCTCGAGGCGTTCGGCTTTCCGCTGCAGCCGCCGTTTCCGCGCATCGTCGGCCCCTTCGACGTCTTCGACGCGCGGCTCTTCGTCCGCCAGCCGATCTTCGATCTGAAGGCGATCAACGCGGCCAAAGCCGAGAACCACCGCCTGTCGGCCGCCCGCTTCAGCTACCGGAGCGCCCGCGATCTGATTGTGCTCGTGGCCGCCAACCTGTATCTGGAAGCCGTCGCGGCCGGTGCCCGCGTCGACGCGTCCAAAGCCCAGCTCGACACCGCGCGCGCGCTGCACAACCAGGCGCTGGACATGAAGACGGCGGGCACGGTGGCGGGCATCGACGTCCTGCGCGCCGAGGTGCGGCTCAGCATGGAGCAGCAGCGGGCGACCGCGGCGTCGAACGCCTTTGAAAAGGCCAAGCTCCAGCTCGCCCGGATGATCGGCCTGCCGCTCCGCCAGGAGTTCACGCTCGCGCAGATGCTGCCCGATGTGCCGCTGCCGCAGCTCTCGCTCGAACAGGTCGTGGCGCAGGCGTACGAGCGGCGGCCCGACTTCCTGGCCGCGCAGCAGCGGCTCAAGGCGGCCGAAGCCGAGGTGCGATCCGCACGCTCCGGGTTCCTGCCATCGCTCGAGGTCACTGGCGACTACGGAGTCATCGGCCTCACGGTGGGGCAGTCGCTCTCGACGTTCTCCGTAGCCGGCCAGCTGAACGTGCCGCTCTTCGAGGGGGGCCGCACGCACGGGCGAACGGCGCAGGCGCGAGCCGACCTGGCGCAGCGCCGCGCCGAGCTCGAAGACCTGCGGGCGAGCATTTACTACAACGCACGCTCGGCCTTTCTCGATCTCAAGGCCGCCGAAGAGCAGATGCAGACCGCGATGCGCACCCGGCAGCTCGCCGATCTGCAGCTCACGCAGGCGCGCGATCGCTTCGCGGCCGGCGTCGCCAACAACCTGGAAGTGGTGCAGGCGCAAGAGGCGGTGGCCGCGGCGACCGAGGGCTCGATTTCAGCGCTCTACGACCTCAACATCGCCAAAGCGCTGGTGCTCGGCTCGCCGGGCTCGCTGGAAGAGGCGATTGAGAAGTATCTCGGGGGCTCGAAGTGACAAGTGGACGGATCCGAATTCTGGTGGCCGTGGCCGTGCTGGTGGGCCTCGGCGTGGGCGCGTGGTTCTATCTCACCCGCAACCGTGAATCCACCGATGACGCGCAGGTGGACGCGCACGTCACGCCGGTGGCCGCGCGCGTGGGCGGCACGGTGCTGAGCGTGCCGGTGGCCGACAACCAGCCGGTCGAGGCGGGCGCGGTGCTGGTGGAGATCGATCGGCGCGAATACGAAATCGCGCTCGATCGCGCCCGCGCCGAGCTGGCCAATGCCGAAGCGGAGCTGGCCGCTGCCAACGCCAACGTGCCGATCACCGCCACGTCCACGAGCAGCGGCGTGGCCACGGCGCACAGCGGCATCGAGCAGGCGCAGGCGCTCGCCGAAGAGGCGCAGCACAACCTCGACGCCGCCGAGGCGCGTCTCACCTCGGCCCGTGCCAAGGTCACGGGCGAAGAAGCCACGGCGTCACGCGACGAGCGCGACGTGGCGCGCTTCAAAGGGCTCCTGGCCAAGGACGAAGTGTCGCAGCAGCAATACGACGCCGCGGTCGCCCAGGCCGATTCGTCGAAGGCCGACGTGGCGGTGGCCCGCTCGCAGGTGCGCGAGGCCGAATTCGCGCTGCAGGTGGCGCGCAGCCGGCTGGCACAGTCGAAGGTGGCGCAGCAGGTGGCGAACACCGACCTCAAGACCGCGCAGACCGCTCCGGAGCAGGTGGCCGCCATGAAGGCGCGCGCGCAGTCGTCGCAGGCGCGGGTCAAGCAGGCGCAGGCCGCCGTCGGCCGCGCCGAGCTCGATCTCGAGCACGCGACGGTGAAGGCGTCGCTCAAGGGCGTGGTGAGCCGCAAGTCGGTCGAGCCTGGACAGGTCATCCAGCCGGGCCAGCCGCTGATGACGCTCATCCCGCTCGAACAGGTCTGGATCACCGCCAACTTCAAGGAGACGCAGCTCGAAGACATGCGCGTGGGCCAGCGGGTGAAGGTCGACGTCGACGCCTACGGCGGCAAGGAATTCAACGGCAAGGTGGACAGCATCGCGGCCGCCACCGGGTCGCGCTTCAGCCTGCTGCCGCCCGAGAACGCCACCGGCAACTTCGTCAAGGTCGTGCAGCGCGTGCCGGTGAAGATCGTGCTCGACGCCGGGCAGGACCCCGAACACCTGTTGCGGCCCGGCATGTCCGTGACGCCGACGGTGTATACGCGGTGAGGGACGGGCCGCCCGAAGGCGGCCCCCACGCGCGACGAAAGACATGAACAAGCCGGTCAACCCGTGGATCGTGGCGATCGCCGTCATGTTCGCCACCTTCATGGAGGTGCTGGACACGACGGTGGTCAACGTGTCGCTGCCGCACATCGCGAGCAGCATGGCCGCGACCACCGAAGAGGCAACCTGGGCGCTCACGTCGTACCTGGTCGCCAACGCCATCATCCTGCCGATGACCGGCTGGCTCGCCTCGCGGTTCGGGCGCAAGCGGCTGCTGATGATGTCCACGGCCGGGTTCACGGTGGCCTCGTTCCTGTGCGGCGCCGCACCCAATCTCGCCGCGCTCGTGATCTTCCGCATCATTCAGGGCGCCACCGGAGGCGCGCTGCAGCCGTTGTCGCAGGCCGTACTGCTCGAGTCGTTCAAGCCGGAAGAGCGCGGCCGCGCCATGGGCTTCTGGGGCCTCGGCGTCATCGTCGCCCCCATCCTCGGGCCGGTTGTCGGCGGCTGGCTGACCGAGAACTACACCTGGCGGTGGGTCTTCTACATCAACCTGCCGTTCGGCATCATGTCGCTGCTCATGTGCCAGCGCTTCGTCTTCGATCCGCCGTATTTGAAGCGCGAGTCGAAGGGGATCGACTACTGGGGCATGGGCATGCTGGTCGTCGGCATCGGCGCGCTGCAGTACGTGCTCGACAAGGGGCAGCAGGACGACTGGTTCTCGAACACCGCGATCCTGGTGCTTTCGGTCGTCGCCGCGGTCACGCTGACGGCGCTCGTCATCCAGCAGCTCGTCTCGAAGAACCCGATCGTCGACCTGCGGCTGTTCAAGAACCGCAGCTACGCGGTCGGCGTGTTCCTCATGACGGTGCTCGGCTTCGTGCTCTACGGCAGCCTGGTGCTGCTGCCGGTGATGCTGCAGACGCTGTTCGGGTTCTCCTCGTACCAGGCGGGGCAGGCGATGGTGCCGCGCGGCGTCGGCTCGCTGTTCATGATGCCAACCGTCGGTGTCCTCACCGGCTTCGTGGATCCGCGGAAGCTCCTGATCATCGGGCTGGCCGTCGGCGGCGGCACGCTGTTGTGGCTGGGGCAGCTCGACCTGAACGGCGGCTACTGGGAAATCTTCTGGCCGCAGCTGCTGCAAGGCGCCGGGCTGGCGCTGCTGTTCGTCCCGCTCACCACCGTCTCGATGGCGACGATCGCCCCCGAGCGCATGGGCTACGCCACCAGCATGTTCAATCTGATGCGCAACATCGGCGGCAGCGTCGGCATCGCCATCACCGCCACCATCCTCGCGCGGCAGCGGCAGACGGTGAGCGCCCACCTGGGCGAGAACATCAGCCTCTACGACCCGACGACCCAGTCGCTCTTCACGCAGATCACCAACGGCCTGGTCGCCGCCGGCACCGACGCGGTCACGGCGAGCCAGCGCGCCTACATGATCCTGAACGGGATGCTCTTCCGCCAGGCGTCGATGGTGTCGTTCGTGATGCTCTTCCGGCTCCTTGGCGTCGTGTTCCTGCTGATGATTCCGCTCGTGTTCATCATGCGGCGGCCCAAGCGGGGCACGGCCCCCGTCATGGCGGAGTAGGGCGGATGTCCAGCCCCCGCCTGGTGCTGGCCTCGGCGTCGCCCCGGCGCGCCGAACTGCTGCGCGCCGCCGGCATCCCGTTCGAGGTGGTGGCCGCCGACGTGGACGAGCGGCAGCACGAGGGCGAGGAGCCCGACACATATGTGTGCCGTCTGGCGACGGAGAAGGCGGCACGCGTCGCCATCGCGCATCCCGGCCGGGCCGTCCTGGGCGCCGACACCACCGTCGTCGTGGACGGGGAAGTGCTGGGCAAGCCACGCGACCCGGCCGAGGCGGCTTCGATGCTGGGCCGGCTGTCGGGACGAAGCCATCAGGTGCTCACGGGCGTCTGTCTCATCGACGCCGGCGGCGGCGCCGAGACCGCGCTTGCCACGACTACGGTCGAGTTCCGCCCGCTGACCCCGGGGGAGATCGCCAGCTACGTCGCCTCGGGGGAGCCGTTGGACAAGGCGGGCGCCTACGCCATCCAGGGGCTGGCGGGTGGATTCGTCACCCGGATCCACGGCGCGTACGACAACGTCGTCGGCCTGCCCGTGGTACTCATTCAGGCGATGTGCAGGGCCCGCGGAATTCAGGTATCCTGACTCGAGTCAGGGGAGCCAAAGTCCTTACCTATGAGCAACAAAGCCGCCAGTAGCAGAGCAGCGAAGATTGTTCTCACCGGCGTGGTGCTTGCCACCGCCTTCGGCGTGCTTCTGTACAGCTCGCTCGGCGAGAGCCTTCAGTACTACAAGTACGTGGACGAGGTGATGGCCGAGCCGGCGGCCTGGCATGGCAAGAACATGCAGGTCCACGGCATCGTGGTGCGCGATTCGATCGCCCAGAAGCCAAACGCTCCGATGGAGTGGCGATTCGACATTCAGCGCAACGGCAAAGTGCTGCGCGCCTACTACACCGGCATCGTCCCCGACACGTTCAAGGCCGACTCCGAGGTGGTGCTCACCGGCCGACTTGACGACGCCGGGTTCCACGCCACGGAAATGACCGCCAAGTGCCCGTCGAAGTACGACGCGGCGCCCGCCGGTCCGGCGGCACAGTCCACCACTCCCGCGCCTTCGGGCGGAGCGTAGCCGCATGGCCTCGCTCGGGTACTACCTCCTGCTGGCCGCATTCGTCGTCTGCGCCTACGCGGCCGCGATCTCGGTGGCCGGCGCGCGACGGCGCTCCCGTCCCCTGATCGAGAGCGGCATCGGCGCCTTCTACCTGATGGCGGCCATCATGGGCGTGGCCTCGGCGGTCATCGTCTACTCGTTCGTCGTCGGCGACTATTCGATCCGCTACGTGCAGCGCTACTCCGACTCGGTGCAGCCGATGTTCTACAAGCTCACCTCGTACTGGGGCGGGCTCGACGGCTCGATCATGTTCTGGGTGTCGCTCCTGTCGGTGTTCGGCTCGGCGGCGATCTACATCAACCGCGAGCGGCACCGCGAGCTGATTCCCTACGTCGTGGCGGTCATCTCGGTGGTGGAGATGTTCTTCCTCTTCCTGATGATCGTCCACAACAACCCGTTCCAGACGTTCCTCACGGAGAGCCCCACCGACGGCGCGGGCCTCAACCCGCTGCTGCAGAACTTCTACATGGCGATCCACCCGCCGACCATGTATCTGGGCTTCGTCGGGCTGACCATCCCGTACGCCTTCGGCATGGCGGCGCTGATCACCGGCTACCTCGACGACTCGTGGCTGCGTGCGGTGCGGCGCTGGACCATGATCTCGTGGCTCTTCCTGTCGATCGGCCTGGGCCTCGGGATGATCTGGGCCTACGAAGAGCTGGGCTGGGGCGGCTATTGGATGTGGGACCCGGTGGAGAACGCGGGCCTGCTCCCGTGGTTCACCGCCACCGCGTTCCTTCACTCGGTGATGGTGCAGGAGCGGCGCGGCATGCTGCGCGTGTGGAACGTGGCGCTCGTCATCACCACGTTCTTCTTGACGATCTTCGGCACGTTCATGACGCGCTCCGGCGTCGTGCAGTCGGTGCACGCCTTCGGCGACGATCCCCAGCTGGCGCGCCTCTTCACGATGTTCATGATCGCGACGGTGGTGGTGAGCTTCGGGTTCGTGATCTACCGGCTGCCGCTGCTGCGGGCGCGCAACGAGCTCGACTCGTGGCTGTCGCGCGAGGCGGCGTTCCTCGTCAACAACTGGATCCTGCTGTTCTCGGCGTTCTTCGTGCTGTTTGCCACGATGTTCCCGACGCTCAGCGAGGCCATCACGAAGCAGCGACTCACCGTCGGGCCGCCGTTCTTCAACCAGTGGATGCTGCCCATCGGGTTGACGCTGCTGCTTCTGACCGGCATCGGGCCGCTGCTGGCGTGGCGCAAGTCCACCGTCGAGAACCTTCGCGATTCGTTCCTGATCCCCGTCGCACTGGGCGCGACCACCGCGGTGGCGGTGGCCGCGCTGGGCGTGCGGGTGTGGACGTCGGGCATCTGCTTCGCGCTCAGCGCCTTCGTGATCGGCACCATCTCCCAGGAGTTCTGGCGCGGTGCGCGCGTCCGTCAGCGCGCCACCGGCACGGACGTCTTCACCGCGCTCGTGGGCCTCGTGGCCCGCAACAAGCGGCGCTACGGCGGCTACGTCGTGCACCTCGGCATGGTGCTGATCTTCTTCGGCTTCGCCGGCGAAGGGTTCAAGCAGAAGGAAGACGCCCAGCTCAAGCCGGGGCAGCAGGTGAAGGTCGGGAGCTTCGTCATTCGCCACGATGCGCTCTCCATTACCGACGACGGCCAGAAGCAGATGATCACGGCCCACGTCACCGTGTTGCGTGACGGCAAGCCGTTCGCGGAGATGTATCCGGCCAAGTGGATCTTCCGGAAGCACGAGGAATCGCCGACGACGGAAGTGGCGATCAACCGCGGCTTCGCGCAGGACGTCTACCTGGTGCTCGCGACCTTCGACGCGGCGACGCAGACGGCCAGCCTTGCCGTGGACATCAACCCGCTCGTCAACTGGGTGTGGATGGGATTCGGGCTGCTGGCGCTCGGTATCGGCATCGCGCTCCTGCCCGACGCCGTCTTCTCGTTTGCGACGGCGCCGGTTCCGGCCAACGCCGCCACCACCGCGCTGATCTTGCTGGCCGTCGTGCTGTCCCAGGGGGTGGCGCTGGCGCAGGACACCATTCCCGCCGTCTTCCGCAGCCCGCTGGAGCGCCAGGTCTCCGGCGAGATCATGTGCAACTGCGGCGGCTGCCGTCTCTCAGTGAGCGACTGCGGCATGATGAACTGCCACGGCAAGTCAGGCCAGTCGGCCAAGATTCATCAGTACATCGCCGAGGGCAAGGACCACGACGCCATCCTCGCCTCCTTCGTCCGCGAGCATGGCGGCTACGACGTGTTGATGCAGCCGCCCAACCGCGGCTTCAACCGCATGGCGTGGCTGCTGCCGTACGCGGTCGCGGTCCTCGCGCTCCTCGGGATTGCCGTCACCGCGCGGCGCTGGTCGCGGCGTGAGGTCGCGGCGCCGGCCGCGGTGTCGATCGATCCCGAGCTCGACGCGCGCCTCCAAGATGAGCTCCGAGACCTCGACTAGCGAGGAGTCGCCTGCGCCTATCGCTGGAGGCGACACCTCGCACGCACCCTCTATTTCCTTTGGCCCGCACTTCGTGCGGGCAGGACGTCTCGACGGAGCGCAGCGGTGACTGACGCACGAGTAGGCTCCGTCAAGACGTCCGATCTGCCGGCGCCGCCCGCCGCTGGCGGCTCCACCACCCTCCCGTCGTGGCAACTGTTCGCGCTGGCCGGCTTGGTGGGCGCGACGATCGTCGTGTTCGTCTCGCGTGGGCAATCGCCGGCTGCCATCATCCTGCTCAGCCTCGTGGTGTTTGCCGCCGCCGCCGTCGGGGCGGCCACGCTGCGGACGCTGGTGCCGTTCATCCGCGGCTACGAAGGGCTGTTCGTGCCGGTCGTCGGGGGGCGTGCCCGCGCCGCAATCGACCGCGAGAAGACGCTCGTGCTGCGGGCCATCAAGGAGCTCGAGTTCGACTACGCGATGGGCAAAGTGTCCGACCAGGACTTCGCCGAGATGGGGCTGCGGCTGCGCACGCGCGCGGCCGGTCTGCTCCGTCAGCTCGACGCCGGCGCGGCCTACGCGACCGAGATCGAGCAGGAGCTCGCGCGGCGCCTCGCCGCGTCGGGCGTCGCCGCCGCGGCGCCGCGGACCGATCGCTTCTGCACGCAGTGCGGAGCGGTGGCCACCGCCACCGCCCGCTTCTGCGGCCAGTGCGGGCATCGCCTGGAGTCGGCGTGAGGCTCGTTCGCAACGTCCTGCTGATGCTTGCCCTCGCGGCGCCCGTCGCAGCGCAGCAGATGCCCGATCCCTCGCTCATCAACGGCAAGGCGCTGCCGGCGCCGGAGCTGCCCAACGCCACCATCACCGTGCGGGTCGTGCGCGAGTCGATCGGCAACAACATCTCCGGCCAACCCGTGACCCTGACGGCCGGCGGCCGTTCGCGAACCGTCTCGACGGACGAACAAGGGCGCGCCCAGTTCACCAATCTCCCGGCCGGCACGGAAGGGCGCGCGGAAACGACGGTCGATGGCGAGAAGCTGCGCTCGGACCCGTTCACCGTCCCGACCACGGGGGGTCTTCGCGTGATCATGGTGGCGGGCATCGCCAAGGCGGCCGAGCGCAAGGCCGCACAGGCGGCGCAGGCCCTGGCCGCGCCGCCCGTGAAGGGGACCGTCGTGTTCGGCGGCAACAGCCGCGTGCTGATGCAGTTCTCCGACGACGCGCTCCAGGTCTATTACGTCCTCGACATCGTCAACAGCGCGCGCAACCGCGTGGACATCGGCGGTCCGCTCGTCATCGATCTGCCGCCCGGCACGAGCGGCGCGACGCCGCTCGAGGGCTCCTCGCCGTCGGCCACCGTGGCGGGCAACCGCATCACCGTGGCGGGCCCGTTTGCCTCGGGCTCGACGCCGGTGCAGGTGGCCTACCGCCTGGCCTACGACAGCGGCACCGTCACGCTGGTCCAGCCCTTTCCGGCCGCCTTCCAGCAGATCACGGTCGGCGCCCAGAAGGTGGGCGCGCTTTCCATGGCCTCGCCGCAGTTCACCGAACCGCCACGGGACGTCACCACGCAGGACGGCAAGGTCTACGCGCTCGGCAGCGGTGCCGCCCTGGCGGCCGGCACGCCGCTGACGGTGACGCTCTCGAACCTGCCGCACCACAGCGGCACCCCGCGCGTCGCGGCGCTGAGCCTGGCGGGCGCCATGCTGCTGCTCGGCGTGTGGCTGGCCATGCGCCGCGGCGACCTTCCCGACACCCGCACGCTGGCCGAGCGCCGCGAGCAGCTCCTCAAGGAGCTGACGCAGCTCGAGCTGCGCCGCCGCGACGGGGCGGTGAGCGCGGACCGCTTTGCCACGCGCCGCCGGCGTCTGATGGCCGACCTCGAACAGATCTACGGCGAGATCGACGACACGGCCGGCGGTCCGCAGGGAGGCGGCGAGGGCGTCGCCGCGTGAGCGACGGACCACCGCTTCCGGGCGCGGCGCTCGATTTCACCGACATCGCCGTCGAAGAGGTCTCGCGATCGTTCGGCCGCCGCCGGGCGCTGTCGCGCGTGAGCTTCCGCGCGGCGCAGGGTGAAATCCTCGGCATCCTCGGCCCGAACGGCGCCGGGAAGTCCACGCTGCTCACCATCCTCGCCACGCTCCTTCAGCCGACCGCGGGGCGGGTCCGCTACGGCGACCTGGGCGGCACGCAGGGTGCCGCGCTGCGCGCCCGCATCGGCGTGCTCGGCCACGACCTCTTCCTCTATCCCGAGCTCACCGCCCGGGAGAACCTCGAGTTCTTTGCCGGGCTGCACGCGGTGCCCGAACCGGCGCATGCCGCCGACGAAGCGCTCGACCGCGCCGGCCTCGGCGCGCGCGCCGACGACCCGGTGGCCACCTTCTCGCGCGGCATGCGGCAGCGCGTCGCCCTCGAGCGCGCGCTGATTCACCAGCCGCGCCTCGTGCTGCTCGACGAGCCGTTCACCGGCCTCGACGATGCGTCGGCCTCGGCGCTCGTCACGCGGCTCCGCGAACTGCGCCGGGCGGGCGCCATCCTCGTCATCGCGACGCACGATCTGGAGATCGCCGACCGGCTGCTCGATCACGCGCTGTTTCTGCGCGGCGGTCGCCCCGCCGCATCGATTGCGCGGCCCGAGCACCTGCGGTCCATCTATCAGGACGTGATGACGCGGCCGCTCGACGGAGCCGGGACATGACGGGGCCGGCTTCGCGGCCTCCTGCCGCTCCCTTTGCACGAACGGTGTGGATGGTGCTGCGCAAGGACCTCACGGTGGAGATGCGCAGCGGCGAGATTGCCTACACGACGCTCGTCTTCGCCGCCTCCTGCGTGCTCATCTTCGCGTTTGCGCTGGTCCGGGAAGGGCGCGCGCCCGAAGGCGGCGCCGCCGGCATCCTGTGGATTGCCATCCTGTTCGCCAGCACGCTGGCGCTCGGCCGGGCGTTCGAGCGCGAGCGACAGGCGGAGACCCTGCGCGCGCTGCTGCTGGCGCCGGTGCCGCGGCCGGCGATCTACGTCGGCAAGCTCCTCGGCATCGTCGCGCTGGTCGTCGCCACCGAGGCCGTGCTCCTGCCGCTCGTCGACTTCCTCTTCACGGCGCGCTTGTTCGCTCACCCCTTCTGGCTAGCCGGGATCGTCGTGACCTGCACCGTCGGCCTCGCGTCGGTCGGGACGCTGTTCGCCGCCATGCTGGTGCGCGCGCGCAGCCGCGACATGCTGCTCCCGGTGCTGTTGTATCCGATCGTGGTTCCGGTAATCATTGCGGGAGTCCAGGGCACGGCAGCGCTTCTCCAGCCGGCGTTCGACGCTGCGGTGGTGCGCTTCTGGCTGCTGCTGCTGGTGACCTTCGACGTGGTCTTCGTCGTCCTTGCGCTGTGGACGTTCGAAGCAGTGATGAGCGACTAGGAAGGCTTCGGATGCCCAAGTGGTTCACGCCCGCCGCCATTCTCTGCGGGCTCATGTTCATCATCTCCCCGGTGCTGATCGCGCGGGCACCGGACGAAGCCGCGATGGGGATGGTCTACAAGATCTACTACTACCACATGCCTTCGGCGTGGATGTTCCTGCTCGCGCCGCTCGTGTGCGGTGTGTCGAGCGCGTTCTTCCTGGCGCGCGGTCGCGCCGAAGATGATCGCCGGGCCTGGGCGGCGGCGGAGCTCACGGTGCTCTTCGGCGCGCTCACGCTCATCACCGGACCGCTCTGGGCGCGGCGCGCCTGGGGCACGTGGTGGGTGTGGGACGCGCGGCTGACGTCGAGCCTGGTCGGCTGGATGATCGGGTGGGCCTATCTGATCCTGCGCCGCTACGGCGGGCCCGGCTCGGACAAGCTGGCGGCGGGCGTGGCGCTTTTCGGCGCCGTCAACGTGCCGTTCATCTACATCTCGGTGAACTACTGGCGCACCATCCATCCGCCCACCACGGTCGTGCCGAAGCTGCGGGCGGACATGGGCGTGCCCCTCTGGTTCTGCGTGTTCGCGTTCCTGCTCCTCTTCATATTGCTCATGACCATGCGGCTGCGCCTTGAACACGCGCGCACGCGTCTGGATGCCATGTATGTCGCCCTCGATGAATAACGGTATGAGAGTCGTCCGCCGCGCCCTCGGCGTGTGCGCCGCGCTGCTGCTGCTGGCAGGGCCGGTGCTGGCAGGCCAGAACCAGCCGCCGCAGCCGCAGGACGAGTTCGTCCCGGTGGGGAATTCGCCCGCGCCGGAACAGATCCCGGCCGCGCCGCTGCTGATCGGCGCCTACATCGTGGTGCTGGGCGGCCTGTTCTTCTACGTGCTGTCGCTGTCGCGCCGCCTCGGTGCGGTGCAGCAGGACGTCCAGCGGCTCGAAGGCGAGCTCAAGCGCCGCGGCCGCAGCTAGTCCCCGAGCGGACCGCCCATGCCGACTGCCGCCCACTTCCTCTACATTCCGGGCGTCCTTCTGCTCGGCGTCGTGATCGGCTGGATCCTGGGATCGCGCGCCGCGGCCGACGCTTACGCATCACAACTCCGCAAACAAGAGGCGCGACGGACCAGGGACCAGGGACCTAGGACGGACTAAGAACCAAGGACCAAGGACTACCGTCCGACCGCGAGCCGCTGCGCGAGGACTGCTGGCAGCCCCGCGTTCAGGATCTTCTTCTGCGCCGTGGACACGTCGTATGTCGTGCGCACGATGGTCACGGCACGCGCCTCCGAATCGAGCAACCCGAAGGCCGCACGCGGATCGTTGTCGCGGGGCTGTCCGACGGCGCCGCAGTTGACGAGGAAGCGGCTGACGCCGTCGATCGGCACGCGGCACCGCTCGCCGCGCACGGGAAGCATCGCCTCGACGGCCGGCTCGATGCGGAAGATGCTCGGCACGTGTGTGTGCCCGAACAGGCACAACGGCCGTGACAGCGGCGGACGGGCCCGCTCGACGTCGCGCTCGTCGAAGACGTAGGCGTCCTCGTCCCACGGCGCCCCGTGGCAGATCTCAGTGAGCGCGTCGATCGACAGCGGGCCTTGCGGCAGCGCCGCCAGCCACGCGAGATTCGCCGGCGTCAGCGACGCCGTGGTCCACTCGATCGCCTGCCGGGCCACGTGGTTGAAGCTGTCCACCGACGCCAGCCCGGCCGCCACTTTGTCGTGGTTGCCGCGGACCATCGCCGCCACCGGCAGCGCGCGCACCCGTTCGATGACGGCGTTGGGATCGGCTCCGTATCCGACCAGATCGCCGAGGACGAGCACTTGATCCCACTCGCCGGACGACGCGGCGATGACCGCCGAGAGCGCCTCGAGGTTCGCGTGCACGTCGCTCAGCACGAGATAGCGCATCAGAACCCGATCCACTCCAGGAGGAGCTCGACCACTTCGGGCGCGGGGCGCGACGAGTCGATGCGGACGTGCGCCTGCGCATAGGCGAGCTGGCGGCGTTGATACAGCTGTTCCATGGCGGCGCGGTCGGCGGCCAGCGGGCGGCGTCCGTCGTTCGGCACCCGCTTGATCACCTGGGCCAGCGGCGCGTCGAGCCAGGCGACGGCGCCGTCGGAGAGCATCAGCGCGCGATTGTCGGCCTCGGCAAACGTCCCGCCGCCGGTGGCGACGATGACCTGACGCTCGGGCAGCAGCTCGCTGAGTATCTGGCGCTCGAGCTGGCGGAAGTAGGGTTCGCCCTGCTGGGCGAAGATGGCCGCCACGTTCCGCCGCTCGCGCGCCTCGATCCGTTCGTCGATGTCCTCCACGCGCCAGCCGAGCCGGCGCCCGAGCGCGCGGGCGATGGTGCTCTTGCCCGCGCCCATGAACCCGACGAGGTACAGCTTGTCCGTGTGCACGCTGGGGTATGGGTTAGGCTCGAAGGCCCTCGAGGACGCTGAAGAATTCGGGGTACGACACGGCTGCCGCCCCGGCGCCGCGAATCGTCGTGGGGCCGGAGGCGCCGAGCGCCGCCACCGCAAACGCCATGGCGAGGCGATGGTCGTGGCGGGCGTCCACCTCGCCGCCGCGAAGGCGGACGCGCCCCCTGACGTGGAAGCCGTCTGGTTGCTCGTCGATCTCGCCGCCCATGCGGCGGAGGCCGTCGGCGAGCGCCGAAATGCGATCGCTTTCCTTGACGCGCAGCTCCTGTGCACCGGTGACCTGAAGCTCGCCGCCGTGCGTGGCCATGGCAGCCAGCACGGGCAGCTCGTCGATGATGCCGGGTACTTCGTCCGGCGTGATCACGGTCGACCCGACGCTCTGGTATTCCACGGTCAGGCTGCCGGTTGGCTCTCCGACGCTGGCTGAGGGGTCTGCACCGCCGTCAGGCTCGACAGTGACCGAGGCACCCATCCGCCGCACGACGTCGATGATGCCCGTCCGTGTGGGATTCAGGCCGACACCCTCTATAACGATCCGAGAGCCCGAAACCGAACCGGCGGCGACCATCCAGAATGCAGCCGCCGAGATGTCCCCGGGAACTCCCAGGTGCCGCGCGGCCAGGCGCTGCCCGCCCGCCACGCTGACGCGCAGCCCCTCGCGAACGACGCGCACGCCGAAGGCGGCCAGTCCACGCTCCGTATGGTCGCGTGTGAGGAGCGGCTCCACCACGCTCGTCGTCCCGTGCGTCTGGAGGCCCGCGAGCAGCACGGCGCTCTTCACCTGAGCGCTCGGGACCTCGGGAACGTATTCGATCGGCTGCAGGTCGGCGCGCCCGTGCACGGTCAGCGGCGGACGGCCGCCGGTGGACTCGATGCGCGCGCCCATGCGTTCGAGCGGCACGATGATCCGCTTCATCGGCCGGCCGCGCAGCGACTCGTCGCCGGTCATCGTGGTGGGGAAGGGATGGGCCGCCAGCACGCCCGAAAACAGGCGAATGGTCGTGCCGGAGTTCCCGGCGTCGAGCACGCCGGCCGCGGCGCGCAGGCCGCCCAGCCCGCGCCCGGTAATCCGCAGACGCAGCCCGTCCGGTCCGCGGCCGGCGTCCTCGATCGAGACGCCCAGCCCGCGCAGGCACTCGAGCGTGGAACGGCAGTCCGCGCCGGTGGAGTAGCCGGAGATCTCGGACACGCCATCGGCCAGCGCGGCAAAGAGCGCGTAGCGGTGGGAGATGGATTTGTCGCCCGGGGGGCGCACGCGGCCGTGCACCGCGCGGGCCGGCTGCACGACGACGGTAGAGGAATCGCTCATGTGAGGCGGCTGACCGTTGGTGCCTCGCTTGTCCGTGGAGGCATCTTCGAACTATAACAGCACGGCTCACGGCGCCGTGCTCATGCGGCGAGGGCGGAGGAATCCTTATGCGCGGATGGCGTTTGACGGTCGGCGTTGCAGGGCTCGGCGTGACGCTCGTCACCGCCACCACCACCGTGCTGGCCCAGCGCCAGTTTCAGTTCTTTGCACACTTTTCGGATGCCTCGGGCAAGCCGATTGCGGGCGTCACCGAAACGGATATCCAGGTGCAGGAGGACAACGCGCTCGGCAAGGTGCTGAAGCTCGAGCCGATCGACTGGCCGGTCAAGGTGGCGGTGCTCATCGACAACGGCACCGGCTCCGGCGACCGCTTGACGCACACGCGCGAAGGCGTCAAAGGGCTGCTTCAGGCCCTGCCCGCCGGCGTCGAGATCTCGCTGCAGACGACGGCGCCCCAGCCTCGGTACCTGGTGCGTCCCACGACCGACAAGGGCGCCGTCCTGCAGGGTGTCGACCTCCTGACACCCGACAGCAGCGCGGGCCGCTTCGTGGAGGGGCTCATCGAAACGGCCACCCGCTTCGACAAGGAGAGGGCCGACAAGGAGAGGGGCAACTTCTTTCCGGTGATCGTGATCGTCGGCTCGCTGACGGCCGAAGGGAGCTCGATTCGAGACCGGGACGTCCAGAAGATGTTCCAGCAGCTCGGGACGCGGGCCATGACCACGCACGTCGTGATGGTGGGTCCCACCAACCAGTCGGGAACGACCAACGTGGCCAACGCCATCCAGATTGGCATCAACGCCAGCAAGCTCACGGGCGGGCGCTACGAGTCGATCGCGGCCACGACGCGGCTCCAGACGCTGCTGCCCGAGATCGGCACCCAGGTGTCGCAGGCCCACGCACGCCAGCGCGCGCAATACCGCGTCACCTTCGAGCGACCCGAGGGAAAGTCTGGGCCGCAGATCGGCGGAATCGGCCTGGCGGGCGAGAAGCCGATGGTCGTGAAACTGTCTCTCGACGGGCACATGCCGTAACCCTATACTTTTCAGAGGTAGCCAATTCCCGTCGTTTGATGACCAGCAGCCGCCAGACCGTCCGCCTCGATTTCTGCAGCACGTTCGAGATGGTGGACTTCGTGCAGACCGTGAGCGATCACATCGGGCGGCTGGTCGGGCTCGACGACGACGCGCTCCACTGGGTGGGCGTCGCCGTCCGCGAATCGGTCATCAACGCCATCAAGCACGGCAACGCCGGCGACCAGCGCAAGCGCGTCTACGTGGAGTTCACGCCGCTCGATCGCGAGTCCCCGCCCGGCATGGCCATTCGGATCCGCGATGAAGGGCCGGGCTTCGATCCGGCCAAGGTCCCCGATCCGCTGCACCCCGACAACCTGCTGAAAGCCAGCGGCCGCGGCATCTTCCTCATTCGCAGCTTCATGGACGAACTGCGGCTGCAGCCGGCGGCCGAGGGCGGCATGGAAGTGGTGATGGTGAAGCGGGCTGCCGCCGCCACCCCGCCCGCGTGACCAGCGCCGGGCCCACCGCCTGTGCCGGCACCGTGCCTGCTCCCGACCCCGTCTTCCTGGCGACCGCGGTGGAAATCGTGCTCCGCGCCGGCGAGATCCAGATGGCCGGCCGCGAATCGGGGTTTCGCGTGGCCAAGAAGGGCGACATCGATCTCGTCACCGAAGTGGATCTGGCGTGCGAGCGCATGTGTCGTGCGGTGCTCGCCGAGCGCTTCCCTGATCACGACATCCTTGCCGAGGAGCTCAGTTCCGGTCCCGGCGAAGCGGCGCGCGCGCGATACCGCTGGGTCTTCGATCCGGTTGACGGCACCACCAACTACGCGCACGGCCTGCCCATCTTCTGCGCGTCGCTGGCGCTCGAGCTCGATGGGCGCGCGCTGGTGGGCGCCATCTACGATCCGTCGCGGCGGGAGCTCTTCACCGCCGAAGTGGGACAGGGCGCGTTCGTCAACGGCGCGCCGCTCAAGACCTCGCTCACGCCGGCGATCGGCGACGCGCTGCTGGTCACCGGATTCCCGTACGACATGCACGTGCGCGGCCCGGAGCTCGTGGAGCTGTTCGGCCTCTTCCTTCACCGCGCCCGCGCCGTCCGCCGGCTCGGGTCGGCCGCGCTGGATCTCTGCTACGTCGCGGCCGGCCGGTTCGACGGGTTCTGGGAACAGCACCTCAAGCCGTGGGACGTCTCGGCCGGCGCGCTGATGGTCACCGAGTCGGGCGGGCGGATCACCGGAATGGACGGCGGCGACTTCAGCGTCCGCGCGGGCCACCTGGTCGCGTCGAACGGACCCGTGCA
This sequence comes from Vicinamibacterales bacterium, assembly GCA_036004405.1. Classification (GTDB taxonomy): domain Bacteria; phylum Acidobacteriota; class Vicinamibacteria; order Vicinamibacterales; family UBA2999; genus DASYRM01. The sequence continues at coordinate 33,517 of DASYRM010000077.1, forward strand.
CGAGGCCATGCTCGAGGTGATCCGCGACAGCCCGGCCAGCCGCACTCTCGACCGGACGCACTGACCCCCAGGAGTTACACTCCCGCCGGTCCCGCCGGCCCCGTGACCATCCCCGAACGCGTTGATCGCGCGGGCGTTATCGCGTCCTGAGCGCGCCCCTGGCGCTGGCATTGCCCCTGCAGACGGGCGAGTCATGCCTGCGTTTGCAGCCTGTCTTTGGGGAGATCCGATTCATGCGTAAGCACCTCGGCTGGAAGGGGCTGGTCCTCTGTGTCGCGTTGGCCTCGGCATCGCCGACACTCGCACAACAGCAAACCGTCAACTTCACGATCGGCGGCTTCGTGCCGCGTGGCGAGGACGCCCGCGTGGCCGGCGACGTGCTCAACGAGAACCGCACCTTCCTCGTCTTCGACATCGACGAGTTCAAGAGCGCGACCGTAGGTGCCGAATGGCTCTTTCCCATCGGCAGCTTCGTCGAAGGCGGCGCCGGTGTCAGCTTCACCCGGCGCACCGTGCCGACGGTGTACACCTGCTGCGTGGACAACGCCGGCAACGAGATCGAGCAGGACCTGCGGCTGCGCCGCATTCCGCTGGATCTCACCCTCAGGTTTCTGCCGCTCGGCACGTCATCGCCGGTGCAGGTCTACTTCGGCGGCGGCCTCACGGTCATCCCGTGGCGCTACAGCGAGACGGGCGACTTCATCGACTTCAACAACAACCGGGAAGTGTTCCACGACCAGTTCGTCGGCGCCGGTACCGGCACCGGCGGCGTGGCGCTGGCAGGCATCCGGTTCCAGAGTCGCGGCGCCGCCGGCGGCTTCGAGGTCAAGTATCACAAGGCCGAAGCGTCGTTCGACTCCGACGACGACGAGTTCGCCGGCCCGAAGATCGACCTCGGCGGCTGGTCGTATCAGGCCACCATCGGCGTGCGCTTCTAAATGGTCAGGTAGGTCGGGTGGGTCAGGTGGGTCAGGTGGGTAAGTTATCCTTACCTACCTGACCCGTTGCGATCCTTCATAGCCTCTCTCTACAGCTTCGCGCTCTCGCTGGGCGGCCCGGGCCTCTTCACCGTCGCCGCGCTCGATTCCTCGTTCGTGTCGCTGCCGCAGATCAACGATCTGCTGGTGGTGCTGATGGTCACCGAGCACAAGGCCTGGATGCCGTACTACGCGGCCATGGCCACGCTGGGCTCGGTGGCGGGCTGCTCGATCATCTATGCGCTGGCCAACAAGGGCGGCGAGGCGCTGCTGCGGCGGCGCGTGTCGAGCCGGCGGGTGGATCACGCGCTCGCGCTCTACCGCCGTTACGGTCTGCTGGCGCTCATGGTGCCGGCGCTGCTGCCGCCGCCGGCGCCGTTCAAACTCTTCGTCCTGGGCGCCGGCATCGCGGGCGTGCGGCCGCTGAAGTTCGTGCTGGGTGTCGCCATCGCGCGGGGCATCCGCTATCTCGCCCTGGGCGCGCTGGCCGTCTACTACGGCGACGCGGCCCTCGAGCTGATGCGCACCCACGGACCGATCGTCGGCTTGTCGCTGGCCGGACTCATCGTCGTCGTAGTGGCCGGGTGGGTCATCTGGCGGAGGCGCCAGCCGACGGTGCATGCCTAGCGTCCCCGCGCTCTCGGTGGTCGTGCCGCTCAAGGACGAGGCGTCGAACGTCGCCGCCGTCGTGGAAGAAGTGGCGGCGGTGCTCGGTCCCGCGCTGCCGGACTACGAGCTGATTCTCGTCGACGACGGCAGCACCGACGGCACGTTCGAACACGTGCGGACCCTGCACGCCGCCGATCCGACGCACGTGGTGGGGCTGCGCTTCTCGCGCAACTTCGGCCAGAGCGCCGCGTTCACCGCCGGTTTTGCCGCGGCGGGCGCGCCGCTCGTGGCCACGATGGACGGCGACCTGCAGAACGACCCCGCCGACCTGCCCCGACTGATGGCGCTGGCGGCCTCGCACGACATCGTGAGCGGGTGGCGGAAGCGCCGGCAGGATGCCGTGCTCACGCGACACGTCCCGTCAGTCATCGCCAATGCCCTCATCGGCGCCGTGACCGGCGTCCGGCTCCACGACAACGGCTGCTCGCTGAAGGTCTATCGCGCCGAAGTGGTGAAGCCGCTCCATCTGCGGCCGGGCATGCACCGCTATCTGCCGGCCATCGCCAGCCAGCTGGGCGGACGGGTCACGGAGGTGGTCGTGAACCACCGCCCGCGCCGGTTCGGCACGTCGAAATACGGGCTCTCCCGCACGTTTCGGGTGGTGGCGGACCTGGTGCACCTGCATCGGTTGATGCGGGAGGCGCTGGTCCCGCGGCCAGCCGGGGCCCCGTTGTACGAAATCGCAGAGCGGTTAGACTCACGATGATGGGGCCAGGCGCGGCCCGCCAAGAACGCGGGCCGCGCGCGGTATCTGGCAAGCCGGCTTAACGCCGGTTCGCGATTTGGGCGGCCCCTACGAAAAGCGCCGGTTCGCAATTTGGGCGGCCCCTACGAACACATGTCCTATCGCACACCGCTCGAGGCCCGCATCGCCAAGAAGACCACCAGGGCGATCACCGACTTCAATTTGATCGAAGACGGCGATCGAATCATGGTGGGCCTGTCGGGCGGCAAGGACAGCTGGGCGCTGCTGCAGACGCTCGACATCCTCCGCACGCGGGCGCCGATCAAGTTCTCGCTGGTCGCGGTCAACGTCGATTCCGGCTACAAAGATTTCAAGCACGACGTCATCGCCCGCACGTGCGAGGAGCGCGGGTGGGAATACCGCATCGAGCACACGGAGATTGGCGAGCTGATGGACGACATCCTCGAGGCCAACGCCACGCCGTGCTCGCTCTGCGCGCGGCTGCGGCGCGGCGTGCTCTACCGGATCGCGGCCGAGATCGGCGCCACGAAGATCGCGCTCGGCCATCATCTCGACGACTTCATCGAGACGCTGCTCCTCAACCTGTTCTTCTCCGGCGCGCTCAAGGCCATGCCGGCTCGGCTGGTGTCGGACAACGGCGCGCACGTCGTCATCCGGCCGCTCGCCTATGTGGGCGAGGACGAAGCGCGTCTCTACGCCAAGGAAGTCGGGCTGCCAATCATCGGCTGCTGCTGTCCGGCGTGCGGGGACCTCAGCTTGCAGCGCCAGCGCGTCAAGCGGCTCATCATGGATCTCGAGGTCGAGCATCCAGGCGTCAAGCAGTCGATGCTCAAAGCGCTGAAGAACGTCATGCCGCGGCACCTGCTCGACACCCGTCTCAACCCGAGCGGCGAGCTGCGCGACAGCGCGGCGCTGCGACTCGACGAAGCCACCGCGTCGCTCATTCAAATCCAGCATTAGGCGTGCGAGCCGTCGTTCAGCGCGTCAGCTCGGCCCGCGTCCTGATCGACGACCGCGTGGTGGGCGAAATTGGCCGCGGCCTGCTCGTGCTGCTGGGCGTCGGGCGCGACGACACGCCCGCGGATGTCGCGTATGCCGCCGCGAAGGTGCGCGAGCTCCGCGTGTTCGAAGGGCCCGGCGGCAAGCCGATGGACCAGCCGGTGACGGCGGTCGGCGGCGCGATTCTGGTGGTGTCGCAGTTCACACTCTACGGCGACGTGCGCCGCGGGCGCCGGCCCTCGTTCGACGCCGCTGCCGCGCCGGCCGACGCGCGCGAGCTGTACGAAGCCTTCGTGAGAGAATTGCAAACTGCGGGACTGCCCGTCAGCACCGGCGAGTTCCAGGCGATGATGCAGGTCGAGCTCGTCAACGACGGGCCGGTCACGATCCTCGTCGACAGCCGCCGGACGTTCTGACGCGTGGCCGCACTCTCGTCCATGCGCCGCACACTGCTCGTTTCCACTCTCGCCGGGGCCCTGTTCGCGTGGCTGCCCGCAGCTGCGGGTGCGCAGCAGCGGCCGCTCGTGACCGAAGACCCGGAAACCATCGGCGCTGGACGGGTGCTCCTCGAAACCGGCGTCGACTACGGGCGCGGCGTCGAGTACCCGGTGTCGGGGCTCACCGGGCAGCTCCTGCGCGTGCCGCTCATCGGCGTCAGCGTCGGTATCAGCTCGATTGCCGAGATCCAGTTCGACGGCGGCCTCTATAACCGGCTCACCATCACCGAGCGCCGGCCCACGGCGCCGCTCGCCAGCCTGGTCACCGCGACCGGGGACTCGACGTCGAGCGTCGAGGATCTGGTGGTCGCCACCAAGGTGCGCATCCTTGGCGAAACCGCGGGCCGGCCGGCATTCGGTCTGCGCCTGGCCACGAAGCTGCCCAACGCGTCGAACGAGAGCGGCCTCGGCCTCGACACGACCGATTTCACGGCGTCGATCCTGGTGGGCAAGACCGTCCGCTCGGTCCGTACCGTGGTCAACGGCGGCTTCGGCATTCTGGGCGACCCGGTGGTCGGCAGCCGGCAGAGCGACGTGATCACCTACGGCGTGTCGCTGGCCCGCGCGCTCACGAAGGCCGCCGAGGTCGTGGGCGAAGTGAACGGGCGCTTCGACACGCGCGACGACGAGCCCGATCGGCCGAGCACCACTCGCGGCGCGGTGCGGCTGGGGGCCCGCTACACCGTCGGCGGCTGGCGCGGCGACGTCGCCGCGGTCGTCGGCCTGACCGGTCGGGATGCCGGCATCGGCTTCGCGGCCGGGTTCACCTACGTGTTCAACGCCTTCCAGATTCCGTGATGCGACCGGTGCGGCTCGTCAAGGCCAACGCCTACGGCAACGACTTCCTGCTCGCGCCCGACGACGGGTCGGTGAGCGATCCCCCGGCCTTTACGCGCGCCGTGTGCGCGCGCCATCTCGGCATCGGAGCCGACGGGCTGATCCTCTTCACCATGGGGGAGCGCCGGGCCACCATGCGCTTGTGGAACGCCGACGGCAGCGCGTCGGAGCTCTCGGGTAACGGCTTGCGCTGCCTGGCCGCCCACGTCGCGCGCGCGCAGGACCTGCGGCCGGGCGCCGTGCTGGCGGTGGACACCGATGCCGGGGTCAAGACGCTCGCCCTCGTGGCGCGAGAGGACGGGCGTTTCACCTTCCGCGCGGCGATGGGCCAGCCCGAGGACCTGCGCGAGACCGAGCTCGTGGCGGCCGGCGAGACCGTTCGCGCCTCGGTGCTGCGCATGGGCAACCCGCAGTGCATCGTGCTGGGCGCGCTGCCCGCGAGCGAGCGCTTTCAGCGCCTCGGCCCGGCGCTGTCCACGCACGCGGCGTTTCCCGCCGGCACCAACGTCGAGTTCGCCCACGTCGAGGCGCCGGACCGGGTGCGCATCCTGATCTGGGAGCGCGGGGTGGGGCCCACCACGTCGTCCGGCACCGGTTCCTCGGCCTCCGCGGTGGCCGCCGCCGCCCACGGCGGGGCGCGCCGCGAGCTGGACGTCGTCGCTCCGGGCGGCACGCAGCGGGTGGAGTGGACGGCGGACGGCGTGTTCCTGACCGGATGGGCGCACGTCGTGCTGGACGGCGAGTGGACCGGAGGAGAGCCCGTTGCGCACGTTTCATAAGGCGCTCGAGGCGGTAGAAACCTACTCTCCGGCCGAGGAACAGTTCAACAACCGGCGGCGCACGGTCGGCCTGTACCTGGGACCGCTGCTCCTCATCTCCCTGATCGCCGCTCCGCTTCCGATCGCGGCCCCGGCCCACAAGCTGGCCGGCGTGCTGGCGATGATGGTGGCGTTCTGGGTGACCGAGGCGCTGCCGCTCGCCGTCACCGCCATGCTTGGCCCGGTGCTCGCGGTCATCCTGCGCATCGTGCCGGTGCGCGCGGCCTTCGCATCGTTTTCCGACCCGGTCATCTTCGTCTTCATCGGCGGCTTCATCCTGGCCGAGGCCATGTTCGTGCACGGCGTCGACCAGCGCATCGCCTACACCGCGCTGTCGCAGCGCTTCGTCGGCACCAGCGCCACGCGCATCCTGCTGGTGTTCGGCGGCGTCACCATGCTGCTCTCGATGTGGATGAGCAACACGGCGACGACGGCCATGATGTACCCCATCGGGCTGTCGATGTGCGCGCACCTCGCACGCGGTGGGGCGGCGGGCGCTCGCCAGTTCGCGCTGGTGGTCATGCTGATCACGTCGTTTGGCGCGTCCATCGGCGGCATGGGCACGCCGGTCGGCACGCCACCCAACCTGATCGGCATCGGCATGCTGCAGCGCCTCACCGGCACCAGCGTCAGCTTCTTCCACTGGATGGCGCTCGGCGTGCCGGTGATGATCGTGATGTTCGCCTTCGTGGCGCTGCAGTTCTACTTCGCCGGCACGCGGCACATGATCATCGACGCGGGCAGCACTGCACGGATCCGCGAGCAGCTGGCCAAGCTCGGGCCGGTGACGCGCGGACAGCGCAACGTGCTCATCGCCTTCGCGATCACGGTCGTGCTGTGGGTGACGCCCGGGCTCTTCGCGCTGGTGGGCGTCGACGACTCTCCGTTGGCGCGCGCGTACACGCAAGCCATGCCGGAGAGCGTAGCCGCGCTGGTGGGCGCCACGCTCCTGTTCCTGCTGCCGGTCGACTGGAAGGCGCGCCGCTTCACGCTGACCTGGGACGAAGCCCTCAAGATCGACTGGGGCATCGTGTTGTTGTACGGCGGCGGGCTGGCGATGGGCGAGCTGGCGTTCCAGACCGGGCTGGCCGAGGCGATCGGCCGCGGCGTCACCTCGTGGCTCCCGTCGCACTCGACGGCCTCGCTGACGATGATCTTCACCGGGACGGCGATCGTGCTCTCGGAGGCCACGTCGAACACCGCCGCGGCCAACATGATCATTCCGATCGCGATCGCGGTCTCACAAGCCGCGGGCGTCCCCCCGCTCGAGCCGGCGCTGGGCGCCACGCTGGGCGCCAGCATGGGCTTCATGATGCCGGTGTCCACGCCGCCGAACGCCATCGTCTACAGCTCCGGCTTCGTTCCGATCACCAAGATGATGCGCTACGGCATCATGCTCGACATCGTCGGGTTCTTTGTGATTGTCGGGATGGTGCTGCTGCTCGGACCGCTGGTGTTGTAATCCGCGTACGGAGCTAACGTGGGCTGCGCGAAGACTGCGCGGCCGGACGTTCTTCGAGCTCCGCCACCAGCCGCTCCAGATCGGTCTTGAGACCCGGAAGTGCCTCGGAGGCCTTGATGTCGTCGCCCGCCTCCACCCATGCGCGAGCTTCTTGCACGGATGCGGTCAACCGGGCCTGGAGCGGGCGGGCGCGTCGGGCGCGGGCGCGCGCCGGTCCGGAGCTGGCGATCGTGATCAGGCGCTGGGCACGCGCCTGAAGCGCCAGCACCTCGGCCAGGGCGGCCTGTGCGTCGCGCTTCAACACCGCGCGGGCGTCGCCGGCGGCGCGCGTCGCCGTCTGGGCGCGCTCGCGGCTGTCGAGGGCATGCGCGAGCGCCTGCTTGAAGTCGCGCTGGCCGACGGCATCGCGTGCCTGGGTCAGGGCGGTTCGCGCGGCCGTGAGATCGGCGGGCGCGAAGCGCTCGGCGCCGGCGGACACGGCAACTTCGATGGCGGCCTGCGCTTGATCGATCTCTCTGGTGGGAGGTTCGGCGCAGCCGGCGGCGGCAGCACACAGCGCGAGGAGCGCGCACAGCCACGTGGCGGCGCGCGCACGCGGCGGCGGCAGGAGCATCAGATCGTCGAGTATAAACGAATGCGTCACCTCGCTCCGCACGATCGGCCGCGTGAAAAGCTGGAACGCCTCGGCGCCGGCGCGCTTGGCGACAACGAGCTGCTCGCGCTCGTGCTGGCCAGCGGCTCGGCCGCCCGCGACGCGCTGACGCTGGCGAACGACCTGCTCGACCACTTCGGTGGCCTGCGCGGTCTCACGCGCGCCGCCGCCGACGATCTCCAGCTGGTGCGCGGCGTCGGCGCCGCCCGCGCGGCGCAGGTGCTGGCGGCGGTCGAGCTCGGGCGCCGCACGCTGGTGCGCGAAGCGGCCGAACGTCCACGGCTGGGCACGCCGCGACAGATCGCAGCGCTCCTGCTGCCGCAATACGGCGCCCGTCCGGTGGAGCACTTCGGCCTGGTGATGCTCGACACCAAGCACCGGATGTTGCGCGTGCGCATCGTCTCGATCGGGTGCCTCGACAGCACCGTCGTGCACCCGCGCGAGGTCTTTCGCGAGGCGGCCGCGGCCTCGGCCGCCGCCATCGTGCTCTTCCACAACCATCCGTCCGGCGATCCGGCGCCGAGCCCGGACGACCTCGCGCTCACCGCGCGGATGGTCAAGGCCGGTTCCATCATGGGCATCGACGTGCTCGATCACATCGTCCTCGCGGACCAGCGCTACTTCTCGTTCGCCGAATCGGGACAGCTCCCGCCCCCCGTGGCCGCGCGCACCGCGGCCGACCTCGCGGAACGGGCGGGGTAAGATGAGTGGATTGTGACGGTGCTGTACTTCGACTGCTTCTCGGGTTCGTCGGGCGACATGGTGCTCGGCGCCCTGATCGACGCAGGCGTCCCGCTGGCCGAAGTCCGGCGTGCGCTCGGCAGCCTGGCCGTCGATCCCGATGCGGTCTGGACCGAGCCCGTCGTGCGGACGGGCATCCGCGCCACGAAGTTCTGCGTCCGCGGGGAAGACTCCGTGCACACCCACTCCCACGGACACGAACCGCATCGCACCCTGGCGGAGATCGGCGCGCTCATCGACGGCTCGGCGCTCAGCGTCGCGGGCAAGGCACGTGCGAAAGCGCTGTTCTGCCGGCTCGGTAGCGTCGAGGCTGCCATTCACGGCGTGCCACTGGAACAGGTGCACCTGCACGAAGTGGGCGCGCTCGATTCGATCATCGACATCGTGGGAGCCGTCCACGCCCTCGAACATCTCGGCGCCGACCGCATCGTGGCGTCGCCGCTCAACGTCGGCAGCGGCACCGTCCGCGCCGCGCACGGCATCTATCCGGTTCCCGCCCCCGCCACGCTGCAGCTGCTGGCCGGCGCGCCCGTGTACGCCGGACCGCAGAAGGCCGAGATGGTGACGCCGACGGGCGCGTTGCTCATCAGCAGCTACGCCTCGGCGTTCGGTCCGCTTCCCGCGATGACGGTACGGACCATCGGCTACGGCGCGGGCGCGCGCGACCTTCCCGACGCGCCCAATGTGTTGCGGGTCGTGATCGGCGAGGAGCAGACCACCGCGGACGCCGCGCCCAATCGCGTGGTGGTCATCGAGGCCGAGATCGACGACATGACGCCGCAGCTCTTTGGCGCCGTCATGGACGCGCTGCTCGCGGCGGGCGCGCTCGACGTGTTCTATACGCCGGTCCAGATGAAGAAGAACCGTCCCGGCACCCTGCTGACCGTCATCGCTCCAACCGGGGCGCGCGCGGCGCTGACCGGGCTCATCTTCCGGGAGACCACCACGATCGGCGTGCGCTACCGGGAGTCGGAACGCGAAGTGCTCGATCGCGAGATCGTCGAGGTCTCGACGGCCGTCGGGCCGATTCGCGTCAAGATCGCCCGGCAAGGGGGCGCCGTGCTCAACATCGCGCCCGAGTTCGACGACTGCGTCCGCGCGGCGGCGGCCGCCGGCCGCCCGGTGAAGGATGTGCAGGCTCTCGCGGTCCGCGCCTTCCACGACCGCCCCCAGGGAGCTTCCGCGTGAGCCGCTACTACCTGACCACCGCGATCGACTACGTCAACAGCCGTCCACACCTCGGCACCGCCTACGAGAAGGTGACGGCCGACGTCATCGCGCGCTACAAGCGGCTCGCCGGCTTCGACGTCCATTTCCTGATGGGCAACGACGAGCACTCGCAGAACGTCTACCGGCGGGCGGTCGAGGAGGGGCTCCACAACAACCCGGTCGCCTACTGCGACCGGATGGAAGCGGAGTTCACCTCCGTCTGGAAAGCGCTGCACTGCTCCTACGACGACTTCATCCGCACGACGCAGCCGCGCCACAAGGCGGCGGTGCAGAAGCTGGCGCAGGCCGCCTACGACGCCGGCGACATCTACGAGGGCGTCTACGAGGGCTGGTACTGCGTGTCGTGCGAGGCGTTCAAGCCGGAAAAGGATCTGGTGGACGGCAAGTGCCCGCTTCACCCGACGCTGACGCCCGAGTGGATTCGGGAAAAGAACTTCTTCTTCCGCCTCTCGAAGTACCGCGACCGGCTGATCAAACACTTCGAGGCGAACCCAGGGTTCCTCGAGCCCGAGATCCGGCGCAACGAAATCCTGCGGCTCCTCGACGCCGGCCTCGAGGACATCTCGATGAGCCGCGCGGGGCAGTCGTGGGGCGTGCCGCTGCCGTTCGACCCCGACAGCGTCGTGTACGTGTGGTTCGACGCGCTCATCAACTACGCGACCGCGGTCGGCTACGGCACCGACGACGCTATGCTGGCGAAATGGTGGCCGGCCGATCTGCACGTCATCGGCAAGGACATCACGCGCTTCCACACCGTCTTCTGGCCGGCGATGCTGTGGAGCGCGGGGCTCGAGGCCCCTCGTCAGGTGTTCGGCCACGGCTGGCTGCACTACGGCGGGCAGCGGATGAGCAAGTCGCTCGGCACCAGCGTGGACCCGGTGGAGGCGGCCGCGAAATTCGGTGCGGACGCCATCCGGCTGTACCTCACGAAAGAGATCACGTACGGCAGCGACGGCGACTTCACCTGGGAGCGCTTCGAAGAGCGCTACAACGTGGACCTCGCCAACAACTTCGGCAACCTGGTGAGCCGCGTGGTGTCGATGGCGGACAAGTACCGCGGCGGCCGCATCGCACCGGCGGGCGACGGCGGCCGACTGGCCGGCGTGGCGGGGGCCGCGTTCGAACGCTACCGCGCGGCCATGGACGCCTTCGCGCTGCACGAGGGGGTGGCCGCGGCCTATCAGCTGGTGGATGCGGCCAACGTCTTCATCGCCGACAACGCGCCGTGGAAGCTCGCCAAGGATCCGGGCAACGCCGCGCGGCTCGACGCCGTGCTGTTCGAAGCCGCCGAGGCCGTGCGCGTCGCCGCGGTGCTGCTGCTCCCGGTGATGCCGTCGTCGTGCGCCGAGATTCTGCGGCGCATTGGCGCCCCCGTCATCGGCGAGGGGCTCCGCCTCGACCACGCTCGCTGGCAGTCGGCCGGGGAACGCCCCAGCGTCCAGGGCGCGCCCATGTGGCCCCGTTCCGAATCCAAGGAGATCACCGTGACTGAACCCGCTGCACCCGCGCCGGCAGAGGCCGCGCCGGCTCCTGCCGTGGCCGCTCCCGCTCCCGCGGCAGACGCGCGCATCGGCCTCGAAGACTTCCTGAAGGTCGAGCTGCGCGTCGCGAAGGTGCGCGAGGCCTCAGCGATGCCGAAGTCGAAGAAGCTGATTCGGCTGCTCGTGGACGCCGGCGACGCGGAGCCGCGCACGATCCTGGCGGGCATCGCCGAGGGCTATCAGCCCGAACAGCTGGTGGGGAAGACGATTGTCATCGTCGCCAACCTGAAGCCGCGCCCGATGATGGGCACGGAGTCGAACGGGATGGTGCTGGCCGCCAGCGGACCAGGGCAGGCGCCCATCCTCGTCGCCGCCGACGACAGCCTGCCTCCCGGCACCCGGGTGGGCTGACGCCGTCCCTGTGGTCGACAGTCACTGTCATATCGCCGGACAGGAGTTCGCCGGCGATCTCGAGGCGGTTGTGGCCCGCGCCCGGGCTGCAGGCCTGGAAGGCGCCCTGACCATCCTGGCGGCCGACGACGACGTGGAGCAGCGCCAGGCCTCGGTCGTCCAGCGGCTGTGGCCCGAGGTGCGCTTCTCGATCGGCATCCATCCGCATGCGGCGGGGAAGTTCGCCGAGTCGCCCGCGAGCGCGGCCGCGGCCGTCGACGCCGCCATCGCCGCCCTGCCGGCCACGCGCGCGGTCGGCGAAATCGGGCTCGACTACCACTACGACTTCGCGCCCCGCGACGCCCAGCACGCCGTGTTCCGCGCCCAGATCGCGCTGGCGCGGCGCCACCGGCTGCCGATCGTCATCCACACGCGCGAGGCGGAAGACGACACCTTCGGGATTCTGGCGGACGAGCAGGCGGGCGAGATACCGGTGGTTTTCCACTGCTTCACTGGCAATACGGCGACCGCCCGGCGCGTCCTGGACGCGGGGTACGACCTGTCGCTCGCGGGCATCGTGACGTTCCCCCGTGCCACGGAACTCAAGGAGGTTGCGGCCTTCGTGCCGCTGGACCGCCTGCTCATCGAGACCGACAGCCCGTACCTCGCGCCGGTGCCGCATCGCGGCAAACGCAACGAGCCGGCCCACGTGGCACTCGTGGCCGACCACGTCGCCTCACTGCGCGGCGACACGTCCGAGCGGATTCGCGCCGCGACCACGGCCACCTTCCGCCGCATCTTCAACCCGTAACCCCAAGACCGCACACGGATTAGGGTGGTTCGATTCGTTGACACCCCGCGCGCGGATATGGTGTGATCAACGCGGATTGAATCCCACCGCGCAGAAGTCGTCCGCCGTCACACTCGCGCAGCTGTTCGAGCCCATCCGCGACGACCTCCGGGCGGTCGAGCGCGAGTTCGCGCGGCACGTGCAGTCGCAGGTCTCGCTCATTCCCGATATCGGCAACTACATCCAGGACGGAGGCGGCAAGCGCATACGACCGGCGGTGCTGCTGATGGCGGCCCGGATGTGCGGCTACACGGGCGAGGCCGCCGTGCTCTACGCGTCGGTCGTGGAGTTCATCCACACCGCCACGCTGGTCCACGACGACATCATCGACGAGTCGGAGCTCCGCCGCGGGCGCGAGGCCGTCCACACCAAGTGGGGCAACCACATCACGGTGCTCTTCGGCGACTTTCTCTATCTGAAGTCGATGTCGCTGGCCCTCAGCCAGGACCGCCTGGAGATCATCCGACAGCTGTGCGAGGTGACGCTGCGGATCGTCGAGGGCGAGATCTACCAGCTGACGAAGAACGGCGTCGTGGATCTGACGGAGGAAGAGCACTTCGACATCGTCCGCCGCAAGACGGCGTATCTCTTTGCCGGCTGCGCCCGCATCGGTGGCATGCTGGGACCGACCACGCGCGAGCAGCAGGATGCGCTGTGGGACTACGGCCTGAACATCGGCATGGCGTTCCAGATCGTGGACGATCTGCTGGACTTCACCGGCGACGAGGTGGCGCTCGGCAAGCCCGTGGGCGGCGATCTGCGGGAAGGCAAGATGACGCTGCCCGTCATCCATCTGCTGCAGCGCGGCGGCGAAGGCGCAGAACTGATCCGCCGCATCGTCGAAGCGCGAGGCGCCACGATCGAGGAGTGGCGCGAGCTGCGGGCGCTGCTCGGGCAGGCCCGATCGATCGACTACGCCCATCGTGCCGCCACCGAGTTCGTCGAGCGCGCCAAAAAGGCGCTGTATGCGTTCCCGGCGTCGGACGCCCGGGACGCGTTGATGTTCCTGCCCGATTACGTGATCTCGCGCGACCGCTGAGTCGCGCGGGCGCGGCCGCGACGTGACCACTCCCTCCGAACGCGTCCAGGAGCTGCGGCGCCTGATCCGCTACCACGAAGAGCGGTACTACATCGTCAACGAGCCGGAGGTCACCGACGCGGAGTTCGACGCGTTGATGAACGAGCTGCGGGCGCTCGAGGACGCGCACCCGGAGCTCGTCGCGCCCGCGTCGCCCACGCAGCGCGTCGGCGGGCGCGTGGCCGCGGGCTTCGAGAGCGTGGCGCACGCCGAGCCGATGCTCAGCCTCGACAACGCTTACGACGACCAGGACCTGCGGGCCTTCGACGATCGCGTCCGCCGCGGTCTGGGCGCCGCGGCGGGTGACGTGCCGGTGGAGTACGTGGCCGAGCTCAAGATCGACGGTCTGAGCATCGCGCTCACCTACATGGAGGGGCGCCTCACCCGCGCCGCCACCCGCGGCGACGGCACGACCGGTGAGGTCGTCACCCACAACGTCCGCACCATCCGCGCCATCCCCCTGGCGCTTGCCGGCGGGCCCGTCGAGCGGCTCGAAGTCCGCGGCGAGGTGTACCTGCCGAAGAGCGCGTTCGAGAAGACCAACGCCGAGCGCGAAGCGGCCGGCGAGCCCATCTTCCAGAATCCGCGCAACGCCGCCGCCGGTACGCTGCGAAACCTCGATCCGGCGCTCGTGGCCCGGCGCGGCCTGCGCGCGTTCACTTATCAGCTCGTCGCGCCGGACGCGCCGCCGACGCACGCCGACACGCTGGCGCGGCTGCGGCAGTGGGGCCTGCCGGTGGAGCAGCACTGGCGCATCTGCCGCGGGATCGACGAGGTGCTGGCGTTCTGCACCGAGTGGGCGGAACGGCGGCGCGGGCTGGACTTCGAGACCGATGGCGTCGTCGTCAAGCTGAACGACGTGGAGCGCCGGAAGGCGCTGGGGACCACCAGCAAGTTCCCGCGCTGGGCCGTGGCGTTCAAGTTCCCGGCCGAGCAGAAGACGACCACACTCCGGAGAATTGCCGTCAACGTCGGCCGCACTGGGGCCGTCACGCCGTTCGCCATGCTCGAACCGGTGTTCGTGGCCGGCTCCACGATCTCGATGGCGACGCTCCACAATGCCGACGACATTGCCCGCAAGGATATCCGTGAGGGTGACGTGGTGATCATCGAGAAGGCCGGCGACGTCATCCCGCGCGTCGTGGGGCCGGTGCTGAGTCTGCGGCCGGACGACTCCGTGCCCTGGCAGATGCCGGACACCTGCCCGCTCTGCCACACGCGGCTGCACCGCGAAGAAGACGAGGCGGTGTGGCGCTGCGAGAACACCTCGTGCCCGTCGAAGCTGCAGCGCGGCCTCGAGCACTTCGCCTCGCGCGGCGCGATGAACATCGAGGGGCTCGGGGAGTCGCTCATCGCCCAGCTCCTGGAGAACGGGCTCGTCACGGATTACGCCGACGTCTACCATCTGACCGTCGAGAACCTCGCCACCCTGACGGCGACCTCGACACGCCAGGACGGCAAGGAGATCGTGCGGCGGTTCGGTGAGAAGAACGCCTCCAAGGTGGTGGAGCAGATCGACCGCAGCCGCCAGGCGGGTCTGGGCCGGTTGCTCTACGGCCTGGGCATCCGTCACGTTGGAGAGCGCGGCGCCCAGGTGCTGGCGCATGCCTTCGGCTCGGTGGAGGCGATCGCCCAGGCCCCGATGGCCCAGCTCGAGCAGACCCACGAAATCGGTCCGGTGCTGGCCGATTCGGTGCGCGCCTGGTTCGACGAGCCGGCCAACCAGCGACTCGTCGAGCGGCTCGGCCAGGCCGGCGTGCGCCTGGAGGCCACCGATGCCGAGCGCGCGCGAGCGTCGGCCTCGGGTCCGCTGACGGGGAAGACCTACGTGCTGACCGGCACGCTGGCGACGATGACCCGCGAAGAGGCCACCGGGGCCATCGAGCGGCTCGGCGGCAAGGTGGCCGGGTCCGTGAGCAAGAAGACGGCAGCCGTCGTGGTCGGCGCCGACCCCGGCAGCAAGGCCGAGAAGGCCCATGCGCTGGGGATTCCGGTCCTCGACGAGGACGCCTTCCGGAACCTGGTTGCGGGATAATGCTAGCGAGGCTGCGCCGCCGACACTCCCGGCTACGCCTCGCCAGGCAGTGTCTGCTTTGCCCCGCCTTCCGCGGGGCGGTTGGCGTGCGAGCACGATGCCTCATCAGATGACCCAGCGGTTTGCGGCGATCACGATCGGCCTCGCGATGGCGGTAGGGGCCATGATCGGCCTGGTGCTGGCCGGCAGCATGACGCCTTCGCCGGCCCAGTCCGCGCCCACGACCGGGCGCGTGACCGCGACACCAACGGTGAGAGCGATCGCGCCGTCGGGGAGCGTCTCGTTCGCAGACATCGCCGAGCAGCTCAACCCCTCGGTGGTGACCATCGACGCCTCGGCACGCGGCACGCGCTATCGCCGTCCGGGCGCGACACCCTCCCCGGAGCCCTCGCAAGACCCGCTGGGCCGCAACGGCGACCGCGAACGCGACGGTCCGCGGCGCGGCGCCGGCACCGGGTTTCTGGTGGACGCCGAGGGCTACATCTTGACCAACCATCACGTGGTTGACGGCGCCGAGCGCATCATCGTGCGGCTGTCCGACAGCCGGACGCTGCGGGCCCGCCTCGTGGGGTCGGACCCCGATACCGACATCGCCCTCATCAAGATCGACTCGCCGACCGCGCTGCCTTACGCGCCGCTGGGCGACTCGGACACGCTGCGCGTCGGGGAGTGGGTAGTGGCCATCGGCAACCCGCTCGCCTACGAGCACACGGTGACCGTGGGCGTCGTGAGCTTCATCGGCCGGAAGCTCTTCGACTCGTCGTTCGACCGCTACATCCAGACCGATGCCGCCATCAATCTGGGCAACAGCGGTGGACCGCTCATCAACGCGCGCGGGGAGGTGGTGGGCATCAATGCCGCCGTCAGCTCGCGCGCCTCCAGCATCGGCTTTGCCGTGCCGATCAACCAGGCGGTGGCCATCCTGCCGCAGCTGCGCGAAAACGGCCGCGTGACCCGCGGCTACATCGGCGTCAAGCTCCGGACGGTGGACGCCGACCTGCAGCGGTCGCTGCGGCTGTCGTCGGCCCTGGGCGCGCTGGTGCAGGACGTGGCCGCGGGATCGCCGGGGGAGCGGGCGGGTCTGCGCCCCTACGACGTCATCACCAGCGTGAACGGGACAAACGTCGTCGGCGACGATGATCTGATTGCCACCGTGGCGCGCATGCGCCCGGGCACTTCCGCCACGCTGACGCTGGTGCGCGACGGCCGCGCGCTCACGCTGCCGGTGAAGCTGGCAGAACGGCCGCAGCGCGATCGCCCCACCGCAGCCGACACACCGGTCCCGTCCGGCGGGCGCGGATCGCTGCTCGGGTTGGCCGTCCGTCCGCTCGACGCGGAGTTCATCGCCCGCTACCACGTGCCGGAAGGCGTGCGCGGCGTGGTGGTGTGGCGCGTGGACGCCGTCAGCCCGGCGCTCGACGCCGACGTCGAGCGCGGCGACGTGATCCTCGAGATCGATCGCCATCCCATTCGATCGGTCGAGGACTACGACCGCGCCGTGGCCCAGGCGCGGCCGGGCGACGTGATGGCCTTCTACGTCTATAAGCCGAGCGTGGACGAGCGCCGGCTGTCCACGGTCCGCATCGACGCCGACCCGGCGTCCGCGACACGCTAGACTCGCCCCGCCAGCCATGAAACCCAAGATCCTGGTCATCGACGACGAGGGCGCCATCCGCGATTCGCTGCGGATGATCCTCGAGTACGAGGACTATCAGTTCGTCGGCGCCGCCAGCGGACAGGAGGGGCTGGCGCTGGCGCAGCGGGAGCGGCCCGACCTGGTGCTGCTCGACATCAAGATGCCCGGGATGGACGGCATGGAGGTGCTGCGGAAGCTGCACGCGCTCGACGAATCGCTGCCGATCGTGATGATCTCCGGCCACGGCACCACGGCCACCGCCGTGGACGCCATCCGCTCCGGCGCCACCGACTTCCTCGACAAGCCGCTCAGCAGCGAACGGGTGATCGTCACGCTCCGCAACGCGCTGACGCAGTCGGAACTGCGGACCGAGAACCGCGAGCTGCGGCTCGCGATGGAAAGCCGCTACGAGATCGTGGGGCAGAGCCCGGCGCTGCGGCAGGTGCTCGAAGCGGTCAAGCGCGCCGCGCCCACCAACGCCACGGTGATGCTGCTCGGCGAGAGCGGCGTGGGCAAAGAGCTGGTGGCGCGCACCATCCACCGCAACAGCCCGCGCAACGGCCAGCGCTTCGTGCAGGTGAACTGCGCCGCCATCCCCGAGGAGCTGATCGAATCCGAGCTGTTCGGCCATGAGAAGGGGTCGTTCACCGGCCCCACCGAGAAGCAGATCGGCAAGTTCGAGCAGGCCGACCGCGGCACCATCTTCCTGGACGAAGTGGGCGACATGAGCCCGAAGACGCAGGCCAAGGTGCTGCGCGTGCTCCAGGAGCAGGAGGTGGAGCGCCTGGGCTCGGCGCGCACCACCAAGGTGGACGTCCGCGTAATCTCCGCCACCAACAAGAATCTCGAGGAGGCGATCCAGCACGGCGAGTTCCGCGAGGATCTCTACTTCCGGCTCAACGTGATTCCGATTACCGTGCCGCCGCTGCGTGATCGTCGCGACGACATTCCCGCGTTGATCCAGCACTTCGCCAAGCGGTCCTCCGAAGAGCACAACCTCAAGCCGAAGAAGTTCGACGGCGGCGCCATGGAGATGCTGCAGCGGTACCGCTGGCGCGGCAACATCCGTGAGCTGCGCAACGCCGTGGAGCGGCTGCTGATCATGGCGCCCAACGACGTCATTCGCGCCGACGATCTGCCGCGCGAGTATCTGGGCGGCGGCAGTGCGGCCGGAGCCGCGGCCGCGCCGAGACCCGCACCCGCGGCGGCGGCCGCCGACAACGGCGCCGCCGTGTCAGATGCGCGCGAAGCCGAGGCGGCGCCGACCGCCGGCACGCTGCGGGAGTTCAAGGATCAGGCCGAGCGCGCCTATCTCGTGCAGAAGCTGCGCGAGAACGCCTGGAACATCTCCAAGACCGCGGAAGTGATCGACACGCCGCGCAGCAATCTCTACAAGAAGCTGGAGCAGTACCACATCTCACAGGAGACCGACGGTTAGCAGGAGGTCCTGATGCGAACGCGGGCGTTGTGCGCTGCCGCCGTGGTGGCGCTTCTGGGCTGCGTGCGGCCCGCCGCGGCGCAAGTCGATCAGGACCGCGCCCAGACGTTCTTCAAAGAAGCCCAGGCCCTCTGCGAGCGCGACGGCGGCCGTCTCTGGGGCCTGTCGGTCTGCGCGCCCATGGTGATCGGCGATCTGCGGACGCAGACCTTCGCCACGAGCCAGCCTCCGCCCGACGCCGCGCGCCCCCGCCAAGTGGGCCTCGTCAACGCGCCGATCCAATGGGGCGGTGTAACGTGGGGCGCCTACGCCTGGGATTTCCTGGCCAACGCGACGCCCCAGGCGCGCAACGAGATCCTGCTTCACGAGCTGTTCCACGGTGTGCAGCCGCGGCTCGGGCTGGCGGTGTCGAACCCGCAGAGCGAGCATCTCGACACGACTGACGGGCGCTATTGGCTCCGGCTCGAGTGGCGGGCGCTTGCGCGAGCGTTACGGGGGTCCGGTCAGGCGCGGAACGACGCCGTCGGCGACGCCCTCGCGTTCCGGCGGGCCCGGCAAGCGCGCTTTCCGGGGGCGGAGGACAACGAGCGCGCCAGCGAGATCGGCGAGGGGCTCGCCGCCTACAGCGGCACGGTGCTCGCGACACCGGATCCCGACGGCGCCCGCGCCCGCACGATCGAGCTGCTGGCAAACGGGGAAGCGGGCGAGAGCTTTGTGCGCACCTTCGCGTACATGTCGGGCCCCGCCTACGGCCTGCTGCTCGATGCGTCGTCGCCTGGTTGGACACGACGGATCCGCGACACCGACGACCTCGCCGCGCTCGTGACGAACGCCCTGACAGTTCAACCCGCCGCGGACGCGTCGGCGGCGGCGGCGCGATACGGAGGCCCCGAGCTCCTCGCGTCGGAACGGCAGCGTGATCACCAGCGGCAGGCGCGTCTCGCCGATCTGCGTCGGCGCTTCGTGGATGATCCGGTCCTCGTGATTCGCGGCGGCGGCAGCGGAACGTTCGATTCCCGCGGTGCTGTCGTCGTTCCCAGCGCCGGGACCGTGTACTTCAACGAGTTCCGCTTTTCGGGTGCGCCGGGCTCACTCGAAGCCCGCAGCGGCGTGCTGGTCGAGACCGATGGCCGCGCACGGCGCGTCCCGGCGCCCGTCCGCCAGGCGGACGGGACGTTCAGCGGAGACGGATGGACGTTCACGGTCGCGCCGGGGTGGATCGTGCGCGAAGGCCCCCGGCGCGGCGACTACGAGGTCGTGCAGGACAAGTAGAACGTCAGACCGCGGTCTCTTTGGCCTTGGCCGCGAACATCGCGAGCAGTCCGTTCCAGCCGCCTTCTGAATCGACTCCGGCGCGGAGCTGTTCGGCGCCCACACTGCGCTCGATGTACCGGTGCTCGAACTCCACCTTCGTCCGCGTGGGGCCGTCGGGGATGAAGCGCACGTCCACCTCGCTCGCGTGCGACGGGTCGGGGTCGTACTGCCACTCGCCGTTCAGGTGCCACGACAGCATCACCCGTGACGGCGGGTCGTACACGAGCACCGTGCCCCATTCGCACTCGGATCCGTCCACGCCCTTCTCGAACCAGCGGCCGCCGGCTTTGGGCTCGATCACCGCGGCGAGCAGCTCCGCCTTGCCGATGTGATGGGCGCGCGGCCACCAGCTGTCGAAGCCGCTGGTGAAGACGGTGAATGCGTGGGCGCAGGGTGCCTCGACGGTGAGGCTCTTGCGAACGGTGAGCGCGGGCAGCGTGTCAGGCATTGGGAGTCCTCGGCCGCCCTTCGGCGGCGGTTTTGAAACGATCGAGTGCCGTGGTCCAGAAGGAATCCAGGTAGGTCCGCAGCGCCTCCAGGGCGGGCGGGTGGACCTGGTAGATCCGCCGCGTGCCATGCGCGCGGTCGGTGACGAGGCCGGCGTCCTTGAGCACCTTGAGGTGCTGCGACACCGCCGGGCGGGAGACGGGGAAGTCGCGAGCGAGGTCGCCGACGGCGGAAGGCGCGCCGGCGAGGCGCTCGAAGATGGCCCGTCGCGTGGGGTCGCTGAGAGCGCTGAAGCCAGTGGAGACTTGGTTAGCGTTCACTAACGGTAAGCATAGTCTTACCAATACACCGATGTCAAACCTCTCCGGGAGAGCGGCGCCGGGCGATAATCGAGCGTCGCAGTCGGCCAGACGATCGCCGGCTTTCGCACCCGGGTACCGACGAGCGGGCTTTCGGGCTTGTCGCGTCGAACCCGAAGGGCGGAGGCGGGAGGAAAGTCCGAACTCCGGAGGGCAGTGCGCCGGGTAACGCCCGGGCAGAGCAATCTGACGGAACAGTGGCACAGAAAAAATACCGCCCTCCTTCGCACCTGCGGTGCTTCGGAGGGCAGGCCCTTCGCGGGGCTTGCCCACCGTAGTCCGAAGGACGAAGGCGGGTAAGGGTGAAAAGGTGCGGTAAGAGCGCACCGCGCCCGTGGCAACACGGGTGGCAGGCAAAACCCCGCACGGAGCAAGACCAAATAGGGCGGCAGCAGTCTGGTGGCGCAAGCTGCCGGGCTGAACGGACGGCCCGTCCGTTGTCGCCGGGTAGGTCGCTGGAGCCCGCGAGCAATCCCGGGCCTAGAGGAATGATCGTTACGACACCGCCACGGTGTAAGAGCCGTGGCGGTGTCGACAGAACTCGGCTTATCGGCCGGCTGCGACCTGTATTCACTTGCCCGCGCTTCGCGCGGGCGGCACCTGCGCCCGGCTTTCGGCCGGGCGGTAGGGCGGTAAAGGGACCCGGGTTCCGGGCCGACATTCGACATATGGCTCACTATCTCGTCACCGGGGGCGCTGGCTTCATCGGGTCCCATCTCGCCGAAGCCCTCGTCCGACGCGGCGAAACCGTTCGCGTCCTGGACAGCCTGGTGACGGGCAAGCGCCAGAACCTCGCGCATCTTCGGGAGGTGGAGTTCCTGCACGGCGACCTCGCGGACGCCGACGTGGCGCGCGACGCGGTGCGCGGCATCGACTTCGTGCTGCATCAGGCGGCGATTCCGTCGGTGCCGCGCTCGGTCGAGGATCCGGTGACCTCGAACCGCGCCAACATCGTGGCGTCGCTGAACCTGCTGGTGGCCGCGCGCGACGCCAAGGTGAAGCGCGTGGTCTACGCCGGGTCGTCCTCGGCATACGGCAACACGCCCACGCTGCCCAAGGTGGAGACGATGCCGACGGCGCCGCTCTCGCCGTACGCGCTCCAGAAGCTGGTGGCCGAGCAGTACTGCCAGATGTTCACCACGCTCTACGCCCTCGAGACGGTGACGACGCGCTACTTCAACGTGTTCGGGCCGCGACAGGATCCGTCGTCACCGTACTCGGGCGTGATCTCGCTCTTCATCAGCGCCTTGTGCGAAGGCCGCCAGCCGAAGATCTACGGCGACGGCGAGCACACGCGCGACTTCACCTTCGTCGCCAACGTCGTGGACGGCGTGCTCAAGGCGTGCCACGCGCCGAAGGCGAGCGGGGAAGTGATCAACGTGGCCACCGGCGGCCGCATCTCGCTGAACCACCTGTTCAGGACCGTGCGCGACCTCGTGGGCGCCACCGTCGAACCTATCTATGCGGATGCGCGCGCGGGCGACGTCAAGGACTCCCAGGCCGACATCTCCAAGGCCAAGGCACTGCTCGGCTACACGCCGACCGTGACGTTCGAAGACGGCCTCGAGCAGACGGTGGCGTGGTACCGCACCTCGATGACCACGGCCTGAACGGTCGCGGGGGCCGCCTTCAGGCGTAGGGGCCGCCTTTAGGCTGCCTTTAGGCGGCCCGTCTTGTGAACCTCGCTGACCCGGGTGCGTATTCCCGGGCATGGCCCGTCTTCTCGCCGCGTTCCTGATGACCGCGGTTGTCACCGCGCCGGCAACCGCGCAGACCGATACCAGGCCGGCCTTTGCCGTAGCCACCGTCAAGAAGAACACGTCGGGGGACGCCGCGCAGACCATGCGGCTGCAGCCGGGCGGGCGCATCGTGGTCACCAACCAGCCGCTGCGGCGGCTGATCGTCTTCGCCTACGGACTCCAGCCGCAGCAGCTGACGGGCGGACCCGCGTGGCTCGACACGGATCGCTTCGACATCGTGGCCCAGGCCGAGGGCAACCTGTCGCCCACGCCACCGGGCGGACCTCCGGGATCAGCGCAGCTGATGATGCAGCGCCTGCTGGCGGAGCGGTTCGGTCTGGTCGTCCACACCGAGTCGCGGGAGATGCCCGTGTACGCGCTCACGCTTGCGCGCGGTGATGGCCGCCTTGGCCCGCGCATCAAGCCGGCAACCGTCGACTGCCTTGCCCTCATGACCCAGGCCCCGGGGGGCGTGCCCGTCGCGGCGCCGCAACTGCCGGACGGACGCCCGGCCTGCGGGGCGAGGCGCGACGGCACCGGGCGCGTCATGGCCGGCGGTACCGACATGAAAATGCTTGCCACGCAGATGCTCACGGGGCAGGTCGATCGCCTGGTCGTCGATCGCACCGGCCTCACCGGCGCCTACGATTTCGATCTCGAGTACGCACTCGATACCGCTGGACGCGGTGGCGCTCCGTCGCCAGACTCGGCAACTGCAGTTACCGATCGCCCGTCCCTCTTCACTGCGCTCGAAGAACAGCTCGGTCTCAAGCTCCAGCCGCAGCGGGCGCCAGTTGATGTGCTCGTTATCGATCGAATCACACCGCCCACTGAGAACTGATCACGGGGGGCGTGCGCAACCGTAGTTGACGGTCGCGCCAGCTGCCGCCCGACCTGCGCGGCGGCTCCGCGAGAAGCCGCACCAGCACCACACCTTACGGCGACAGCGCCGCCGCCTCCCGGCCGGCGTCCGCATTGCTCCGTCTCGACGCGTCCCGGCGGGCGGCGCGTCAACAACGTGCACCCGGCCCGTTGCCTCGCCAACCGCGCGCCGGGACGCTCGAACCAGGGCGTTGAGGGCGCGATGTGGCAGGACGACGCGCACGGCAGATATCAATCAGCACCGCACTATCCCGGCGGCCTCTCCGGAGCCGCGCCTGCCACGTGCGGACAGGAGAAGAACCATGAGTCGAGTACTGGTGGCGGCGCTGGTAATCACGCTGGGCGTGGCGGCGCAGACGCAGGGAGCCCAGGACACACCGCGTTCCGCGACAGCAGCCGCGAGCACGCCTCTCAACCTGAATTCCGCCTCGGTGGCGCAGCTCGAGGCCCTGCCCGGCATCGGCCGCGCCACGGCGGAGCGGATCGTCGAGTACCGACAGAAGAACGGCGGTTTCAAGAAGGCGGAGGACCTGATGAACGTGCGCGGCATCGGCGAGAAGAACTTCCTCAAGCTGAAGCCGCTCGTCACGGTGGCCGGCGCGCGAACGGCGGCGCCGTAGCGACGGGGCGCCCGGGCCGCGGGCCGGATGGTGAAGCGGGGTCAAGCCGATTTGCCAGTCGCGGCCCGCGGCCCGCTCGGGGGCCGGCCGGCTACACACTCATCGAAGCGCTGTTCGTCTGTGCCGTCGTGTGTGTGGTGACCGCGATCGCGGTGCCGGTGTCGCTCGCGGGCGTGAACCGGGCGCGCGGCTGGGCGGGCGCGCGTTTCGTGGCAGCCCGGCTGGTCCGAGCCCGGGCGCAGGCCGTAGGACGCGGCGCGGCGGTCGCACTGCGCTTCGGCGGCGACGGCGAACACACGACGCTGACCGCGTTCGTCGATGCCAACCGCAACGGCGTCCTGACCCGCGACATCGATGCCGGTACGGACCCGGCGCTCGACGATCCCGTGCCGCTCTCGTCGCTCTTTCCGGGCGTGGCGATTGCCGCCGACGGTGAGGTACGGCTCTTCTCGTTCTCGCCGGACGGCACGGCCACCACGGGCAGCGTCTACCTGCAGAGCCGCGACGGCAGCCGCTTCGCCGTGCGCGTGCTCGGCGCCACGGCGCGGGTGCGAATCGAACGCTACGTCATCGCACGCGACGCCTGGGTGGAGGTGTTCTGATGGCCGTCGAACGGCGAGTCGCAACGCGGCGCGTGCCGGCGCCGGACGAAACGCTGGCGCACCTGCGTCTGCGGACGGGACGAGAGCTCGCGGTGGTGGACATCGGCGATGCCGGGGCGCTCGTTGAAGGCACGGCGCGTCTGCTGCCCGGCACGCACGTTGAAGTGCATGTCGTCACGCGAGAAGGCCGAACCCTGGTGCGAAGCCGCGTCACGCGCGCGTCGGTCTTCGCGGTGGCCGCAGACAACCTGCAATACCGGGCGGCTCTGGCCTTCGACGCGCGCGTGAACACGGCACCAAGTTGGGTAGTCACTACCCGCACAGCGCCTTCAAGCGTGTTGACGGGCAGTTGCTACCCGAATCAGGACAACCCAGGCAGCACTACGGGGGAGGGGGCATGCTGATGTCCGACGAGCGCGAGATCCTGGCCCCATATGGCGGCGCGCCAGGCCAGGCCACGTCCGCCGCCGATCTCCGGCGGATCCTGACAGCCCTCGGTGCCGGCATTCGTCACGGCGCCGACAGGGACCTGTCGTCGATCTTCGAGCACGAGCTCAGGCAGCTGCTCGCCATCCGCGGCGTGCGCCTGCGCGAAGTGCCGGCGCGCTATCAGGCGCGCCTGGTCACGCCGACGCGCACCGCCGGCTCGATCGTTCTCGACGTGCCCACCAGCGACCCGCGCGTGCAGGCCGTCCTCGAAGCCTCCACGGATCCGGCCCGCTCGCTCAACGAAGGCGACCTCGACCTGCTGGACGCCGCGGCCCAGCTCGGTGGGCTCGTGCTCGAAGCGGGCCGGGTGAAGCCGCTGTCGGCGCAGCAGCTGCGTGACGGCGCCGCGCCGCTCATCGGGTCGAGCCCTGGCATGGAGGCGCTGCGGCTGCGCCTCGAGCGCGTGGCGACCACCGACTTCACCGTGCTCATCGAAGGCGAAAGCGGCACCGGCAAGGAGCTCGTCGCCCGGCAGATCCACGAGCTGAGCCGACGACGGCGCGGCCCCTTCGTCGCGGTCAACTGCGCGGCGGTGGTCGAGACGCTGCTCGAGGCCGAGCTGTTCGGGATCGAGGACCGCACGGCCACCGGCGTGCGCGGCCGGCGCGGCAAGTTCGAGCATTCGGACATGGGCACGTTGTTCCTGGACGAGGTGTCGGACCTGTCGCTCTCCGCGCAGGCAAAGCTGCTGCGCGCCGTGCAGGACCTGTCGGTGGAGCGCGTCGGCGGCACCGGCAGCAAGCGCGTCAACACGCGCATCGTCGCCGCCACCAACCGGCCCCTCTCGGGGATGGTGGAGAAGGGGCTGTTCCGGGCCGACCTGTACTACCGGTTGAGCGGCGTCGAGATCCACGTGCCGCCGCTGCGCGAGCGGCGCGACGACGTCTCCGAGCTCGCCCGCTACTTTCTGGCGCGCCACGGGCACATGCGCGAGCTCTCGCTGTCCGACGGCGCGCTCGACGCGCTGCGGCTGCACCGCTGGCCAGGAAACGTCCGCGAGCTCGAACGGGTCATCGAACGGGCGGTGGCGCTGGCGGAGTCGGACCACATCGAGCTCGACGACCTGCCGCCGCAGGTGCGGGGCGAATACGCCGAAGTGCTCGCCCCCTCGCTCGTCCGAACCGAGACGATGCGTGCGTGGGGCAGCCGCTACGCGCGGCTGGTGTTCGAGCGGTGCGGGCGCAACAAACGCCAGGCCTGCCGCCTGCTCGACATCAGCTACCACACGCTGCAAGCCTATCTGCGCTTTGCGTCGCGCGACGGGCAGGGGTCGGCCAAGCAGGTGCCGGCGTGGGCGCGGCTGCCGGGCGACGATACGGTCCACGGCGGCCCCAAGGACTAGCGGTGGCCACGGCGCTGTTCCTGGTGGCGTTCTTCCGCGCCGCGCCGCCCGTGACGCGCCCGATCGCGCTCTGCCTGTGGGCCGTCGCGGGGCTGGGAGGCGTCGCCATGGCGGCGGGGCTCGCGAGCGGCGCGACGGTGTTGACACCGCTCCTGGTGCTGCACATCTTCGCCGCCTCGTCCGGGTTCGGGCTGGCCGCGCGGCGCGGCCACTACGATCTCGTGTTGACGCGCGGCGTCAGCGTGACCGGTCTCATGATCGCGCACTGGCTGGCATCGATCGCCCCTGGCCTTGCGGCGTGGCTGGCCGTGGCCGGGGTGGAGCGGCTGGCGTCGCAGACGCAGCCAACGGCGATGTCCTCGGGAAGCGTGATCGCGTTTCTTCTCGCCTCGAGCCTGCCGTGGGCGCTCACCACACCGTTCCCGCGGTTCGCGGCCGCCATCGGCTGGCTCGTGCTGCTCGTCACCTCGCTCGCTCTCGTGCCCTCGGGCCAGCTGCACCTCCTCGAGGCGCTGCACGCCCCACACCCGAGTGCCCTCGGCGCCCTGGCCGTCGTGGCCTACCCGATGGGACTGCTCGGAGTGGATGCGTTGCAGCTGCCAGCCGGCACGATCAGCCCCGCCATGGCGTGTGCTCTCATGGCCATGCTGGGCGCGCTGGCCTGGCACGGCCGAACCGAAGTGCCGCTGGAGACCGCGGCGTGATCGACCTCGTCCTCTCGGTCCGGCAGCTGTCCGCGCAGCGGTCTCGTCGCCTCGTGGCCCAGTCGGTGTCGTTCGATCTGCGCGCGGGGCAGGCGCTGGGCGTGGTGGGCGCCAACGGCTCTGGAAAGACCACGCTGCTGCGGACACTCGTCGGGTTCGTGTCGCCCGCGAGCGGCGAGGTCCGCATCGACGGCCGGCTGCCGCCGGCAGCGCTCCGCGCGGCGCCCACGGCGTACTTCGCGGGCGAAGCCACCATGCCAGGCTTCGTGCGCGCCTCGGCCTGGGGCAGTCTCGGCGCCGGCGAAGTGGTGATGAGCGACCGGCGGCGGATCCGCGCGCTCTCTCGCAGCACGCGCCAGCTGCTGGGTCTGCGAACCGCGCTCGGACGCCATCCGCTCCGGCTCATCGTGCTCGACGAGCCGTGGGAGGGGCTCGACCCCGATGCCACGCGCTGGCTCAGCGCCACCCTCGAGGCCAAGCGCGACCGCGGCGCCGCCGTCGTGCTGTCGTCGCATCGGCTGCACGACCTCGCCGGCGTGTGCGACAAGTACCTGTTCCTCACCGGCGCAGTACCGGCGCTCGTACGCGCGCATGAGATCGCTCGATCGGGGCTGGTGAGCGCCGAGCAGTTGATCGACGCCTTCGACCGCGCGCGGGATCACGCCACCGCGGCGATTGCCCTCACCGACGGGCGGCCCGTGGCCACTCCGGACGAGTAGCGCACCCGGCGTCAGCCATATCGCGCGTGCACTCGTGTACGGAAACACGGTATCGCGCGCGCCTTGCCACCGGCTCGGGCACATAGTACCGTCGAGGGCGGTTCTGCATGTCCGACGCGTCCGGCACCGCCAAAAAGCCCGCGGCCCTCAAGCCCACACCGCTGCACGCCCGTCACCTCGCTTCCGGCGCCCGGATGGTGCCGTACGCCGGGTGGGACATGCCGGTCGAGTACTCGGGCATCACCGCCGAGCACCTCGCCGTCCGATCGCGCGCGGGCGTGTTCGACGTCAGCCACATGGGCGAGATCGAGATCGCCGGCAAGGACGCGCTCAAGACGGTGCAGCACCTGACGAGCAACGACGCCAGCCGCCTCAAGATGGGGCAGGCGCAGTACTCGGCGCTGCTGACGCCCGAGGGCACCTTCGTGGACGACATCCTCGTCTACCGGCTGGGGCCCAACCACTTCATGCTGGTGATCAACGCCGCCAACACCGCCAAGGCGTTCGACTGGATCACGACGCAGGCCAAGATCGTCGGCGAGGCGGCGGTGGTGGATTCGAGCCCGCGGTATGCGTTGATCGCCGTGCAGGGACCGGCGGCGCTCGATACCGTCCAGCCGCTGACCGGCGCGGATCTCGGCTCGGTACGCCCGTACTGGTTCACCTACGGAGAAGTGGCACAGGCGCGCGCCCTCATCTCGCGCACCGGTTACACCGGCGAGGACGGCTTCGAGATCTTCGTCCCGCCCAACACGGCCGAACGTGTCTGGCAGGCGCTGCTGCAGACAGGGCAGGCGGCCGGCGTGGTGCCCTGCGGTCTTGGAGCACGCGATACGCTGCGCCTCGAAGCCGCGATGCGCCTCTACGGCCAGGACATCGACGAGACCACGACGCCCGTCGAGGCCGGCCTGGCCGGCATCGTCGGCTGGAACAAACCCGATTTCGTCGGCGCCGAGCGGCTGCGCGCGCAGAGGGCAGCGGGACCCGAGCGGCGGTTGGTGGGCCTCGAGATGAGCGACCGCGGAATCGCCCGGCACGGCTATGCCGTGCTCAAGGACGGTGCGCCCGTGGGCACGGTGACGAGCGGGACCCAGACGCCCTTTCTCAAGAAGGCGATCGCGATGGCCTACGTGCCGGCGGCGCTCGCCACCACCGGCGCACACGTGGAAGTGGACGTGCGCGGCCGCGCCACCGCGGCCACGGTGGTGCCACTACCGTTCTACAAGCGGCCGAGAGGCATAGTTGCGGGTCTGTAGATCCGCCTGACGTGAGGGCATGGCATATCCAAGCGACCGCAAGTACACGAAGGACCACGAGTGGGTGCGCCTGTCCGGCGACACCGCCGAGGTGGGCATCACCGACTACGCGCAGCAGCAGCTGGGCGACGTGGTGTTCGTCGATCTCCCGGCGGTGGGCAGCGGCGTGACCGCCGGGGCCGCGTTCGGCACCATCGAGTCGGTGAAGGCGGTCTCGGAGCTCTTCGCGCCGGTCACCGGCGAGATCGTCGCCGTCAACGAGCGGCTGGCGCAGGCGCCCGAAGAAGTGAACACGCGGCCGCACGACACCTGGATGGTGAAGATTCACCTCACCGGGGCCGCGCCCGACGGTCTTCTCGACAGCGCCCAGTACGAAGCGCTCCTGACCTAACCTGCTCGTGTCCACGCGCGTCGAGGTCGCCTCCTTCGCCCGCCGCCACATCGGCCCGTCGCCCGCCGAACAGCAGACGATGCTGCAGGCCGTGGGGGCGCCGTCGCTCGAGGCCCTCGCCGGCGAGATCGTGCCCGCCGACATCCGCCTCGACGCACCGCTGACGCTGCCTCAGGCCGAGGGCGAGCACGCGTACCTGACGCGGCTGCGCGGCATCGCGGCCCGCAACCAGCTGTTCCGCTCCTACATCGGCCTCGGCTATCACGACACCATCACGCCCAGCGTGATCCGCCGCATGATCCTGGAGAACCCCGGCTGGTACACCCCCTACACGCCGTATCAGTCCGAGATCGCACAGGGCCGTCTGGAAGCGCTGCTGACGTTCCAGACGATGGTGATGGACCTCACGGCGATGGAAGTGGCCAACGCGTCGCTGCTCGACGAGGCCACGGCCGCCGCCGAGGCGATGGCGCTGCTGCTGCGCGTGCACAAGCGCGCGCCGGCCGCCGGCGTCGCGCCCGTCGTCCTCGTGGCCACCACCTGCTTCCCGCAGACGCTCGCGGTGGTGCAGGGGCGCGCCGAGCCGCTCGGCATCGAGGTGCGCGTCGTGGCGCCGGACGACATGACGTTCGACGCGCCTGTGTTCGGCGCCATCGTGCAGTCGCCGGACATGCACGGGACGCTGCTCGATCTCCAGCCACTGATCGCGCGGGCGCACGCGGCGGGCGCCGGCGTTGCCGTGGGCAGCGACCTGCTGGCGCTGACCCTGGTCACCCCGCCCGGAGAAATGGGCGCCGACGTGGTCTTCGGCAGCTCGCAGCGCTTCGGCGTGCCGCTCGGCTACGGCGGCCCGCACGCCGCGTTCTTCGCCACCCGCCAGGCGTTCGTCCGGCACCTGCCTGGACGTCTGATCGGCGTCTCGGTGGACGCACACGGTCAGCCGGCGTATCGCATGGCGCTGGCGACGCGCGAGCAGCACATCCGCCGCGAGAAGGCGACGTCGAACATCTGCACTGCACAGGCGCTGCTCGCATCGATGGCGGCGATGTACGCCGTCTATCACGGGCCCGAGGGGCTCCGCGCGATTGCGCAGCACGTGCACGAGCACGCACGCGGGCTGGAGCGGCTGCTGTGGATCTCGGGATGCCGTCAGTTGAACGCCAGCTATTTCGACACGATTCGGGTGGAGGTTCCTGCCGGGTGCGCGGCGCTGCGGCCCCACGCCGAGGCGGCCGGCATCAACTTCCAGTACGTCGGCGATCGCGAAGTGGTCATCGCGCTCGACGAGACGGTCACAGCGGTCGATCTCGGCGCGATCGCCCGCGTCTTCGAACATGCGGGCGGAAGGCACATCACTGAAGCAGAAGGGCAGAGGGCAGGCCCGTTACCGGTACGCATCCCGCCGCCACTCGCGCGCACGAGCGGGTTCCTGTCGCACGGCGTTTTCAACACGCACCGCTCGGAAACGCAGATGATGCGCTTCCTGCGGCGGCTCGAGCGCAAGGATCTGGGGCTCGACACGTCGATGATTCCGCTCGGCTCCTGCACGATGAAACTGAACGCGGCCACCGAGATGCTGCCGCTCACCTGGGACCGCTTCAGCCGTCTCCATCCCTTTGCGCCGGTGGAGCAGGCCCGGGGCTACCAGCAGGTGATCGACGAACTGTCGGCGGCGCTCTGTGCCGTCACCGGCTTCGCGGCCGTCTCGCTACAGCCGAACTCGGGGGCGCAGGGCGAGTTCGCCGGGCTCCTGACGATCCGCGCCTACCACCGCAGCCGCGGCGACGAGCGCCGCACGGTCGTCCTCATTCCAGCTTCGGCCCACGGCACCAACCCGGCCAGCGCGGCGCTGGCGGGCATGCGCGTCGTGGTCGTCGCCAACGCCCCCGACGGCAGCGTCGATCTCACGGACCTGTCCCGCAAAGCCGATGAGCACGCCGACGCCCTGGCGTGCCTGATGATCACCTACCCGTCGACACACGGCGTGTTCGAGGCCGGCATCCGGGAGATCTGCGACATCGTCCACCGCCACGGCGGGCAGGTCTACATGGACGGTGCCAACATGAACGCGCAGGTGGGGCTGACGAGCCCGGCCCGGATCGGTGCCGACGTCTGCCATCTGAACCTGCACAAGACGTTCGCGATCCCGCACGGTGGCGGCGGGCCCGGGATGGGGCCGATTGCCGTGGCGTCGCATCTGGTGCCGTTCCTGCCGGGCCATCCGGCGACGCCCGGCGCGGCCACGATGCCGCCGGTCTCCGCGGCGCCGTGGGGCAGCGCCAGCATCCTCCTGGTGTCGCACGCCTACGTCTGCATGCTGGGCGCGGACGGGATGACGGCGGCTACGCAGGTGGCGCTGCTCAACGCCAACTACATCAAGGCGCGGCTCGAGCCGCACTATCCGGTGCTCTACGCCGGCGCGCACGGGCGCGTGGCGCATGAGCTGATCTTCGACCTGCGCGGGTTCAAGAGCGCCGGCATCGACGAGATGGACGTGGCCAAGCGTCTCATCGACTACGGATTCCACGCGCCCACCGTATCGTTCCCCGTGGCCGGCACGCTGATGGTCGAGCCCACCGAGAGCGAGGACCTCTCCGAGATCGATCGGTTCTGCGACGCCATGATTCAGATCCGCAAGGAGATCGACGACGTCGTGTCGGGCCGTGCCGATCGGACCGACAACGTCCTGACCCAGGCGCCGCACACGGCGGCGGCGGTGTCGGCGTCGGCCTGGACGCATCGCTACAGTCGAGAGGAGGCGGCGTACCCGCTGCCGTTCGTCCGCGCGCACAAGTTCTGGCCGGTCGTGGGCCGCGTAGACAACCCGTTCGGCGACCGCAACCTGGTGTGCACGTGCCCGCCGGTCGAGGCCTACGCCTGATGCGAATCCTCAACGCCACGCAGATGCGCGAGGCCGACCGGCAGACGATCGAGGACGTCGGCCTCGCCTCGCTGGTGCTGATGGAGAACGCCGGGCGGCAGGTGGTGTCGGCGATCGAAGCGGCCTACGACGACCGGCTCACGGGTCGCGTGGCGGTGCTGTGCGGCAAGGGCAACAACGGCGGCGACGGCTTCGTCATCGCCCGCACCCTGGCCCAGCGCGGGGTGGACGTCTCCGTGTTCCTGCTCGCGTCGGTCGCCGACGTCAAGGGCGACGCGCGGGTCAACCTCGACATCCTCGGACGGCTCGGCATCGGCGTGATGGAAGTGGACGACGAGCAGCGCTGGGAGCTGCACGCCTCCGAGGTGCAGCGCTGCTCGCTCATCGTCGACGCGATCGTCGGCACCGGCCTCGCCTCGCCGCTCGGCGGGCTGCTGGAAACCGTGGCGGCCGACGTCAACGTGATGGGCATCCCGATTGTGGCGGTGGACCTGCCGAGCGGGCTCTCGGCCGACACGCCGCACCTGATCGGCCAATGCGTTTCCGCCGCCATGACGGTGACGCTCGCGGCGCCCAAGCTGTCGCTGATCCTGCCGCCGGGCGAGGACCACGCTGGCGAAGTGGTGATTGCCGACATCGGCATTCCTTACGACGTCATCGACGCCCTCGAGGGGCCGCAGATCGAGCTGCTGACACCGGAGCAGGTGCGGCTCATCGTGCAGCCGCGCCCGGCCGACTCGCACAAGGGCGACTACGGCCGCGTCACGGTCGTGGCGGGCTCGCGCGGCAAGACCGGCGCCGCGCATCTGACCGCGCTGGGCGCGCTCCGCTCGGGCGCCGGCCTGGTGACGGTGGCCACGCCCGACTGCTGCGTCCCCATCGTCGCCTCGCTGGCAGCGGAATACATGACCGAGGGACTCGCCGACACCTCCGCCGGCGGCGTCGCCGAGGCCGCGGTGGATACCGTGCTCGCCCTGCGGCAGGACGTGATTGCCTGCGGACCGGGACTCGGGCGCAGCGAGCCCGCCGCCGCCTTCGTCCGCGCGCTGGTCGAGCGCTCGCCGGTACCGCTCGTCCTCGACGCCGACGCCGTGCTGGCCTTTGCCGGCGATCCCGGGCAGCTCGTGGGCCGCGACGAACGGCACATCGTCATCACGCCGCACCCCGGGGAGATGGCGAACCTGGTGGGCAAGACGGTCGAGGAAGTTCAGGCCGACCGCATCGCCATCGCCAGCGAGTTCGCGGCCACGCACCAGGTGTACGTGGTGCTCAAGGGGCACCGCACGGTGATCGCGGCGCCGTCCGGCGCCGTGGCGGTCAACCCGACCGGCAATCCCGGCATGGCGACCGGCGGCACCGGCGACGTGCTCACCGGGATGATTGCCGCCTGCCTGGCGCAGCTCCTCGACGCCGACGCCGCGTGCCGCCTGGCGGTCTTCCTGCACGGCGCCGCCGGCGATCTGGCGGCCGGCCACGAGGGCCGGGTGTCGATGATCGCAGGCGACCTGATCAACCACATCGGCCCCGCGCTCGAGCAGCTCGCCGCCGCGCCGGCCGGTAACGGCGCCGACAGCTGATCGCGGTGCCCGACACCGTCACCCGTTCGCAGGAGGACACCGAGCGGCTCGCCGAGACGCTTGCCGGCGAGCTGCAGGCCGGCGCCGTGGTGCTGCTGTCAGGGCCGCTTGGAGCCGGAAAGACCGCGTTCGTGCGGGGGCTGGCGCGCGGCCTCGGCGTCGATCCCGACGAGGTGAGCAGCCCGACGTTCACGCTCGTCCACGAATACCGTGGGGGGCCGCTCCGCCTCTTTCACGTGGATCTGTATCGGCTGGGCACCGGGGGCGCCGAGGACCTGGGCCTCGACGAGCTGGGCGTGCAGGACGGCGTGCTGGCGATCGAGTGGCCCGATCGTCTGGGCCATGCATTCCGCGGCGCGATTGAAGTCGAAATCGACGTCGTGGATGAGACGTCGCGCCGGATCGTCGTACGTGGGGGCCGCCTTTAGGCGGCCCGTGGTCGGGCCGGATCCTGCCGCTCGCGGGCCAGCTAAAGCAGGCCCCTACGAGCCGGCCCCCACGACTGCTATTCCATGCGATAGTTCGGCGCTTCCTTCGTGATCGTCACGTCGTGGACGTGGCTCTCGCGCACGCCCGCCGGCGTGATGCGGATCATCTGCGCCTTCTTCTGCAGCTCGGGAATCGTCGGCGCTCCGCAGTAGCCCATGCCGGCGCGCAGGCCGCCGGCGAGCTGGTAGATGACCGACGCGGCGCTGCCCTTGTGCGCGACGCGCCCCTCGATCCCCTCCGGCACCAGCTTGTCGGCGTTGCGGCCGCCCTCGAGATCGAAATCGTCCTGGAAGTAGCGGTCGCGGCTGCCGCGGCGCATGGCGCCGATCGAGCCCATGCCGCGATACTCCTTGTAGCTGCGCCCCTGGAAGAGGATCAGCTCGCCCGGGCTCTCGTCGGTGCCGGCGAACAGGTTCCCGAGCACGGTGCTGCTGGCGCCGGCGGCCAGCGCCTTCACCAGGTCGCCCGAGTAGCGCATGCCGCCGTCGGCGATGATCGGTACGTTGCGCGACGCCGCGGCCTTGGCGCATTCCATGATCGACGAGATCATCGGCACGCCGATGCCGGCCACGACGCGCGTGGTGCAGATCGACCCGGCGCCGATGCCCACTTTCACGGCGTCGCATCCCGCGTCGATGAGGGCCAGGGTGGCGGCCGCCGTCGCCACGTTGCCGCCCACGAGCTCGGTGTTCGGGAACTCGCGCCGCAGCTTCGCGACCAGATCGATCACGATCTGGTTGTGGCCGTGCGCGGTGTCGACGATCAGCGCGTCCACGCCGGCGTTGGCGAGCGCCCGGGCGCGATCGACCGAGTCGCGGGCCACGCCGATCGCGGCGGCGCAGCGCAGGCGGCCGAGCGAGTCCTTGCACGCGTTTGGATATTTGATCGCCTTCTGGATGTCCTTGACGGTGATGAGCCCCTTCAGCCGGTACTCGTGGTCGACGACGAGGAGCTTTTCGACCTTGTGCTGGTGCAGGATCTCGCGCGCTTCGTCGAGCGTGGTGCCGACCGCCACGGTGTAGAGCGGGTCGCGCGTCATCACCTCGGCAATCGGCCGCTTGACGTTCGATTCGAACCGCAGGTCTCGGTTGGTCAGAATGCCGACCAGCCGCCCTTCCTTGCTGCCGTCCTCGGTGATCGGCACCCCCGAAATCCGGTAGGACTTCATCAGGTCGAGCGCTTCGGCAATCGAGTTGGTGGGGGAGAGCGTGATCGGGTTGACGATCATACCGCTCTCGGACCGTTTCACCCGGTCCACTTCCGCCGCCTGCTCGTCGATCGACAGGTTCTTGTGGATGATGCCGAGGCCGCCGAGCTGCGCCATCGCGATGGCCAGCCCCGACTCGGTCACCGTGTCCATGGCGGCGCTCACGATCGGCACGTTCAAGCGGATGCCACGCGTGAAGCGCGTGGAGATGTCCACCTGGGTGGGCACCACGGTGGTGTGCTGGGGAACCAGCAGGACGTCGTCGAAGGTCAAGGCCGTCGCGAAGCCAGCCTCGGACGGGGTCAGGGTCAACGCGCCGGTCTTGAGCTCCATGTGATCCTCGATGTCAGGTGCCCGCTCCGTGGCATTTCTTGTATTTCTTGCCGCTGCCGCACGGGCACGGGTCGTTGCGTCCGACTTTTGGTTCCTCGCGGCGGACCGTTTTGATCACGTCGTCGCCGCCGGTGCGCGCCGGACGCGGCGGCGTCGCCACGGCCGCCGAGGCCGACGACTGGCTGCGGGCGGCCGCAAAGGCCGGCACCGACTCCGCCGCCGGGTTGTTCATCGTGAGCTGCGTGGTCCGGCGGGGCGCGATCGGCACCGGCGCCGGCGCGTCCTGATCGATGACGAGCCGGGCCCGGAACAGGTACTGGACGATCTCGGACTCCATGCGGCCGCGCATGTCCTGGAAGAGCGAGAAGCTTTCCTTTTTGTACTCGACCAGCGGATCGCGCTGGCCGTAGCCGCGCAGCCCGATGCCTTCCTTCAGGTGGTCGAGCGAGTAGAGGTGGTCCTTCCACTGCACGTCCACGATGTTGAGGGCCACCTGCTTCTCGAGCGAGCGCAGCACCTCGGGGCTGACCTGCCGTTCCTTCTCCTCGTAGCTGGCCTTGACCTTCTCCCAGAACGCATCGGTGATCTGGTCGGCGCTCAGCCCGTCGACCTCGACGCTGTCGAGCACGCGCGGGTCGAGGCCGAAGGCGCTCGACGCTTCGCGCTTCAGCGCATCGGTGTCCCACTCGTCCACGTCCACCTGCTTGCCGATGTAGCGATCGGCCAGATCTTCCAGCAGGTCTTCGGCCAGTGCCAGCGTGTAGCCGCGCGTATCGACGACCTCTTCCGGGCTCAGATGAATCTTGCCCTCGAGGATCTCGCGCCGCAGCGTGTAGACGCTTTCACGCTGCTTGTTCATCACGTCGTCGTACTCGAGCAGGTGCTTGCGGACGGAGAAGTTCTGCGCCTCGACCTGCTTCTGCGCCCGCTCGATGGCCCGGGAGACCATCCCATGCTCGATCGGCACGCCCTCTTCCATGCCGAGCCGCTGCATCAGGCCCGAGATGCGGTCGGACCCGAAGATGCGCATCAGGTCGTCTTCGAGCGACAGGTAGAAGCGCGAGGAGCCGGGGTCGCCCTGACGGCCGGCGCGGCCGCGCAGCTGGTTGTCGATGCGCCGGGCCTCGTGCCGCTCGGTGCCCAGGATGTGCAGGCCGCCGAGCCCGATCACCGCGTCGTGTTCGGCGCTGCTCTGGCGCGTGAAGTGACCGGAGATGCGCTCCCAGTCGGCGCGCGGCACGCGGTAGAAGCCGTCCACGTGGAAGAAGTAGACGAACTCTTCGTCGTCGACGAACTTTTCCTCGCCCTTCGGCAGCCGCTCGGCGACCTCTTCGGCGATGCACTGCTGCCGCGCCATGTGCTCGGCGCTGCCGCCAAGCAGGATGTCGGTGCCGCGGCCCGCCATGTTGGTGGCGATGGTGACCGTGCCGGCGCGTCCGGCCTGCGCGACGATCTCGGCTTCGCGGGCGTGGTGCTTGGCGTTCAGCACCACATGCCTGATGCCGCGCTTCTGCAGCAGCTGCGAGAGCCGCTCCGACTTCTCGATCGACACCGTGCCGACCAGCGTGGGCCGCCCCGACTTCTCCTTTTCGAGGATGTCGGTGACGATGGCCTCGTACTTTTCCCGCTCGGTCCGGTAGACGAGGTCGGGCTCCTCCACGCGCTGCAGCGGGCGGTTGGTGGGGACGGCCACGACGTCGAGGTTGTAGATCTTGGCGAACTCGGCCGCCTCGGTTTCGGCCGTGCCGGTCATGCCCGACAGCTTCTTGTACTTGCGGAAGTAGTTCTGGAAGGTGATGGTGGCGAGCGTCTGGTTTTCGCGCTCGATCTTCACCTTCTCCTTGGCCTCGACGGCCTGGTGCAGCCCGTCACTCCAGCGGCGTCCCGGCATCAGGCGTCCGGTGAACTCGTCCACGATCACGACGCCGCCGTCCTTGATCATGTAATCCACGTCGAGGCGGAACAGCGTGTGCGCCCGCAGCCCCTGCTGCACGTGGTGGAGCAGCGGCATGTTGACCGGGTCGTAGAGGCCGCCCGAGTCGGGCACCAGGCGGTGCGAAAGGTACTCCTCCGCCTTGGCCATGCCGGTCTCGGTGAGCGTGACCGTCTTGTGCTTCTCGTCGACGATGTAGTCGCCGGTCTTCTCGAGCTCCTCGCGATCCTCGGCCTTGACGTTGCCCTGCGTAGTGGCGCCGCGCTTCAGGCGCGGGATGATGCGATCCACCTCGTAGTAGAGGTCCGTGGACTCCTCGGCCGGGCCCGAGATGATGAGCGGCGTCCGGGCCTCGTCGATGAGGATGCTGTCGACCTCGTCCACCACCGCGAAGTGGTGCGCCCGCTGCACCATCGACTCGAAGTCGAACTTCATGTTGTCGCGGAGGTAGTCGAACCCGAACTCGTTGTTGGTGCCGTAGGTGATGTCGGCGCCGTAGGCCACCTGGCGCTGCTGGTCGTTGAGCTCGTGCTGGATGACGCCCACGCTCATGCCCAGAAAGCGGTACACGCGTCCCATCCACTCGGAGTCGCGGCGGGCCAGGTAGTCGTTCACCGTGACGACGTGCACGCCCTTGCCTTCGAGCGCGTTCAGATAGGTGGGGAGCGTGGCGACGAGCGTCTTGCCCTCGCCCGTCTTCATCTCGGCAATCTTGCCGCTGTGCAGCACCATGCCGCCGATCAGCTGCACGTCGAAGTGCCGCATGTTCAGCACCCGGCGGCCGGCCTCGCGCACCACGGCAAACGCCTCGGGCAGCAGGTCGTCGAGCGGCTCGCCGTTGGCGACGCGTTGACGGAACTCCGCGGTCTTGCCGCGCAGCTGCTCGTCGGACAAGGGCTGGATGCCGGGCTCCAGGGCGCTGATCTGCGCCACGCGCGGCTGAAGCCGCTTGAGCTCACGCTCGTTCTGGGTGCCGATGACCTTCGCGAGCAGTTGACCGATCATGCTAGGTGCCGAACTTTAACAATGGAATATCAGCCGATTGTAGCCGTGCGGCTACAGAATCGGCAAGGAATTGGCGGGAAGGGGACTTACTGGTCGCGCGGCTTCTGGTTGGTCAGCAGCCGCAGCGGGTTCAGGAGGGTGCCGTTGGCCAGCACCTCGTAGTGCAGGTGGTTGCCGGTGGCGCGGCCGGTGCTGCCGACTTTCCCGATCACGTCGCCGCGCTTTACCTGTTCGTCCTTGCCCACTGAAAACGAGAGCAAGTGGCCATAGCGGGTTTCGAGACCGTAGCCGTGGTCGATGACAATCAGGTTGCCGTAGCTGCCGTGGCCGCCCGCGAACGTCACGCGTCCGGCGGCCGTGGCGTACACCGGCTGGCCGCGATCGCCCGCGATATCGAGGCCGGGATGGAAGTCGCCTGACTCGCCGTTGACCGGGTCCGTGCGATAGCCCATCGGCGACGAGAGCCACCCGTGCGCCGGCCAGATGGAGGGCGTGGCGGCCGCGAGCGCGTCGCGCCGCTCGACCGACTGCTTCACGAGCGAGAGGCGCGACTCGAGCCCTTCGAGCAGCGTGCGCACCAGGCCGAAGGTGTCGTCCGGGCTCGTCAACGCCGCCAGCGTGGCGGCATACGACCCGCCCGCCTTGGGGCCCCTGGTCGTG
This sequence comes from Vicinamibacterales bacterium, assembly GCA_036004405.1. Lineage (GTDB taxonomy): Bacteria > Acidobacteriota > Vicinamibacteria > Vicinamibacterales > UBA2999 > DASYRM01. The sequence continues at coordinate 72,962 of DASYRM010000077.1, forward strand.
GCGCCGGTGCCCATCGCCTTGGCCTTCACGAACGCCGGCAGATTGGCCATCGCCTTGGCCAGGCCGGGCTCGAGCGCCGAGCGGGCGCCCAGATCCGAGACGGCCGACTGGAGCGATTCGATCTGACCCGACAGGGCAGCGGTCGCCTGCCGGAAATTGGCGTTTTCCAACTCGAGCGCGCGCTGGTTTTCGTAGAGGCTGGCGACGTCGCTTTTCGCCTTCCATGCCGCGCCCAGGCCGATCAGCACGGGGAGCGTGACGACCGCACCCAGCACGACCAGCACCGGCCCGAATGAGATTCGGACCTTGCGCTCCAGACCCTCGGTCTGTTCAGCGACGACAAGCGTGAATCGCCGTTTCGGCATCCTGTCAGTACTTGTGTTGGACAGCGTTTGAAACCGGCCCCGGATGGTAGTCGCCCCGGGCGGGAAACTCAAGTCCAGTTCGAGCCTACCACAGCGTCAGAGGGCGCCCAAGACGGGCCACTCCCAGGCGAACAGCCAACGAATAAACGGCCCAGGTTAGGATCACCCACCGGCCCACGAACTGCAGGACAGCGAGTGATCCTGTCCACACTCCTTAGCAGCCGGTGTACCAGAGGCTGACCCTCAACCCGAAGTAGGCGCCATCGAAGCCCGTGCCCAGGATCGGCTTCAGAGAGGCCGCCGCCAGAGCCACGAACTCGAGGCCGTACGCCATTCCGTGCGCGTCGGGACACTGCCGGCGCGTGATCGGTGTAACGGTCGCGCGATCGAGATCCGGCGCGAGCCGCGAGAGTTCCGCCGCCACGGCCAGCAACGCCGGCGTCACACCCCGAGCGAGCATCGCATCGAGCGCCCGTTCGCGCTCCGGCAGATTGAACGGCTCGCCGGGCAGCGCGAGATCGACCACACCAAACCGGCTCGCCTCAGCTGCCCGCCGGGCTGCGGAGGCTTGCCAGCGCAGCACCGCGTCGCGACCGTCGCGCGCAATGGCGGCGCGCAGCCGCTTCTGCACATCGGCGTCGACGCCGCTCGCGTGATAGTGCGGCGCCAGCAGCCGTAGCGTCGCCGCCGTGCTCCGCGCCGCCTCGGCCGGCCGCGCGCCACGCAGGGCGCGCACACTCTGCGTCAGCTGCCGAATGAGCTCGTCATGCACCAGATCCTGCCGGCTCGCAGCGGCGAGCGGCGCATCCAGCGATGGAAACGACACCGTCGCGCCAATCGCAGCGCCGGCGCCGAGCGCCACCGCCGATCCGAGGAACCGGCGCCGCGCGAGCGCTCGATCCTGACCACCGTACTCTTTGACCTGCATCTGCCATCACTGCTTTCCACACCCGGCCCGCTACTGCGCCAATCGGTATTGCAAGGCTTCCGCGACGTCGTCGGCCCGCACCCGGTCCGACCCGTCAAGATCCGCAATCGTGCGCGCCACCTTCAGCACTCGCGCGTAGCCGCGGGCGCTGAGCCCGAAGGCCTGCACGGCCTGCGTCAGCAGCTGGTGGCCGTCGGCATCGGGGCGGCAATGCCGCGCCACCGCGCCGCCCTTGAGGTCCGCATTGGATCGCGGGCCGTCTTGGCCGTAGCGCCGCCACTGGCGGACGCGCGCGTCGACCACGCGTGTGCAGACGGTGGCCGACGATTCGGCGACGCTCCCCGCCTCGAGCGCGCTGGCCGGTACCGGCGGAACGTCCACGATCAGATCCATGCGGTCGCGCAGCGGGCCGGAGACGCGCGCGTGATAGCGCGCGATGTGCGCCGGCGAGCACCGGCACGTGCGCCGCTCGTCGCCGGCGTAGCCGCACGGGCAGGGGTTCATGGCGGCCACGAGCATGAACCTCGACGGAAAGACCACCGTCCGCGCGGCCCGCGCGATGGTCACCCGGCCTTCTTCGAGCGGTTGGCGCATCAGGTCCAGGACGTGGCGATGGAACTCGGGCAGCTCGTCGAGGAACAGCACGCCCTGGTGGGCGAGAGAGATCTCTCCGGGACGCGGGTGCGGCCCGCCGCCGATGAGCGCCGCGCCGGAAATCGAATGGTGGGGCGCGCGGAACGGCCGTCGCGTCAGCAGGCCGCCGCCCGCTGGAAGCAGCCCCGTCACCGAGTGAATGGCGGTGCTGTCGAGCGCCTCGTCGAACGTGAGCGGCGGCAGAATCGTGGGCAGCCGCCGCGCCAGCATGGTTTTGCCGGCGCCCGGTGGCCCGCACATCAGCAGGTTGTGCGCGCCGGCCGCCGCGATCTCGAGCGCCCGCCGCGGCGCCAGCTGTCCCCGCACGTCGGCGAGGTCGGCGTCGTCGTCAGGCGCTGGCGGGGGTGACGCCCATGTTTCGAGCCGCGCCGACTCGGGTTGGTTGAGCACCCCGACCGCTTCAGGCAGCGAACGGACGGTGCAGACCTCGAGGCCGGTCACGATGCACGCTTCGGCGGCGTTCTGCGGCGGCAGCACGATGCGCGACAGCCCCAGACGCCGCGCGGCCGCCGCAATCGGCAGCACGCCGCGAATCGCGTTGATGCCGCCGTCGAGCGAGAGCTCGCCGAGCACCAGCGTGTCCTCGATGGCGCGGCGCGCCACGTCGCCATTCGTCGCCAGCAGGCCGAGCGCAATCGGCAGGTCGAACGACGAGCCACCTTTGCGGACGTCGGCCGGCGCCAGATTGACGGTGATGCGGTGGTCCGGGAAGTGATATCCGGAGTTCTTGATGGCCGATCGCACGCGGTCGCGGCTTTCGCGGACGGTAGTATCGGGCAGCCCCACCATGTTGAAGATGGGAATCCCGTACGACACGTCCACTTCCACCGAGACGGGGTAGGCTTCCACCCCGAACACCGCGGCACTTCGCAGGCTGGCGAGCACGCCCACTCGGATTGCAAGCACTGTGACGCGGCTCTCGCGGCCCCAACCCGTGGGTTGTCAGCCAGCGATCGCAGAAAACCGCAATCGGCAACGATTGACGACGCGCAGAACCTGCGTACTGGTCGGCCGCGCGAAGGCCCGACGTTCGATGGAAGCGATGGTCTTCTACTTGCACGCTCTGGTGTCGCGACACGCGCGGGCCGGGACAACGCAGGAGACACTCGCCGTGACACAGATGAACAGTCGTCGGATGATGCTCGGGTCGATGGCCGCCGTTGCCGGGGCCGGATCGGCCGCGCTCCTGGTACAGACCCGCGCGACCGCCGCGGCGCAGACCGCCGGCACGGCCGGTGGCGATGCGGACCCGGTGATCGCGGAAGTCAGGCAGCAGTTGAAGGCCGCGCTCGCGGGGATTCAGAGCGGTAGCGGAGAAGCGGCCCGCCACGCCGCGGCGCTCGTGCAGGTCTGGGGCGCACGGATTCACGGCCGGACTCCCGACGGCGACCTTCGCGCGCTGGCGCAGCGCGCGGTGCGGCGGCTGGGGCGCCCCGCCGTCCTCGATACGCCGCCGAACCACGCCGACATCGAGGCGAACGTGCGTGCGCTCGGCCTCACCACGGCCGATCTCGCGCGGCTGGATCTGCACGCGCCCGTCGACTCTCAGGCCAAGGCAGCCGCCCTCGATCGCCTGCTCGAAGGCGGCATCCAGCCGATGCTCGATCGAACGGTACAGATGCTGACGTTGGTCGGCGACCAGTTCGACGCCCGCGCCAGCGTTCGTCCGGTTGCGGCGCGGCAGAGTGGATGCGACGCCTGCATCGCGGCGGATATCGCCAGGGCCGAGATGGAGACTTTCTGCGCGCTCGCGGCGCTGACGCCGATTATTCCTGCGATGGCCGTCTTTGTCGAAGTGTGCGCCGTGTTCGCCAGCGTGTTTGTCATCGCGAATTTCGCCTGCTGGATCTGCCGAATGTGGTGGGGCTAGGAGGAAAGGTGCGTCGTCTGATGCCGGTGGCAGCGGGGCTCCTCGTCATCGCGAGCAGCACGTACACGCTGTTCACGGCCGACCCGGCAAGCCTCAACTTCAAGATTCACGTCGTGTTGATCGCCGTGCTGGCCAGTGCGGCGATGCTCGGGACGCTGAGGAAGCCGTCGTAGAAACGGGGGTCAGTCGGCCTGCGTCGAACCCTTCACCGCACCCTTGGAAAGAATGGTGAGGCGCTGGCCGACTTTGATCGTGTTGCCGCGCAGCTGGTTGCCCTGACGCACGGCGGCAACCGACGTGTTGTACTTCTGCGCGATCGAGAACAGCGTCTCGCCCGACTTCACGCGGTGAACGACGCGCGTCGGCTCGGCGCTCGTCCGCGACGTCGCCGTCCGTGACGCCGCTGTTCTGGACGACGCGGTGCGGGCCGCGGCCGGCCGTCGCGAGGGCGACGAGGCGACGACGGTGTCGGGCGCACCCCGGCCCACGTCGGCCTTGTCTGCGGCCGTGGCCTCGGCCTCGGCCTCGCCGCGATCGTTGGCCGCCAGGAGAAGCGTCGGGGCTCGCGGGATGACCAGCTGCTGGCCGGACGCGAGCTTCGAACGCTCGGTCAGGTAGTTGGCCTGCGCGAGGTCGGCGCGCTTCACCTTCAGCTTCCGCGCGATGGTCGCGATGGTCTCGCCCTTCCGCACGGTGTAGCGGTTGAGCGGGGCGAGGTCTTCCGGCGTGGCATCGGCCAGGTGCGCGCTCAGCGCCTCGGCCTTGCCCATCGGCACCGTGAGATCGTAGTCGGTCATCCGCACGGGCGTGGTCCACCGGCGCAGCTCGGGATTCAGGTCCTGCAGCACCTGCACCGGCACGTCGATCCATTCAGCGATCCGGCGGAGATCGGCCGGCGCCGAGAGACGCACCACGTCGGTGAGCGGCTCGACCACCGGCGCGATGTCGAGACCGTACTGCACCGGGTTGCGCGCCACGATGATGGCGGCCAGGATGAGCGGCACGTAGTTGCGAGTTTCGCGCGGCAGGAAGCGCGAGCTCGCCGAGATGTCCCAGAAGTCGTCCTTGCCCGAGCGCTTCATCGAGCGCTGTACGCGGCCGGGCCCGCCGTTGTAGGAGGCGAGCGCCAGGTGCCAGTCGCCGAACTGCTCGTAGAGCGTCTTCAGATACTTGGCGGCGGCGCGGGTGGCCTTTTCGGGGTCGGCGCGTTCGTCGATGTACCAGTCGTGCTGCAGCCCGTTCTCGATGCCGGTGCCGCTCATGAACTGCCACACGCCACGCGCTTTCGCCCGCGACAGGGCGCTCGGCTTGAACGCGCTTTCAACCAGCGGAATGTAGGCCAGATCGAGCGGTAGTCCCTCGGCCCGGAACACGTCCTGGATCATCGGGAGGTAGCGGGTGCCGCGGCCGAGCCCTTCTTCCAGATACCCCTTCAGCCGACCGCTGAACAGTTCCACGTACGACAGCACACGCGAGTTCAGCGGGATGGCGATGTCGTACTTCGTCTGGCTGTTCTCGACCGTCCGCGCCGTCTCGGCGGTGGCTCCGGTGGGCTCCGGCGTGTCGAGCAGAGTGTCGATGGCGGCCGGCTCCGACCGCTGTTCGGCAAAGCCGTCGCCTTCGGCCAGCGCCAGGATCTCCACCGCGCTGATGCGCTCCACGAGGCGGTCGAAGTGCTCGCGCAGCCGCGCGTCGGCGCGCGGGCCGGCCTTCCACTGCATCACCAGTTCGAGCGCGCGGTTGAACTCGCTGCGCGCCGCTTCGAGGTGGCCGTCCTGCACTTCCTTGCGACCGGTGTCGAAATGGCGGTTCGATTCCGCGATGAGGGCGTCGATCGGATCGGCGGCGGGAACCGGCGCAGCGGTGGGTGCCAGCGGCGGCGCTTCGGCAATGACCGGCGGGGGAGCCACGGGCCCGACGACTGCCGGAGTGGAATGCGAGGCACATCCTGCGAGCAGGAGGCTCACACTAATGCACGCCGGGCCGCCCGCTCGCAGCATCCGGGTTACCTTAGCACCCGGATCAGGGGTTTTCAAACGCCAAACTGCTGCGCAACTTCAGGTTGCAGGACTGTGCTGATCGGCTCAGTGCGCGCGCGTGCCTTATCGTGACGCCCCGGGCCACCCGGCTTCGCGAAAGATTCGCGAGGCCTCTCCGAGATCGCGCGCCGCTGGCGTAATGATGGTCCGCTCGCCGATCAGGATCTGGCGCCCTTCCTTCAGCGCCGTCCGCACGTCGTCCTCGCACACGAACGCTGCCGGTGGCTGGGCGGGCGGAGCGGCGCCTGTGACGGTTGACGGGCCCACCGCGACGGACGCGGGCGGGGGCGCGGTGTCGGCCGTCGGCGCCGCCGGCCGGAATCCCTTCGACGCCAGGAATTGATCGACGCGTGCCGCGAGTAGTTCGGCGGGAATCGCCCGCGGCGAGGGCCGATCGGGTGCCTTCGGCAAACGGTCGGGCTTGGACGCCGGCATGGTCGGCGTCTCGTATCCCGCTGGACGTGGGGCAGGGGTTGAGACGACCGGCGGCCGCAGGCCGTACGCCAGGCGCTTCAGATTGAGCAGGTGCTTCGGCGAGATGTTGTCGGAGGTGATGTTGCCGCCCCAGCCCCCACAGCCAAGAGTCATCGCCGGATCCAGTCCCGTCGTCAGTCCAATCGATCCGTGGGTCGTCGGCGTGTTCACGCAGATCCGGAAGGCCGGCTTCTTGAGGCCGAACTGCAGGATCACCTCCTCGTTCTGCGAGTGGATCGACATCGTGTGGCCCATGCCGCCGTAGCGCAGGATCTGGATGCAGCGCTCGCACCCTTCGCGCCAGTCCTGCACCTCGTACCACGACAGCACGGGGCACAGCTTCTCGATCGACAGGGGATAGTCGCGCCCCACGCCGGTGAGCGGCGCGATCAGCGCGCGCGTGCCGTCGGGCACCGTGATGCCGATCTTCTCGGCGATGATCCGCGCCGACTTGCCGACGAGCGCGGGGTTGGGCAGCCGTTGCGGCGTCACGAGCGCCGCCGCGAGCGTGTCCATCTCCTGAGCGTTCAGGAAGTGGGCGCCCTCGGCCTGGAAGCGGCGACGCGCCTCCTCGGCCACCGGGATGTCCACCACCACCGAGTTCGGCGACGAGCAGAGCACGCCGTTGTCGAACGTCTTGCCAAGCACGATGTCGCGCGCGGCCAGCGCCAGATCCGCGCTGCGCTCGATGTAGCACGGCGCGTTGCCCGGCCCCACGCCGTACGCGGGCTTGCCGGCGCTGTACGCCGCCCGCACCAGACCCATGCCGCCGGTCGCGAGAATCACCGCGACGTCGCGACTGCGCATCAGTTCCTGCGTGCCCTCCAGCGTGACCGTCGTCATCCAGCCGATGCTGCCGGCCGGTGCACCAGCCGCGGCCGCCGCCTCGCCCATGATCTCGGCGACCCTCGTGATGCAGCGCGCCGCCGACGGATGCGGGCTGAGCACGATCGGGCAGCGCGCCTTCAGCGCGATCAAGATCTTGTAGATGGCGGTCGAGGTCGGGTTGGTGGACGGCACCACGGCGGCGACGACGCCGAAGGGCTCCGCAATCTCGATGATCTTCTTGTCTTCGATCCGGTTGACGACGCCGACCGTGCGCATCGGGTGGATGAACTCGTACACGCGCTGCGACGCAAAGAGATTCTTCTGGACCTTGTCGGCCTCGACGCCGTAGCCGGTCTCCTCGACGGCCAGCCTGGCCAGCGCGCCGGCGTGCGGCGTCACGGCGGTCGCCATCGCGCTCACGATGGCGTCGATGCGCTCCTGCGACAGCTCGGCGAGCAGAGGCTGGGCCTGCTTCGCCGCCCGGGTCAGCGCGCGAGCGTTGGAGATGGACGCGAGGTCGGTGTCGGCGGCGGCCGACGAGTCTTTGGCGGCCATGAGGCGCTGCGGAGCCTCGCTACGCCTTCGGGAGCAGCCGTTCGACTTCCGCGTGCGGCCGCGGGATCACGTGCACCGAAATCAGCTCGCCCACGCGGCGGGCGGCCGCGGCGCCGGCGTCGGTGGCCGCCTTGACGGCGCCGACATCACCGCGTACCAGCACCGTTACATACCCCGCGCCGATGTATTCCTTGCCGACGAGCGCGACGTTGGCGGCCTTGACCATCGCGTCGGCGGCTTCCACCGATCCGATCAACCCGCGCGTCTCGACCATGCCCAACGCTTCAGACGCCATCGAGTCCGCACTCTAGCAGAATTGGCGGCGCGACTAAAGTCGCGCCCTACGGACGACGCTGTATCATTCCAGCGATGCGAGGGCTCACTCGTGCGGCAATCATGGCCTGCGCGTGCGTCGTGGCGCTGGCCTGCGGGCGCCGCGAAGACACCGCGCCACCGGTGGCATCGATTGCCGCGTCGCTGAATGCGCCGCGGGCCGAGGCCGGCGCTCCACTCACGGTCACGTACACCTTCAACCTACCGGCCGGCGCCGCCGCGCTCCCGGCCGATCAGTGGGTGTTCGTCCACGCGCTCGACGACTCGAACGAGCTGCTGTGGACCGACGACCACGCGCCGCCCACGCCGTCGCAGGACTGGCGCCCGGGAACACCGGTCACTTATTCACGCGTCATGTTCGTGCCGCGCAACACCCCGCCGGGCCGCGTGCGTCTCGAAGCGGGCGTGTTCTCGCGGCAGTCGGGCAGCCGCCTGCCGCTGGCCGGGCAGAACCGGGGTATGCGCGCCTACGAGGTGGCCTCGGTGATGGTGGCCACCGCCACCAACCCGGTGGTGGCGTCGGACGGGTGGTACGACGCCGAGACGGGGGAGGCGCCGGGCCGGGAATGGCGGTGGTCACGTCGGGAGGGCCACCTGTCCTTCGCCACCGCCAGGACGCCGATCACCTTATATCTACAGGTGGACCAACCAGTCACCTCCCTCCCGGCGTCTCAAGCGGTGGAAGTACGGGGCTCCTCGGGAGTACTGGCCACGTTTACCGTGCCGGCTGGTGCACCCCAGGTGGCGAAGGTGCCGCTGACGCCGGAGCAGCTGGGCGCCGGGGAACGGGCGGATGTGACGGTCAAGGTGGACACGACGTTCGTGCCCGCCGCCACTCCGCAGCTGAAGAGCACCGATACCCGCGAACTGGGGATCCGCCTCCTGAATGCCTTCGTAGAGACGAAGGGGGCCTCGTAAGCCGCCCGCCCGAAGGGCGGGCAATCAAATAAAGAGCCATGGAGGCTCCGCCTCCATAGCTCTGATGGCCCGTAAGCCCAGAGCCGACAAGGACTCTGGGGCTTCAGACTACAGGGCGTGGTGTCCTGTTTTTGTGCAAAACTGTTCATCATGGAATTCCGGTGCAGGCTCGGAACGCCAGGCGGCGAGGTGATTGAAGGCGTCTACATCGCCGACAACGAAGCCCGTTTACGCCGGGATTTCGAAGAAAAGGGCCTCTTCGTTCTTTCTTTGCAGAGCCGGGGCGGGATGGCCGGCCTGTCGCTCATGCCGAAGCGCGTGGGCAGGATTGGGACACAGGAGTTTCTGGTCTTCAACCAAGAATTGGCGACCCTGCTCAAGGCCGGGATGCCGCTCGTCCAGTCCCTCGACATCCTCCGGCAGCGCATCTCCAACCCGACGTTCAAGGCCGTCCTCGACAGCGTTCACGACAAGGTCAAGGCCGGGTCGGCGCTGTCGGACTCGTTCGCCGAGCACGGGTCCCTGTTTCCAGCGGTCTACTCGGCCTCGCTCCTGGCGGGAGAGCGCAGCGGCAACCTCGAGCAGGTCATCCGGCGCTACGTGGCCTACGAGAAGATCGTCGGCGCCGTCCGCCGGCGGACCATCTCCGCGCTGATCTATCCGGCGATTCTCGTCACGATGATGATCGTCCTGGTCGGCATCATCGTGGTCAAAGTCGTGCCGTCGTTCTCGGAGTTCTACGCCAACTTCGGCCGCGAGCTCCCGCTGCAGACGCGCATCATCATCGGGATCTCGAACGTCGTCACGGCGAATCTCTGGCTGATCCTGCTGCTGGTCGTGGGGGCCGTCGTGGGCGTGGTGACGTGGTCGAAGCAGCCGGGCCATCAGGTGAAGCTCGACAAGGCGATCCTTCGCATCCCCTGGCTTGGTTCGGCGGCACGCAAGTTCGCCACCTCGCAGGCGGCGCGCACGCTGGCGACGCTGCTGGGCGGCGGCATCCCGCTCGTGCAGGCCCTCGACATCTCGGCGCGATCGCTGTCCAACCGCTTCATGGCGGCGGAGCTCGAAGCGACGCAGCAGCGCGTTCAGGAAGGCCAGAGCTTTGCGATGGCGTTGGGCGAGCGCGGCGTCTTTCCGGATGTTGCCGTGAAGATGGTGGAAGTGGGGGAGTCGACGGGCGCGCTCCAGGAGATGCTCAACAGCCTCGCCGAGTTCTACGACGAGGAGATCGATACCGAGGTCGAACGGTTCATCAAGCTGATCGAACCGGCGCTCCTGGTCATCATGGGCCTCGTCATCGCCGCGGTGGTGCTGGCGCTTTACATGCCGCTCTTCGAGCTGGGCTCGCTCGCCTCGGGAACCTAGAGACATGGCCACGTCGACCGATCCGGCCAAGCTCGCCTCGCGGCCCGACGACCCGTCGGACGAGGTCGCGCGCGCGCGCAAGCTCGCCGAACGGTATCGCCTCGAGTTCGTTGACATGGACGAGTTCCGGATCAACCAGGAACTCTTCCGTGCCATCCCGGCAGATCTGATGCTCCGCTACGAGTTCGTGCCGTGCCGCAAGGACGGCAACGCGCTCGTGATCGTCGTCTCCGACCCGACCAACCTCCCGATGATCGACGAGGTCAGCGTCGTGCTGAAGATGCCGATCAAGGTGACGGTCGGCGCGCCGTCGGCCATTCAGTCAATCCTCAAGAAGAGCGAAAGCTCGCAGCGCGTCCTCGACAGCGCCAGCGAAGGCCTGCAACTGCAGGTGCTCAAGGACGACAACAAGGGCGACGACGACAGCATCACCGTCGAGCGTCTCACGAGCGACATCAGCCCGATCATCCGGCTGGTGGACTCGACGATCTACACGGCCATCCAGCGGCGGGCCAGCGACATCCACATCGAGACGGCCGAAGACGCCGTAATGATCAAGTACCGCATCGACGGCGTG
>DASYRM010000078.1:0-7825 GCA_036004405.1 Vicinamibacterales bacterium
CTGGAGCCCCGCGGTGAAGGCCCCGTCGGGCAAGGCCTACACGATCAACGGCTACATCAATGCGCAGAACCTGATCGAGCGGGTCGAGACGTGGGTGGGCGACAACATCATGGGCGACATGCACGTCGAGGCCGCCTACAGCGGGTGGAAGGACATGGGCGGGGCGATGGCGCCGACCAGGATCGTGCAGACGCGCGGCGGCTGGCCGTTCTTCGACGTGGACGTGACGGCGGCCGCGGTCAACCCGGCGAACCTGGCGTCGCTGGCCCCGGCTCCGGCGCCGCCCGCCGGCCGCGGCGGCGGCCCGCCCGGAGGCGGGCCGGGTGGTCCGCCCGCGCTGATGGTGACGGCGGAGAAGCTCGGCGACGGGCTCACGCGTCTCACCACCGGACCTGGCAGCTACGACTCGATCGTCGTCGAGTTCAAGGACTACGTGATGATGCTCGAGGGCGGCCAGCCCGAGGCGCGCGGCCTGGCGTACATCGCCGAGGTGAAGAAGATGTACCCCAACAAGCCGCTGCGCTACGTGTGGAACTCGCACCCGCACTCGGATCACACCGGCGGCCTGCCGGCGTTCGTGGCCGAGGGCGTGACCATCGTCACGCAGCAGAACAACAAGGAGTTCTTCGAGCGCGCGCTCAACACGCCGCGCACGCTGCTCAACGACACGCTGGCGAAGAATCCGAACAAGGTGAAGGTCGAGACGATCGCGGAGAAGAAGGTCTTCTCCGATGGCATGCGGACGGTGGAGTTCTACCACATCTATCCGTCGCCGCATTCGAACGGGCTGACGGTCGCGTTCATCCCGAAGGAGAAGATCCTCTTCCAGGCGGACTACACGCTGCCGGCGGCGGGCCAGCAACCGAACGATCACATCAAGGCGCTGCAGGCGGCGCTCGCGAAGCTGAGCCTCGACTTCGACAAATACCTGTCGGTGCACCGCGAGGCCGCGCCGCAAACGAAGGCCGATGTCTTGAAGGCGGGAAAGTAGGCTTTCGTAGGGGCCACCTTCAGGTGGCCCGTCTTCGTGGGGGGGGGCCGGCTTCAGCCGGCCCTCCCTTTGTACGCCGCTCCCGGTCTTGAGTATTCTTGGTTCATGAAACGGGCTCGAGTCCTTGCCGCGATCGTTCTCACCGGCTGCGCGGTTGCCGGCCTTGCCGCGCAACGCGGCCCACGAATTCCGCCGACCGGCAAGATCGTGCACGTCAAGGACAACCTCTACGTGATTCACGGCGCGGGCGGCAACACCACCGTCTTTGTGTCGGGGAACGGCGTCGTCCTGGTGGACACCAAGCTCGCCAACAACGGCGAGGCGATCATGAGCCAGGTGAAGACGGTCACCGACAAGCCGGTGTCGATGATCATCAACACCCACGTGCACCCCGATCACAACGGCAGCAACGACTACTTCAAAGCCGCGCGACCGACCGTCGAGGTGGTGACGCACGAGAACACGAAGAAGTGGGTCGAGGTCAACCCGCGATCGGCCCCGGCGATGAAACCCGACAAGACCTTCACCGACAAGCTGACGCTCGGGAAGGGCAAGGATCAGATCGACCTCTACTACTTCGGGGCGGCGCACACCAACGGCGACGCCTTCGTGGTGTTCAAGGCGCAGCGGGCCATGTGCGTCGGCGACGTGATGGCGTGGAAGATGGCGCCGCTCATCGATCCGGCCACCGGCGGCAGCGTGATCGCGCTGCCCGACACGCTCGAGAAGGCGGTGAAGGGCGTCAAGAATGTCGACACGGTGATCGAAGGCCACGGCGACGTCAACACGTGGGCGGGCTTCCGCGACTACACCCGGTTCAACCGCGCGCTGCTCGACGCGGCGAAAGCGGGCCTCGGCAAGAAGACGCCCGAGGAGATTGCGGCCAGCCTGAAGCCGCAGTTCCCGGTGTTCACGAAGGAAGAGCTGCTGACGGACCTGGAATACGGCGGCACGCCGCTGTCGCGCGTGGTGATCAACGTGAACGTGGCGTTTCAGGAGCTGCGAGGCGAACCGGTCACGACCAACTTCGGGCCGCGGCAAGGTGCGCCGCCGCCCGCGCCGCCTCCCGGGCGCTGAGACGGACCGCCTGAAGGCGGCCCCTACGACAGTGCCGCCTGAAGGCGGCCCCTACGATCGTTTTCGGAATGTGATCGGCATGCCGCCCTGGGCGCTGTTGACCGTACCCGTAATGGCGGTCCCGTCGGCCGACAGCTCGCCGGCAAACGTCCACGGCTGCGTGTTGGGGAACTCGAAGTTCAGCCGGCGGTCCTTCATCACGAAGTCCCGCAGCGGCTTGTTGATCGTGGCCGGGACCTTACCGCCGAAGGTCTTCAGGTCGGTGCCGATCAATTTCCCCTGCACGGTGCCGTCGGCGTTCTTCGTGAACTCCAGAAGAATGTTGTAGTCGATGGTGGCGAGCTTCGGCTGGCCCGTCCAGCGTCCGGCCAGCGCGCTGGCGACGTCGGCGGCGACCTGCACGTTGTTCGCCGGCGGTTCGGCCGGCGGGTTCTGCCGCTCGTGACGGTTGGTCGTGCTGTAGTTCTGCACGATGGTGTTGCCCTCGTGGCAGGCGTACTCCCACCACTCGTAGGTGGGGTCGTTGCGCATCGGATAGCGCACCGTGAACGGCCGCGTGAGGATCACCGGATCCTCGGTCTTGATCTCGTAGAGGAACATGTCGTTGTTCAGGCGCGTGATCCGCTCGGTCGTCTTCAGCTTGTCGCTCACCGGGAAGCGGTTGCCGGCAGGGGAGCCCACCACGGCGAGATTGATGAGCGGCGGCCCTTCCTTGTAGTTGGTGGTTTCGACCACCAGCGTATTGCCTTCCCAATGCCCGCGCGACTCGCCCATGTACTGCTTGTGCGCGGCGGCGAGCGGTGGCCGTCCATCGGTGAAGATCACACGGTCGTCATGGATCATCTCGAGATCGAAGACGACGACGCCCGGCGCCTGATGGATCTTGAAACCGCCGTTGTAGCGATACGGCATCATCGACGACGGCATGCCGCGCGACCGGCAGTTGTCCCAGAAGTCGAAGTCGAGTGGGCCGTCGTAGACGGTGTCCTCGCCGGGCAGAGACCACGAGCTGCCCATCTGGAGCGCGCGCCGCTTGGCCTCGGGAGTGAGGGGGGGAAGCAGCCCGCTTGGCGGATCCACGATGAGGCTGGTCTGCCGCTGCGGTGTCGCGGGATCGGTGACGCCCGTCAGGAGCGCGCGCCCGAACTCGCCTTTCGCGATCAGCTCACGCCCGAGGTCGCCGCGGCCGGCGGCGGCGGCGAGTCGCTGCTTGTGCTCGTCTTCCGTCCACCACGCCTTGTTCATGTCGCAGGGCGGGCCGCCGAACCGATAGCTGTTGGCGCACCGTTCGAGCGGCACGCCGGCCGCCTGCATCATGTTCAGCGTCGCTTGGATGTCGGGTTCGCCCCAGGACGTTTTCGGGTGCACCCAGCCCTTTGGCGTCTCGATGTAATGGTTGGCCTCGCTTGGAGGGCCGAGAATCGACTGAGTGGAGGTGGTGGCGACGAAGATCGCGGCGGCCGCGACGCCGAGCAGCACGCTCCGCAACGCCGGCGTGTTCCGATGCATGGACGCTCCTGAGCCGGCCCCGTGAAGGCGGGACGCCGGTTCCATCCCCTAAGGTAACATCGGCGCCGCCTTGCCGAGGTCGATTGTGCAGTCATGAACCCCCCGGACGACGCCCCCACGATCGATCCCGATCGCACGTTCGATCCGCTGACGAGTGCGCCGACATTTGTCGCAGCCACGCCGACGCCGACGCCGGCCACGGCGCGGGTTGCGTCCGGCGCCATCGTCGGCGGCCGGTATCGGCTGGTGTCGCTGCTCGGCCGCGGCGGCATGGGTGAGGTGTATCGGGCCGACGACCTCACGCTCGACCAGCCGGTGGCGCTCAAGTTTCTGCCCGAGGGTGTCGCGGTCAGCGACGTCCTGCTCGCGCAGTTCCACAACGAACTGCGCGTCGCTCGCCAGGTGTCGCACAAGAACGTCTGCCGCCTCTACGACCTTGGCGACGCCGACGGACGGCGCTTTCTGACGATGGAATACGTCGACGGCGAGGATCTTTCGACGTCGTTGCGCCGCTTCGGCCGGATGCCGCCAGACAAGGCGGTGCAGATTGCGCGACAGCTCTGCGCCGGCGTGGCCGCCGCCCACGAGCGGGGCGTGCTGCATCGCGACCTCAAACCGGCCAATGTGATGCTGGACGGCAACGGCGACGTGAGAATCACCGACTTCGGGATCGCCACCGCGGCGGCTGACGGCGGCGCCGACATCGCCGGGACGCCGCAGTACATGGCGCCGGAACTGCTGGCGGGGAAGCCGGCCTCGATCAAGAGCGACCTGTATGCGCTGGGGCTGATCCTCTTCGAGGTGTTCACCGGGAAACGCGTGTTCGACGGCAAGACGATCGCCGAGCTGCGCCGGCAGCACGACACCGCGACGCTGACGACGCCGTCGGCGATGGTGCGCGATCTGGATCCGGCGATCGAGCGCGTCATCCTCCGCTGCCTCGAGAAGGACCCGGAAAAACGCCCGGCATCGGCGCTGACCATCGCCGCGTCGCTCCCAGGCTCGGATGCGCTCGCCGCCGCGCTTGCCGCCGGCGAAACGCCGTCTCCGGAACTGCTGGTCGCGGCCGGCGAGAGTGAGGCCATGCCGGTGCGCCGGGCGCTGGCGCTGGCCGTGGCGTGCACCGCGCTCGTGCTCGGGGCGCTGGGCCCGATCACGCGCGGTTCGGCCGCCAACGTGGCGTCGATGCCGCTGGCGCGCGACGTGTTGGCCGATCGGGCCGAGCAGGTCCTGCGAAAGGCCGGCTACGCCGAGCCGATCGGCGATCGGGCCCTGGGCCTCGGCATCAATCGCGACTATCTGCGGTGGGCGGAGCGGACCGGTCCCAACAACTGGTGGGACGGCGTCCGCACCGGACGCCCCTCGCCGATCACCTTCTGGTATCGCACGAGTCCGAAGGAGCTCGTGGCCGTCGATACGTTCAAGGGCCGCGTCGAGCCGGACGATCCGTCCATGAACCTCCCAGGCATGCAGCAGGTGACGCTCGACGGCAACGGTCGCGTCACCGAGCTTCGCGCGGTGCCGCCCGAGACGGCGACGACTGCGGCGGAGGCGACGGCGCCCGCGGCCGCGCCGCCCTGGGAGACGCTCTTCGATGCCGCCGGCCTCGATCACCGCAGCTTCACCGCTACGACGCCGACATGGATCCCGCGCGACTTCTCGGACGCCACGGCCGCCTGGGAAGGGCCGATGCCGGGGCGGACGGATCAGCGCATCAGGGTCGAAGCGGCAGCCTACAAGGGCCGTCTCACCTGGTTCCGGATCATCTGGCCGTGGACCGAGCCGCAGCGGACGCAGGTGGAGCCGAAGTCGGGTGCGCAGAAAGCCGCCGCCGCCATGAACATCCTTCTCTTCGTGTTGCTGCTCGGCGGTGGTGTGGCGCTCGGGCGCCGGAACCTGCGCCAGCGGCGCGCCGACAGCCGCGGCGCCGCGCGGTTCGGAATCGTCATGTCCCTGGCGTATCTGGGCGCGCGCCTGGCCGGCGCGACGCATTCGACCGAGCCCGGCGACGAGCTGTCGCAGATCTTCGGGGCGCTGGCTTTCGCGGCGTTCAACGGCGGCATCTGCTGGGTGTACTACCTTGCGGTCGAGCCGTACGGGCGCCGCTTCTGGCCCGATGCGTTGCTCGGGTGGACACGTCTCTGGTCCGGGCGGCTGCGCGACCCGCGCGTCGGGCGCGAGCTGCTGATCGGGATGACCTTCGGCGCGCTCTCGCTCCTCGTCGTCGAAGTGCCGAAGCTGCTCGCCAGCAGCCTCGGGTGGAAGATGCCGATGTTCCCGTTCGGCAACGCCCTGTGGGTCGCGGCGAGTACGCCCGGACTCGTCTCGCAGTGGCTCGGCTACATGACCGGTGGCTTGTCGAACGCGCTGGCGATCGCGATGATCTTCCTCGTGCTCCGGCTGCTCCTCAGGCGGCCGCGCCTGGCGCTCGTCGTCGGCGTCATCGTGCTGATGCTCGCACTCAACGCCGGACAGGTGTTGACGGGTAACTGGGTCGAGCGATTCAACGCGGTTGCGTTCACGGCACTCATCACGTTCGTGATCCACCGCTACGGCCTGGTGGCGGCCGCGGCGTTGCTGTTCGTCGACAACATCGTCGCCGACACGCCTCTCACGACCGACCTGTCGGTGTGGTGGTCCACCCCGACGGTCCTGACCCTCCCGCTCGTGTTGGGTCTTGTCGCTTTCGCATACTATGCAGCCCGCGGCGGCGAGCCGCTGTTCGGCCAGGTCGTACCCGACTGAGGGGTTGGGGCTCTCCGCAGGGACTCCAACGGGCCCCCTCATACCGAAAACGTATTAATCGCAACGAAATAGGTATTTCCATGAATCGTCACGAGTTTGATACCACCGGAGTCCGGAGGAGCTGCATGCACCGATTGTTCAGGGGGATCCTCGTCGTCATCGGCCTTGCCTTGGTGCCGTCTCTTGCGTTCGCGCAAGCATCGATTGTCGGCATCGCACGGGACGCTTCTGGCGCGGTTTTACCAGGCGTCACGGTCGAAGCCTCGAGCCCGGCTCTCATTGAGAAGACGCGCTCGGTGGTCACAAACGGTGTGGGTCAGTACTCGATTCAGGATCTGCGGCCGGGCACGTATTCCGTCACCTTCACCCTGCCCGGGTTCAGCACGGTCAAGCGCGACGGTATCGAGCTGACCGGGAGCTTCATCGCGACGGTCAACGGCGATCTGCGGGTCGGCGGCGTGCAGGAGACGGTCACCGTCACTGGCGAGGCGCCGGTGGTGGACGTCACGAGCGCCCGCACCGAGCAGACGATCGACGGCAAGACGGTCACGGAGATTCCGACGTCGCGTCTCTACTCCTCGCTCACGCAGCTTGTGCCCGCGCTCAACGTGCAGGGCACCGACGTCGGCGGGTCGCAGGGGAACGTGTTCAGCGTCTTCCAGATTCACGGTGGGCGCCGCAACGAGGGCCAGGTGCTCGTCGACGGCATGAGCGGCGGCTACCAGGGCATGGGCGTGTCGGGATACGCCCCCGAGGTCGGCAACGCCCAGGAAATCGTGTTCTCCCTCAGCGGCGGCCTTGGCGAAGCGACCACTGGCGGCCCCCAGCTGAACATCATCGGCAAGCAGGGCGGCAACACGTTCGCCGGCAGCTTCTTCATCAACGGCTCGGGCAGCAAGTTCGTCAACAACAACCTCGACGCCGAGCTGAAGGCCAAGGGGCTGACCTCGCCGCTGAAGCCGAAGAAGCTGTACGACATCAACCCGGCCTTCGGCGGCCCGATCATGCGCGACAAGCTGTGGTTCTTCGGCACGTTCCGCTACCAGCGGAACCTGCAGACGGTCGCCAGCATGTGGGACAACCTGAACGCCGGCAACAACGCCAGGTGGGACTACGCGCCGGACTTCAGCAAACAGTCCGACGACGACGGCGAATGGCGCAACCATTCCGTCCGCCTGACGTGGCAGGTGACGCCCCGCAACAAGGTCGTCGGCTGGACCGACCTGCACATCAACTGCCTGCACTGCGACGCCGGCGGATCGAGCTCCGGTCTGACCTTCACCGGCCTCATCGCCACGCGCGAGGCGCTCCAGCGCAACGAGAACCACCCGAGCAGCCTGACGCAGATCTCGTGGACGTCGCCGGTCACCAACAAGCTGCTCCTGGACGCCAACGTGCAGCTCGGACCAAACTTCTGGTGGGGCGCCCAGCAGAAGAACACGTACGACCCGACGACGATCCCGGTGCAGGACGACGCGCTCACGGTCCAGACCCCCAACGGTC
>DASYRM010000079.1:0-50638 GCA_036004405.1 Vicinamibacterales bacterium
GACGACGCCATGCACTCGAGCGCGATGATGGCGCCGTCGCGCCGCTGCAGGTGCAGCTCGAAGTTGCTGGGCGCCGGCCGGCCGTCCCGCCGGGCCTTCTGATACGCCTGCGCCATCTCGCGATCCTGCGGCGCGATGTACGGCCACACCGGCTGGGCGAGCAGTTCGTCCGGTGACTCGAGGCCCAGCATCGACGCCAGCGCGGGGTTGGCCAGCTTGATGATGCCGTCCACATGGATGATGACGCCCTGAATCGAGCCTTCGATCAGGCTGCGGTACAGCGCTTCGCTGGCGCGCATGGCGTCGTCGTACGCCTGCCGTTCGACCGCGTACCGGATCGAGCGGTAGAGCAGCGGACCATCCACCTCGGCCTTCACCAGGTAGTCCTGCGCCCCTTCGCGCACCGCGCGGGCCGCCACTTCCTCGTCGGCGAGACCCGTGAGCACGACGATCGGCGCGTGGAGCGCCTCGGCGCGCGCGCGCAGGAACGTGTTCATGCCTTCGCTGTCGGGGAGATTCAGATCGAGCAGGATGGCGTTGAACCCCTGGGTCCGGAGAAACTCCAGCGCGTCGCGCAGCCGCGGCGCGTGCGTGAGCTCGACGGGCCGGTGCGAATCCTTCAGCATCTCCCGCACGAGCCGGGCGTCGGCGGGGTTGTCCTCGACCAGCAGGACCTTGAGGCCTGGGGAGCCGGATCCGTTCATGCCCACCTTCTCCATCGTCATGGACGCGCCAGCTTCGCGACGGCCAGCCAGAACTGCTCGAGCGACTGCACCACCTGGAAGAACTGGTCGATCTCCGCCGGCTTGGTGACGAACGCGTTGGCACCGAGCCGGTAGCTCTGCACGATATCCTGCTCGGCCTGCGAAGTGCTCAGAATCACGACCGGAATATGTCGCAGCGCCTCGTCCTGCCGGATCTCCTTCAGCACCTCGCGCCCGTCCTTCCGCGGCAGGTTGAGATCGAGCAGGATCAGGTCCGGCCGCGGCGTCGCGCTCCCAGGGTCTTTGAGGGCGCGGATGGCCTCTACGCCGTCCCGTGCCACGTGCAGGCGGTTGGCCACTTTGGCGTCCTTGAGCGCCTCGAGCGTCAGCCGCACGTCGGCGGGATTGTCCTCGACCAGCAGGATCTCGATCGGTGGGCTGGCCATCGCCATCTCAGATCACTCCGTCGCCGCCGGCAGCGTGAAGGAGAAGCGGGCGCCGCGCCCCGGCGCGGAGTCCACCCAGATGCGTCCGCCGTGCCGCTCGACGATCTTCTTGCAGATCGCCAGGCCGACACCGGTGCCAGCGTACTCCTCCCGCGCGTGCAGCCGCTGGAAGATGACGAAGATGCGCTCGAAGTACTCGGGCGCAATGCCGATGCCGTTGTCCTGAACGCTGATCGTCCACATCCGCCCGCTGCGCTCGGCGCCCACGTGCGCCCGCGGCGGGTCGGCGCCGTGGAACTTCAAGGCGTTGCCAATCAGGTTCGTGAGCAGCTGCGCGAGCTGGCCGGCGTCGGCGACGACCGTCGGCAGCGGATCGGCGGTCACGGTCGCCTGTGATTCGTCGAGCGCCGCGTGCAGGCTGGCCAGCGTATGCTCGAAGGCGGCCTGCAGGTCGGTCGGCACGAGCGGCGCCCCGCGTGTGCCGACGCGCGAGAACGCCAGCAGGTCCTCGATGAGCTGCTGCATCCGGCGGACGCCGCCGACGGCGAAGTCGATGAAATCGACGGCGTCGGCATCGAGTTGACCGCGATACCGCCGTGACAGCAGCTGGACGTAGCTGGAAACGGTCCGCAGCGGCTCCTGCAGGTCGTGCGAGGCCACGTAGGCGAAGCGCTCGAGCTCCTCGTTGGAGCGCCGCAGCTCCTCCTCGGCCCGTTTGCCGGAGCCGATGTCGATGACCGACGCCAGCAGGAACGACCCCTCTTCGGCGTCGACAGGGTTGAGCCCGATTTCGAGCGGAATGTCGCTTCCGTCTTTGCGCACGCCGGACAGGTCGCGTCCGGAGCGCAACCGCCCGGGCACCAGCAGCTCGATGGACCGGCCGACGAGCTCCTCCCGCCTGTAGCCAAACAGCCGCTCCGTCTCGCGGTTCACCAGGACGATCGTGCCGGCGCGGTCCACCATGACTACGCCGGTGGGAAGCGACTCCACGACCATCTGAAACAGCCGCTCGGTGGGCGCTGCTGGCGCTGGAGCGCGCGCGGGGGAGGAGTCGTGTGTGGACACGCGTCCTAGATGGCGTTCCCTGGCCGGGAACGGTTACGCGCCGTTTCCGCGCCTCGTGCTGCGCCTCGTGATCGATCCCAGCCCATACCGGTCCAGACGGCGGTACAGCGTCCGCCGGTCGAGTCCAAGCGCGCGTGCCGCCGCCATCTTGTTTCCGCCGGAGCGCTCGAGCACCTGCCGGATGTGATCGCGCTCGCGCGCCGACAGCTTGATGTCGTCGCCCTCGGGGAAGCCGTCGGCGGCCTGCGCCGCGACGGCGAGCCCACTCGACTGCATCGCGCCGGGCGCGCTCTGTTTGAGCTCGCGTTCGGTGACCCAGCCGCTTTCGGCCAGGATGCACGCGCGCTCGATGGTGTTCCGCAGCTCGCGGATGTTGCCGTCCCACGCGCGCGCCATGAGCTGCCGTTCGGCCGCCGGCGTCAGGCCGTGCAGCGGTTTGCGCAGCCGCGTGCCGGCGTCGCGCACGAACGCGGCAACGAGATAGGGAATGTCTTCGCGCCGATCGCGCAGCGTCGGCACGGTGAGCTCCACCACGTTGATGCGGTAGTAGAGGTCGCTGCGGAACCGCTTGGCCGCCACCTCGGCCAGCAGATCGCGATTGGTGGCGGCCAGCACGTGCACGTCGACACGCCGCGGCGCCGTAGCGCCGACGCGCTGCACCTCGCCGGTCTCGAGCACACGCAGCAGCTTGGCCTGCACCGTGAGCGGCAGCTCGCCGACTTCGTCGAGGAAGATCGTGCCGCCGTCGGCCAGCTCGAAGAGGCCCGGCGTGGTTTCGGTGGCGCCGGTGTACGACCCCTTGACGTGGCCGAACAGCTCGCTCTCGAAGAGCGCCTCGACGACGGCGGAGCAGTTGACGACCACAAAGGGCTGCTGGCGTCGCGGACCCGTGCGATACAGCGCGCGCGCCACCAGCTCCTTGCCGCTGCCGGTCTCGCCGGTGATGAGTGCGGTGCGCACGTGCGGCGCGAGGCGCCGGATGAGATCGAAGAGCTGCTGCGAGGCGGGGCCGCGGCCGATCATGCCGCAGAACTCCGCGCTCTGCGCCGCGCGGCTCTCGGCCTTCAGCAGGTGCTCGCGTCGGCTGATCTCGTCGCGCACCGTGCCGAGCAGCTGGAGGAAGCGCTCGAGATCCAGCGGCTTGGTCAGGAAGTCCACGGCGCCAAGCTTGATGGCCTCGACGGCGTTGTCGATTGTGGCGCCGCCGCTCATCAGGATCACCTGGCAGTCGAGGTCGGCTGTGCGCAGTGCGCGCAGGACGTCGAGCCCTCCTGTGCCAGGCATGCACAGATCGATGGCGGCCAGGTCGTAGTGGCGCTGCCTGAGCTCGGTGAGGGCCTCGGAGCCGTCGGCACAGAGCGAGACGTCGAACCCGGCCCGCTCGCCCACTGAGCGGATCAGCTCGCGGATCGCACGGTCGTCATCGACGACCAGCAGCGTGGGGCGTGGTGGGGAAGGGGCCGCCACAGGGGTTGAATCTTAGCCGATGAAATCGGCGGATTCGCGCCTGGCTTCGCCCGCGCGGGGCCGGCGTTCTGGAAAAGTGTGAAATCCAGAGAACCCGGCTGGTCAATAGGTTAGCGGGACGTGCACGAAGGCGCACCTGTCCGCCTCTACGAAACCCGGCTACGAAACCCGGCGCTGGCCCCAGGGGTTGTTCGTCGGCAGCGCCTTGAGCATGCGTGCACGCGGCGGGGCCGGCGAAGGCACCGGTGTGCGGACCGTGCTCTTGAGCGGCAGCGCGATGAAGGCTTCCACCAGATCGCGTCGACGCCAGCCACGCGCGACGTCGCGGCGCAGCTCTTCGTGTGCGGCTTCGACCGACAGCGCCGCGCGGTACGGGCGCGACGTCGTCATCGCGTCGTAGGCGTCCACGACGCCGACGATCTGCGCGAGCAGCGGAATCTGATCGCCCACCAGGCCGTCGGGATATCCGGCCCCGTTCAAGAGCTCGTGGTGATGGCGGACGATCGGCCGCACCAGCGCGAGGGAGCGCAGATTGCCGCACAACCGATCGCCAATCACCGTGTGCGCCTTCATGGTGGCGTACTCGGCGGCGTTGAGCGGCGTGGGCTTCTGGAGGATCGCGTCGGCGATCCCGATCTTGCCCACGTCGTGCAGGTAGCCGCCCCGGTGGAGCGCGCTCACCTCTTCGTTCGACAGCCCCAGGGCGCGGCCGAGCGCGCTGGCATATTCCGCGAGGCGCTGGCAGTGGCCGTCTGTATAGGGATCACGCGCTTCCACGGTGAGGGCGAGGCTGAGGATGACAGACTCGGCGGATTCGAGATCGTCCGTGTAGCGCTTGAGCCGAAGGAGGGACCCGACGCGGGCGCGAAGCTCTCCGGAGTCGAACGGCTTGCCCAGAAAGTCGTCGGCTCCCGCGTTGATGCCTTCGATGCGGTGTTCCCGCGAGTTGAGGCCCGTGACCATGACCACGGGCGTCAGCCGCGTGAGAGGGTTGTGCTTCAGGCGCCGGCACACCTCGAACCCGTTGATGTCGGGGAGGCCGACGTCGAGCAGGATGAGATCGGGGGGCTGACGGTCGATGGCTTCGAGCGCCGAGAGCCCCGTGACGGCCGTCCGCACGATGTGGCCCTCTGCCTCGAGCATCTGAGTCAGGAGCGTGAGATTGGGCTGCTGGTCGTCGACGGCGAGAATGTGGCCCCGTACTGGACCGGACTGGTTCATATCGAGTGCGTCCTTCGCTCTGGTTCGTGCCGCCCCCGCAGCCGCGCCTGCGTCGGCCCGTTCAGAGCATGAGGCGTGCCGGATCTGGCGTGTGACCCAAACAGGGGATAAGCCCCACACAGTGCGAGAGATGCAGCGAGAGCCCTCGCCTGTGCGCTTCTGTGCAGTGTGCGCGTGCGCTCAGACAGGTGTGCGGGACCGCCCAGGCGCGACCTCTTGTAGACTCTGGCGCGAAGGACTCCAGCCAACCCGAAGGACCCTATGAGACCAGCCACCGTTGCCGCTGTCACCGTCGTCGCGCTGGGCCTGCTCGCCGCGACCGCTCGTGCGCAGGCGCCCGATGGCGCCGCCGTCTTCGAGAAGGCGTGCGCCAGCTGCCATCAGAACCCGGCCGCCGACTCGCGCGCGCCCAACCGCGCCGCGCTGGCGCAGCTTGCGCCCGAGACGGTGCTGACCGCGCTGACGACCGGCAACATGTTCCGGCAGGGATCGGCGCTGAGCGATGCGGAGCGCCGCGCCGTGGCAGCGTTCGTCACCGGACGCGCGGTGGGAACCGCGGCGCCGTTGCCGACGGTCGGCCGCTGCACGGCCGCTCCCAAGGCGCTGACCGCCGCCGATCTCCGCAGCGGCTGGAACGGGTGGGGCGCGGGTGCCGGCAACACTCGCTACTCGCCGGCTGCGACCGGTGGCGTCACCGCGCCGATGCTGCCGCGCATGAAGCTGAAATGGGCGTTCGGCTTTGCCGGCGTCAGCTCGGCGCGCTCGCAGCCGGCAGTCCTCGGCGGCCGTGTCTTCGTCGGCAGCGAGAGCGGCGACATCTTCGCGCTCGACGCCAAGACCGGCTGCACGCACTGGAGCTATCACGCGCAGGCCGGCATCCGCACCGCGCTCTCGGTCGGTCCCTACAAGCCGGCCAGCGGTCCGGCCGGGTTCGCGGTGTTCTTTGCCGACGGCACCGCGTCGGCCTATGCGATTGACGCTGCGACGGGGAAGGAGATCTGGGCGCGCAAGGTGGACGCGCATCCGTACGCGAAGGCCACCGGTTCGGTAACCGTCTACGACGGGCGCGTCTACGTGCCGCTGGCCGGGGTTGGAGAAGAGGGGCAGGGTGGCGGCGGCAACTACGAGTGCTGCACGTTCCGTGGCAGCGTTACGGCCCTCAATGCCAACACCGGCGCCGTGGTCTGGAAGTCGTACACGATTGCGGACGAGCCGAAACCGCGCGGCAAGAACAGCCGGGGCATCACGGCGTGGGGCCCGGCGGGCGGCGGCATCTGGTCGGCGCCGACGATCGACGCCAGGCGCAGGGCCGTGTACGTCGCGACCGGCAACGGCTACGCCGAGCCGGCGCAGCTCACGACCGACGCCGTGCTCGCCTTCGACATGAATACCGGAAAGCTCCTGTGGTCGCAGCAGCCGCTCGCGAACGACGTGTGGACGGGAGGCTGCCGCCCGACCAATCCAGCCGACAACCCGAACTGTCCGGCCACGCTCGGCCCCGACTTCGATTTCTCGGCGTCGCCAATGCTGGTCAAGAAGCCGAACGGCCAGGACATCGTGCTCATCCAGCAGAAGTCGGGGATGGTGTACGGATTCGACCCGGACAAGAAGGGCGAGAAGGTGTGGGAATACCGCTCGAGCCCTGGCGGATCGATGGGCGGGCAGTGGGGCGGCGCGGCCGACGACCGGCAGGCCTACTTCAGCGTGAACGGCACGTCGGGCAAGACGCCCGGCGGCATTCGTGCCGTGCGCATCGATACCGGTGCCGAAGTGTGGTCGAAGGAAGCCTCGGAGCGGCTGTGCGGCACCGAGCGCGGGTGCAGCCAGGCGCAGGGCGCTGCCGTGTCCGCGCTGCCCGGCATCGTGCTGTCGGGATCGATGGACGGCGGGCTGCGTGCCTATGCGAGCGATGACGGCACGCTGGTGTGGAGCTTCGACACCAACCGCGAGTTCGAGACGGTGAACGGCGTCAAGGCGAAGGGCGGCGCCATGGACGGCCCGGGAGCCGCCGTGGCCAACGGCATGATCTTCATCAACTCGGGCTACGTGAGCCTGATCGGGCGGCCGGGCAACGTGTTGCTCGCATTCGGAGTGGACTGATGAACAGCACCGTGGCAGTTGCGGTCGAGCCGAGGGCGGGTCGTGGCGCGGCGGCGATCCTGAGTGTCGCGGCGTTCGCCGCGCTGGTCTTCATTGGAGTGGCGGCGATCCCGTACTTCCTGCGCATGGACGAAGTGCAGTTCCGCCAGTACTGGCCGATGCGCGGCTGGCTGCTCACCCATATCACGATGGGGATGGTGGCCATTCTGACCGGTCCGGTGCAGCTGTGACTCGGGATCAGCGATCGGTATCCCGCACTGCACAAGAACCTGGGGTTCTTCTACATGGCCTCGGTCACGCTGGGCGCCGTCGCGGGCTACTACCTGGCCTTCAACACGTCAGGCGGCGTGGTGTTCGGCGCGGGGCTCGCGGCGCTGGCCACCGCGTGGCTGACGACGACAGGGATGGCGTACCTCGCCATCAAGCGCCACCTGTACGAGCAGCACAAGGAGTGGATGATCCGGAGCTACGTGGTGACGTTCGCCTTCGTCATCTTCCGCGCGTTCGACACGATGATCGGGTCGCGGATGCCGCTCCTCGATCACCTCGGCATCTCAGCCTGGTTCTGCTGGTCCGTGCCGCTCTTGCTGAATGAAGTCGTCCTCCAGGGACGCAAGATCCTTCGCGTCCACGCGGACTAGAAGAGCCTGGAGGCTCCGCCCACTCCGCCTTCATGGCGCGCGTTAGCGCGCCGCCTTCAACGCGCCGGACCACCACGTGAGGTGGTCGAGCAGCGCGGTTGCGGCCGCGTTGTTCTGATCGGTCGCTATCCCGCTGATGTCCTGGATGAACCACGGGTTGGGGATGTGCACGGCCCAGCGGATGGGAACCATGTCCAGCTCCACGGCCACCAGCCGCAGCTGCTCGACACCGCGCGTGCCGCCGGTGCCGCCCCAGCTCACGAACGCGACGGCCTTGCGGCCCCACACGAAGTAGACGTAGTCGAGCGCGTTCTTCAGCACACCGGGATAGCCGTGGTTGTACTCGGGCGTGCAGATGATGAAGCCGTCGGCCTCGCGGATCTTCTCACGCCACTTCACGACGATCGGGTTGTCGTAGTTGTCCTTCGCCAGTCCCGGCGGGAAGGCCTCTTCGAAGAACGGCAGCGGATAGTCCCGGAGGTCTAGCAGTTCCACGTCCAGGTCCGCTCGCTTCTTCGCCTCGGCGAAGATCCACTGCGCCGGCTTGTCGCTGAAGCGGTTCGCGCGCGTACTGCCGACGATCACTTTTATTTTGAGCGTGCTCATGCGATGGACATTCTGTCATACGGCCCGCGCAGGCACGTCCACCGCGAGGAGCAGCATGCCGTCGCTCATGTCGGCGCGCACGCGCCCGCCCCACGCCTGGACCATGCGGCCGACGAGAGGAAGACCAAGGCCCGGACCGCGATACGGCTTCGGCACGCCCGGAGTGGGATCGCGGCGATCGGCAAAGAGCATCTGCGGGTCGCCGTTCAACGTGATGCCCGTCGCCCGGACCTCGACCTGCAGCCGGCCGTCGTGGTGTGCGACCACCGCGTCCACCTGGCTGCCACGACGCGCGGCTTTGATGGCGTAGCCGGGAACGCAGGTGAGGATCTGCCGGAGCCGCCGGTCGTCGGTCTCGATGACGGTGCCTGCCGGTGGGGCGTCGAGCGTGAAGGTGACGCCGCGCTTGGACGCCGCCTCGCCGATGCTCGCGCGCAGCTCGTCGAGGATGGCGCCGACATCCACGCGCGCCGCCCCGAACACGAGGCGGCTGCCGTCGAGCGCCCCCAGATCCGCCACGTCCTGGACAATCGCGCGCATCTCGCGGGCGCTTGCGAGCACTTCGAGCAGGAGGGAGCGCTGCTCGCCGTCGAGCGGGCCGTAGGCGCCGGAGAGGAGCAATTCGAGGGCGCCGTGAATGGCCGTGAGGGGAGTGCTGAGGTCGTGGGCCAGATCGCCCAGAAACACGCCGCGAACGGGGTCGGACGGCGCGGGCGACCGGGGGGCGTCGGACATCTTCGAAAACCGTTGAGATGATAGCCCCGAAGTGTAGAATCTCCGGGCTCCCAGGCGCCCCCCGCCCGGTGGGTGAACGGCCGTTCGTCGGTTACGGCATGCTGATCCCTATTTTTCTGCACCGCTCCGATCCGACTGCCCGTCTGTCCGACGCCGAACGTCTGTACTTCGTGTCGCAGGCCATCGATGCCAGCGTCGACGCGATTGCCTTCACCGACGTCCACGGCCGCATTTCGTTCGTCAACTGTGCGTTCGTCCGGCTCTGGGGCTATCAGCGCCCCGCCGATATCGGCGGGCGGCTGCTGTCGTCGTTCGTCGAGCCCGCCTTCGCTGAAGCTACGGCGGGCAGGCCCGAGCACGCGCAGGTGTCGATGAACATCTGCAGCAACTGGACGGGCGAGGCGCTCGGCATCGCGAGCAACGGATTCCGCTTTCCGATTGCCGGATCGATCACGCGCATCGACGATCCGTCGGGCGGTCTCGCCGGCTTCGTCGCCTCGTTCCGCGACGTCAGCGATCGCGTGCGCGTCGAGGAGGCCCTGCGTGAGAGCGAAGAGCGATACCGGTCGCTGGTCGAATCGGCGCGCGACACCATCTTCACGTCCGACGCCACGGGCCGCTTCCTCTACGTCAATACCGCGGCCGCGGCCACCCTCGGGCTGACGCCCGACCAGGTGATGGGCCGCACCGTGGACGAGCTCTTTCCACCCCACGTGGCCGAGCGCTATCGCGCCGGCGTCCAGCACGTCATCGAGACCGGCGAGACGCTGCACACCGAAGAGCTGTCGGAAGTCGATGGGCAGGTGCGCTGGTACAGCACCATCGTGCAGCCGATGGGCGACGCCAACGGTCAGATCGCGGCCGCACAGGCCATCGTGCGGGACATCACCACGCGCAAGCTGGCGGAGGAACGGCTGGCGCTGAGCGAGGAACGACTGAATCAGGCGATTCGCGTCGCCGACATCGGCTTCTTCGATCACGACCACTTGAAGGGCGAGCGCTACTGGTCGCCCGGGTTGCGGCAGATCGCCGGCCTGGAGCCTGACGACCCGCTGCCGCCGCATCCGAGCACGCACCCCGCCGACGAGGTGTGGTCGATGCATCCCGAGGACCGCCCGCTGATCATCGACGCCGTCAAGCGCGCCCACGCGCCGCACGGCGACGGGTTCTATGACGTCGAGTACCGCTTCATCCGGCCGAGTGGCGTGATGCGCTGGGTGAAAGTGCGCTCGCAGACCTTCTTTCGCGGCGAAGGCGAGGCCCGGCATCCGGTGCGCACGGTGGGCGGCGCGCAAGACATCACCGACCGGAAGCTGGCCGACGCCGATCGCGCGCGGCTGCAGGAGCAGCTGACGCAGGCGCAGAAGATGGAGTCGGTGGGACGGCTTGCGGGCGGCGTCGCCCACGACTTCAACAACATGCTCAGCGTGATCAGCGGCCATGCCGAGCTGGCCCTGCGTACGGCCGCGCCGGACGACCCGGTGCGTGGTGATCTCGAACAGATTCGCACGGCGGCCCGTCGCGCCGCCGATCTGACGCGCCAGCTTCTGGCGTTCGCGCGCCGGCAGGTGGTGGCGCCCAGGGTGCTCGATCTGAACGCCGCGGTGGCGGCGTCGCTCGACATGCTCCAGCGGCTCATCGGCGAGGACATCGAACTGCGCTGGATCCCGTCGAATGACGCCGGACGCGTTCGGGTGGATCCGTCGCAGGTGGATCAGGTCCTGACGAACCTGGCGGCGAACGCCCGCGACGCCATCCAGGGCGTGGGGCAGGTAACGGTCCGGACGCGCCGGGTGGTGTTCGAGGAGGCGGACCGGCTTCGCCACGAAGGCAGCGTCATGGGGCCTTACGCGGCGTTGGAAGTGAGCGACACCGGCCGCGGCATCGATTCCGCGACGGCCGCGCACCTCTTCGAGCCGTTCTTCACCACCAAGCCGGTCGGTCGGGGGACAGGCTTGGGGCTGGCCACGGTCTACGGTATCGTGAAGCAGAACGACGGGTGCGTCGAGGTGGACTCCGAGGTCGGGCGGGGCACCACGGTGCGCATCTTCCTGCCGAGCGTCGAGGCGGACGTGACGGGAGCGACGATGGACATGGCAGCCGGTCCAGCGCAATCCGGACACGAGACAGTGCTGCTCGTCGAAGACGAGTCCGCGGTGCTGCGTCTCAGCAAGATCGTGCTCGAGCGATTCGGCTACAAGGTGCTGACCGCGGCCACGCCCAGCGAAGCCATCCAGCTCTTCACGACGCACGAGGGTCGGGTGCACCTGCTGGTGACCGACGTCGTGATGCCCGAGATGAATGGGCGCGAGCTCGCCGCCCGGCTGCGCGAGTCGCGGCCCGAGCTCAAGACGCTGTTCGTTTCCGGCTACTCGGCCAGCGCGCTCGCGCCGCGCGGCGTGCTCGAGGAGGGCGTGCACTTTCTCCAGAAACCGTTCTCGCTCGAAGACCTCGCGGCCAGCGTGCGCGAAGCCCTCGACGCACAGGACGCCTGATGGCCATCCGCCTGACGCTCGTGACGGTGGCGCTCCTGCTGGCGGCGCCGCTGTCGGCGCAGCGCGGCGATCTGCAGAAGCCGCTCGTGATCGCCAGCCAGGGCAGCTTCTTCATCGGCGGCGAGACGAAGAACCTTGGCACCATCGCGGGCCGCGGCGGCGCGGTGCCCGCCGGCGACGTTACCATCAACCAGATGTACGTCAGCTATCAGGTCCCGCCGGGCGGGGAGCGGCGGCTGCCGGTGGTGATGGTGCACGGCTGCTGCTTGAGCAGCAAGACGTGGGAAACCACGCCCGACGGCCGCATGGGATGGAACGAGTACTTCGTGCGGCGCGGCCGCGCGGTGTACCTGGCCGACCAGGTGTCGCGCGCGCGTTCGGGTTTCGACGCCAGCGTGTTCGCGGCGGTGCGCGCCGGCACGATGCCGCCGACGGCGCTCCCGAACATCATCAACGCGAGCCATCAGATCGCGTGGACGGTGTTCCGCTTCGGCCCCCGCTACCCGGAGACGTTTCCCGACGGCCAGTTTCCCGTCGAAGCGGTCGAAGAGCTCTACAAGCAGATGATTCCGGATCTCAATGCGCTGCTGCCGACGCCGAACCCGACGTGGACGAACATGGCGGCGCTGGCCGTGCGGCTCAAGGGCGCGGTGCTGATGGGACACTCCGAATCAGGGTTCTTCCCGGAGCAGGCCGCCCTCATCGACGCCAGCGGCATCCGCGGGATGATCTCGATCGAGCAGCCGTGCCCCGAGCTCACGCCCGTGCAGGTCTCCACGCTGGCGAAGATTCCCACGCTCATCATGTTTGGCGATCATCTCGGCGACGTACAGGGCGGGCCGGCGAACTGGGCGGCGTCGCTTCAGGGCTGCGAGGCGCTGGCGGCGAAGATGAAGGCGGCGGGCGGCGACGTCGAGGTGATGCACCTGCCGAAGATGGGCATCAAGGGCAACAGCCACATGCTCATGCAGGACCGCAACAACCTGCAGCTGGCCGACCTGGTCCTGCAGTGGATCGATCGCCACGCGGAGACCCGCGGCAAGGCGCTGGCCCGTCGTTAGAAACCGGCCGGCGGCCGCGTGTAATCTTGTGGGCACCGTGACCCGGGTGTGGCGCGCCGGCGCGATCCTGGCGGTGATTCTCGCCGCCTACTCCAACAGTTTTCGCGGGCCGTTCGTCATCGACGACCAGGCGTCGGTGGTCCAGAACGCCGATATCCGCGACCTCACCCGCCTCGATCGCGTGCTGGTGCCGCGCCCCGATTCGCCGGTCGCGGGCCGCCCGCTCGTCAGCCTGTCGTTTGCCATCGACTACGCGTTGAGCGGTCTCGACGTGCCCGGCTACCACGTGACCAACCTGGCGTGGCACATCGCGTGCGCGTGGCTCCTGTTCGCCGTGGTCCGGCGCACG
Organism: Vicinamibacterales bacterium; assembly: GCA_036004405.1. Taxonomy (GTDB): domain Bacteria; phylum Acidobacteriota; class Vicinamibacteria; order Vicinamibacterales; family UBA2999; genus DASYRM01. The sequence continues at coordinate 12,891 of DASYRM010000079.1, forward strand.
CTGGCGCTTCCGTCGATACCGGCGCCGATGGCGGCCGCGGCGCCCACGCTGGCGCTGGCCGTGGCCGTCGTGTGGGGCGTGCATCCGTTGACGACGGAGGTCGTGGATTACCTGTCGCAGCGGACCGAATCGATGATGGCGTGCTTTCTGCTGCTGACCCTCTACGCCGCCATCCGCGGCGCCGCCGTGCCGGGGCGGTGGGACGGACTCGCCATCGCCGCGTGCCTGGCCGGCACGGTGTGCAAGGAAACGATTGCGGTGACGCCGCCCCTCGTCGCGCTCTACGACCGCGTGTTCCTCTACGGATCGTGGCGCCAGGCGGTGCGCGTGCGAGGCTCGCTGTATCTCGGCCTCGCGGCCTCGTGGCTGGTTCTCGCCGGGCTGGTGATGTCCGGGCCGCGGGCCGCGGTCACCGGCTTCGCGGCCGGCGTCACGCCCTGGACCTATCTGCTGAACCAGGCGTCGATCGTGGTGGAGTACCTCCGCCTTTCGCTCTGGCCCTCGGGCCTCGTGGTCCTCTACGGCTGGCCCGAGATGCTCACACTCGGGACCGTGCTGCCGCAAGCGCTCGGGGTCGTCGCGCTCCTGGCGGTCACGGCCGTCGCGCTGATCCGCGTGCCGGCAGCCGGGTTCCTCGGGGCCTGGTTCTTCATCGCGCTGGCGCCGGCGTCGAGCGTGATCCCGATCGCCACCGAAGTAGGCGCGGAGCGGCGGATGTATGTGCCGCTGATGGCGCTGGCCACGCTGGCGGTGCTGGCCACGTGGGTCGTGGTGCGCGCCCGTGTCGTGCAGGTGGTGCTCCTCATCGCGGCTGTTGCGGGTCTCGGCGCGCTGACGATGCGGCGGACCACCGAGTACGCCTCGGCAGTCACGCTGGCGAGGACGGTGGTCGAGCGCCGCCCAACGCCCCTGGCGCACCACCTGCTGGGCGAGCAGCTGGGCCTGGTCGGTGAGACGGCCGAGGCCGAGAAAGAGCTCCGCGCTGCCGTCCTGCTGGGGGACTCACGGGCGCGCTATCAGCTGGCCGCGGTGCTCATCAACATGCGCCGCCTGCCCGAGGCCGCGGCGCAGCTCGAGGCGTTCGTGGCCACCGTGGGGGTCCCGCAGCGGTTGCGGTGGCTCGAGCCGCCGCTGCTCGACGTCCTCACGGCGCGCCTGCAGCTGGCGCAGATCTACAGTGCCGAGCGGCGGTGGGCCGACGCCGCCGCCCAGGCGCGCCTGGTGCTCGAGGCCGCGCCGCGGCATCCCGAGGCGACACGGCTCCTCGGCGTCTCGCTGATCGGCGCCCAGGTATGGCCCGAGGCGATTGTCGTCCTGCAGGACTACCTGACGCTGCGGCCCGACGACGCGCGGAGCCGCACCAATCTGGCCGTGGCGCTCATCGCGTCGGAGCGGCTCGACGACGGCGTGCGGGAGCTGCAGCGCGCCGCCGCGATCGAGCCGAACGATCCGAACACGCGGCGGCTGCTCGACATGGCGCTCGCCGACCAGCGCGCGAAAGTCCACTAGCGGCAGTATTCTCTGTGCGTATGACGAGGCATCTGTCCGCATCGGTACGCCCGCTCGCCGTGGCCGCGCTGATGGCCGCGTGCGCCACGTTCACCGGCCGGGCCCAGACCGGCGTGCATCCGATCACCGGCCGCCAGTACGCACCGACGATGAGCGTCGAAGGCGCGCCGTGGCTCGACCGCCGCGAGCGTGAGCGCGAAGAAGATCCGGACCTGGGGCTGCGGCTGTTGAAGGTCGTGAAGGGGTCAAGCGTCGGCGACGTCGGCGCGGGCTCGGGCTACATGAGCCTGCGACTGGCCCGGCTCGTTGGCGCCGAGGGCAAGGTCTATGCGGTGGACGTGCAGCCCGGCATGCTGCAGCTGCTGCAGCAGAACGCCGCCAAGGCCAAGTTGATGAACGTGGTGCCGGTGCTCGGCGCGATCGACGATCCGAAGCTGCCCGCGGCTACGCTCGACCTGATCATCATGGTGGACGTCTACCACGAGTTCTCGCAGCCGCAGCGGATGCTGCAGCGGATGCGTGAGGCGTTGAAGCCGGGTGGCCGTCTGGCCCTCTTCGAGTACCGCGCCGAGGACCCGGAGGTGCCGATCCTGCCGCTGCACAAGATGACGAAAGCGCAGGTGAAGACCGAGGTCGAGGCCGAGGGCTTCAAGCAGACGCGCGTCTTCGACGACCTGCCCTGGCAACACCTGATCGTCTTTACGAGCACGGCCCGCTAAGAACGCGGGCCGCGCCCAGTGTCTGGCAAACCGGCTTAACGCCGGTTCGCTATTTCAGATCAACGCAGGGGCGCGAGCTCGCCGAGCACGAACGACGGACGCTGGCGGGCAAAGGCGATGAGCTCGGTGAACGCCTGCTCGAACTGATCGTTGGTGGAGAGCTTGAACGTGTCGGCGAGCGCCGCGTCGCGGATCAGCGTGTACTGCCGCGTGAACTCGCGCTCGAGCCACGTGTCGCTCTGCGCCGCCGCCATCACTTCCGTGACGGCCTGCACGAAGGCGGCGCGGAGCGCCGCGTCCTCCAGCAGCCGCCGGCCCAGGACGTTCTGGTCCACGCCGGCCAGCAGCGGATAGTCGACGGCGTGAAAGGCCTGATCGCGGTCCCACGGAATCAGGTGGGCCTGCTCGCCGGTGCGATACAGGTAGAAGTTGTTCATGCCGTCGTAGCCGAACACCCCGTCCCATTCCGCCATGAACGTCGAAGCGCCCAGTGTGCGGACGAGCCCCGTGAGATCGAGGTACCGATCCACCTGGCCGAAGGCGCCTTCGGGCGCCTCATTGATCATCCGGAACAGCTCGCGCATCGGCGTGTACAGCTCCGCGGTGGAGTGGACGCCCAGATTCCGCGATTCGAACAGCACCGCGTACGGGTCGAGCGACTCGCCGGGGAACGTCGCGAAGAACGGATAGGTCCAGCGGTACTCGAAGAGCAGCCCCGGCTGCTCGAACGCCTTCTGCGCGAAGACGGTGTCCACCGGTTCGACCATCATGTAGAGCCCGGCATAGGCGCCGTTGACGAACACGCGCGCCGGGGCCTCGCGCGTGGCGGGCACGCCGACGCGCCGCATCAGCGCCATGGCCGTGGACTCGCGGATCATCGACGGGTCGGTGACGAGGTTGTCGAGCACCAGCCCCCGCAGCCCGAGGAACCGCTGCTGCGAGGCGTAGTAGTCGAAGCTCAGCTCGAGCCCGGGCTTGGCTTCGTAACGGCTGCCGTTGCCGCGCGAGCGGACGGCGACGTTGCGCATGCGCAGCCCGTTCCAGATCACGTCGCACGGGTAATGGTCGTTGCTGCGGAAGTTCGCGTGGAGGTCGCTCCAGTCGCGCGAGTGCATCACGATCTCGACCGTGTGCAGCGCCGTGTCGTCGAACAGGTCGGCCTGTGTCTGGGCCGACGCCGGGACCGTGAAAGAGGCGAGCAGCAGGGCCAGCGCGGCGGCGTGCCGCGGGATGGAGAAAGCGGGAGACATCGTCACATCGCGACCTGGAAGCGGAGCACCGTGCTCCAGAACGGCGTGGTGCCGATCGGCAGCAGCGCCAGCGGATCCACGATCTGCTCGCGCACGGTGTTGGCCTGCACCTTCACCCAGCGGTTCGGGTGCCAGTTCACGCCCAGGGTCCAGGCGTCCTTGCCAATCGGCGCCACGTGGTCGGCGCGCGGGTTGAGGAAGGCCTCGCCGCCACCGGCGCTGCCGAAAGACAGGCGATCGAAGCGCGCGGTGAGATCCAGCGCGCGCAGCGGCGCGTGGCCGTAGCGGTGGCCGTCGTGGGCCGCGAGGTGCCACAAGCCGGCGACGTAGCCGCCGGTAGACACGAGATTCGAGAGGTCGCTCCCGTCGATCCCCTGTCCCAAGCGGGTGTCCATCGAGCGGATCACCTCGGCGCGCAGCGACGCGCGCGCGGCGTTCCACGCGACGCTGGCGCCGACGCGTGTGCGCGTGCCGCTGACGAACATGGAACGGAAGAACGTGTCGCCCATCACCAGATGGCCGCTGGGCCCGCCGCGGCCTTCCGGCACGTCGGTGCGCAGGAGCGCCGCCGAGATTTCGAGCGCGTCGGATCCGCGCGACTTCCCGTCGGCCAGCGGTGCGATGGTGACGCGGCCCGCAAGCGTCCGCACGGCGTCCGACTTCCACAGCCGGCTGGAGGCGTCCACCTCGAACACGCCGGCTTCATACTTCAGCGCACGGTCGGCAAGGCGGCCGTGTGCCATGACGCCGATGTCGCGCGACGGCGACAGGTCGCTCACGGCAGAGGCGCGGGCGATGAAATCCAGGTCGGTGCCGCTGGTCAGCTGCTCGAGACTGAAGGGCACCTTGAAGCGACCCGCACGGACGTGCAGCGCGCGGTTGATCTTCACGTCGGCGAAGACGTCGCGCCACGGCTGCGTGTCGCCCACCTCGCCCTCCACCTGGAAGGCGACGCGATCGAACAGCATGCCCTCGACGCCGACGCGCTTGCGCGGCAGCGAGAGCCGATCGTCGAAGCTGAGTGATGCGGCGTCCGGGTCCGCCTCGTTGCGCACCAGGTAGTCGCTCTGCAGCCGGGCATGGATTTCGATGCGCGACCCGTCGCCGAGCAGGAACGTTGGGCGGTTGTCCCAGGTGGCGCCGGTTTCCTGCGCGAGCGCGGGCGACGCGCCGAGCGCCAGGAGCGCGAGCAGAATCTGCGTGCCTTTCTTCACAAAGGTGGTTATCGGCCCGAACCCCGCGCGGGTGGTTCGCGGAACCGCGCGCCGCTGCATAGCTGTCTTGACCGGCCACACTCTTTCCGGGCGAGGCAGGTGCTTCCCCCGGTCAAGACAGCCGCCCGCGCGACGCGCGGGCAGGCAGATGCTGTGCAGCGAGGCGAAGCCTCGCTGTTGCTTAGGGGATGTTCGGGATCGACGGCACCGGCACGGACGGCGCCGGGGAGCGGGACTCGGTGTGCTTCGCCGCGCCGTGCGCCGGCTGGGGCTGCGTCCACACCATCCAGGCGAAGACGATCATGAGCGCGCCGAGCACCATGGCCATGATGCGCAGGCCGCCGTACAGCCGGCGAATCGCCGAGTGCTTGGCGTGGTTTTTCAGTGAGAGGCTGTGCACCTGCACGGCGATCTCCGAGTTGAGCTGCGTGAGGCGCACGTCCTGCCACGCCTGCCAGTGCTCCGACGCCGACTGCTGGATGACGTCCTCGTAGTAGCGCACGCCGGCGGGCCGGTCGTCCTCGCCGCCGGTCCAGTCCCACAGGCGGGGGCGGAAACGCCCCGGCCGCAGGGCCTCGATGGCCTGCATGAGGAAGCCGACCGCCATCACGATGTAGGCGACGAACAGCGCCACCATCCAGTAGCGGTCGCGGGCCGGCAGCATGCTGAGGGCGTCGGCGCGGGTAACCAGCACCAGCGCCACGGCGTTGAGCGCGCCCATGAGAATCAGTGCAAAACGTGCCTCGCGGTTGCTGATGTCGATGAGCTCGTAGGCCTCGTCGCTGGCGTCGATGAGCGCCCGGTAGCGCTCCCAGCCTTCGAGGCGCCGCTCGGAGTCGTGGGCGCGTTTGCGCTCCCGGCGGCGAATGCGCTCGGCTTCCTCGGCCTCGAAGGCCGAAATCGGGTCCACGTGGGCCAGCGGGGCGTGCACGCTCACGGCCGGAATATCGGCCAGTACGGACCCTGGCTGCACGCGAGCGTTGATCTGTGAAAATACAGGGGACGTCCACATGGTGCCCCGGCCGCGCTTTCCCCTCGTGTTCGCCGTCGCGTTGGCGGTGTTCGTGGCAGCCGTCGCCGCGCAGCGGCGCGATGCCTTCGTGCTGTCGCGCGACCATCCGACGATTCGCTACTCGACCGGCGATCTCGACAACCCGATCGTCCGCCTCAACCAACGGCTGGCGAAAGGAGAGGTACGGCTATCCTACGACGCGGGGCACGGCTACCTTCGGTCGCTCCTCGACGCTCTCGCTATTCCGGTGTCGTCGCAGACGCTGGTCTTCTCGAAGACCAGTTTCCAGGCCGACCTGGTGACGATGCACAACCCGCGCGCCCTCTACTTCGGCGACACGGTCTTCGTGGGGTGGGTGCGCGGTGCCGACGTGCTCGAGATCGCCACCGCCGATCGACAGCAGGGCTCGGTGTTCTACACGCTGCGGCAGAAGGCGCCAGGCGAATCGGACGCGCCCGTGGTGCTCGAACGCAAGACCGACTGTCTCGCGTGTCACCTTTCCTGGGAGACCCGCGGCGTGCCAGGGTTGATGACCACCAGCATGTATCCGCTGCCGGACGACCCCAACGCCTACGCCAACGGATTCACCACCGTGCAGGGCAGCCCGCTCGAGCAGCGATGGGGTGGCTGGTGGGTGACCGGCGACACCGGCGGCGCCCAGCACCTGGGCAACATCCCGGTGATGCCGGCGGAGAAGAACTTCGGGCGGCCGCGCAACCCGAAGGCGCCGCTGCCGACGGTGGACGGCTTCTTCGATCTGAAGGGGTACCCCGCGGCAACGAGCGACGTGGTGGCGCTGCTGGTCCTCGCGCACGAGACCACCATCACCAACCTGATCGCGCGCCTCGGCTGGGAGGCGCGCGTGGCCGGGGCCGAACCGTCGGTGGATGCGGCGGCGCGCGTGAAAGAAGCGGCTGCGGAGCTCGCCGACTCGATGCTGATGCTGGACGAGGCGCCGCTGGCCGGCCAGGTGCACGGATCGTCCGGCTTTGGCGAGTGGTTCGCGGCGCAGGGGCCGCGGGACGCGAAGGGCCGGTCGCTGCGCGAGCTCGACCTGCATTCGCGCCTGTTCCGGTATCCGTGCAGCTTCCTGATCTACGCCCCGGCCTTCGACGCGCTGCCGCCCGCGGCCCGGCAGGCGGTCTACGGCCGTCTCTGGGATGTGTTGTCGGGGCGCGACACGCGTAAGATCACTCAACAGCTGTCGGCGGCCGATCGCCAGGCGATTCTGCAGATCCTGCGTGACACCAAACCGGACCTCGCCGAGAGCTTCAAGTAGGCGCCTGACCGCGTGGCGCGCGCTGGCCGTGGTGCTGGCGGCCGTCGCCGGCGCAGGTACGCTGTCCCGTGCGCAGACCTTCGGGTCGTGGCTCGACCCGTATCGCGTCACCGCACAAAAGCTGATGGCCGCCGCCCAGGAGAACGACTTCGCCTGGCAGCGGCTGGCCGAACTCACCGACACCTACGGCGCCCGGCCCGCGTGGTCCGAGAACCTGGGGCGCGCCGTCGCGTGGGCGGTGGAGGCGATGAAGGCCGACGGCCTGGACAACGTGCGCACCGAGCGCGTGATGGTGCCGCGCTGGGTCCGGGGAGTGGAGAGCGCCGAGATCGTGGACCCACCGCGGCATCCGATTGCGATGCTGGGCCTCGGCGGTACCGTGGCCACGCCTCCCGGCGGAATCGAGGCCGAGGTCGTGGTGGTCACGAGCTTCGAGGATCTGCGCGCCAAGCGGACGCAGGTACCGGGCCGCATCGTGCTCTTCGACGTCACCTACACGACCTACGCGGAGACGATGTCGTACCGCACCGGGGGAGCGCGGCTGGCGGCCGACTACGGTGCCGCGGCGGTGATGGTGCGGTCGGTGGGGCCGATCGGCCTCCGCACGCCGCATACCGGCAGCGTGAACTACACGCCGGGGCAGCCGCAGATTCCTGCAGCCGCCGTGGCCGCCGAAGACGCCAACCGGATCGTGCGGCTGACGAATGCAGGGCGGCACGTGCGCGTGCGGCTCGTCACCAGCGGACGGATGGAAGGGGAGACCGCGTCGGCGAACGTGATCGGCGAGATCGTCGGCCGGGAGCGCCCCGACGAAGTGGTGCTCGTCGGCGGCCATCTCGACTCCTGGGATGTGGGCACCGGTGCGTCGGACGATGGCGCCGGCTGCATCGTCACGTGGGAAGCGCTGCGGCTCATGAAAAAGCTCGGCGTCAGGCCGCGCCGGACCGTGCGGCTGGTGCTGTGGACCAACGAAGAGCACGGGATGAACGGCGCCGCCGCGTACGGCGCCAAGTACGGCCACGCGGCGGGCAACCACGTGCTCGCGATCGAGTCGGATTCGGGCGTGTTCGCGCCGGCGTCGCTCGGGTTCTCGGGCAGCGTTGCCGGCCGCATGGTGATGGCCCAGATGTCAACGCTCCTGGCCCCGCTCGGCCTGCAGGACATCGGCGCCGGCGGCGGCGGGCCCGACATCGACCCGATTGCGCAGGCGGGCAACGTGCCGGCGCTTGCCTATCTTGGGGACGCCTCGCGGCTGTTCCTGATCCACCATACCGCCGCCGACACCGTCGAGCGCATCGCGCCCGAGGAGCTGTCGAAGGCCGCCGCGGCGATCGCGGCGATCGCCTACGTGACCGCGGACATGCCGGACCGCATCCCGAGATAGAGCTGGCGCTCGTAGGGGCACATCTTTAGATGTGCCCGACCACGCTAGAGCAGTTCCGTGAGGGTCACGTCGAGCAGGCGGGCGCTGCGGGGCGCCTGCTGCCACTGAACGAGAATCGGGCTCTGGTAGACGCCCTCGACGATGCCGGCGTCGCCGTCGTCGCTCGACACGAGCAGGTTCACGGAGCGGCGCATGCCGAAGAAGCGGGCCGCGGGCACCGCAAGCGTCCGCGCCAGCACGCGCTCGATGATCGACCCGCGCAAGCCGAACGTATCGAGACCACGATTGAGCACTCGCACGAAGTCGTACTTCGCGTAGCCGAGCGTCTTGGCGGGAACGGCGCGCGGGTCGGCCATCGCGTGCCGGTACTTTTCGGCCACGAAGCGGAGCGGGTTGGCCAGCACTTCGGCCAGGTCGTACTTCATGAGCAGCGTCTCGTACTCGTTGACGGTCAGCGCCGAGTGGCGCTCCGAGCTGTCGAGGGAGACGCGCAGCTTGCCCTTGGCCACGCCGGCCCGCTTCACGAAGTCCGCCAGCTGCCCGTAGACGCCCAGGCGGGGATCTTTGAGGTTGATCGAGTCGATCGGGTGCGCGGAGACCGGCACTTCGATGCGGGCCGAGCCCACCACGCGCTCCTGCGTGAAGCCGACGAAGCGGGCGCGGCGGCGGCGGGGCTGCCCGCCGTTGATGCCGTCCAGATCCACGAAGAACACCGGTTCATCCGGCCGGTTCGCGTGGGTGACGCACGTGCGCAGGCCGCTGGCCATGAACGCCAGATGCGAGTCTGCATTCCGCGGCTCCACCGCGCGCTGCGCCGAGTCCAGGTCCGCGCGCCGTTCGAGGCGGTCGTGTTCGTAGCCCGCCCCCTCGGGGAAGAGCGTCCGGAACGCCTCGAGGTAGTTGGGGATGCCCTGTTCGCTCAGCCTCGCCGCCAGGCCGGGCTCCAGAAAGCCGGCGGTGGTGTGGCAGGACCAGTAGAGCGTGCGGGGATAGGTGGAAAGCGCCGCGTGCTCGTCGGCGAAATGACGGCGCAGATCGACGAGGTCGAACCTCGCCCGGGGGGCGAGCTCGACCGTCAGGTCGAGGGTGTTATCGGACATTCCGCTCCGTCGCGGCCCTGCGGCCCAAGCTGGTCAAATGTAACACAGTGTTCACGATCCTGACCGCCGCTGCACCAGGGCTCCGGGGTGGCTGTTCGTCGAGCGATGAGGTGGCGTTTCAACCAGAGATGACCACCATGCCGGTTTTTCAGGACTACTGCCGCGACAAGGAGGAGGCTGCACTGGCGGCACCGCTCGCGGCCCTCACGACCATCGCCGAAGAATCGGGGGGCGCGGGCCTGCTGTCGTTCGGCAACGCCTGGACGCGGCGGCTGTTCGACGGCGACTTCCATCGCTCCGCCGGTCCCGCGTCGCCGGAGCTGCCGTCGGTGAGCCTGATCGTCACCGAGGCGCAGCCGGCCGACACCTTCGGCGCGACGGTGGGGCATCTACTGCACGAAGGGTTGACGCGCGTGGACGCCGACGCGGTGCTCGGCGGCATCGGGGCGCCCGAGAGCCGCAATCAGATCTGTTCCGTCTGGCATCCCGAACTGGTGAGGCTGCGCGCGGACCGCGGGCTGCCGCGCCACCCGGTGCAGGTGCTCGTCACCAATTCGTGTGACGTGCCGTTCGATCGCTGCCTGCTCTTCCACGAGCCGTCGCTGCAGGTGATTGTCGTCACCCGCAGCAGCCGCGTGGCCACGGCGCGCGCGCGGCTGCGCGAGTGCCCGTGGGTAGAGGTGATTGGGGCGGGCGAGCCGCTCGACCTGCGCGCCGCGCTGACGCAGCTGCGCGACCGCGGCGTGGCCGTGGTGTCGGCGGTCGGCGGCCGGCGTATCGCGACCTCGCTCCTCGACGCGGCCCTCGTGACCGATCTCTATGTCACCGTCCGCGAACCGGGGTCGGCGGCCTCGGCCCTGTCGTTCTACAACGGTCCGCCGCTGGTGCGCCGGCGCCTGCTGTCCAAAGCCGGCCGAGGCCCGGAAGGCGCCGTCCGCTTCGAGCACCTCGTGCCGCCGTCCGTCTATGCGCCTGGGCTTCGCCTCGGACTGGGCCCGTCCGGAGTTTGGCGTTGAGCCGCACTCGACATACCATCCCCTGAGGACGACATCATCCAAAGGGAGGCGCATGAAAGGGAACGCGAAGGTCATTGCCGAACTGAACGTGGCACTTCGTGAGGAGCTCACGGCCATCAACCAGTACTTCCTGCACGCGGAGATGTGCCACAAGTGGGGCTACCACGCGCTCGGCAACTACATCAAGAAACAGTCGATCGACGAGATGAAGCACGCCGAGAAGCTGATCGAGCGCATCCTGTTCCTCGACTCCACGCCCAAGATGGATTACCTCGAGCTCAACGTCGGCGGTGACGTGAAGGCGCAGCTCACGGCGGACTACAAGCTCGAAGTCGCGGCGGTGGCGATGTACAACAAGGCCGTCGCGGTGGCGCGCGAGAACAACGACGACGCGTCGCGCGAGCTGTTCGCCCTGCTCCTCAAGGACGAAGAGGAGCACGTCGAGTGGCTGGAAGCGCAGCTCCACCAGATCAAGGAGCTGGGCTACGAGACGTACCTGTCGAACCTGACGGAGGGGAAGGAAGGTTAGCGACGGGCCGTCTGAAGGCGGCCCCTACGAACGCGGCCCCTACGACTTCTTCCGATGTTCGGCGTTGCGGAAGGCGAGGCTGCGGGCAGGCAGCTGCCACGCCGTCCGCAGCGCCTTGGCCAGCTCGGGGTCGTCCGCCGATACCCTCTCGGCCAGCGCGGACAGCTTCTGCTCGATGCGGGCCACGCGCCCTTCGTACTTTTCCAGATCCTGACGCTGCTGCAGGTCGCGCCGCAGCAGGCCCACCTTCTCCACCAGGTCCACGACCAGCGTGGCCAGCTCCTTGTCGATCACGCCGCGCCGTCTTTCGACGCGGCCGTCTCGTCGCGTTCGAGCATCAGGTAGAGGGGGCCGGCGCCCAGGAAGCCGATGAGCAGCGCCCACGCGGAGTAGGTGCCCCAGCCGGCGAGGTTGGCGGTCTTGAAGGCGATGTGGTCGTTGACGCCGGCCACGAACTCGATCCGCTTCTTGAAGAGCGTGTTGTCCACCTGCAGGATGTGGCGCCCCGGCTCGATGCTCTCGGTCATCGCGGTGCCGTAGCTCAACATCGCGAGCCGGCGGCCATCGAGCTTCACGTACACCTCGCGGTAGCCGATGTCGTCGGGTGTCTGGCGGCGGACGGTGAGTGTGGCGGTCCATCCCCGTCGCACCGACTCCATCATCCGATCGAGGTCGTCGGCGGTCGGTTCCGGCGCGATGGTGACCGTGTCGCGCGTGTGTCTCGTGGTCACGCCTCATCCAGCTCGAGCAGCGGCACTCCCGGCTGTACGAGCTCACCCTCCCGGCACTTTACCGCAACCACGGTCGCGTCGCGAGGCGATCGTACGGGCAGCTCCATCTTCATGGCTTCGAGACGGATGAGCACGTCGCCGGCGGCCACCTTCTGGCCCGGCTGGACCGCGATCGCGATGACCGTGGCCGGCATCGGGGCCGCGAGCGACGCATGTTCGTCGACGGCCGCGGCGCGCGCCGCCGACGGTGCGGCGCCGATCACGATCACCTCGCCGTCCAGAAACACCCACGTGGCGCCCGCCGCCTGCGTCCCGTAGGCGAGGCGCTGTCGCCCATCGCGGCTCACCAGGAAGCGGCCGGCGCCGAGCGGCGTGACGGTATCCGTCGGCTCAGACACGCCGTCCTCCGAGCGAGGCCCACGGATCCGGCCAGCTGTCCGATGCGCCGGTCGTGGTGGACGGTCGCGCTCGCACCGCGGCAGCCACCGCGCGCGCCGCGTCGGACGGGGTGTTGTCGGCAGGCACCAGCGTTGCGGCTTCGGTGTCGAGGAAATGGGTGTCGAGGTCGCCGGCGACGAACCGGGGATGTACCAGCAGCCGCATCAGCAGCGGCACGTTGGTCCGGAGACCGAGAATCGGGTACTGCGCGAGCGCGTCGCGCGCACGCAGGCGCGCCGCCTCGCGCGTGTCGCCCCAGGCCACGAGCTTGGCGAGCAGCGAGTCGTAGTGCACCGAGACCTCGCCGCCTTCGCACACGCCTGAGTCGACCCGCACGCCCGGCATGGACGGTTCGTGATAGAGCGCCAGCACGCCCGCTTGCGGGAGAAACCCCTGGCGCGGATCCTCGGCGCATACGCGGACTTCGATTGCATGTCCGCGCTGGCTCAGCTGCTCCTGCGTCCAGGGCACTGGCTGACCGGCGGCGACCTCGATCTGCGCACGGACGAGATCGACGCCGGTCGCCGCCTCGGTAATCGGGTGCTCGACCTGCAGCCGTGCGTTCATCTCCAGGAAGTAGAACGAGGCGCCGTCGCCAGCGCCCTCGACCAGGAACTCGACGGTCCCGGCGTTGGAGTAGCCGGCGGCCTTCGCGAGCGCGACCGCGGCCGCGCCCATCCGGGCGCGCAGCGCCGGTGTGACCGCCGTGGACGGCGTTTCTTCCAGCACCTTCTGATGCCGGCGCTGGATCGAGCACTCGCGCTCGAAGAGGTGCACCACCGTACCGTGGACGTCGCCCAGGACCTGAAACTCGACGTGCCGAGGCTTTGTCACGAGCCGCTCGACGTACAGCGTGCCGTCGCCAAAGGCGGCCTCGGCTTCGCGACGGGCCTGCGCGATGGCGGCGGGTAGCTCGGTGGCGGCGTGCACGGCTTTCATGCCGATGCCGCCACCCCCTTCCGACGGCTTCAGCAGGACGGGGAAGCCGACCCGCGTCGCGGCCGCGATCAGCGCGGCCTCGCTCTGATCGTCCGGCACCGCACCCGGCACCACCGGCACTCCGGCGGCCTCGGCCAGACGGCGGGCCGCGGTTTTCGAGCCCAGCTTGGCCATGGCGTCGGGCGAGGGGCCGATGAAGGTCAGCCCGGCGCCGGCGCACGCGGCGGCAAACGCGTCGTTCTCGGACAGGAAGCCGTAGCCTGGATGCACCGCCTGCGCGCCGGTGGCGCGCGCCGCGTCGATGATCGCTGCCTGCAAGAGATAGCTGTCCGCGGGAGCCGCGCCGCCGATGCGCACCGCCTGGTCCGCCAGCGTCACGTGCAGCGAGCGGGCGTCGGCGTCCGAGTACACCGCCACCGTCTCGATACCCATCACGCGGCAGGTGCGCAGGATGCGGACGGCAATCTCCCCGCGGTTGGCGACCAGGATCCGCGTGAACACGGCTACATCCGGAAGACGCCGTAGCGGACGGGCGGCACCGGTGCGTTGTACGCCGCGGAGATGCCCAGGGCGAGCGCGTCGCGCGTGTGCAGCGGGTCGATGATGCCGTCGTCCCAGAGCCGGGCGGTGGAGTAGTAGGGCGACCCTTCGCGCTCGTACTTCTCGAGAATCGGCTCGCGGATCTCGGCGTCCTCGGCCTGGCTGAGCGTCCTGCCGTCGCGGGCGAGCTGATCGCGTTTGACCGTGCTCAGGACCGAGGCCGCCTGCTCGCCGCCCATCACCGAGATGCGGGCGTTGGGCCACATCCACAGGAAGCGCGGGTCGTAGGCGCGGCCGCACATGCCGTAGTTGCCGGCACCGAAGGAACCGCCGATGACGACCGTGAACTTGGGCACGGTGGAGTTGGCCACGGCGTGCACCATCTTGGCGCCGTCCTTGGCGATGCCGCCGCGTTCGTACTGACGCCCGACCATGAAGCCGGTGATGTTCTGCAGGAACACCAGCGGGACGCCGCGCGCGTTGCACAGCTCGATGAAATGCGTGGTCTTGAGGGCCGACTCCGAGAACAGCACGCCATTGTTGGCGACGATGCCCACCAGGAAGCCATGGAGCCGGGCGAAACCGGTGACGATGGTCGGCGCGTAGAGACGCTTGAATTCGTCGAAGCGCGAACCGTCCACCAGGCGCGCGATCACCTCGCGCACGTCGTAGGGATGCCGCGTGTCCGCGCTCACGACGCCGTAGATGTCGGCGGGATCGTGCGCGGGGGCTTCGGGCGCCGTGCGGTCCGCCGGCAGCGTCTTCGATCCGTGGAGCGTCGAGACGATGGTGCGCGCCAGCTCCAGCGCGTGCGCGTCGTCGTGTGCGAGGTAGTCGGCCACGCCCGACAGCCGGGCATGCACGTCGGCGCCGCCGAGCTCCTCGGCGGTCACGTCCTCGCCGGTGGCGGCCTTCACCAGCGGTGGCCCGCCCAGGAAGATGGTGCCGGTGCCGCTCACGATGATCGTTTCGTCCGACATCGCCGGCACGTAGGCGCCGCCCGCAGTGCACGAGCCCATCACGATCGCGATCTGCGCGATCCCCTGGGCGGACATGCGGGCCTGGTTGAAGAAGATGCGGCCGAAGTGCTCGCGGTCGGGGAAGACCTCGGCCTGCAGCGGGAGATAGGCCCCGCCCGAATCGACGAGATACAGACAGGGGAGCCGGTTCTCGAGCGCCACCTGTTGTGCGCGCAGATGCTTCTTCACCGTCATCGGGTAGTACGTGCCGCCTTTGACCGTGGCGTCGTTGGCCACGATGACCACCTCGCGGCCGGATACGCGTCCGACGCCGCTGACCAGGCCGGCGCCGGGAGTGCCGTCGTCGTACAGACCGTCGGCGGCCAAGGGAGACAGTTCGAGGAAGGGGGAGTCCGGGTCGAGCAGCCGTTCCAGGCGCTCCCGGACCACGAGCTTGCCCTGTTCCCGGTGTCGCTTCACGGAGCGCTCGTCGCCGCCCTGCCGCGCCCGTTCGATACGGGCGCGCAGGTCGGTCACCAGGCGTTCCATCTGCGCGCGGTTGGCACCAAATTCCGGTGATCCGCGACGGATCTGCGTCGCGAGGAGGTCCACGTGTGTGGCGGATTATAGGACACCGCCTCTCGTCAAGCTGATCAGGCTGAAATCGCTACAGGCTGTCTTGTTACTGCTCAGTCACGCAGAATCTGTATCGTTTCTAGACGTCGCGTGGTAAATTCGGCGTCTGGAGCCCTGACTAAAAATGACCACTGTGTCTTCGATCGCTACGAAACGCCGCCGGCGCGTCCTCGTGATCGACGACGAACCGGCGATGACCGAGTGGCTTCGCATCGTGATCGAAGCCGAAGGCTACGAGGTGCGGTCGGCGCTGATCGGCGCCCGGGGCGAGGAAATCTTCCGCCAGTGGCGGCCCGATGTCATCCTGACCGATCTCGAGCTGCCGGATACAGATGGGATAGCGCTGCTGCGCCGGCTCAAAGAGACCGACGAGACGCCGCAGGTCATTGTCGTGGGCGCTCAAGGGGGCGTGGCCAGGGCCGTCGAGGCGGGGCAGGCCGGGGCGTTCTACTTCCTCGAGAAGCCGGTGGATCAGGCCGGCCTCATTCACATCCTCCACAAGGCGGTGGAGCTGACGCGCGAGCGGGTGGAGCACCTGCGATTGAAGGAGCAGGTGCGCGGGCGCTACAGCTTTGGCAACGTCGTCGGCCAGAGCAAGAAGATGAAGGATCTCTTCGAGCTGATCGAGAGTGTGGCTGCCAGCGACGCGAACATCCTGATCCAGGGCGAGAACGGCACCGGCAAGGAGCTCATCGCCAACGCGATTCACCACAACTCCAATCGCGTGCGCGGGCCCTTCATCAAGATCAACTGCGCCGCGATCCCCAACGAGCTGATCGAAAGCGAGCTGTTTGGCTACCGCAAGGGGGCCTTCACCGGCGCCACCGCGGACAAGGTAGGCCTGTTCGAGATGGCCGAAGGGGGGTCGCTGCTGCTCGACGAGATCGGCGAGATGCCGCCCTATCTGCAGACCAAGCTGCTGCGCGTGCTGCAGGAGCGCGAGTATCGGCCGATTGGCAGCGATCGCCTGATCCGCGTGGACTTCCGGTTGATTTGCGACACCAACATCGACCTGGAAAACGCGCTGCGCGAGGGGCGGCTGCGCGAGGACCTCTACTTCCGCATCAACACCATCACGCTGAAGGTGCCGCCGCTGCGCGAGCGGGCCGAGGACGTCCCGCTCCTCTGCAACCATTTCCTCGCCAAGTTCAACGAGCGCTACAACCGCACCGTGCGCGCTATTTCGCCGGCCGCCTACCACCTCCTGATCCGCAACCGCTGGTCGGGCAATGTGCGCGAGCTCGAAAACGCCATCGAGCGCGCCGTGCTCGTGTGCAAGACGGGAGACATCCAGCCGGCGGACCTGCCCGAGTCGATCCGGGACGAAGCGCCGTCGATGGAGGAGTTCACGATTCCGCCGCAGCGCACGCTGGCCGAGATCGAGAAGGTGGCCATCGTCCAGACGCTGATGCGGACCAATTGGAACAAACAGGAGGCGGCGCAGATTCTGGGGCTCTATCGTCCGACGCTGTACAGCAAGATGAAGAAGCACCAGATTCTCGACCAGCGCGCCAAGCCTCGCACCGTGCCGCCGGTGCCGCGATCCACAGCGCCCCGGAACGGCCAGCACGGCCGGCGTGCCGGCTCGTGATCTTGCGCCTCCGGGCGCCCGCTTTCGCGCGCGCCGCCGCGCGCTGAAGCGGCACCGGGTCGCGCTGCGCGTCATTCGTGAAATTCGCCTCTCGGCGCTCGCCGCCGGGAGTGCGCTGCGCGAGCTCCTCTTCAGCAACGACCTCACGCACGCCGCGGCGATCGCCTACTACGCGCTGCTGTCGCTCTTCCCCTTCCTGCTGCTCGTCGTCTCGCTCTTCGGGAGCCTGGCGGCCGACGACACCGACCGCGCCGAAGTGCTGTCGTTCCTCTTCCGCTACTTTCCCACCCGCTTCGACTTCCTGGTGCAGCAGCTCGACGCCTTCCGCCAGCACCCCGTCGGGCTGAGCGTCACCGGCGGGCTCGGGCTGGTCTGGGGCTCGCTCGGCGTCTTCGGCGCGCTCACGAGCGCCGTCAACGAAGCCTGGGGGGTGAGCAAGCCGCGCGGATTCTGGAAACACCGTCTCGCCGGGTTCCTGATGTTCGCGGCCGCGACCGGGACCATGATCGTCGGGCTGCTGATGGTGAGTGCCAGCCACGTGGTGTCGTCCAGCCTCATCGGCTATACCTTCGCGGGCGTGTGGTGGGTGGCGGCCATCCGCTCCCTGGCCCTGCAGTACCTGGCCACGATCCTCTTCATCGTCGCCGTGGGGCTGGTCTACTACTTCGTCCCCAACGAGCGTGCGAGGTTCCGGGACGTGTGGGTGGGGGCGGTGTTCACGGGTGCGCTCTGGCGCGGCGGGTTCGAGGTCTTCTCGTGGATGACCAACCGCAACGCCCAGATTCAGGTCGTCAACGGCTCCATCGCGGTGGTGGTGCTGTTCCTGATGTGGGTCTACGTGTCGTCGGTGATTCTGATGTACGGTGTGGAGTTCACCGCGGCCCATTACCGGGCCAGGCGTCATCCTCACGCGCCGGGCGCCAGCGCCTGACCGAGCCCTGAAAGGCCGTTCGTGTCCAACCGTCTCGCGTCCGAACACAGCCCCTATCTGCTGCAGCACCAGGACAATCCGGTGGACTGGTATCCCTGGGGCGAGGCCGCGTTTGCGCGCGCCCGGGCGGAGGACAAGCCGATCTTCCTGTCGATCGGCTACTCCACGTGTCACTGGTGCCATGTGATGGCGCATGAGAGCTTCGAGAGCGCCGAGGTGGCCGACGTCCTCAACGCCGGGTTCGTGTCGATCAAGGTGGACCGCGAGGAACGGCCCGACGTGGACCGCGTCTACATGACCTTCGTGCAGGCCACGACCGGTTCCGGCGGGTGGCCGATGAGCGTGTGGCTGACGCCGTCGCTCGAGCCGTTCTACGGAGGCACCTACTTTCCGCCGACGAGCCGGTGGGGCCGTCCGGGCTTCGTCGAGATCCTGCAGGAGCTGCAGCGGGCGTGGCGCGAGGACCGCGAGAAGATCGAGGCCTCGGCGTCGTCCATCCTGGGCCGGCTCCGGATGTACGGGCAGTCGGACGGCGGCGGCAGCGTCCCGGGCCGCGAGGCGCTCAGCCGCGCGGTGGCCGAGTTCGAGGCCGCGTTCGACCGCCGGCGCGGCGGCTTCGGCAACGCGCCGAAGTTTCCGCGGCCGTCGGAGCTGCTGTTCCTGCTCCGCGAGCACGCCCGCACCGGGGCCGAGCCACCGCTCGCGATGGTGCTCCACACCTTGCGGGCCATGGCCATCGGCGGCATGCGCGACCACATTGGCGGCGGATTCCATCGCTACAGCGTGGACGGCGACTGGCGCGTGCCGCACTTCGAAAAGATGCTGTATGACCAGGCACAGCTGGTGCTGGCGTATCTCGAAGCGGCGCAGGCCACCGGCGACCGTTCGTTTGCGGACGTGGCCGTCGACACGCTCCTCTACGTGAAGCGCGACCTCGGTCACCCCGAGGGCGCGTTCTACTCGGCCGAGGATGCCGACAGCGTGCCGCCGGAAGACGCCGCGGCGCCGCATCCTCACAAGAAGGAGGGGGCCTTCTACGTGTGGACCGAGGGCGAGCTCCGGGCGCAGCTCGGCGGCGACGCCGAGCCCTTCTGCCAGCGATTCGGCGTGCGGCCCGACGGCAACGCGCCGTTCGATCCGCAGGAGGAGTTCACCGGCAAGAACCTGCTCTACACGGCGAAGGGGCTCGACGACATCGCCACGGACACCGGCAAGACCGTCGCGGAGGTCGAGGTCGCGCTGGCGCGCAGCCGTGGCCGCCTCATGGACCTGCGGGCGGCCCGTCCACGGCCCCATCTCGACGACAAGGTGCTGACGGCCTGGAACGGGCTGATGATTGCGGCCTTTGCCCGAGCTGGGCGCACCGTTCCAGGGAGTACGGCCGATGGCGGCGCGGGCTTTATCGCCGATGCGGAGCGCGCGGCCGAATTCCTCCAGCGTCACTTGTGGAACGCCGGCACACGCACCCTGCTGCGCCGCTTCCGCGCCGGCGACGCCGCCGTGGAGGGCTACGCCGAGGACTACGCCTACCTGGCGTTTGGTCTCATCGAGCTTTTCGAGGCCACCGGCGATCCGCGATGGCTCGAATGGGCGCTGACCCTTCAAACCCGGATGAACGAGCTTTTCTGGGATCCGATCGAAGGCGGGTGGTTCAGTACCACGGGGCACGACCCGTCGGTGCTCCTGCGGCTCAAAGAGACCTACGACGGGGCCGAACCGGCCGCGAGCTCGGTGGCGGTGCTGAACCTGCTTGCGCTGGCACATCTGACCGGCGATGTGGCGGCGAGCGAGAAGATTGAACGCGCGATCGCGCTCTTCGGCGCGCACCTCGGGCGGGCCGTGCCGATGATGCTGTCGGCCTTGTCAACGTATCACGCGGGGAGGCCGCAGATTGTGATTGCGGGCGAGGCCGATGCGGGCGATACACGTGCGCTCCTCGACGCCTTGCGCGTGTCGTATCAGCCGACGGCCGTCGTGGTGCCGGCCTTCCGCCAGCACCGGAGCGCGCTGGAGCGTGTGCTACCGTGGATGCAGCCGATGACGCCCCGCGACGGACGTGCCACGGCGTACGTCTGCCGCGACTTCACCTGTCAGGCGCCGGTGCATACGGCCGAAGCCCTGGTGGCGCAGCTCGGCGCCCCCCGCCCCCAGGGCGGGTCTTAGACACTGCCCTATGAACGTCTCTGTTGATATCTGGCTGCGTGGGGACAACCACGCCACCACCGTTCCGCTGCCATCGGTCACTCGCGAGCCCGGCGCCTGGACCGAAGACGACGTGGCCGAGGTTCTGACCGGCATGCTGCGCGCGATGGACAAGGCGCACAACCCCGACAGCGACCCCGACCGGCCGGTAGCGCTGCGCGGATTCAGCTGGATCGTGAGCCCCTTCGAGGCCGGCGGCGTGGTGATCGCCCTCGAGCTGTCGCTCGGCGCGGCCGTGGCCGGCCCCTTCGACATCGCCGAGCGCGACCTCACGAAGCTGATTCAGAAAGTGGTCGACGCGGCGCGCATGCCGCCGTCCTCATCGACCGTGCACTAGAGGCGAGAGGCCAAAGGCCAAAGGCTTGAGGCTTCAGAGTGCGGAAGTGGTGCCCGGTTGGCGTTGCCGCCAACCGGGAACCGAGGCCAGGAGATTTGCCGAGCACGCAGCCTGCGTGCACTGGTATGAGGGTGCGAAGAAGGCAACGGGCGCTTGACTCGTCGACCTGGCCAAACCCGCTGATCCAGCATACCCCAGCGCAAGCCCTCCGGTACGTGCCTAGAACCTGTGTGTATACAACACTTTAGAGGCGAACTTCCGGTCGATCGAGACGAATCGGCGGGCGACGGCGTCGTCCAGCCAGTTGTGGGTATAGACCAGATACAGGTCGTTTCCGGGCCTCAGGATCCATCGGTAGCGCGATTGCCAGCCCATGACGCGGCTGACCGTGTCGTACTGGATGTTGTTCACCACCGCCATGAACGGTGAGAACTGCGAGTCGGCGACGACACGGAAGACGTTGGACGTGAACCGACCCTCTGCGAGATCGACGGTGTTCCATTCACCGTTGAGGCTGACGATGTACCCCGGACGTGCGCGGATGGTCAGCCCCGTCACCGTCTGGCGCCGTGTCCCCGAGTAGAACTCGCCGGTCTCGAAGCGGCCGTTGAGCGCCAGCGTGCGTCGATTCGCGGTCTGTCCCGCGACCGCGATGCGGCGGTAGGTGTACACGCCGCCCATCGGCAGCGTGATGCCCGGTGCGATGGGGAAGGGGGCGTCGAGCCGCTCGTGGTTGTGCGAGGCCTCTACCGCCACCTGGTCCTGCGACTGGAGCTGCAGGTTCACCAGCGTGAGCCCGACGTTGCGCTCGAGCAGGTTGTTGTGGAGGTCCGTGAAGATCTCCAGCCCGCCGTTCATCTGCACCCGCCGGACCAGCCGGGTGTTGGGTCGCGGCCCCCAACCCGCGAACTGGTTGAACCGCCGGTAGTCGCGCCGGGTGACGAAGCCCACCGAGGGGTCGAAGTTGGTCTGCACCTCGCGGGCGTTGATGCCGGCGAACCAGCGATCGTTCGGGTACTCGAAGGCCAGGCCGTAGGCGCCGCGGCGGCGCGTGCTGCCCGGTCGCGACGCATGGAGAAACCAGCCGGCCAGGCTGAGGTTCTGGTCGCCGCGGAAGCGGTTCGTGGCCAGGCGGAAGTCGAAGCCCGCCGTCCGTGTGGCGATGGCCCCGGGCGATCGCGCCGCACGCCGCGTGAAGAGGCCGCCGACGTAGGACTGCTGGAACATCCGGCGCTTCACCCGCGCCGCGGTGAAGTCCTCGCCGATGAACCCCTTCTTGTCTTCGTCGCCGGTGCGGACGTGCAGGAAGCCGACGTCCTGCCCGCCCACCTGACCCGTGAACTTCGAGCCGACGTCGATGCGCTGCGGGCGCGCGTCGGCGCTCAGGCCGATGTTGCGGCTGAAGAACGGCTGCACCTGCTCGCTGCCCAGGCCGTTGCCGCTGGTGCTGGCGAAGTCGAAGAACGTGGCGCCGTCGAGAAAGAAGTCGCGGCGTTCGGGGAAGAAGAGCGAGAAGCGCGTGAGGTTGACCTGGCGCTGATCGACTTCGGTCTGGGCGAAGTCGGTGTTCACGGTCACGTTGGCGCGCAGACCCGGCGTGGGGTTGTAGAACACGTCGACGCCCGCGTTCTTGCTGCCGTCCCAGCCGGGCGAGCCGGCGACCGGCGCCGACTCGGCGGACACCAGGCCGTACGGCTTGACGTCGAGCCCCTTGCCTTGCGTGACGTTGCTGATGCCCTTCACGTGCCCCGCGTTGGTCATGCGGTCGAGGCCCTGGTTGCGCGCCCATCCCATCCAGATGCTGTCTTCGTTCTTGCGGCGCACGGTGCGCTGGAAATTGATGCCCCAGGTGTCGGTGTTGGGATTGAAGTTGAGCGTGCGGAAGGGGATTTCGATCTCGATGGTCCAGCCGATCTCGCTGTGGCGCACGCGCGCGTTCCAGATGCCGTCCCACGCGCGGTTCATGCCGTTGACGCCGAACACCGCGTCAGCCATCAGGCCCGACGGGTTCATCTCGAAGAAATACCCGGATCGTTCATCCAGGAAGGTATCGATACGCCACATGAAACGATCGTCGGCCGGGAGGAACTCGTCGCGGCGGCGCTGGTAGCCAAGCCACTTGTCGGGCTCGGAGTCGAACGCCGTCACGCCCATGTAGAAGGCGTCCTTGCTGATGACGACCCGGACCTCGGTGGGCTCGGTGGCCGGCGTGCCGTTCTGCGGGTCGATCTGGACGAAGTCCTTGGCTGGTTCGGCCTGCCTCCAGATGCTCTCGTCGAGGCGGCCGTCGAGCACGATGCGCTCGCGGTCGGGCAGGCGTGTCGCGTGAATCTGGCGGCGGGGCACGCCGCCGATCAGGTCCTGTCCTTCGACGACCGGTTCCTGGGCGGCGGCGACGGCCGGCAGGGTGAGGACGAGCGGGCAGAGCAGTGCCGCGATTCCGAATCGGGAAACCAATGAACTCCTACCGGGTTGAAGTGGGGGCGCTCCGACTGGCGTCGTGGCAAGAAGGGCAGCCGCGAATAGTTACGACCGGGTCATCGATCTCGTTGACCCGGGCGCAGGTCTGGGCAGGTGAGTCGTACCTGGGGGCCACCTTCAGGTGGCCCGTCCAGCGAAGGCGTCAACAACGGATAATGCCGAGACGCCGGGGTGGCGAAACTGGCAGACGCACAGGACTTAAAATCCTGGGCCGCGAAAGCGGCGTGTGGGTTCGATTCCCACCCCCGGCACCAGAGGTTAGGGTCCCGATCGGACATCGCTAAACCCGCAGGGGGCTCCGCTTGTTTGTCTGTCAGTGACGACGAGACGGGGGTGGGGCCTGCGGGTCAGCATGGAGCTGCTGCAAGGCCGCGAGGCGCGCCTGCTGTGCTGCACGGCGGCTCGCCTCCTGTCGAGCGGTCATCGGCTAGGCCGGGACGAGCTTGCGCGGACGTCCGCCCTTGAGACCGTTACGGCGGGCCGCTGCGGTCTTCTTGGCACTCGTATGTCGGCCGAGCAGCGCGCCGAGGCCGACATACTTCAAGTGGAAGCGTCCAGCCTTGGTCTGTTCATCGACACGGAGCACGGCTACGTCAGCGTGTGGCGCCGCCGTCTGGCCGTGTTCTGCCAGAGTTTCGAGATGAGCTGTCAGCGCACTGCGGATAGCTGCCTTTGCAGCTCTGACCGTATCGGCTGCCGCGTAGACGCCGGGCAGACCGGCCACCCACGCCGAGAAGGTCCCGTTCGTTTCGCGTTCAACCACAATCGAGTAGTGCGTCATAGTCCCGCGTCTTTCAGAATCCTGGCCGCCAGTCCGGTGCCGACTTCCTTCTTCGTGTGCACCGAGATCGTGATGACCTGTCCGGTTTTCGGATGGACGAGTTGTTGGTGGCTGCCCTTGCCGGTTTTGGCCGGAACGAATCCAGCTTTCTTCAACCGCCGGATCAGCTCACCCCACGTCACTCCATAGTATAACCCAACGTTTGGTTTCTACTGAGCCTAAACTGATCCTGTACTGTGTCTTTGAGAGGGATCCTCTGTCCGTCTATGCCCAATCAGGAGGCAGAATGTGACCGCCTGAAAAAGTAGCGGTTGTGCGAATTTACGAACGATTTTCGAGAGGCACAGGAAGACACGGAAATACGGCCTAAAATCCTGGGCCGCGAAAGCGCGTGGGAGTTCGATTCTCCCCCCCCCCGGCACCACCGTCCCGCGGACGTGTGTATATAGTTGCTGCTCGCGCCTCGATGCCGGACCAGGACGCCTCCACACAGCCCCCGCCCGCGCGGACGAGCCGTCGTCGCTGGTGGCTGGTGCCGGCCGCGCTGTTCGTGCTCACGCTGTCGCTCGTCACCGTCACCATCACCGGACCGCGCGTGTCGATCCGCTGGCAGCCGACGGTCGGCCAGACCGAGAGGCAGGCGCTGGAAGAGCGCCACGGTCTGCGCAACGGTCGCCAGGACGACCCGCAGAACCCGCTGGTGTGGCGCTACGAGCTGGGAGATGCGTCGCGTGACGCGGTGGCCGGGCTCGTCAAGGATCCCGCGGTTGCCGACACCAATTACATCAATCGCGTCACCTTCGCAGTCGACGATTCCACGGTTGCTATGGGCACGAGGATCCCCGCGCTCCTCCGCGCACTCCCGTTTCCCTTCAGCACCGACAACCGTTTCGACTCGCTGTCGCTCTTCCTGCACATCCAGAGCCTGTGCCTCGTCGTCGCCGGCTGCGTGCTGCTGAGGACGGCTGGCTTCGGCGACGCGCGCCACCGGCAGCGGCTGGCCGTGGCGGTACTGATTGCAGTGGGCATCGCCGCCCTCACCGTGCCGATCCGCCCGACGCTGCTCCGTATGGCCGATTCGAACATGTATACGAAGAATCGGACCAACTTCGAGACGACGATCGGCCGCGGCGATCTGCCGTTCGAGAACCACTTGACGATCGCGCTCCTCGCCAAGCTGTACCCAGCGTTCGGGCCCGGTGAGGACGCGCCTGAACGGACGTTCCGGGCGCTGACGCGCATTGCGTCGGTCTGGTTCGTGTGCTGCGCCCTGGCGATCGGCATCGTCGAGCGGTGGTCGCCGCACGTCGTCCGGTATCTCGCGCTGGCGCTGCTGGCGCCCTCGACGCTGCTGTATTTCGGCCATCGCGACTTTGCCTACCTGTCGCTCAACGTGGCCACCTTTCCGCTGCTGGCCCACGGCATCGCGGTGGGCAGCAAGCGGCTCGAGGCGGGCAGCGCGCTGGCGGGTCTCGGCACGGCGTTCCACGGCTTCGGGCTGCTGTCGATCGTGGGCGCCTGGATCGGCATGGCGGTGGTGCGTGCGTCCCTCGCCGAGCGGATCGAACGGATCCTGCGCATTGCGGCGTGGGGGACCGCGGGGTGGGTGGGCTGGGTGGCCATCTACACGATCGTCTTCGGGCTCGGCGTGGCGACGAGCCATGCGAGCTCGGGCTCGTGGCGGCCGCTGTTCGAGGACGTGGTCGGCCACCGGCGCAACGTGGCCATCTTTTCGCCGGCCGGCGTCCGTGACATCCTGGTGTCAGGTTGGGTCGTCGGAGTGCCGCTCCTCATCGTGGCCGCGTCGCTCTGGACACAGCATCGCCGTCAGGTGGTCTTCACGCTCTGCTTCGCCGCCCCGTCGGTGCTGTACTGGATCTTCTTCTGGCCCGTGCAGGGACTCGGTGTTGACACCGGCCACGTCGTCGGCGCGTTTCCCGCGTTCTTCGCGCTTGCCTGGCTGTGCGCCCGCGAGCCGCGACAGACGGTGGTCGCCGCCGCCATCATGATCTCGGCGCACGTCGGATTCTGGCGGATGGTTCTCGACACTCGATTCGTCAACTGGACGCTGTCCTCGTGACGCGACGCGTCGCTCCGTGAACGTCCCGCTGCTCCGTGCCCTGAGAATCGTGATTGCGGCCGACTCCGATCCCGTGCGGCAGGTGCTCTTCTCCAATCTGATGCAGGCCCGGGCGTCGGTGCGACTGGCCTATCGGCTCCACGCACGCCTGGCAGGCACCGGGGCGTCGGCGCTGCTGGTGTCAGGCTACGCGCTCGCGTACTTCGTGCGCATCACGCCGCCGACGCACCACGGCGTGTCGGTGCTCGGTGTCGCCAAGCACGCGAACGCGCGCGCCCAGATCGATCGTGTGTGCCGCTGGCTCGGGCCGAACGAGTCCGATCGCCTCGGCACGCGGCTCCGGGTTCGAGGGGCCGTGACCGGCCTCCTGACGCTGCTCTCGCCGCCAGCCTTTCGTGATGTGCGGCGGTCGCTCCGCATCGTGCGCAGGCTCGACCGCCGGCACGGCTTCCTGGTCGCGTGCCGCGCGGGGGCGGCCGTCGCCTGGTACACGCGCACGAAGCGTGTCCTTCGCCAGTACCGCCCGGGCGCGGTGCTGGTGTCCAGCGACTCGAATCCGGAGGAGGTCGGCTTCAGCGCGGCGGCGGCCTCGCTGACGATCCCGCGGATCTTCGTCTCGCACGCCTATCCGACGCCGTTTGCGCCCGCGTTGAACTTCGACCTGTCGATCCTCGAAGGCGAGGCCGCGGTGCGCGCGCGGTTGCGCCGGGGCCCGATCACCGGCGAGATCGCGCTTGCCGGTGTAGAGGGGGAGTCGCTGCCGCTCGACGTCTCGCGATTCGAACGGCAGGCTCCCGTGATCGGCATCTTCGCCCCCAAGGCGACGAACTGGCCCGCGTTCGCGGCGGTGATCGACGAGTGTCGAGCGGTGTTCGGCGCGAAACGCGTGGTGATTCGCTGGCACCCGAGCCGTCTCGATCAGGCCCGCTACCTGCACCTGTTGAGCGATCGGGCCGGCATCGAGGAATCGCCCATGTCGGCCACGCTGCCGGACGTGGCGCGGCAGTGCGACTGGGTGGTGGCGGACGAGAACAGCAACGTCCACCTGCCGGTGCTCAAGCTCGGTATTCCGACGGTCGTGGTGAAAGGGCTGGGGCTGTATCCGGAGAGCCGCTCCGACATGTACGGCTTTGCCGCCGCCGGCGTCGTCTTCCCACCGGTCCGGTCGCTCCGGGAACTGCAGCCACGGGCGTTCACGGCGTTCTTCGATGCCGCCTGGATCGAGCGATTCCGCGAGTACGATGCGTCCTACTTGCGTCCGCCCGCGGAGATCGGTGTCGAAATGCGGACGGCTATCCGGCGGACAATCGACACCCCACGGGAGACGCACTCTGCCTAGCACCCGCCGGATCGCCACGCTCGTCAGCATTCTGGTCAGCCTCGTGCTGCTGGTCACGCTGTACCGCAGCCTCGATGTCGGGCTCGTCGTCCGGGCGCTGCTGCACTCCGACAAGGTCTGGCTGGTGCTTTCCGTCGGGATGATCGTGCCGATCACCTACCTGCGGGCGGTGCGGTTCTACTACGTCACCCCACGGGGCGCGCTGCCCAACACGCGCGAAGCCTTCCGCCTCACGCTCGTGGCCTCGGCGCTGAACGTGTTCCTGCCGGCCAAGGCGGGCGATCTCGCCAAGGGCTACTTCCTGGCCCGGCGCAGCGCCACCCCGCCGGCCGTCGCCCTGGCGACGGTGGTCTACGAGCGGCTGTGCGACGTGTTCGCACTGATCACGTGGTGTGTCATCGGCTGGGTGGTCGCCGATCCGGTGGTGACCGGCGTGCCCCAGGCGCTCTGGCCGGCGCTGGCGGTGCTCGGCGGCTGCTGCTTCGTGCTCTGTTTCTTCGAGCGGCCGGGCCGTGCGGTGCCGGCGATCGCCCGCCGGCTGCTGCCGCACCAGCGGTTGCGCAAGCTCCACGACCTGGCCGAGGGCTGGCCGGACCTGCAGCGCGCGCTCGGCGGCCGCCGGCGCTGGATCGTGGGCTACTCGCTGGTGTTGTGGCTGACGCACCTGATTCAGATCTGGTTCTTCACCTTCGCGCTCTCGGCCCGCCTGCCGTTTACGGTGGTCACAAGCTTGTCCGCGGTGGCGCTGATGGCAGGACAGATCCCGTTCACCATCGCCGGCCTTGGCGCGCGCGACGTCCTGCTGGTGGTGCTGCTTGGGCGCTACATGACGCGCGAGTCGGCGGCCGCCATGGGCGTGCTCATTTCCACGCGAGGACTGCTGCCGCCGCTGATGGGGCTGGGCTTCCTGCGCCGGTATCTGACCGCCGCGGTCGAGGACGCGCAGCGCTGGCGGCAGAAGACCGAAGTCGTGTCGTGAGGGCGAGGCGCGGCTAGCGTTCGATGCCGGCGGGCACCGGCAGGCCGGGGATGCCGCGGCGCTTGCGGTCGGACTTGTCCTGATACATGCGCTCGTCGGCGCAGCGGGTGAGCGATTCCACCGAGCCGCCGTCGGACGGATACATCGCGTGGCCGACGCTGATCGAGAGCGTCACCGCCACTCCGGGCGCCGGCTCGAACGGAATCCCGCTCACCGCCTCCTGGAGTTCCACCGCACGCTCGCGTGCCTGCATCGCGTCGCACTCCTGCAGCACCACGATGAACTCGTCGCCGCCCTGGCGGGCGCAGAAGTCGTAGACGCGCACCGAGCCGCGGATGGCCCGGGCGATGAACTGCAGCGCGCGATCGCCGGCCGGGTGGCCGAACCGGTCGTTGATCAACTTGAACCGATCGACGTCGATGACGAGGATGGCCCGCTCGGTGCGATAGCGGTCCGCCTTCGACATCTCCTTCTCGAGATGGTCGAGCAGCGCGCGCGAGTTGTGCAGGCCGGTGAGCGGATCGGTCAGCGACTCCGTCCGCACCTTGTCGAACGCCTGCGCGTCGTGGACCACGGTGGCGGCCTTGGGCGCAATCTTCTCCAGCGTGCCCTCGTGCGCCTCGGTGAAGTAGTTCGGGGTCACGTGATAGGCGGCGAGCGCACCGATGGTGCGGTCGTGCACCCGCAGCGGGCACGCCACCATCGATTTCAGGTTCAGGTCCACGTCGCCCAGGCCGGACGACCGGAAGTCGGCGGCCGGGTGCGCATTCCGCACCGTCTTGCCGAGGCGCGCCGCATAGCCGATGACGCCGGCGCCGGTGGGAATCTGCAGCTGCAGCAGCAGCTCCGAATCGAGCCCGGTGGCAAACGTGCAGCGGCAGGCCCCGGTGGTTTCGTCGCAGACGAAGAGCGCCCACGCCGGTGCGGGCACGAGCGGCGAGAGCCGCGCGGCGATCAGCGCCAGGGTGTCCTGCACTTCCAGCCGTGACCCCATCGCCTCGGTGAGCTCGTAGAGCGCCATCATCTCGGTGTTGGCGCGCGCGATGTTCTCCACCACGTTGTCGATCGCAGCCGCGGACTGCCGCTCGGGCGGTTCCACGACGGGCTCGGTCACGCGGGATCCGCGCGCAGCCGTCGTCTCGGCCAGCGGCATCTCTTCTTCCAGAATCTGCAGGAACATCTGGACCAGTTTGGGGTCGAGTGCCGAGCCGCCCTCTTCCTTGATGATCAGGCGGGCATCACCTTCGGCCATCGCCTTGTGGTACGGACGGTCGGCGATCAGCGCGTCGAAGTAGTCCACGATGCCGAGGATGCGAGACCCGAGCGGAATCTCCTCGCCCCGCAGGCGCTTGGGATAGCCCTCCCCGTTCCACCGCTCGTGGTGCGACGCGATGAGCGGCGCGACCGGATACCCGAAGTCCACGGCGCCGATGATTTCCGCGCCCACGGTCGGGTGCTTCTGAATCAGCTTGCGCTCGTCGTCGGTGAGCTTCGTCGGCTTGTTGAGGATGTGCTCCGGCACGGCCAGCTTGCCGATGTCGTGCAGCAGCGCCGCCACTTCCACGCCTTTCACCTCGTCCTCGGTCATGCCGGCTCGACGGGCCAGGGTCACCGCCAGCCGCTGGACGCGGCGCACATGCGTATCGGACACGCTCTTGGACGCTTCGAGCGTCTGGTCGCGCGCGCCGATGGCGCGGGCCAGCGCTTCCACGGTGGCCAGATGCAGCGTCTCCTGCCGCTCGATGAATCCGAGATAGGTGCGGTAGCCCCAGTAGAAGAGCACCACCGGGATGGCGACGAACGCCGCCAGGCGGCTGGCGGTTTCGATCAGGTAGGCGGTCGAGAGGCCGACGATGGCGCCGACGAAGCACGCCGGCGCGCTCCACAGGAACTGCTCGCGCCAGAGGATGACCGGCGACTTCTTGGATTCGAGCGCCACCGCCTGCGCCAGCATCAACGTATTGCAGAAGAAGAACGCGGTGGCGCCCGCGAGCGTCGGGACGACGAGGGCCGTCCAGTCGTCGCGAACGGCGAGGCCGCCGACGAGGTCGGCCGCCGCGTGCGTCACCGCCGTCGCCACGATGATGTTCGCGATGCTGAACACCGTGCGGTAGGTCGCCATGCGGCCGGCGTTGTTCAGGGCACACTGCGCCCACACGCTGACCGCGATGATGAACGTGGCGGCAAACGGGCTGAAGAGCGACAGCGCCGCAAAGTTGGTGCAGTACGACAGCGACACCGTGGCGCTGCTCGGCAGCAGCGGCAGCCGGATCTTGGTGGCCGCCAGCACGACCGACGTGACCAGTACCGGGTAGAAGCGCTCGGGCTGCTCGGCGCGGATGTCCATCGACTGCCGCACCAGGATTGCCACCGCCCCCACCGTGATGACGCCGATGTACGCCTGCAGCAGCGCCGGCAGCGCCGAAAACTTCTTCGGCGCCGGGGCTGACGTTGGGGCAGATTCCCCAGCGAACAGGCGAGCAGGCACAGGCATGGTCCGGGTGGTCCCGTCCTCTTCGATATCGGTCCGAATGGCCAGATCGGCCAGTGCCGAAGCTACTTCCCGTTCCAGCTCGGCAAAATCGCCAGGACGTCGAAAAACGCCCTCAGCTGTTCGTCCCAGACGGCCCAGGTGTGACCCCCGGGCACTTCCACGTAGCGGTGGGGCAGGTTCCGGGCCGACATCAGGCGGTCGAACTCCCGGCTGGCGCCAAGCAGGGGGTCGTCGAGTCCGCAGGCGACGTAGAAATAGGGGGCGGTGCCTGGGACGAGCTGTGTGACGAGCGTCAGCGGATCGCGGGCCCGGCTTTCGTCGCTGTCGGGCGCGCCGAAGATGACCCTGGAGGGTCCGTCGCCGCCGCCCCGGGCACTGGCCAGCGGCGCGCTCAGCGGCCCCGCGGCGCCAAAGAGGTCCGGGTGGCGCAGCGCGATCAGCGCCGAGCCGAAGCCGCCCATGGAGATGCCGGCAATGGCGCGGCTCTCGCGCGTGGCCACGGTGCGGTAGTGCGTGTCCACGTATTGCACGAGGTCGCTGGCGATCAGGTCCTCGTAGCGCGCCTCGGACAGACCGGCGGCGTTGGCAAAGAAGCTCCGGCCGCCGTTGGGCAGCACGACGATCATCTCGCGCGACGCGGCCTCACGCGTGAACCAGGCGCGGGACGGGAAGGCCGTGTGCGTCTGCCCGCCGCCGTGGAGCAGAAACAATACCGGATAGCGTTTCGTGGATGTGTCGTATCCGGTGGGCAGCAGCACCGCGAACGCATACTCGGTGTTGCCGAGCGAGGGGCTCGTGATGCGTACGGTCCGCGCCATCGGGCGTGGGGCTACCGCCGGCACCGCGGAGTTGTCCTGGGCGGACAGAACGGTCGCCGCGCAGAGGGACAGGGCGAGCGGCAGGCGGGCGCTCGGGAGCCTCACGAGTGCGCATTGTACAATCGCGGGTGGTGATCCCTCGGCGAACCATTCAGTGGGCGGGCTGGCGCGGCGCCGTCATCGGCGGCCTGTTGCTGGCGGCCACGGGGTGTGAGGCTCCTGCGGCCGACGTTCCCTCCTGGGAAGCTGGCAACCCGATCCGGCCCCTTCCCGTGTCGCCGATCGGGCCCGATATCGACCTGTCGACCCTCAAGACGCCACCCACGCCCGAGCGCGTGCGGCTGGGGCGCTGGCTCTTTTACGACGCGCGGCTGTCCGCGGACGGCACCGTGTCGTGCGCCACCTGCCACGAGCCGGAGCACGCCTTTTCGCAAGGCACCCCCGTGGCCACCGGCATTCGCGGCCAGAAGGGCAAGCGCAAGGCGCCCACGTTCATCAATCAGGCGGTGACGCTCTACCCGCACTTCTTCTGGGACGGCCGCGCCGGCTCGCTCGAGGAGCAGGCCCTGGGGCCCGTGGCCAATCCGATCGAGATGGGCAACACGCACGAGCAGATGGTGTCCACGGTCTCGAGCGTGCCCGGCTACCGCAAGTATTTCGTCGAAGCGTTCGGCAGCGACGCGGTCACCAAGGAACGCATCGCGCAGGCGATTGCCGACTACGAGCGGACGAGGATGAGCGGCAACTCGCCGTATGACCGCTGGCGCCGCACCCGCGACGCCACCGCCGTGCCGGCCGAGGTGAAGCTCGGACACGAGCTGTTCTTCGGCAAGGGCGGCTGCGTGCAGTGCCACGTGGGCAGCCGGTTCACCGACAACAACTTCCACAACATCGGCATCGGCTGGGACGAGAAGACGAGGACGTTCACCGACGAAGGCCGCTACGAGACCACCAAGGGCACGGCCAACGAGGGCTTTGCCGAGTCCGATCGGGGTGCGTTCAAGACGCCGACGCTGCGCGAGTTGGGCACGCGCGCGCCCTACATGCACGACGGTTCGGTCGGGACGCTGCGCGAGGTCATGGAGTACTACAACCGCGGCGGCAACAAGAACCCGTATCTCGACCCGAAGATGCCGGTGAAGCCGCTCGGGCTCACCGCGGCCGAGATCGACGCGCTGGTGGCGATGATGAACGCGCTCAACGGCGAAGGCTACGCCGATACCGCCCCCACCAGCTTTCCGAAATAGCGGACGGGCCGCCTGAAGGCGGCCCCTACGCCTGCGCGGACCTGAAGGCGGCCCTACTTCTGTGCGGACAGCCAGCGCGTGAACGGCGCCGACTGGCGCTGGTCGAGCGCCACGCACGACTCGATGCGCTCGAGCGACTGCTGCAGGCTGCGCGCCGCCGGCGGTACCGGGTTCTTTTCGAAGAACGCCCGGATGTCGGCCGCCCGTTCGGTGGAGCAGAAGCCGCCGAGCGCGCTCACGATGCCCGGGATGCCCTGAAACACGCCGAGCTTCTCCGTCAGCTGCGCCCAGTGCGACTTCACGAACGCCCACGCCATCTCCTGGGCGTCCGGCTGGTTCAACAGCAGGCCGATGAGCGTCGAGGTGTCCTGGGACCGCACGTCGGCTGAACTGGCGAATTCGAGCGTGCGGGTCACCAGCGCTGGATCGCGGAACCAGCCGAGCGCGTTGAAGAACCGGTAGTACTCCTCGGGCGCCGAGCGCGCCGTGGCGATCTGGGCCATGTAGCGGTCATAGAGCGCGCGGTCGCCGCCGGCCGCCGCGGTGCGGAGCACCGCGTTGACCACGTTGGGCGGCACCGCCGAGTGATCGTCGAGATAGGCAAGCGCCAGCGCGCGGGCGCGCTGCTGCACACCGGTGTCGTCGGCGGTGTCGCCAAGCAGCATCAGCAGGGTGGCGCGACGACCTTGGATGCCGTCGGCATCGGTCGCGCGGCCCGGAAGGCCGAGCGACTCGAGGACCGGGCCGAAGCGCGCGCGAATCCACCCCTTGAACGCGGCGCGCTGGTTGTGGTCGGCCACCGAGGTCACCACCGCGCCCACGCGAGCCGACACGTCGTCGATCACCGACGGCGTATCGTCACCAGCCATCACCGCGGCCAGCTCCAGATAGGTCCCGATGTCGTGGCGGCCGGCGCGAACCATCCGCCACTCGTCGCCCACGAGCGTCACACGCTCGGGCGCCTTCAGCGTCGCGGCGGTCTTGCCCAGCGCCAGCACCGCTTCCGGGCCGTAATCCGAGAAATAGTAGCCGCGGCTCTCGGCGTTGATGAAGGCCGGCCCGGAGCCGCCCTGCACCCGGAACACCTGCGTCGGCTCCTTCATCAGCTCGCAGCGCGGCGCTTGCCCCTGGCGCGTGATGCACACCGGAATCGTCCACTGCTGCGACGCCGATGACGACGGCGCCGCCACGTCCGGGCTGCCGTAGAAGCGCTGCTGCGTCAGCGTCACCTCGCTCGTGCCCTGGCTGTTCTTGATCTGCGCCGAGATGACGGGAGCGCCCGTCTGATCGACGAAGGTCTTCATGATCTGATCGACGGGTTTCCCGGTGACGCGCGTCATCTCGGTCCAGAAGTCCTCGCCGGCGGCGTTGCCGTAGGCGTATTTCTTCAAGTACGAGGACACGCCCTGTCGGAAGGCCTCGGGGCCGACGAACGCCTCGATCATGTTGAGCACGCCCGACGTCTTCTCGTAGGCGATCGGATCGAAGACCTCGTTGATCTCGTCCGGCGTGGACACGTGCGTGCGGATGGCCCGGGTGGAGCGGAGCGCGTCGAGGCCGAGCGCCTTCTGGGTCTCCTCGGTGGCGTGCAGATCCATGCGCCACTCCGGCTTCCACGCCGCCAACGGCTTGTTGGCGGCCCAGGTGGCGAAGCCTTCGTTGAGCCAGATGTCGTCCCACCATTTCATCGTCACCAGATCGCCGAACCACTGGTGCGCGATCTCGTGGGCGGTCACCGACGCGATGCTCTTGCGCAGGTCCACCGACGACCGCTCGGGGTCGGCCAGCAGCATCCGCTCGCGGAACGTGATGAGGCCGGCGTTCTCCATCGCGCCGGCGGCGAAGTCGGGCACCCCAACGATGTCCAGCTTTCCGAACGGGTACTTGATGCCGAAGTACTGGTTGAAGAACGCCACCTGCTGCTCGGCGGCGGTCAAGGCGAAGCCGGTGAGCGGCAGCTTGTCCGGAGTCGAGCAGATGCGGATCGGGATGCCTTCTGCGCCGCCGTCACGGCACACGAAGTCGCCCACGAGCATGGCCACCAGGTAGGTGGACATCTTGGGCGTGGTGGCGAACGCCACCGTGTGCGTTCCCGGCTCGGGGCCCGGCGTGTCGGAGATCTGGCGCCCGTTCGACAGCGCCGTGTCGGCCGCGGCGACGGTCAGCGAGATGTCGAAAGTGGCCTTGTAGGCCGGTTCGTCGAAGGAGGGGAACGCGCGCCGCGCGTCGGTGGCCTCCATCTGTGACACGGCGTAGCGGCGGCCGTTGGCCTCGCTCAGGTAGAACCCGCGCAGCTTGTCGTTCAGGAGCCCGCTGTAGGTGACGGCAATCGACGCCGCGCCGGAGGGCAGCGGGCGATCCACCGTGAAGGTCGCCATCTCCTTCTTGGCGTCCTCGGTGACGCGTGCACGCTGCGTCTGGCCGCCCGCGGTGACGGTGACGTCGCCGAAGGTGATCTCGGCCCCGTGGAGCGTGATCGTCGTCGTCGGCTTCGCGATCTGCACGCGAATCGTCTCGCGTCCGCGGAATGTCGCCTTGGTGAGGTCGGGCGCGAACCACAGCGTGTAATGTTCTGGCGTGACGCCGCCCGGCAACCGCTGGGCGAAGGCCGGGACGGCGAGCAACAGCGCCGCCACGACGAGGAGAAGTCTTCGCATGAAATCCACGATAGCAGAGTTTTCAGGGCCGTCAGGCCCCTGGGACGAGCAGTGGGACGACTTGCGCGAACGGGCAGATTCTGGCTTCATGAGATCTGACAGGCGCACAATGGCCGTGCTGGCGCCCGGGCCGGCCTGCGAGGAGGCACAGTGATGAATCGTTTGGCTTTCGCGGTTGCGGTGGCAGGGTTGTGTGCGGCCTGCGGGGGAGGGTCCACGACCACGTCCGAAGCGCCGGCGGGCGGTGACGGTGCGGCGCCGGCCGCGAGCGCCCCGGCTCCGGCACCGCTCCCGGTGGTGCGCGAGTTCACGGTACCGGACGGCACGCAGCTGAAACTCGATCTCGTGACGCCGCTCGACTCGGACTCGAGCAAGGTCGAAGACACCGTGCGCGCGACGCTTCGCGAATCCGTCGCGGTGGACGGCACCACCGTCCTGCCTGTCGGTACCGAGCTGACCGGTACTGTGACCGACGCAGAGGGCTCCGGCCGCGTCAAGGGGCGCGCGCGCCTCGGCTTCCGCTTCAACACGCTCCGCGCTGGCAAGGAGCGGTACGAGATTCAGACCGCGCCGATCTCGCTCGAGGCCGAACCGACCAAGAAGGAAGACGCCAAGAAGATCGGGATCGGCGCCGGCATCGGCGCGGCGGTCGGGGCTATCGCCGGCGGCGCGAGCGGGGCGGCGAAGGGCGCGGCCATCGGCGCCGGCGGTGGCACCGGCGTGGTGCTTGCCACCAAGGGGAAGGAAGTGCGGCTCGGCGCGGGCGCCAACGTGACCGCGCATCTGACCGCGCCGCTGAAGGTGCAGCTGGGATCTTGAATAGCGAACCGGCGTTAAGCCGGTTTGCCAGATACTGCGCGTGGCCCGCGTTCTCAGCGGGCCACGCCAGCCCGATCCAGGGCCTGGCGGATGGCGGCCACCGCGGCATCCGCGCCGGCTTCGTCACCAATCGACGCGGGGAGCGCGGCCGACACGGCTCGCACGCGCGCCGCCGCCAGCGCCGCGTCGTCGGTCAGCTGTGCGGCGTCGTCCCAGCGCGCGAGCTCCAGCGCCGCGCGCGTCAAGTGATCCGGACGGTTCATGAACGAGCGGACCACCGGCGACATCGACCTTCTTGATCCCCCCATCGCTCGCAGCAGCCCCACCCGCGCCAGCCAGGGCATGGCGGCTGGCATCCGTCCCAGACTGTCGCGATCGCGGCTGGAGCGTCCCGCGCCCGGGGCGTCCAGCAGTGCGACCGCCTCGACGGTGACGGGAAAGCGCGCCGCAAACGTCCGCGCATAGGCCGCGCCGATGCCGGCCCCCGCGATCACGAAGGGCGGCTTTTCTCCGGCGCCAGCCAGCAGCGCCTGCAGCTCCAGCGGCACGCGGCCCGGATCGAACGGCTCGTCGCCCTGCTCGCTCCAGCCCAGCCCGGCGCGGTCGTAGCTGCAGACACGCGTCAGCGGCTCGAGGGCCTCCTGCACCCGCGCCCAGCTTGACGAGAGCCCCGACGCCGGGGCTTCGAGCACTACGATGGGCGCGCCGCGTCCGGTGCAGTAGATGTGCAGCTGGTGTCCGCCCACGTCCACGAGGCGCCCGGGATGCGGGTATCGCCGTCGCTCGAGCGACGTGGTGACGCCCTGATAGGTGGTGCCGGCCAGCGCCACGAGCACCACGATCGCCAGGCCGGCGCGCACCGGCCGCGGCACGTAGAGGCTGAACCCCACCTAGTGCTCGCGCTCCTCGAGGCCGTACTTCTCGATCCGGGAGTAGAGCTGCGCGCGCGTGAGACCGAGCAGCTTGGCGGCCCGCGTCTTGTTGTAGCGCGCCTGCGCCAGCGCGTTGACCACGAGCGAGCGCTCGATCTCGCCGAGGTTCATCGCCCCGGCGGCCAGGGTACCCGAGGACGGCGCGGCCGGCTGCGTCGGCCGCTGAGACGTCACCGGCAGGTGCTCGCTGCGGATATGGCCGCCGTCGGCCAGGATGACCGCCCGTTCGATGGCGTTGCGCAGCTCGCGCACGTTGCCCGGCCAGTGGTAGGCCAGCAGCTGCTCCTTGGCGTCGCGCGAAATGCCCGCCGCCGGCCGCCCGACGCTCTCGCCGATCTCGGCGAGAAAGGTGTCGGCCAGCTCCAGGATGTCGTCGAGGCGTTCGCGCAGCGGCGGCAGGTGGATCTCGAACACGCCCAGCCGGTAGTAGAGATCCTCGCGGAACTCGCCGCGCTGGATGGCGGTGTGCAGATCGCGGTTGGTGGCGGCAATCACCCGGATGTCGGCGCGCATCACGCGCGTGCTGCCCAGCCGCATGAACTCGCGCTCCTCGAGCACCCGCAGCAGCTTGGCCTGCACCGTGGGCGCCATCTCGCCGACCTCGTCGAGGAACAGCACGCCGCCGGCGGCCTGCTCGATGCGCCCGGGTTTGGTGGCCACCGCGCCGGTGAAGGCGCCGCGTTCGTGGCCGAAGAGCTCGGATTCGAGCAGTTGATCGGGCAGCGCGGCGCAGTTGATCGCGATGAACGGCCCGTGACTTCGTCCAGACGCGTGATGAATGAAGCGAGCGACGACTTCCTTGCCG
>DASYRM010000080.1:0-13248 GCA_036004405.1 Vicinamibacterales bacterium
AGGCGTCTCGACATGGCGTTCACCAACGGGCCGAGCAGGGAGTGGGATCCCACTTGTCCCCGTTCGCCTCCTTCTTGAAGGGATAGGCAATCAGCCGCCGGGTGCGCAGATACGTCGGGTCGTCGACGATCGTCGTCACGGTCAGCAGCGTGTCGTTGCCGTACTTCGTTACGTCGTAGTACTCCGTGAGCACCGCGTCGGCGCTGTAGGGCACGCCGTTCTTGCGCAGGTATCCGGCGCGCAGGTTCGTCGTCGTCACCTTCAGCGTGCCGCCGCGCACGGCCGCTGGTGGCGGTACGTCGGCCGCCCGTTCCTGCGGTCGCAACATCAGCGGCAGCCCCGGCGCCGACATCTGCCACTGCGCCACCGACATCCCCTGCCAGCTCGGGGGAGGCTTCACGGGCGGGACTGGCCCGATCGCCAGGAGCCGCGTCTGCTGCCCCGCGTCGGTCTCGACTTTCAGCGTGCTGTCGTCCTGCCAGGTGATGTGCAGCCGTCCCGGCACGCTCATGATCGCGGGCGCACCGTACGACTTGCACTGCTCACCCGCGGCTTCGTCCTTGGCGGGGTCCCACGCGTCCGCCACGGTCTTCGACGCGGCGTTCATCGGGACGCCCGCATAGTCACCCTTGGCGGGCGTCACCATTCGCCAACGCCAGTCCATCGACACGACCGACACCCAGTAGCCGGTGAGATCGATCGGCGCGACGGTCCGGGGCGGTCCCGCCGGAGGCCCGCCGGCCCGCTGCGCCTGCAGCGGAACGACGGCAGCCACGAGCGCGATGGCGAAGAGCGTGCGTGCGCGCATCAGTTCACCCTCGCGGCCGCGGGGCCGGGTTGCTTCGAGAGTTCCGCGAAGATCGTTTCCACGAACTTGTCGGTCGTCCACTCGCCGCGGTCGGTGCCGTATTCGCTGCGATAGCCGAGCGTGGGATTGGCCGCCTTCACCTGCTGCAGGTTCTTACCCTCTTTGATCAGGTCGGCCACACGGTCCCGCACCACCGTGATGGCGTCGCGATATTCCAGGAGATCGAGCTTGTCGTAGACACGGCCGTGACCCGGCACCAGCAGCGTGCGGTCGTCGTTCCACTGGATCGGCAGGTTGTAGATGGTCATGTCCATCAGCCGGTTCAGCGCGTCGAGCAGCCCCTGCAGGCTGCCGCCGCGGGCGACGTCGATCATCGGGAAGCGCGTGGTATCGATCAGGTCGCCCGTCGCGATGACGTCCGAGCGGCGGAGCGCGACGATCACGTCGCCATCGGTGTGGGCCGCCGGTTGGTGTACCACCTGGTAGCCCTCGCCGTTGAGATACATCGAGTAGGCGTGAAACGCGAACGTCTTGGTGGGCCAGAGCGCGAAGGGATATGCCGCCGCGCCGGTGGCCTCGGACATGCGCGCCTGCACATTCTCGTGCGCGAGGACGCTGGCCTTGCCAGCGTTGCTCACCAGGCTGTCGCTGAGACCGGCGCCCGCCACAACCGCGCCGGGGAGGATCGAGAGACCCGACGCCGTGAGCAGGTCGTTGCCGCCCACGTGGTCCCGGTCCATGCTGGTGTTGATGATGTAGCGCACCGGCAGCGGCGTGAGGCGGCGGAGAGCGGCCAGCACGCGGGGCGCGGCTTCGGTGGTGCCGGAGTCCACGAGGATGACGCCGATCGGCCCCACCTGGGCCACGATGTTGCTGCCCGCGCCGGCAATCAGATACAGGTCGTCGCGCAGCTTCTGGACGTCGAGTCCGTCAGCGGGTCTCGCCGCCTGGGGCTGCTGCGCCGCAGCGCGCCCCGACCAGCCGAGGCCGCCCGAGAGCAACGCCAGCAGCACGGCTCCGGCTGGAGCCGTGGTTTTCCAGGATTTCGTGGCTCGTATCATCGTCACCTCGCGCATGGCTTCTGCGCTCGGTGAATATATACGCCAACGGGGCTCCGTTGGCGTACATGGAGGCGCTACTTCTCGCTGGTGTCGCGTCCGTCGACGGGAGCCCCGGTGCCGGACGACCCCAGGAACAGCTTCTTGCCGTCCGGGAACGTCACGTCGCGACCGTTGGCGCGATTGGTGCCGTTCTTCGCGCGGTAGCCGTCCACGATGATTTCGGTCCCCGCAGGAAGCGACTCCCTCGTCAGGCCGCGCCGCAACAGCGTGTTGGGCGTGCCGCCTTCGATCATCCAGCGCTCCGTCGAGCCGTCGGGCTGCTTCACGTCGATGTGGATCCAGGTGTGAGGGTTGATCCACTCGACCTTCACCACCGCGCCCTTCAACTGGATCGGTTTGGTGGAGTCGAACTCCGCCGAGAACGAATGATGCGCGAGCGCCGGCGCTCCCGCGAGCAGCAGGGCGATCGCGGCGACGCCTCCGGAAATGCGATGACGGGTCATTTCTTGGCCTTCTCCTCTGCCCGGGCTCCGCTCAGAATGCCTTCCATTCCGTAGTTCCCCTCGTGACAGGCGTACTCGAACATGTCCTCGCCGGTGTTGATGAAGGGAATCGCCAGCGTCCACGGCTTGGAGAACGTCGTCGGGTCTTCGATGGTCACGCGATAGTCGATTTCGCCCGGACCCACTCGGGTGAAGCGTTCGACGAGGTGGAGGTTTTCGGCCGCGCCGCGATAGAGCACCTTGTCGGTGAAGTTCGACGTGTCGACCACCAGCGTATCCCCCTCCCAGCGACCGACCGAGTCGCCCATCCATTGGCGAATGCTCGAGCGGATGTGAGTCCGGCCGTCGGTCGGGATCACACGCGTACCGCCGAGCATCTCGATCTGGATCGCGACGAAGCCGGGCCCCTGCGTGAATCGATAGTTGTTGTTGTAGGCGGTCGGCGACATCGCGCCCGGCATGCCGCGAGTGATGCACCGCTCGAACGTGCTGCGATCGAGCCAGGTGTCGGTGCCGCGTCCGGTCGCACCGGCGCCGCGGAACGCGGGCCGCTTCCCTTCGTCCGCCGCTCGTGCCTTGGCGGCGTCGGTTTGTGGGGGCACTTTCCCGTCCGCCGGTTCCACCACCAGCGAGGTGCGCGGCGACGTGACCTTGGTGCCGCGGTCCCACCAGAAGTCGTTATAGGCGCGCGCGACGTCAGCGTCGGTCCCCTTGCTGCGGTTCTGGTCGCCGCTCTGCTGCTGCGCGCGCGACTCGAGCCCGGCCACTTCCTCTTTGGTGAAGAACTCTCGGCCGTTGACGTTCGCCGGTCGCTCGAACGGCGTGATGGTCCGGTTCGAGTACGTGCCCTGGAGATCGGGTTCACCCCACGGCGTGTGCGGCGGGCTGAACTTTTTTGCGTCCTGCGCGGCCGCCGGAACAGCGGCGGTGGTCAGCAGGCACAGGGCAACAGCGATGCTGAGTGACTTCATCGTGACTCCCTCCGGTCAACGGCGCGACTCGCGTCGATAGGATACCCCGCAGAGCCGTTACGGAGCTGAAAGAAGGCCAGGACATACCCGTCGGCGTCAGTGACTTCGAAGCCCCACAGCCCGTCGCCGATGAACGACAACGGCTTGACGAACGATGCGCCGCGCCGGGTGAATTCCTCAAACAACGCGTCGGGCTCCAGCGTGTAGATGTAGGCGTCCCACGGAGCCCACTCGTGCCGGGTGTGATTGGGACGCGGCGGGACGTCGGGCGCGATCGCCTTGAGCATGACGCCGATTCCGTCGCGGCTCACGCCGGCGTAGAACGGGTCGCCCGCGGGCCCCTCGAAGTCGAGCTGAAACCCGAAACGCTCGCGGTAGTACAAGACAGCGGCCTGCAGGTCCTTCACGATGAAGAAGGGCCGTATCGACTCGAGATTTCTCGTCGTCGATTCAACGGTCACGGCTGGTTCTATGGGCGGGTGCCGATGACGGCCGAATCGCGCTCGTTCTCCTCGCAGACGAACTCGAGCAGCTCCGTATCGGTCTGCAGGATGAACTCGGCGTTAATCGACCACCGCCGCGTGTACATCTTGCGGTCGTCGATGATCATCTCCATATCCATGTGGCCAAAGTCCTTGCGGCGAAAGCGCTCGGTGATCGTCATCGCGTCGCTCTCCGGGTGTCCGGCCTGATCCAGCCACGCCTTTCCGTTGAACCCGCTGGTGGTGATCACGAAGGTGTCCCGCTCCCAACGGCCGATCGAAAACCCCTGCCACGCCGGCCAGTCGATCACCTCGGGCAGCGGACGGCCGTCGGTGAGCACCTGCCGGAAGCGCGTGCCCGATTCGTAGAGGATCGCGGTTGTGCCTGGGCCTTCCACGATCTTGAAGGGCGTACGGAGCAGCGCGCGCACCGGCAGGCCGGTCGGCAGACAACGTGCGCTGGGATCGTCCTTCGACTGCGTCGCCTGCCGCTGATCGAAGATGGCCTTTCCTTCCGCGCTCAAGGGGATCTCTTTGACCGTCTGGCGCAAGTCGAACACCGCGCGCGAGGCGAGCCAGATGCCATTCAGATCGGGCTTACCGTCCGCGGTCTTCGGCGCGGGGGCGGACAGATTCACCTTGCCGTCCGCGGTGCGGGGGATCCGGGGCGTCACGTATCCCTGCCATTGGGCGACAAGGGCGAGCGGCATCACCGTGACCAGCGAGAGCACCGCCCCACCTAAAACCCGCCTCGCCGACATCTCACCGCCTCCCGGGCGTGCAGTTGTCGGTAGCGGTGCCGCCGGGACCTGACGACCCGGCGAACACGCAGCGTCCGTCCGGGAGCTTCACCTGGTACGCGTTCCCTTGCCTCTTGCTCTTGTCCTTCGCCAGTGCGATGGTCACCGTGACCTCGTCGCCAACCTTGAGGGAGTTCGGCTTCCAGCCTTCGCGGTAAAGCACCGTCGGCGCGCCGCCCTCGATCGCCCAGTTCACCACCTGCCCTTGCGGGTCCTTCACGTCGATGAAGAACCACGTGTGCGGGTTGGTCCACTCGACCTTGGTGATCGTGCCGACCAGAGTGGCCTGGTCGTTGGCGTTGTATTCGGCGGCGAACGAATGGTGGGCCGAAACGGCCGCGGTCGCGAAGGCCACGGCGGCGAGCGTGCTCAGGAGCTTGGCCATAGCGGCCAGACTATACCAGCGAGGCTGCGCCTCGCTGGGCAGTGTTTAATTGCCCGCCCTCCGGGCGGGCGGCTATGGAGCGATGCAGTTGACGGTTCGATACGCGAACTCGAGGCGTCGCGCGCGTCCGCCAGAGGTTCCTTCGACCCAGGCCAGCAGCTGCCCCGGACCGGTGCTTTTGTAGCCGACACGCTGCGGAAAATCGTGGGTGGGATCCTCGAAAACGACCTCGCGGCCGCTGATCGGCCGGGACATGAACGTGGCCGTCTGCTGCCCCGACGGGTGCGCCTCGTACGCCAGCCGCCCGTCGCGCTCGGTCAGGACGACGAACTCGTGCTCGATCAGCTTGTCGCCACGCGTCGTGCGGCCGACACCGAGCATCGCGCCCGCGCGCGGCGGCATCCAGCGCTCCTCCACCACACGGTCGCCATCGCGCATCTCCCAGCACCCTTGGAGCCAGGCGACATCCTTGATGGACGCCGTCTGCGCACCGACGCCCGACGCGCTCACCACCATCGCCACGGACAGGATCATCCGTTTCATGCCGACCACCTGTCTGTTGTCATCGCGTGACGAGATCCGCTACCTCGAGCGGCGGTGACGGATAGCACCGGCCGGTGAGCAGGTTGTCGAAGTAGATGAACCGCGGTGACGGCAAGGCATCGCGGTTGAACCAGCCGATGTCCGCAATCTCCACGGGATCGGCAATCGTCGCCGTCTCGGCGTTTGCGTCCGCGCGCATCCAGATCGTGATGTAGTGGCGCTGGGTATCGGGAAGCAGATCGTTCGTCACCGCGACAAAGCGAACGTTCGACACCTGCAGGCCGGTCTCTTCGAGCGTTTCACGGCAGGCGCAGTCTACCGGAGTCTCCCCGAAGTCCAGATGACCGCCCGGCGGAGACCAGTAGCCGCGTGGGCTCTTGACCAACAACAGTTGGGTGCCCCGCGTGACGATACAACCGACCCCGACGCGCGGAGCTTTGCTCTGATCAAAGGTCATTCCCAGGCTCCCGCCTCACCCGCTCTCCCCGCCTCCCACAATCAGGAGCACCGCCACCAGCGC
Source organism: Vicinamibacterales bacterium (assembly GCA_036004405.1). Classification (GTDB taxonomy): domain Bacteria; phylum Acidobacteriota; class Vicinamibacteria; order Vicinamibacterales; family UBA2999; genus DASYRM01. The sequence continues at coordinate 6,074 of DASYRM010000080.1, forward strand.
TCCAACCATGCCGACGACCTGCAGCCGGCTCAGACGTTCGCGCAGCACGAGGCGCGCGAGCAGCACGGTGCTCGCCGGATAGAGCGACACGAGCGTCACCGCCACCGCCAGGCTGCCGTAGCGAGTGGCCAGTAGATACAGCACGTTGGCCAGCATGTCCAGCACGCCGCCGCCGATGACGAGCCACGCGAGCCCCCGCGGCAGGCGGAACGACTGGCCTGTGACGACGACGATCGCGGCAAAGACTGGAATGCCGGCGACCCTGGCGGCCACCAGAGGCCAGAGGCCCGCTTCGGATCGCGCGTTCGCCAGCAGCAGGAAGAAGAATCCGATGGCCACGCCGGACGCGAGCGCATGCCACATGCCCGATGGCAGTCCGTACTGCGGCGGTCGCGACGGCGGATGATCCGGGTGCGCGCTCTCCTGCCCGAGCAGCACGATCGCCACGACAGCCAGCGCGATGCCCGCCGCCACCAGCCCCGGCAACCGCTCGCCCCGCAACAGACCAGCGAGCACCGGGATGACGACCGCGCACACCGACGTGGTGGGCGCCACCACGCCCATCGTACCGATGGCGAGCGCGCGGTACAGCAGCCCGACGCCGAAGCCACCGGCCAGACCGCTCGCCGCGCCCCAGGCGTAGTCGGCGCCAATCGGCGACGCCACGCCGAGCCACGGGAGCGTCACCAGCAGGCTGACCAGCCCCGCGAACTGCGAGATCGTGACCACGCTGAACATCGGCGCGCGGCGCGACGCGAAGCCGCCGGTGAAGTCGGCGGCGCCATAGGCCACGGCCGACAGCAGCGCGAGAAGGTAGACCATAAGGGACGGGCCGCCTAAAGGACGGGCCGCCTGAAGGCGGCCCCTACAAGGCGCCCTGCAGGCGGACCCAAGGGTCCGCCTCTACGTACCCGGGCGTTCGACGTTGAACTCGATGATGTTGCCGTCCGGATCGCAGCAGTAGACCTGCGCCCACGGCGTCAGGTTGTCTGGCAGGTCGAGGATCTCGACGCCGTACGTCTTCAAGCGGTCGATCACTGCCTGCCGGTCGCGCACGCGCAGCGCCACGTGACCCTCGCGCGGCCCGATGTCCATCGAGTGCCGCAGCGTCCTGGTCGGCGGATGCACGATGAGGTGCAGCGTGTGATCGCCGAGCTGATACCACGCGCCGCCGAAGTCGAACGGCGGCCGCTCGATCTTCTCGAGGCCGAGCACTTCGCTGTAGAACCACGTCGCGCGGTCCATGTCGGTGACGGACAGCGCGAGGTGGTGGAATGCGAGAGAGCTACCGAAGCTCAACGAGCAACCCGTCGAGCGACATGCCCAGATGGAACTCGGCGTAGTGGAACTCCGCCGTCAGCATCTTGGCAATCTCGTCCTTCGACTTCTTCTGGACGATCATGTCATGCACGCGCGTCCGCAGCCGCACGGCCGTGTCGTGGAACTTCCGCATATCAGCCTTGGTGCCGACGGTGCCGTGGCCGGGCACCACCTGATCGAAATCGAGGCTCAGCACGCCTTCAATCGTCTGCGGCCACTGCTTCGCGCTGCCGCCGCCCGGATAGTCCACGAGCTCGGGCGTGGTGTCGCCGATGGTGAAAAGGTCGCCCGACGCCAGCACGCGCTGCGCCGGGAAGAGCGCCACGATGTCGCCGTTGGTGTGGCCGCGGCCGAAGTAGAAGAGATCCACACGCTTGCCGCCCAGATAGAGGCTGGCCTTGTTGTCGATCGTGAGGTTCGAGAGACCCGGCTGCTTGCCCTCCACCATGTTCTGCCGCGCCTGCCACGAGGTGACGACCTGCGCGCCCAGCGCCTGCAGCTTGGCATTGCCGCCGCTGTGGTCGCCGTGATGATGGGTGTTGATCACGTACTTGACCGGCTGACTGCTGATCTTCTTCAGCTCCGCCAGGATGCTGGCGTGATCGATCTCGAACTTGTCGTCCACGAGGATCAGACCCTCGTTGGTCACCATCACGGTAGTGTTGCCCGGGACGTAATCGTTGTGGATGACGAACAGGTCGTCCTTGAGTTTCACGACATCGAGCTTGGCCGGCTTGTCGCCGAACTGGGCGCGCACGTAGGTGCCGCCAGCCAGGGCCACCCCGAGAATCGTGAGGAGAATCAGTCGGTTTTTCATAGGGCGAAAAGTATATCAGCGCCGTGAGATGTGCCCCTGGCGCTCGAGATCGCGAGCGGTGTCGAGCACGGTCTCGCGGGTAGGACGCAGGGTCGTGCCGAGCTCCTGCCGCGCCTTGGTGGTGTCGTAGCGCGGCACCCGGCCGATGTGCGTGCGCAGATAGCTGCCCACGCCGACCGGTTGCACGTAGGAGTTGAGCTTCACGAGCAGATTCCCCACCACGTTGTCCATGGCGCGCGACGGCAGCTTCGTGCCGTCGCCGTAGCCGGCTTCGCGCAGCCAGCCCACGAGGGTCCGCATGCTGACCGGCGGCTCCTGCACGAGCAGATAGCGGCCGTGCGCGGCTTGCACTTCGGCGGCCCGCACGTGCGCATGCGCCACGTCGCGCACGTCCACGATGCCCCAGGTGAGGCTGAGAATGCCGGGGTACACGCCGTTCACGAGGTCCGCGATGATCTTGGTCGACACGTTCAGGCCCGGCCCGAGCGACGGCCCCATGATCATGAACGGGTTCATCGCCACCAGGTCGAACCGCGGCCGCTCGCGTTCCACGAACGTCCACGCCGCCCGCTCGGCCATCGTCTTCGACAGATAGTAGGGATTGCGTTGCAGCGTCGACTTCTCGTTCCAGTCGGCCTCGGTGAGCACGCGGCCGTCAGGTTCGTCGGTCACCGCGGCCATCGACGACGTCAGCACGACGCGCGCCACGTCGCCGGCCGCGGCGCACGCGCGCAGCACCGCCAGGGTGCCGTTCACCGCCGGGTCCACCAGATCCCGCTGTGGGTCGTCCACTTGGATGACGTACGGGCTGGCGGTGTGGAACACGGTGCCGCAGCCGCGCACCGCGGGCTCGAACGACCCCGGCACCGTCAAATCGGCCTCGACCAGTTCCAGACGCTCGACGGCGCCCGGCAGCGCCCGCAGGTGGTCGGCCGACGCCACACGGCGCACGGTGCCCCGCACCGTCACGCCGCGCTCGAGAAGCTCTCGCACGAGCCACGAGGCCACGAACCCCGACGCGCCGGTGACGCAGACGCGCGACTCTGGCGGCATGATTAGAGATCCGTCCGATCGCCGTGGGACCGCGGCGACGAGATCACCAGCATCTCGACGTCGGCGGCCGAGCGGTTGAAGAACTGATGCGGCGAGCCGGGCGGCACCTCGATGCCCTGTCCGGCCGACAGCGCCACCTCGTTCCCGTCGATCTCGAGCGTCGCCTCGCCGGTGAGGATGTAGAAGAACTGGCGCGCCCGGGCATGCCGGTGGCGGCGCTCCCGATCACCCGCCGGCACGCGCTCCTGGATGACGCTGAGGTCCGCGCCCTCGAGCAGGTGCCAGCCGTCGCTGGCCGCCCCCCAGCGGTAATGCCGTGCCGAACTGATGTCCACCGCGCGCACGCCGCCCCCGTCAGGGCCCGGCGCTACTTCTTCGGCGTCAGCCGAACCAGGTCCGTGCCCATGAAGATGTACAGGTTGCCGTCCGGCCCCTGCCGGACCTCCCGGATCCGCTGCTTCCGATCGACGAGCAGCTTCTCCTCTGCGACCACACGATTGTCCTTCAGAACCAGGCGCACGAGGTGCTGTCCCGGCATCGCGCCAATGAAGAGGTTGCCCTTCCACTCCGGAAACTGATCGCCGGTGTAGAACGCCATCCCCGACGGCCCGATCGACGGCACCCAGTAGTAGATCGGCTCCTCGACGCCCTTCATCGACGTGTTCCCGGTACCGACCTTGACGTTCTTGCGGCCGTCGGTCTGACGGGCGTCGTACTGCCGGCCGTACGACACGTCGGGCCAGCCGTAGTCGCCGCCGGGGCGGATGATGTCGATCTCGTCGCCCCCTTGCGGGCCGTGATCGGTCACCCACAGATCGCCGGTCACCGGATGAATCGCGGCCCCTTCCGGGTCCTTGAGACCGAAGGCGAACACCCACGGCGACACGTTGGCACGCCCCAGGAACGGGTTGCCCTTCGGAATCGAGCCGTCGCGCCCGACACGCAGCACACCGCCGGCGAAGTTGCGGCGCTCGTCCGGGTCGAGGACCGCGTTGCGCTCGTTGCCGTCGAGGTCCGAATCGTAGAACCGGAACCGATCGGCGCCGGTGACGAGCAGATTGCCGTCGCGCCCGAGCTGGATGCGCCGCTCGGCGCCGTCGGCCAGATCGCGGACGTCCTCGAGCCGCGTGTTGTCCTGGCTCAATCGCGCCCGCGCCACCTTCTCCATGCCGATGTTCAGGAGCCGCCGTTCGGCGAGCGACTTGGTCCACACGTCCTCATAGAGGAAGTGCAGCGGCCACGCGCCCGGCGCTTCGCCCGGCGGCGGCGCGAAGTAGGTGAAATAGAGCGTGCGGTTGCGCGCAAAGTCGGGGTCGAGCAGCAGGTCGTGCAGGCCGTGCGCCCCGATCGTCTTCACGCCCGGCACGCCGGCAATCGGCTCCGACACCACGCCGTTCGGCTTCACGATCCGCATCGTGCCGCCGTTCTGCGTGATCAGGTAGTTGCCGTCGGGGAGAAAGGCGACGGCCCAGGCGCCGGTGAGCCCGGTGGCAATCGTCTCGACGTTGAAGGGCGGCGACGGCCGCGCCGGCGCCGGCGCGTGGGTCTGTCCGGGAAAGGCCGGCGTCGGCTCGGGCGACTGCGCCGCCAGCGACATGGTGAACACGGCGAGCAACGCGGCGGCGATGCGAACGGTGGTCTTCATGGCGGCGGATGGTAGCGTACACTCGCCGGATGATCAGTCGGACCTCTGCCCTGTTCGCTGCCCTCTTCTGTGCCGTGTCCAGCGCGACGTTTGCGCAGACACCGCAGCCCGATCCGAAAGACGCGCAGTATCAGCACACGGGCGAGCAGAGCCGGAGCTACATCTTTCCCGGCACCAGCGAGGCCATTCCCTACCATCTCTACGTGCCGGCCAGATGGAAGCCGGGCATGCATCTGCCTCTGGTGGTGGTGACGCACGGCGCGAACCAGCCGCCCACGGCGCCGTTCCAGCGGCCGATGGCCAATCCCACCCTGGCCAAGGCGGCCGAGGAACGCGGCTACATCGTGGCCGCGGTGACGGGCTACCACGCCAACGCCACCGGCGTCGGCGGATGGAACGTGCCCTTCCAGATGATTCAAGTGCCGCCTCAGCCGGGTCGCGGCGGACGCGGCGGCGGTCGCGGGGGCGAACCGCCGGCGCCGCCCACGGCCGAGGACTTCCAGCGCGCCGAGGCCGACGTGCTGCACGTCGGCGACCTGGTGGCCCGGGAGTACGGCGCGGATCCGAAGCGCATCTTCCTGATGGGCAATTCGTCCGGCGGCAGCGCCGTGTGGACCTATGGCACGCGCTATCCGGAACGGTGGGCGGCGATTGCCCCGAGCGCGGCGCCGCTCGAGGACGACACCTTCCCCTACGAGAAGCTGAAGGCCGTGCCCGTGCTCGTCATCCACGGCGACATGGATACGACCATGGTGTTCGACGCGAGCAAGACGATGGTCGACCACGCCAGGGCCAAGGGCGTGGACGCCACGTGGCTGCCGGTGGCCGGCGGCCTGCACACCGACGCCTGGGCGCAGCCGGAGATCATCACGAAGATCTTCGACTTCTTCGACTCACATCCGCGGAAGTAACTGGAGGCGGAGAGGGCAGAGAAGGCAGAGAAAGCGGAGAGGGCATCTATGAAAGGGCCCCTCGAATCAAGACACACCTCGAGTGAGCGGAGCGCGCCCGGCTTACCAAGCCATCCGGGCGCGCGCAGCGAACGGGCTTCCCAGTGAACGACGACGGTGCACATTCACGCCTGCTCCGGGCGCCTGACGTCTGCCACGCATCTATTCGAGCCTTCCCCTCGGAGGGCTCACTCTCAGGTTGGCCCACGGGCGGCTCATTCAGAGATCGACGGCCCGCCGCAGCGGCCGTCATGCCCTACTCTCGAGGCGCGCCCGTGGAGAGGACGTCGGAACCCGAACCTACCCTCGTGGCCAGACGGCCACGAGCTCGTCACACAGCACCCGCGCCAGTGCGACGCGCGCTTTGTGTGTGCCTTTCCGAACCGCCAAGCGCCGCGCCCACCGGCCCCGTGCGTCGGCCTGTTTCATCGCGTGTCCCGCGGCTTCGACCAACACCCAGCGGAGCCACGGCGACCCTTCCCGCGTGATGCGGCCGTGATAGTCACGGCCGGCGCTCTGGGCCACGCGTGGCACGAGCCCCGCGTAGCTCGCCAGCGCCGGCCCGCTGCGGAAGCGCGCGATGTCGCCGATCTCGGCGCACAGCGTCAGGGCCCGCACCGGCCCAATCCCCGTCATCGTCGTCAGGGCCTGGGCGATCGGGTCCGCGGCGCTTCGCGTCGTCACCGCGCGCGTCGCCTCGCGTGCCTCGGTATGGACCGCGCGATACAGACCGGTCAGCCGCTCAAGCGTGCGCTGGGCCTCGGCGGCGAGGTGGACCTGGGCCAGCCAGGCCTGCGCCGCCCGCCCATACAGCGTGGTGCCGGGCGGCTCGCCCGCGTCGCACCGCAGCAGCAGCGCGCGGATCATCTGCGCGAGGCGGGTCCGCAGCCGCACCAGCTGATGCCGCCCGCGGCACACCTCGCGCAACTCGCGAATGGCCAGCGGCGGGATGTAAATGCTGACGACGCTCTCGCGCCGCAGCGCATCGGCGAGCCGGCGCGCGTCCAGTCGATCGGTCTTGGCGGCGTACCCGGCCTTGAGCTTCGTCTTGCGCGGATCGACGACGCAGACCGTGGCGCCGCTGGGCCGGACCGCATCAACGAACGCCCAGGTCGGTCCGCTGGCCTCCACGGCAATCGTGTGCGTGTCGCCGATGCCCCGCGCGAGAAAGCGCGTCAGCCCCTCCGCCGTCCGGGGAAATCGCCCCTCCCACTGGCGCTCCCCGGTCGCACCGAGCGCACACGCCTGAAAGAACGACTTATGCAAATCAACGCCGATATACTCTCGAACCATGGGCTGTCCTCCACTTCACAGCCCGGAGCATGCGTTTTTGAGCGTTCGCATTATCTCCGGCTGTGATTGGGCGACGGCCCTTTCATCTGATCAGAGA
>DASYRM010000081.1:0-36670 GCA_036004405.1 Vicinamibacterales bacterium
GCGCTTCCGATCAAAACGAAGCCGTTTGCGTTCGTGTGCATTGTGCCGACCGGCGCGCCTGGCGTGAAGCTGCTCTGCCGGCCCTCGTATGAGATGACCGCGGCCGTGATGGGGACGCCGTTCGACTATCCGCTGTCGAGCCGCATGGACGAGAACGACTCGATCCTGATCTTCGACAAGGTGTTCGTGCCCCACGAGGACGTCTTCGCCTACGGCGACATCGAGAAGGTCAACAACTTCTTCCCGCGGTCCGGCTTCCTGCCGCGCTTCATGTTCCAGGGCTGCACGCGGCTCTCCGTGAAGCTCGACTTCCTGGCCGGGCTGCTGTTGAAGGCGGTGGAGGCCACGGGGGCCAAGGACTTCCGCGGCGTGCAGGCGCAGGTGGGCGAGGTGATCGCCTGGCGCAACTGCTTCTGGGGGCTCACCGACGCCATGGCGCGCACCACCATGCCGTGGACGCCGGGCTACGTGCTGCCGAACCTCGAGTACGGGCTCGCATATCGCGTGATGGCCAGCATCGCCTACCCGAAGATCAAGGAGATCATCGAGAACTCGCTCGCGAGCGCGCTCATCTACCTGCCGTCGAGCGCCCTCGACTTCAAGAACCCCGAACTGCGCCCCTATCTCGACCAGTTCGTCCGCGGCTCCAACGGCTACAACGCCGTCGATCGCGTGAAGCTGATGAAGCTGATGTGGGACGCCATCGGCACCGAGTTCGGCGGCCGCCACGAGCTCTACGAGCGCAACTACTTCGGCAACCACGAGAGCATCCGGTTCGAGACGCTCATGGTGGCGGACGGCACGGGCGCCTCGGCGCGCTTCAAGGGCTTCGCGGAACAGTGCATGGCGGAGTACAACCTGGATGGATGGACGGCGCCGGACCTGGTGCAGAACGACGACGTCAGCTCCCTCATGGAGAGGCTGAAGAGGCGTTGATCGACACGCGGGGGTTCCGTCAGACGGTCGGGCAGTTTGCGACCGGCGTGACGGTGATTGCGGCCGAAATCGAGGGGACGGTGCACGCGCTCACCGCCAACTCGTTCACGTCGCTGTCGCTCGACCCGCCGCTGGTGCTCTTCTGCGTCGGCAAGAACACCAAGACCGGGCAGCTCATTCGCGTGGGCGCCCGCTTCTGCGTCAGCATCCTGCACGAGGGGCAGCGAGACCTCTCGACCTACTTCGGCGGCGCGTGGAAGAGCGACGTCCCGCCGCCCTTCGCCTTCGTGAACTGGCACGAGAGTCCGCGCCTCGAGGGGAGCGCCGCGGCCCTGAGCTGCCTGGTCGATGCCATCCACGAGGGCGGCGACCACTGGATCGTCGTCGGCCGCGTGGCGGCGTTCCAGCGGCGCGAAGACGGCGTAGCGCCGCTGATTTTCCACAGCGGCCGCTACGTGGGCTTGGGCGAGCAGGTTTCGTAGTAGATGGCGGTCTTTAGACCGCCCTGCGATATCCTGATCCCCATGCGTCGACGTTCATTTCTCGCCTCCGCCGGCCTTGGCGCGCTCACGCCCCTGGCCCTCGTCTCCAAGGCGTCGGCAGCCGAATGGAGCGACATCGAGAAGGCCAACGTCAAGCTGGTCACCGACTTCTGTGCATCGTGGTCTACCCGCGACTTGAAGCGGGTCTTCCCGCGGTTTGCCGACACGGGCGTCTACCGGATGTCCGAGACCACGCCGCCCGTCACCGGGCCGGCGGGCATCACCGAGCGCCTGGGGTCGTGGATGCAGAGCTCGGATTCCATCACCTTCAAGATCCTCGACACCTTCGCGTCGGGCCCGATCGTCATCAACCACCGCATCGACACGTTCGCCTCCAAGACCCGCCCGCTCACCTGGGAAGGCGTGGGCGTCTTCTTCGTCAAGGACGGCAAGATCCAGGAGTGGTCCGACTACACCATCCGCGTAGTCAGGCCAGGTCAGTAGCCCCTTTCTCTTGAAGCCCCTCCTCATTGCCGCGGCGTGCGCCGCGCTTGCTGCCGCCCTGCCCGTGCGCCTCGCCGCTCAGGAGCCGGCCACGGATGCGCCGCGGAAACGTGCGGAAGCGGTGCGTGTCGCCAACCGCCGGATCACCGTGGACGGCCTGCTCAACGAAGAAGAGTGGCAGCGCGTGGCGCCGGCCCGGAACTTCGTGCAGCAGCAGCCGGTGGAGAACGGCACACCCACCGAACCGTCCGAGGTGCGCTTCCTCTACGACGACGACAACCTGTACGTCGGCGCGATGCTCTACGACGACGAGCCCGAACGGCTGATCACCAACGAGCTGAAGCGCGACTTCCGGGCGCGCGACGGCGATCTGTTCGTGCTGGTGCTCGACACCTTCAACGACCTGCGGAATTCGTACGGATTCCAGACCAATCCCGGCGGCGCCTGGCGCGACACACAATCGTTCGACGAAGGGCGCACCACCAATCAGAACTGGGACGGCGTGTGGAGCGTGAAGACCTCCACGGTGAGCGGAGGCTGGATCGTCGAGTACGCGATCCCGTTCAAGACGCTGCGCTTTTCGCGCTCCACCGATCAGGAGTGGGGCCTCAGCATGATGCGCCTCATCCGCCGCAAGAACGAGGTCACTATGTGGACCTCGATTCCGCGTCAGTTCAGCCAGTTCCGGATGGCGTACGGAGGCGTGCTCCACGGCATCACGGGGGTGCAGCCCGGACTGAACCTGCGCTTCAAGCCGTTTGCCACCGGCAACGTGGCAAAACGCTCGGGGCGCACCAGCCGCGACGGTGACGGCGGCTTCGACATGAAGCTCGGGGTGGGCACCGGGCTCGTACTCGACGCCACCTATCGGACCGATTTCTCGCAGGTGGAAGCCGACGCCCAGCAGGTGAACCTGACGCGCTTCAACCTGTTCTTTCCCGAGAAGCGCGAGTTCTTTCTCGAGAATCAGGGCGCGTTCCAGATCGGGCGCACCTACGACACGAACGATCTCGTGCCCTTCTTCAGCCGCTCGATCGGGCTCGAGAACAGCCTCCCGGTGCCGATCGAGGGCGGGCTGCGGCTGTCGGGCCTGGCCGGGCGCAACGACCTTGGGCTGCTCAACATCCGGACCGACGACGACAACTTCTCGGTGCTTCGCTACGGACGCCAGTTCGCCGGCAGCAGCACCGCCAACGTCTTCTATCTGGGCAAGGAGGGCGGTGGAGAATTCAACCGCGTGGCGGGCGCCGATCTCCGGCTGGCGTTCAACCGGCTGCTGTCGTTCGACGTGCTGGCGATGGGCAGCAACGAGGACGCCGCGGGCAGCGGAAGCGCCTGGCGCGCCGGCGGCATCCTCGAGTCGAACCGCACCGAAGTCGAGGTGAGCTTCGCCACGCTGGGCGACGAGTTTCGCGACGAGCTCGGCTTCATCCCGAGAACCGGCGTGGACATCACGCACGCGACCGCCCTGCAGCGTTTCCGGCCGAAGGCGCTGGCCCGCTTCCTCCGCGAATGGCGGCCGCAGCTCGCCTACGACCGCTACCAGCGCGCGGGCTTCGGCGTCGAGACCGCAACCTTCCGTCCCAATGTGACCTTCGAGTTCCAGGACGGCTCGACGGTGACGGCCACGGTGCGCGACAACGAAGAGGCCAACCTCGAGCCGTTCCGCGTGCGCTCCAACTACTCGATTGCGCCGGGCCGCTACACCTTCACCGACGGCGAACTCTCGTTTGCCACCTCGCGCGCCCGCGCGCTGTCGTGGACGGGGGCCTACCGGACCGGCGGGTTCTGGCACGGCACGCGCGACGGCGCCAGCGGCGGCGTGCGCGTACGCGTCAACCAGAAGGTGGCGGCGAGCGCCACGATGAGCCGCGACGTCGTGGAGCTGGCGGGGCAGTCGTTCACGACCGACCTGCTGCAGCTGCGCCTCGACACGTCGTTTTCCACCCGCATGTTTCTCAACGCGTTCGTCCAGTACAACGGCGTGACGCGTGACGTGAGCTCGAACGTGCGGTTCGATTTCATCCACCATCCGCTCAGCGATCTCTTCGTTGTCTACAACGAGACGCGCCCGACCGGCACCTTCCTGCCGCCTTCCCGGTCGTTCACGGTGAAGCTCACGCATCTCCTGAGCTTCTGAACGTACGTGGGGGCCGCCTTCAGGCGGCCCGTGCGTGGAGTATTCTTCGGGCATGCTCGAAGGCGTTGAACGGCTGATCGATCTCACAGGATTCCAGGCGTCGCCGGACGTCGCGCCGGCGCGCGACTCGGTGCTGGGCGCCATTCGCGCCGGCAACATCGCGACGCTGGCCGCAACCGGCGGACACTTTGCGGGCACGGCGCGCGAGGGGCAGACCGTGCGGCTGGCGCGCACCATCGGCGTGCCGCTGCGCTACTTCGTGGCGAAGATGTACCACGGGCCGTTCCTGGTCGTGTCCGATCGCATCGACCGCATCTTCGAGTGGTGTCAGAGCCAGCGCATCGGCTGGCAGTTCGAGCCGGCCTACACGCGGACGATCCCCGCGCACTATCTCGTGGAGCTCGATCAGGTCGGCTGCCCCGACCCGATGCCGCGGTACCGGCGCTTCTTCGAGCCGGCGATTGCCAGCGGACCGGCCGACGTCGACGCGCTCGGCGCGGCGTATGTGCGCGCGGCGCTCGATGCCCTCACCCAGTGGATCGCCAGCGTGCCCGCCGGGGAACCGATTGCCATCGCGTTTTCGGGCGGCGTGGACAGCACCTCGGTGTGGGTGCTGGCGCGCCACGCCGCGTCGGCGCTCGGGCGCAATCCCGACGACATACGGGCCTTCACGCTCGACTTCGGCGGCGGCACCGATGCCGCGCAGGCCGAGGAGGTGGCGCGCAGCCTGGGTCTCGAGGCGGCGTGGGAGCGCGTGGCCGTGCCGGCCAGTGCCTACGACCTTGACGACGCCATCATGACCATCGAGGACTACCACCCGCTCGACGTGGAGTGCGCGGCGGCGGCGCTGTGCCTGCTGCGCGGCATCCGCGAGCGCTACCCGTCGCTGCGCTATCTGGTGGACGGCGATGGCGGCGACGAGAACCTGAAGGCCTATCCGCTCGAGGATTCGGACCTGACGCTGTCGAGCATCCTGCGCAACCCGATGCTCTATCAGGAAGGGTGGGGCATCGACGCCATCAAGCACAGCCTCGTCTACTCGGGCGGGCTGTCGCGCGGCTACGTGCGCACGTTCGCGCCCGCGGCGCGCTACGGCTTCACGGCGTTCTCGCCGTATTCGACCCGGGCCGCGATTGCCGCGGCGGTCGCGATCCCGTTCGACACGGTGCTCGGTGGCGACCCGGCGCGGCTGATGACGCTCAAGCAGGACATCGTGGCCGCCGGCGTGAAGGCGGTCACGGGCGTGGAGATGCCCATCCGGGCCAAGCGCCGGTTCCAGGACGGCGCACAGGCCGATCCGCGCCCGCGGGTCACCAAGGCCTGGTGCCAGCGGACGTTCGAGCAGCTGTGGCGCGAGCGTCTGCGCCAGGCCGACGAAGACGCCAACACCCGGCGGTCCGGCAACGAAATGAGCGTGCCCGTACGTTGAACGACCGGTTCGTGCTCGACCTTCGCGGCCCCAAGGCTGCGCTCGATCCCCATCGCGCGTACGCCGCAGTGTGGGAAGAAGAACGCGACGAGCACGGCGCCCTCGCGCCCACCGCCGTCGTCTTCCTGACCAACCGCGAGTGCCCGTTTCGCTGCGTGATGTGCGATCTATGGGTCAACACGCTCGACACGCCGGTGCCGGCCGGCGCCATCGCGTGGCAGATCACGCAGGCGCTCGCCACGCTGCCGCCGGCGCGGCAGATCAAGCTGTACAACGCCGGCAGCTTTTTCGATCCGCAGGCGATTCCGGTCGAGGACTACGAAGAGATTGCGACCGCCGTGGCGGGGTTCGATTGCGTGATCGTCGAATCGCATCCCGCGTTCCTGCGCGGGCCGTACGGCGATGCCTGCCGTCGCTTCCGCGATCTGCTTCGTGGGCGGCTCGAAGTGGCCGTGGGCCTCGAGACCGTCCATCAGGAGGCGCTGGCGGCGCTCAACAAGCGCATGACGATCGAGGACTTTGCCGAGGCCGCGGCCTTTCTCGCGCGCCACGCCATCGCGCTGCGCGTCTTCGTGCTGCTCGACCCGCCGTTCGTGGCGCACCATGACGCAGCCGCGTGGGCCCTCAGCTCGGTGCGGACCGCTCGCAGCGTGGGGGCCACGGCGTGCGCCGTGATTCCGACGCGTGGCGGCAACGGCGCCATCGACGCGCTGCCGGTCGAACAGCGCCCGCGACTGGGCCTTCGCGATCTCGAGTGGGTGGTGCAGGAGGCGTTAGGCGATTCGGCAGGCGGACCTGCAGGTCCGCCGCTACGACCGGCAATGCGCGTGTTCGCCGACCTCTGGGACATCGAGCGGCTGTTCGACTGTCACTGCTCGCGCGCACGCGCCGCGCGCCTCGCGCACATGAATCGCGAGCAGCGGGCGCCCGAGCCGGTGGCGTGTGCGTGCAATGGACGTTGACCTCGCCATCGTCGGCTCCGGCTTCGGCGGCTCGATCCTGGCGATGGTCGCGCGGCGGCTGGGGCTGCGCGTCGCCCTCCTCGAACGCGGCCGCCACCCGCGCTTCGCCATCGGCGAGTCGTCGTCGCCGCTGGCCGGCATCCTCCTCGAACAGCTGGCCGATCGCTACGACCTGCCGCGGCTGAAGCCGCTTGCGACCTTTGGCGCGTGGCAGCGGGCGTATCCCGACGTCGGGTGCGGGTTGAAGCGTGGGTTCACCTATTTCAAGCACGACGCCGGCCGCCGCTTCGTCGCGGCCGCCGATCGCTCCAACCAGCTGCTCGTCGCCGCCAGCCCGAACGACGAGCTGTCCGACACGCACTGGCTGCGCGCCGACGTGGACGCCTTCTTGATGCGAGAGGCGGTGGCCCTCGGCGCGGAATACGCCGACGACGTCGAGCTCGCCGCCGTCGAATGGAGCGCCGCCGGCACGCCCACGGTCACGGGCCATCGCCGGGGCGCCACCCTGCAGGTGCGGGCCCGTGGTGTGGTGGACGCGAGCGGGCCGCGCGGGTTCCTGAGCCGCGCGCTGGCGATCGAGGCGCGGTCCTTCGACGGCTATCCCGGCACCCAGGCGCTGTTCTCGCACTTCACGGATGTCGAGCGGTGCGATGAGATGGCCGACTATGCCGGGGCCGGCGCGCGCGGAGAGTACCCGCCGTACCCGGTGGACGATGCGGCGCTGCACCATGTCTTCGACGGCGGGTGGATGTGGGTGCTGCGCTTCGGCAACGGCGTGACGAGCGCCGGCGTGGCCGTCGTTGACGCGCTGGCCGAGGATCTCAGGGTGGCCGACGGGGAGCCCGCGTGGCACCGGCTTCTGGAGCGGTTCCCAACCGTCCGCGCGCAGTTTGCCGACGCGCGCGCGACGCGCCGCTTCGATTGGATGCCTCGACTCGGCTATCGCGCGGCGTCGGCCGCGGGGCCGCGCTGGGCGCTGCTGCCGTCGGCAGCGGCTTTTGTCGATCCGCTCTTCTCGACCGGATTCCCGCTGACGCTGCTAGGCATCGAGCGCCTCGCGTCCGTGCTCGACTCCGGGGCTTTCTTCGACGAGTCCGCGTCGCTCGAGGCCTACGGTGCCACCACGCTCGCGGAGGCCGATCACACGGCGCGCTTCGTGGCCGGCTGCTACGCCGGGTTTCCGCGCTTCGATACCTTCGTGCAGTACTCGATGTTCTACTTCGCCGCCGCGAGCTACGCCGAGATGGCGCGCCGCGTCGCGCCGGCGCGCGCGGCCGCCGGGTTTCTTCGTGCCGGCGATCCGGAGTTCGCGTTGGCGCTGCGCGCGTTGTCGCCCGCGGTATCTGCTGGCGACGCGCGGCCGCTCGCTGATGGCGTGCGCCGCGCCGTGGAGCCGGTGAATATGGCGGGCTTGTGCGAGCCGGCGAAGCGGAACTGGTATGGCGCCGATGCCGCAGACGCCATCGCTGGCGCGTCCAAGCTGGGAGTCGCGCCGGCGAAGGTTGCCGCCGAATTGGCGGCGCTCGGTTTCTGACCTACTTCTGCATCTCGTAAATCGTCCCCGCGCCGCCGCCGATGGCCGCGCCGATGAGCGCGCCCTTCTTGCCGCCAATGATGGCGCCCAGACCTGCACCCGCGCCGCTCGAGCCGCCAATCACCATCGCACGCTTCTGCCACGACCGCGCCGGCTTGCGCTCCGCGACCACCTGCGTGGCCGGCGCCGCCGACGGCTCCTCGCTGCGAATCACCGCAGGCCGTGGACGTACCGGCGGTGCCGGCTGGTAGATCGGTTCCTGATACGCCGCACGCGGCTGGTAGGCGAGCGGCGCGTCGGTCGCGCAATTCACCGAGGTGATGGTGCGGCCGTCGATCGCCGACTGGTTCACCACCGCGTGCTGTCCGGGCTCGCACTGCACCATCGCCTGGCCGGTTGCACCGAACGGCGACGCTGCCTGAGTGCCGCACGCGGCCGCGCCAAGCGCTGCCGCAAGAGAGCCGACGAGAATCCACGCACGCATGTCCGTTGCCTCCTCACCGCGGCTGGCGCCGCCGGTTGCTGTGGAGAGATCAACGGCCATGCCAGACTGGCGGTGTCTCGAAGTCGCTGATTCGATGTGGAAAACGGGCCGCGTGCCGAACGGCCCGGCTGGTGAGTGTCCGCGGAAGGTGTCAGCTCGCGTGCGCGAGGGCGCGTGCCCGTTCGCGCACCAGCGCCATCATGCTCGACGCTGCGGGCGTCAGGTAGCGGCCTGGCAGGGTAATCAGGCCGAAGCCCAGCGTGAGCGCGGGTTCGCTGAGCGCCATGGCCTCGAACTCCTTCCACGGCCGCGGCGGCAGCACGCCTTCGGGCACCACCGCGATGCCGACGCCGGCCCGAACGTGCCCCAGGATGCTCATCAGCCGCTCGACGGTGACGCCGTAGCGCAAAGAGATGCCCGCGTTCGACGCGGCACCGTCCACGAGCCGCCGCAGCATGGTGTCCACGGGGCCTGAGATCAGGGTCTCCTCACGCAAATCCTCGAGCCGCACCTTGCCGCGCTTCTTGGTGGCAAACGCGTGGGTGGTCGGGTACACGGCGTAGAGCGGCTCCCGTATCAGCAGCTCGCTCGTCAGCGTGTCCGGCAGCGAGTCGATAGGACCGATGCCAAAGTCGGACAGGCCGCTCCGGACATCCTCGATGATCTCGGTCTGGCGCCCCTCGCGGATACGCACCTCGATGGCCGGCCGGCTTTCACGGAACTTGCGGACGAGCTGCGGCAGCTCGTTGCCGGCAAATGCCGAGTGGGTGGAAATGGTGATCCGCCCCCGCTGCTCCTTGGGCACCTCGCTCAGACCGCGCGCCGTGACCTCCAGGTCGCCCAGGATGCGTTCGGCCGCGGTAACCAGTTCGCGCCCGGCCGCCGTAATCTCTACGCGGCGGGTGTTGCGGAAGAACAGGGTGACGCCGAGGACGCGCTCGAGCCGCTTCACGGTGCGGGTAAGCGCGGGCTGCGACGTCTTCAGATACGCTGCGGCGGCGACGAAGCTCCCGTATTCCGAGAGAGCGATGACGGTGAGGAGCTCGCGAGCTCTGATGTCGGGAATGTCGAATGGGCGCATTTTTCAGTTATGCCGAGCGCGGAATTGTACTCCGTATCCACAACCAATCGGCATTTCTGGGGCTTGAAAAGGACTAGTGGCTAGAGGGATGATTCGGTGCTTTTTTCGTTGGTTTTGTGGGCCTGATCTGACGGCTGTCTATTGCGAGCTCAGAGGCCTACGGCGAGGGACGAACCACAAATGACAAAAATTTGCGGACTATCAGCGGCCGTTACGCTGGCGGCGCTGGTGTGCTCCAGCCCGGCGTTTGCGCAGGCGGACATGGACGGCACCTGGCAGCCGCGCTATCACGAAGATCAGCCGGAACGTATTCCAGGGCCTGAGCTTAAAGACTACCTGGGCCTTCCCATCAACGACGCCGCGCGGCAGTTTGCCGACAGCTGGGACCCGGGCCGCATCGCGCTCCCTGAGGAACAGTGCCGCGTCCACGTGTCGCCCTACATCTACCGGGGCCCGACCAACCTCCGCATCTGGGAGGAAAAGCACCCGAAGACCCAGGACGTGATCGCCCTGAAGCACTACCACTCGACGTACGAGCAGACCCGCACCATCTGGATGGACGGCCGGCCGCACCCCGGTCCGAACGCCGCGCACACGTGGATGGGTTTCTCCACAGGCCGCTGGGACGGCGACATGCTCGTGATTGAGACCACTCACCTCAAGCAGGGCTGGGTGCGCCGCAACGGGCTGCCGATGAGCGACCAGGCGCACATGACCGAATACTGGGTGCGCAACAGCGACCTGCTCACGCAGATCGTGATGCTCTTCGACCCGGTCTATCTGACCGAGCCGCTGGTGAAGAGCACCGAGTTCGTTCGCAGTCCGCGTGAGCTTCCGGCCGGCACATGGCTGTGGGTGTGCGACCCGGTGGTGGAGATCGCGACGCGCGAGGAGGGGGCGGTCCCCTCGTATCTGCCCGGCGAGCATCCGTTCGAGGAAGAGTTCGGCCGACGCCACGGCGTTCCGGCGGTCGCCACGCGCGGCGGCGCCGTCACCATGTATCCGGAGTTCCAGGACGTCGTGAAACAGGCGCCGAAGCCGGCGCCCCTGCCGCCACCGTCCCGTGGTGCGACCAGGGTTACGGGACCGGGCCAACAGCAGCAGGGTCGCTGACGTCATGAAGGTCCCGACTCCAATCCTTATGACGCAACAGTTCCGGGACCTTCAGGACGTCTCGCCCCGCCGTAGGCGGGGCCAAAAGACACAGCCCCCTAGCGAGGCGGAGCCGGGCGGTAGTTTGAGGCGGAGCCTCGCTAGGAGATCCATGAGAATTCGACTTCGGACCCGCGCGGCGCGCGGGGTGATGGTGGCGGCGGCGGTGGTCACCGGGGCCGCGCTGGCGGTGGCCGGACGCGCCGTCGCGCAGCAGCAGAACTTCGACAACGTCCAGATCGACACCGTCAAGGTGCGCGACAACGTCTACATGCTGGTCGGCGCCGGCGGGAACACGACGGTGTTCACCGGCGACGAAGGCATCATGGTGGTGGACACGCAGTTCGCGCCGCTCAGCACCAAGATCCTGGCTGCGATCCGCGCCATCAGCAACGGCCCCATCCGCTACGTGGTCAGCACGCACATGCACGGCGACCACATCGGCGGCAACGAGGCGATCGCGAAAGCCGGACGCACGCGCGCTGGCGGCAACGTGGTGGGCGACCTGGGCGCCGGCGCGACGAGCCAGGCCACGATCATCGCGCACGAGAACGTGCTCAATCGCCTGAGCGCGCCGCCCGCCGCGGGGCAGCAGGCGGTGCCGTTCGCACTGTGGCCGACGGAAACCTTCTTCGGCAAGAAGCGCGAGTTCCTGTTCAACGGCGAGGCGGTGCAGATCATCCACGAGCCGAAGGCGCACACCGACGGCGACAGCCTGGTGTTCTTCCGCAAGAGCGACGTGGTGGCCACCGGCGATCTGTTCACGACGGTGATGTATCCGTTCATCGACGTCGCCAACGGCGGCTCGATGAGCGGCGAGATCGACGCGCTCAACGCGATTCTCGACATCACCGTGCCGAGCAACGTCAACGAAGGCGGCACGATGGTCATCCCGGGCCACGGCCGGCTCTCCGACGAGCAGGACGTGATCGAATACCGCGACATGGCGACGATCGTCCGCGACCGCATCAAGGAGTACGTGAAGCGGGGGATGACGCTCGACCAGGTGAAGGCGAAGAGGCCGACGCTCGACTTCGATCCGCGCTACGGCATGGACACCGGTTTCTGGACCACGAGCATGTTCGTCGAGACGATTTACAAGGAGATGGTCGCTCTGAATCCGCCGGCGGCGCCCGCCTCGCGTGGACGGGGCCCGACGAAGAACCAGAAGGGGAGCGGAGAATGAGCGGGGGACAGGGTTTGAGGGCGGCGCTCGCCGTCGCGGTCTGCGGACTGACGTTCGCCGTCACCACGCCCGCGGCCCAGCAGGCGCCGGGCCCGCGGGTGGCCGATCAGCAGGGGCCGCAAACGCCCGGCGCGCAGGGACAGCGCGGCCGTGGTGGTCGGGGCGGACCCGCCGGTCCGGTCGGTCCGGCCCGCCAGACGGCGCCGGTCGATCTCACCGGCAACTGGGTCTCGGTCGTGACCGAGGACTGGCAGTGGCGCATGATGACGCCGAAGAAGGGCGACTACGCGAGCGTGCCGCTCTCGGTGGCCGGCCGCGCCGAAGCCGACAAGTGGACCGACGCGCAGGACGGGCAGTGCCAGGCGTACGGCGTCGGCGGCATCATGCGCATGCCCGGCCGTCTGCGTATCAGCTGGCAGGACGACAACACGCTGAAGATCGAGACCGATGCCGGCGAGCAGACGCGTCTACTGCGCTTTGCGCCCGTCGGCCCGCCCGGAGCGGCGGCGCCGGTCAGCGCGCCCGCGGGCCGATCGCTGCAGGGCACCTCGGTGGCTGAGTGGCAGCGGTCGGGCGGCGCCTTCGACGCGTTCCTCGAGCGCGGCGGCGCCGGCGGCCCGGCTCGTCGCTGGGGCTCGCTCAAGGTGATCACCACCAATCACACCGGCGGATGGCTGCGCCGCAACGGCGTGCCCTACAGCCAGAACGCGGTCATCACCGAGTACTTCACGCGCATCAGCAACCCCGAAGGGGGCGACTGGTTCGTGGTGACCACGGTGGTGGAGGATCCGCAGTTCCTCGGGCAGCCGTTCCTCACGAGCTCGAACTTCAAGAAAGAGCCCGACGGCTCCAAGTGGAAGCCGACGCCCTGTCGTTTGTAGGGGCCGCCTTAAGGCGGCCCGTAAGGATCACCATGAAACGGCGCACGTTCATTTCTTCAACCGCCATGGTCGGCGCGGGGCTCGCGCTGCCGCGACTCGGGTTCGGTGCGGTCACGCCCGGCGCGACCGTGCAGACGCGGTCGGGCCTGCTGCGCGGCTACGTGGACAACGGCGTGCAGGTGTTCAAGGGCATTCCGTACGGCGCGTCCACCGCGGGGGCGAATCGCTTCATGCCGCCGCGCAAGCCGCAGCCGTGGGCTGGTGTGCGCGACGCGTTCGAGCTCGGCGGTCGTTCGCCGCAGATTCTGGGCGGCGAGCCGGCGGAAATGCTGTCCACCGATCCGCGCGAAGCGCTGAGCGAAGACTGCCTGATGCTCAACCTGTGGACGCCAAAAGCCGATCGGGGCAAGCGTCCGGTGATGGTGTGGCTGCACGGCGGCGGCTTTGCCAGCGGCTCGGGCAGCTACACGATCTACGCGGGGCGCGAGCTGGCGCGGAAGCACGACGCGGTGGCCATCTCGGGGAACCACCGCCTCAACCTCTTCGGCTTCCTCTACCTCGCCGAGTTCGGCGGCAAGTGGGCCGAGGCGAGCAACGCCGGCATCCTCGACGTGGTGGCCGTGCTCGAGTGGGTGCGCGACAACATCGCGGCGTTCGGCGGCGACCCCAACAACGTCACCATCTTCGGCCAGTCCGGCGGCGCCGGGAAGGTGAGCACGTTGATGGCGATGCCGTCGGCCAAGGGGCTCTTCCATCGCGCCATCGCGCAGAGCGGCGCCGCGGTGACGGTGACGCCGAAGGCGCAGGCGGTCCGCACCACCGAGCAGGTGCTGCAGCGGCTGAAGATCGGTCCGACCGAGCTCGACAAGCTGCAGTCGGTGCCGATGCAGGAGCTGATCAACGCGATGCGTCCGCCGGCGGGCGCCGCGCCCGGCCCCGGCGGCGGCGGGCTCAACTTCGGTCCCGTCGTCGATGGCCGCTCGCTCCCGTCGAATCCGTTCGATCCCACGGCGCCTGGACAGTCGGCCAGCGTGCCGTTCCTCACCGGCACCACCGCCACCGAGGTGACGTTCTTCCTGCCGGACGAGCGGCTCCAGCCGCTCGACGACGCGGCGTTCAAAGCGCGCGTCAAGGACGCGCTGAAGGTGGACGACGCCGGCGCGGATCGGATGATCGCGCTCTACCGCAAGAACCAGCCGGGGCGCGACAACATCGATCTGATGCTGCGGCTCGAAACCGATGCGTCGTTCTTCCGCGGCGGCGTGGAGACGCAGGCGGAGCGCAAGGTGGCGCAGAGGGGCGCGCCGGTCTACGTCTACCGCTTCGAGTACTACTCGCCGGTGCGGGGCGGCCGGTTGAAGGCGATGCACTGCATGGAGATTCCGTTCGCCTTCGACAACCTCGAAGCGGGCGCGATGTACACCGGCAACAGCCCCGCGGCCCAGAAGCTCGCCGACCAGATGAGCGCGGCGTGGGTCGCGTTCGCGAAGACGGGCAATCCGAGCCACAAGGGCCTGCCGGCGTGGGCGCCGTGGGACCCCGACAAGCGGGCGACGATGGTGTTCGGTCCCACCGCGACATCGCTCGTGAACGACCCCGGCCAAGAGGAACGCCTCGCCATCAAGGCAATCCGCGACGCCGCGCAGCCGCGCTCATCGGCGGAGTAGATGTAGAGGGCGGTCTTTAGACCGCCCTTCGCCCGCCGTCCAATCGCGCCACCCGGCGCAACTCGTCGGGCGTCGTGCTCGGGAAGCCGAAGAACTCGGCGGGGGTGAGTGTATGTTACACACGATTTGACCGCCTCCATCTCGGTATTGACGCTCGCGTTTCTGTTGCTGGCCGCGCCCGCACGCGCCCAAGGTCCGTACTCGGCTGACGACGTCCGCGCCGGCGGCGTGCTCTTCGGGCAGCTGTGCGTGACCTGTCACGGCTTCAACGGCACCGGCGGCGCGGGGCCGTCGCTCACACGACCGAAGCTGCTGAACGCGCCCGATGACGCCGCGCTGCGCGTCGTCATCAGCGACGGTATTCCCGACCGGGGGATGCCGCGCGTGCGGCGGACCACGCCCGATGAACTGCGGCAGCTCGTGGCTTACGTGCGGTCGCTCGGCGCCACGACGCCCGTGGCGGTCAAAGGCAACCCCACGAAGGGCGCGCAGATCTACGCGTCGTCCGGCTGCGCGAACTGCCACATGATCCGCGGCCAGGGCGGCGTGCTCGGGCCGGTGCTCACCGATATCGGCTACCTGCGCGGGGCCGCGTATCTACGCCAGGCGCTCGTCGATCCGGGAGCGGTGCTGCCGACCGGCACGCTGCCGATTCCGTCGCGCGGCTACCGCGAGTACCTGCC
Organism: Vicinamibacterales bacterium; assembly: GCA_036004405.1. Lineage (GTDB taxonomy): Bacteria > Acidobacteriota > Vicinamibacteria > Vicinamibacterales > UBA2999 > DASYRM01. The sequence continues at coordinate 15,122 of DASYRM010000081.1, forward strand.
GGTGCGCGTGATCAAAACCGACGGTTCAGTGGTGCGCGGCATTCGCCTGAACGAGGACGTGTTCACCCTGCAGGTGCGCGACCAGACCGGCCGCATGCACTCGTTCCGGAAGAGCGAGACCAAGGCGATTCAGAAGGAAGACGGGATCAGCCTGATGCCGGCGTATGGCGATCGCGTCAAGGGCGAGGATCTCGACGATCTGGTGGCCTACCTGGCCAGCCTGGGAGGCCCCCAATGAGGATCCGGTTTGTGCGCGCGGCCGTGGTCGCCGCCGGCGTGGCAGCCGCCGTCTGGAGTGGCACTGTGCTCATCGACGCGCAGGTGCCGTATCAGCGTCTGCTGCGCGCCGCGAGCGAGCCTCAGAACTGGCTCACCTACGGCGGGTCCTACAAGTCGCAGCGCTACTCGGCGCTCGATCAGATCAACCGCCAGACGGTGGCGCGCCTCAAGGTCGCGTGGGCGTACCAGATGCGCCCCGGCGTCGTGGAGACGTCGCCGCTCGTGGCCGACGGCATCATGTACATCACCGAGCCGCCGAGCACGGTCACGGCGCTCGACGTGCGCAGCGGCCGTCCGATCTGGACCTACACGCCGGCGATTCCGCCCGACGTCATCATCATCGGCTCGCCGCCGGTCAACCGCGGCGTCGGGATCCTGGACGACACGGTGTTCCTCGGCACGGTGCACGGCCATCTCATCGCGCTCGACGCGCGCTCGGGCGGCGTGCGCTGGGACGTGACCGTGCAGGACAACAAGTCGGGGTACTACCTGACGCTGTCGCCGCTCGCACTCGACGGCAAGATCATCGTCGGCGTCTCGGGCGCCGAGACGGGCATCCGCGGCTTCATCGACGCCTACGACGCCAAGTCGGGTAAGCTCCTGTGGCGCACCTACACCATTCCCGCGCCCGGCGAGCCCGGCTTCGAGACGTGGGGCAAGGGCAACGGCTGGCAGACCGGTGGCGGATCGACGTGGCTGACCGGGTCCTACGATCCCGATCTCAAGCTGCTCTACTGGACGACCGGCAACCCGGCGCCCGACTGGAACGCCGACAACCGGCCCGGCGACAACCTCTATACCGACGCGGTGCTCGCGCTCGATCCCGACACGGGCAAGCTGAGGTGGCACTTCCAGTTCACGCCGGAAGACGTGCACGACTGGGACTCGAACCAGACCGTCATCCTGTTCGAAGCCACGGTCGGCGGCCGCGAACGGAAGCTCCTGGGGCAGGCCAACCGCAACGGTTTCTACTACGTGCTCGACCGCGAGACGGGCGCTTTCATCACCGGCGTGCCGTACGCGAAGCAGACATGGGCCGATGGGCTCGACGCGAAGGGCCGGCCGATCCGCAAGAAGGGAATTGCGCCGTCGCCGGAAGGCACGCTGGTCTTTCCCAACATCCAGGGTGCGGCCAACTGGTACAGCCCGAGCTACAGCCCGCAGACGAAGCTGTTCTACCAGCACGCGCGCGAGATGGGGACGATCTATTACAAGGGCGACGCCGTGTACAAACCGGGGACCGCGTTCACCGGCGGCGGCGGACGCTACGTGAACGGCGACGATGCGTCCGGCGCGATTCGCGCCCTCGACGCCGTGACCGGCAAGCTCAAATGGGAGTTCCCGCTGCTGTCGCCCGGCTGGACGAGCCTCTTGTCCACGGCCGGCGGCCTCGTCTTTGGCGGCACTGAAGAGGGCAACTTCGTCGCGCTCGATGCCGAGACCGGGAAGCCCGTGTGGGACCTGCAGCTCGGTGGCACGGTGCGCGGGATTCCGATTTCCTACGCGGTGGACGGCAAGCAGTACGTGGCAATTGCGGCGGGCAACGCGCTGTTTGCATTCGCGTTGCCTTGACGTCCGTCGTGGCGGCCGCCTTCAGGCGGTGACGTTCCTCGTAGGGGCCGCCTTCAGGCGGCCCGTCGTAAGACGCACACCTCGGTCGCGACCGTGACGTCGAGCGCGTCGAGATTCTCGACGCGCGCCGCCGCGCTGGCGCGCGCCCCGCGGTAGGTGGAGCGCAGTAAAGCACGGAGCGTGTCGCCCTCGAGGCGATGGTGTTCGCGCGTGGTGAACCGCTCGAGGAGCGAGAAGAGCGGCTCGTGGGCTGAAACCAGCGCGTTTGCGCGCTCACGCTCGACCCCTTCTCCCTGCACGGCGGTGCGAAGTTCAATCAGGTCGTCGTGCGCCGGCACACCGACGATCAGCTGGCCGCCGGACTTCAACACCCGCGCACACTGCTCGGGGTTGCGCCGCGCGTTGAGCGACAGCACGACATCCACACTTGCATCGAGCAGCGGCAGCCGCCGGTCCGCGTTTGCTACGAGCCACGTCAGCGAGGGAAATCGCCGCGCCGCGGCCTCGGCTGCCGCAGTGGACAGGTCGATGCCGATGCCGCAGACGTCACGGGTAGTGGCCAGCGCCCCGAGCAGCTCGCCGGAGCCGCAGCCCAGGTCGACGGCTACCAGCGAAGCGTTGGTCGCCGGCGCCCGCGCGACGATGGCGTCGATGACAGCGCGGCCGATGCCGGCCTCGAGGAGCCGCGCCCGGGCCCCCACGGCCTCTTTGCTGTCGCCGGGTGCACGCGAGCGCCGGTCCTGCGGCTGCAGCAGGCTGATGTAGCCGCTGCGCGCGACGTCGAACGTGTGCCCGGCCGCGCAGATGAGCCGTCGATCCTCCCTCATCAGAGGACGGGCGCACCCGTGGACCGTGCACGCCAAGGGCGGTTGCACGATCGCTCATCGTACCGGAGTACCATCGGCGCGCCGATGTTCGAACTCCCGACCATCACGCAGGGCAGCGGGCCCGACGTCGTCCTGGTCCACGGCGCGCTCGGCGATCAGCGGCAGTGGGAGCCGATTGCCGCGGCGCTGGCGCCGCGCTTCCGCACGCACGCGGTGAGCCGGCGGCACCACTGGCCGGGTCCGATGCCGGCAGCCGCCGAGCGCTATACCTACGAGCTTCATCGCGATGACGTGCTGGGGCTGATCGATCGCCTGGGCGGTCCGGTGCATCTGGTCGGCCACTCCTACGGTGCGGGAGTCGTGCTGCTCGCGGCACTGCAGGCGCCGGAGCGTGTGCGCAGCCTGACGCTGATCGAGCCGGCGTTCGGGAGCCTCCTCCCCGAAGCGGGACCTGGGCTGGCCGAGGAGAAGGCCACACGGATGGCGGCCCTCAACCAGGTGCGCGCGCTGGTGGGTGCCGACAAGCATCTCGAGGCGGCCGAGGTGTTCATCGACTGGGTGCAGGGCGGCCCCGGCGGATTTTCGAGCCTGCCCGAAGCCGCGCGACAGGGGCTGCACGACAACGCGCGCACGCTCGGGCCAACGATCGCCGGCTCTCAGCCGGACGTGTCGCCAGCCAGCCTGCGCGGGTTGCGCATGCCCTCGCTGGTGGTCATCGGCGAGCAGACGCGCGGGTTCTATCGGCTGATCGGCGAGGTGACCGCCGGCGGTATTCCGGGCGGCCGCCTCGCGAAGCTGCCCGGCTGCAGTCACATGACGATCGTCGAAGCGCCCGAGGGCACGGCCACGCTGCTGGGCGACTTCCTCTCGCGCTGACGCAGGGCCTCGCTCGTCGCGGTGGATGGCCACACTGGCCGCGCTGACGATGCAGTTCGAGGTGCAGTACGTCGCCACACGCGTCACTTTGGCGTGATTTTGGACGGCGCCGGCCCCGGCCGTCGCGCCGGAACCGCCCGGGATCCCTGCTAGAATCCGCGTGGATTCCCGGAGGAAACCCCATGTCGACCCGCCTTGTCCCGGTCCTGACCGCCACTCTGTTGCTTGTCGCCGCCGCATCGCAGGCCCAGCAGCCCGCCAAGTTCACCGCGCCGCGCACCCCGTGGGGCGATCCCGACCTGCAGGGCAGCTATTCCAACAAGGACGAGAACGGCACGCCGTTCGAACGCCCGGCCGACCTCGCGGGCAAGAGCATGGCGGACTTCGGGGACAAAGAGATGGCGGCGCTGCGCAAAGCGCGTCAGGCCAGAGCACAGGCGGGAGCCGGCCGGATTGGCGGCTCCGAGGAAGAAGACACCGGCGCCGGTCCGTCGCACTGGTACGAGCATCTCGACGCCAACAACGCGCAGCCCTGGTTCGTCTTCGAGCCGGCCGACGGCCAGATCCCGGCGCTCACCGCCGAGGCGCGGCAGCGCGCCGCCACGCGGCAGGCCGCGCGCCGCGGCCGTGGTCCGGCCGATTCGTGGACCGATCGCAGCCTGTACGATCGCTGCATCACCCGCGGCATTCCCGGGTCGATGATGCCGGCCATCTACGGCAACGCCTACGACATCACGCAGGGGCCGGGCTTCGCGGCTATCCGCTACGAGATGATTCACGAGACGCGGGTGATTCCGCTCGGCACCCGCGCGCACCTGCCGGCCTCGATGCACACCTACACCGGCGACGCCCGCGGCCACTGGGAGGGCGACACGCTGGTGGTCGAGACCACCAACTTCATGGACGCCAACGCCTACCGCGGCGCCAGCAGCAAACTGAAGATGACCGAGCGCTTCACCCTCGTGGGACCGAACACGATCAAGTGGGAGGCGCGCTTCGACGATCCGTCCACCTGGGAAAAGCCGTGGGCGTTCACGATGCCGCTCAAGCGCGACACCGAGGACGGTGGGCTGTTCGAGTACGCCTGTCACGAGGGCAACCGCGGGCTCCACAACATCCTGAGCGCCGCGCGCGCCGAGGAAGCGAAGAAGTAGGGGCCGCCGTAGGGGCCGCCTTCAGGCGGCCCGTCCTTTGGAGACCTTCATGATGAAGCGCTTCGCGTTGCTCGCCATCGGCGCCGTTGCGTTCACGCTGCCGCTGGCGGCCGGACCGGGCGCGCTGACGGCCGGCAAGGCCGACGATCTTGGCTTCGCGCCGGACCGCATGCCGCGCATCCGCGAGGCCGTGCAGCGTCACGTCGACGCGGGCGAGGTGTCGGGCGTGGTCACGCTCGTGGCGCGCCGCGGGAAGATCGCGCACTTCGAAGCCTACGGCCGGCAGGATCTCGAGTCGAAGAAGCCGATGCCGAAAGACGGCATCTTCCGCCTCGCCTCGATGTCCAAGCCGATCACCGCGGCGGCGGTGATGATGATGATCGAGGAAGGGAAGGTGCGCCTCACCGACCCGGTGTCGCGCTTCATCCCCGAGTTCAAGGGCGCCAAGGTGGCGATGCCGAAGCCGGGTGCGCGCGCCGGCGGTCGTTCTGGAGGATTAGAGGCTGCGCCAGCGTTCGACGTCGTGTCGGCGAATCGCGACATCACCATTCGCGATCTGCTCACGCACGGCTCGGGCCTGATGAGCGGCGGTCTCGGCAATGGCATGGCGCCGCAGCGCGGCCCCGGCGATACGCTGGCCACCTACATCCCGAAGCTCGGCGCCGTGCCGCTCGACTTCCAGCCCGGCACGCTGTGGCGCTACAGCGGCCAGGCCGGATTCGACGTCCTGAGCCGGGTGGTGGAAATCGCCTCGGGCCAGCCCTTCGACCAGTTCCTCAAGCAGCGGCTCTTCGATCCGCTGGGCATGAAGGACACCGGGTTCTCCGCGCGGCCAGACAACCAGGCGCGGCTGGTGACGCTCTATCAGCGCGGACCGGACGGCACGTTGACGAAAGCCGCCAACCAGGTCGGCCTGAGCAGCACCACGTACTTCGCGGGCTCGGGCGGTATGGTCACCACCGCCGAGGACTACGCGCAGTTCGCGCAGATGCTGCTCAACGGCGGCGAACTGAACGGCCGCCGCCATCTGGGCACGCGGACCGTGCAGCTGATGTCCACCAACCATACCGGCGACCTGGTGAACGGGCAGTTCGGCCGTCCCGCCGCCGGCATGGGCTTCGGTCTCGGCGTGCAGATCGTGGAGGATCCGGCGCTGGCGGGCCTGCGGCAGTCCAAGGGCAGCTGGGGCTGGGCGGGCGCCTACGGCACCAACGTCACCATCGAGCCGGCCGAGAAGATGGTGACGATCATCATGATGCAGACGTCCACCGGACCGCTGCAGCGCGACTTCGAGAACGCGGTGTTCCAGGCGATCGTCGACTAACGCTTCGTACGTAGAGGCGCACCTTTAGGTGCGCCTGCAGGCGGACCTGAAGGTCCGCCTCTACGACCACCATGACAGAACCGACAAAGCCTTCCCGTCGAGGGATGATCAAAATCGGCATTGCCGCAGGTGTTGCGGCGGTCGGAGGACCTGCCGCTGCGCAGACACCGTCCCGATCCGCGGGCGTCGTCACCGGCCGCCGCTTCAAGGGCTGGGTGTCGCGCGGCACTGGGCCCACTCGCACCACTCTCGAAGAGCTGACCCTGCGGCCGATCGCCGGCCGTCAGGTGCTCGTGCGCACCGAGGCCACCAACCTCTGTTACTCGAACACCGGCGCGGTGCTGGGCCTCGGGCCGGGCGGCGGCGGGTTCGGGCGCCTCGGCGAGATGGCGCTGATCCAGGGGCACGGCGGCGTCGGCGTGGTGGAAGCCGTCGGCCCGGACGTGCGGCGCGTGCAGGTGGGCGATCGCGTGTGCGTGTCGGGCACGCCGCAGTGCGGCGCCTGCTATCAATGCCTGCGCGGGCGCAGCGACATGTGCCAGTTCCTTGGCCGACAGGGCCCCACCGATCTGGTGGCGATGGCCGACCTGCGCGACGGCACGCCGGTCTACGCCAACTCGCACATCGGCGGGCTGGCCGAGGTGATGGTGACGTTCGAAGAGTGGATCGTCCCGGTGGTCACCAAGGCCTCAGCCGCTGATCTTGGGATGGTCTGCAGCTGCGTGGCGGTGGCCGGCCTTGGCGCGACCACGTCGCAGGGCGCGGCGATTCTGCGTCCCGGATCCACGGTCGCCGTCGTCGGCTGCGGTCCGCTCGGCCTGAGCGCCGTGCAAGGCGCACGCATCGCGGGCGCCGCGTCGATTATCGCGATCGATCCGATCAAGGCGCGCCGCGACCTCGCGCTGAAGGTCGGGGCCACGCAGGTGCTGGATCCCAACGTCGAGGGCGACGGGCTGGTGGCGAAGGTGCGGGACCTCACCAAGGGGCCAGGGGATCGCTTGTGGGCCGGAGGCCGCGATGCCGGCGGACTGCTGGGCGGCGCCGGAGCGGATTTCGTGGTCGAGGCGGTGGGCGCGGACACGGCGCCACCCAAGGCGGAACGCGGACCGGACCCGACCGGCATCCTGCCGCTGCGCCAGGCCTACGAGATGTGCGCGGCCGGCGGCGACATCGTGACCACGAGCCTGCCTCGTGGCAACATCACCTTGCCGGCGGTGATGTTCACCATCGGCGGCCGCACGCACCACGCCGGCCAGGCCGGCGGCTGCAGCCCGATGCGCGACATTCCGCGCTTCGTGGCCATGCTCGACAGCGGCCAGTACAACGCCCGGGCGCTGGCCACGACGGTGGTGCCGATCGAGCGCATGCGCGAGGCGTACGAAGAGGTCGTGTACCGGACAACGGCCACGGCCATCATGACCGCGTAGAGGGAAGCCATGATTGCACGCACGGCTGCACTCGCAGGCGCCGTCGCCGTGATCGTGCTGTCGTCGGCAGCGCTCGCGGGACAGGCGCCGGACGGCTACAAGGCGCCACGCACGCCGTGGGGCGATCCGGATCTCCAGGGGATCTGGCCGAGCACCGACATGGTGGGCGTTCCGATCGAGCGGCCGGTGGAGTTCGGGACGCGCGCGACTTTGTCCGAGAGCGAATTCCAGCAGCGGCGTGCGCAGGCCGCGCGTCAGGCGGAGGCCGACGACGAAGAAACAGTGGTGCCGCGCGCCGGGGGCGGCGGCGACGGCACCGGTCCGCCGTCGCACTGGGGTGAGCGCGGCGAGGCGCAGCGCCAGAACTCGCTGATCGTCGATCCGGCCGACGGGCGCATGCCGAAGATGACGCCGTACGGCGCCGAGCGCATGACGATGCGCGCGAAACACAGCAGCACCGGCGACGGGCCGTTCGACTCCGCGGCCGACCTCGACTACTACGATCGCTGCATCTCCCGAGGTGTGGTGGGCTCGATGCTGCCCGTCGTGTACAACAACGGCACCGAGATCGTGCAGGCGCCGGGCTACGTGGCCATCCGTTACGAGATGATTCACGACACGCGGATCATCCCGCTGGACCGCCGTCCGGCACCAGCGGCCGCCATCCGGCAGTACATGGGTGACGCCCGCGGCCACTGGGAGGGCGACGCGCTGGTGGTGGAGACGACGAACTTCAACGGCACGATCGGAGTTGCCGGCAACGGGCGTCTGCGGCCGGCGAGCGACGCGCTGCGCGTGGTCGAGCGCTTCACGCGCACCGGGCCTGACACCATCCAGTACCAGGCGACGGTCGACGATCCCAAGACCTGGACCGCGCCCTGGACGGTGTCGTTTCCGCTCAGGCGCGACGACGCCTACGGCTTCTACGAGTACGCGTGCCACGAGGGCAACAACGCCATGAGGAACATCCTCAGCGGGGCGCGCGCTGCGGAGAAGTGACCCGGCGCGCGGTTCTCGTCCTCGCAGGCGTCTGGCTCGCCGCGTGCTCGCCGGCAGGCGAACCTAAAGGTTTGCCTCTGCGGTCGGCAGCCGGCGATAAGCGGGCCGACTGGTTCGTGGATCGCGCCGCCGACGCCGGCCTCGACTTCGTGCAGGTCAACGGCATGTCAGGTCGGTTCTACATGCCAGAGGTGATCGGCCCCGGCGTCGCCCTCTTCGACTACGACCAGGACGGCGACCTCGACGTGTATCTGGTACAGGGGCAGCCGCTCGGCCCCGGCGCGCCGGTGTCGCGCGGCGGCACGCCGCTGAGCGATCGGCTATATCGGAACGACCTGCGCGTCGAGGCCGACGGAACGCGGCGGCTCCACTTCACCGACGTGACCGCGCAGAGCGGCATCGACGCGCACGGCTACGGCATGGGTGTCGCGGTCGGCGACATCGACAACGACGGCTGGCCGGACCTGTATCTCACCAAGTTCGACGCGCCAAACCAGCTCTTTCACAACAACCGCAACGGGATGTTCACCGATGTGTCGAAGAAGAGCGGCACCGACAGCCGGTCCTGGAGCGTGTCGGCCGCGTTCGTGGACATCGATCGCGACGGCTGGCTCGATCTCTACGTGGGCCACTACCTGCGCTACACGCTCGAGGGCAACACGCGCTGCATGAGCCCGTCCGGCGCACCCGACTATTGCACCCCCGACAGCTATCAGCCGCTGCCGGATCGCCTGTATCGCAACCGCCACGACGGCTCCTTCGAAGACATCAGCGCCCGCTCGCAGATTGCGCGCGCGTTCGGGCCGGCGCTCGGCGTCTCCACGGCCGACTTCAACGGCGACGGCTGGCTGGACATCTACGTCGCCAACGACGGCAAGGAGAACCAGCTCTGGATCAACCGCCGGGACGGCACCTTCGAGAACCGGGCGCTGCTGGCCGGGGTGGCGTTGCCGCTCACCGGCAAGGCCGAGGCCAGCATGGGCGTCGACGCCGGTGACTTCGACGACGATGGCGACGAGGATCTCGTGGTGACCGAGCTCACCGGCGAGGGTACCAACGTCTTCGTCAACGACGGCGCCGGCGTGTTCGAAGACGACAGCGCGCGCACCGGCATCGGTCCGGCCAGCACAGGGCTCACCGGCTTTGGCACTGCCTGGTTCGACTACGACAACGACGGCCGGCTGGACGTGCTGGCGGTCAACGGCGCCGTGCAGGTCATCGAGGCGCTGCGGCAGGCGGGCGATCCGTTCCCCGTGCACCAGCGCCGGCTGCTGTTCCACAACGCCGGCGGCGGGCGCTTCGACGAGGTGACGGCCCGGGCGGGAGCCGCGTTCGCGGTCTCGGACGTCGGGCGAGGCGCGGCCTTTGGCGACCTCGACAACGACGGCGACGTGGACGTGCTGGTGGCCAACAACAACGGGCCGGTGCGCCTGCTGGTGAACCAGGCGGCGGGTGACGCGCACTGGCTGGGGCTGCGGCTCGTGGGTGCCGGCGGCCGCGATCAGGTGGGCGCGCGCGTGCAGATCACGACGGCCGGGACGGTGAGACACCGGCGGGCGCGTGCCGACGGCAGCTACGCGTCGGCCAACGATCCGCGTGTGCACGTGGGTCTCGGCGCGTCCGGGGCGCCGTCGGACGTCGTGGTGCAGTGGCCGGGCGGGCGCCGCGAGACCTTCAGCGCGGTGGCCGCGGACCGCTACACCACGTTGACCGAGGGCACGGGCCGGTGAGGCGCGCGGTTACGGGCGCGGCCGCCGCCGGCCTGGGCCTCGTCCTGGCGATCGCGTGTGGGCGTGAGCCGTCCGGCGGGGATAAAGCCCCGCCCCACCAGGCTGCAACGGCGGAGGTGCAGTCGGTGCCGTTGCCCGACGTCTCGCGTGCGGCACCAGAGGTGCAGGCGCAACTGCGCGAGAAGCACGCCGTGATGACGCGGGTTGTCGCGCAGGCGTCGTCGTCTCCGGCCGATCGCGCGACGGCCTACGGCGACATGGGCAAGCTGTTCGTCGCCACCGAGCTCTACGACGCGGCCGCGCGCTGTTTCTCCAACGCCCGGCTGCTGGCGCCGGGCGACATGCGCTGGCCGTACTACCTGGCCCAGGTCGCGCGACTCTCCAACGATCCTCCCAAGGCCGCCGGACTCTTCGAGCAGGTGCTGAGGCTGCAGCCGGATCACGTGCCGTCGCTGGTGTGGCTGGCGGAGATGCGTCTGGCCCAGAGCCGGCCGGAGGAGGCGAGGCCGCTCCTGGTCAAGGCGCAATCGCTGGCGCCGGGCGAGCCGGCGGTGCTCTACGGGCTGGGCCGCGTGGCGCTCGAAGCGCGCGAGTATTCGGCGGCGGTCAGCGCTCTCGAGGGCGTGCTGGCGCTGGCGCCGTCAGCCACTCGCGTGCACTACCCGCTGGCGATGGCCTATCGCGGGCTTGGCGACCTGACGCGCGCCGATGCGCACCTGCGGCTGCGTGGCGAGACAGCAGTGCCGCCGGCCGATCCGTTGATGGGGGAAGTGAGCAGCTTGCTGACCAACGCGGCGGCTCTCGAGACCCGCGGCGTGCAGGCAATGGACGCGCGCGACTGGCCCACCGCGGTAACGGTCCTTCGCCAGGCCGTGGCGCTGTCGCCCGACAACGCGTTCACGCGCCTCAACCTCGGCACGTCCCTCTATCTCTCGGGCAACCGTGACGGCGCGCTCGAACAGTACCGGGCGGCGGTGCGGCTGTCGCCGTCGCTCGCGCGTGCCCACTTCGGGATCGGCGTGGTGCTCGAGTCGCGCCGTCGCGACGGCGAGGCGATCGACGCCTTCGCCGCCGCGGTCCGCAGCGATCCTGAGTACGACGAAGCCCGCTTCAGCCTGGCTAACGCGCTGCGCCGTTCCGGGCGCGTCAGCGAGTCGCTGGCGCACTACGAGAAGGTGCTCGAACGGAACCCCGCGACGTCGCAGGCGGGCTTCGGCCTCGCCATGGCGCTCGTGCGACTGGGGCGCTATCGCGAGGCGCGTGATCGGCTGGAGCGCGACGCGCGCGCGTTTGCCGACCAGCCGGGTTTCGCGCACGCGCTCGCACGGGTGCTGGCCGCCGCGCCCGACGATGGGGTACGCGACGGCGCGCGCGCGTTGGCGCTGGTCAAGCCGCTTGCCGAGGGGCAGCGCTCGCCCGCGGTCGTCGAAACGATGGCGATGGCGCTGGCCGAGACAGGCCGGTTCGACGAGGCGGTCCGCTGGCAAACGGAGGCGCTCTCGCTGGCGCGCCGCGCCGGACGCTCGGACCTCGTGCCGAATCTCACCGCGAACCTCCGCCTCTACGAAGCCCACCGGCCGTGCCGTACCCCATGGACCGACGATGATCCCGTGCATCACCCGCAGCCCTCGCCCGACTGACGGCGCCGCGCCGCGGGCGCGGCGCACCTTCGTTGCCGTGCTGCTGTCGGTCGCCATGACGGCCGCTCAGCGCGCTCCGGATCCTTTCGTGGACCGCACCGTCGAGCTCGGCATCGCCGTCACCCACGTAAACGGGGCGACGGGCGAACTGCTGCTGCCGGAAGTCATCGGGTCCGGCGGCGCGCTGTTCGATTTCGACAACGACGGCGATCTGGACCTGTTCGTGGTCCAGGGAGGCGCGGTGCCGGGCACGGCGCCGGCTCGCGCGGGCGCGGCACCCACGAACCGTCTGTTTCGCAACGACGTCGTGCCCGGAAGCCTCACACGGCGCTTCACCGACGTGACGGCACGCAGCGGGCTCGCGGTAGCCGGTTACGGCATGGGGGCGGCCGTCGGCGACTACGACAACGACGGCTGGCTCGATCTTTACGTGACGTACCTTGGGTCCAACCGGATGTTCCGCAACAACGGCGACGGCACGTTCAGCGACCGCACGTCGGCCACGCGCACCGACGACCCCCGCTGGAGCACCGGGGCGACGTTCTTCGACTACGACCGCGACGGCTGGCTCGATCTCTTCGTCGTCAACTACGTCACGTTCAGCCGCGATATGAAGCGCGCGTGCTTCGCCGCCAGCTCTGCCCGCGACTACTGCAACCCGTCCGTGTATCCGCCGGCGTCGGCCAGCCTCTTTCACAATAACGGCAACGGCACGTTCACTGATGGGTCGGCGCGCGCGGGCCTGACGCGCGCGCCCGCCCGCGGCCTCGGCGTCAGTGCGGCGGACGTGGACGGCGACGGCTGGACGGACGTGTACGTGACCAACGACGGCGATCCAAACCAGCTGTGGCTCAACCAGCGCGGCAGCGGCGTGTTCAAGGACGACGCGCTACTCGCCGGCGTGGCGCTCAATCGCACCGGGCAGGCGCAGGGCAGCATGGGTGTGGATTTCGGCGACACCGACGGCGACGGCGACGAGGATCTCTTCGTCACCAACCTCGATAACGAGGGCAACACGTTCTACCGCAACCAGGGGCGCGGGCTCTTCGAGGACCGTACTGTCGAGGCCGGGCTTTTCACCCTCGGGTCCACCGGGTTCGGCACGCGGCTCTTCGACTACGACAACGACGGCTGGCTCGATGTGGTGGTGGCCAACGGCGCGGTACGGCACCTGACGGCGCAGGTGCAGGCGGGCGATCCGTATCCGTTGAAGCAGCGCAATCAGCTGTTTCACAATGACGGCGGGCGCCGCTTCGTCGAGGTGACTGACCGCGCCGGCGCCGCCTTTGCCCCGCTCCGCGTATCGCGTGGTCTGGCCGCCGGCGATCTGGACAACGACGGTTCGATCGACCTGGTGATCTTCAACAACAGCGGCCCGGTGCGCGTCCTGATGAACGAGGCGGCGCGTGGGCGGCACTGGCTTGGCGTCCGCGTGCTCGACGAGCGGGGACGCGATGCCCTCGGCGCGATGGTCGAGCTCGCGCGGCCGAAGAGTCGCCTCTCGCGGCGGGTGCACGTTGACGGGAGCTACGGCGCCGCGAGTGATCCTCGGGTGATTCTCGGACTGGCGTCCGATTCCGCGGCGCAGACCGTGCAGGTGCGGTGGCCAGGCGGGCGAGTGGAGTCGCTCGGCCCGCTCGCCGTCGATCGCTACTGGGTGCTCCAGGCCGGCAAGCCCCCTCGCCAGTAGCGAGCCGGCCTTCGATACACTCAAGCTCGATGCGAACCTTTCGCATGGTCGTGTGCGTCGCCGTCCTCTCTGTCGGGCCCATTGCCGCTGCGGCGGCTGCCGCCGCGGTCGAGGAGACACTTGCCCCGGCGCGCGCCGGTCTCGCCCCGGTTCCGTTCCCGTCGCTCGACCAGCTCGAGCCGGTGGTGGCCGCCCAGATTAACGATGCGCGAGCCGGGTTGGCGCGGGTCGCGTCCAAGGCGTCGGCATCGAGGGGCGACCTCGGCGCGGCCTACGGCGAGCTGGCCCGTCTCTTTCACGCCTACGAGCTCTTTGCTTCCGCCGAGCCAGCGTATCTCAACGCCGCGCGACTGCAGCCGGGGGAGCCGGCATGGCCGCACCTGCTCGGCTACCTCTATCAGCAGACTGGCCAGTTCGCGAGGGCAGCCGAGCGCTTTGCGGGTGTGCTCCGCCTGCGGCCCGAGCAGCGCGCGGCCGCGCTGCGGCTCGCCGACGTGTCGCTCGAGCTCAACCGCCTGGCGGACGCGAGGGAGCAGTACACCAGTCTCTTGCCGGTCTTTCCGGCGGCGGCTCGTCGCGGGCTCGGCGAGGTGTCGCTGCGCGAGCGCCGCTTCCGCGAAGCCGTGGAGCATTTCACAATCGCGCTCGAGCGCGCGCCGCAGGCGAGCGCGCTGCGGTACTCGCTGGCCATGGCGTATCGCGGCCTGGGCCGCCTCGAGGAGGCGCGGGCGCAGTTGGAACAGCGCGGGCCTGGCACGATCGTGGCCGCCGACGCCGTCGTGGATGCGTTGGCACCGCTCGTTCGCGGCGAGCGGCTGTTGGTCATCCAGGGCTCACGTGCTTATGCCGCCGGGCGCTTCGCCGACGCGGCGGCCGCATTCGAGCGGGCGCTTGCCGTGGCGCCGGCCAGCGTGCCCGCCCGCGCGAACCTGGCGTCGGCGCTGCTGCAGCTTGGCGAGGCGTCACGCGGCGTCGAACAGCTGCGGGCCGCGCTCGCGCAGGCTCCTGTCGATGCGTCGGTCAGCCGTCAGCTCGAGGCCACCGCGATGGGGCTCGCCATCCTGCTGTCGGAGCGGGAGCGATTCGCAGACGCGATCGCGATTCTCGACGACACCCGCCGGCGGCTCCCCGGACGCGCGGCCGTAGCGACGACGCTGGCCCGCCTGCTGTCGTCGTCGCCTGACATCGCGCAGCGCGACGGCGCACGGGCGCTGGCGCTGGCCACGGAGGTGTACGCGTCCGAGCCGCGCGCGTTACATGCCGAGACGATGGCGCTGGCGCTCGCGGAGCTTGGCCGGTGCGCCGAAGCACTCGAGTGGATGCGACGGTCGGTGTCGGCGGCGGAAGCCGAGAACGACCCGACACAGCTCGCACGGCTGCGGGGGGAGACACCGAAATACCAGACGGCCTCCTGCCGCGCTCCTGGAAAATGAAAAGGGCCGGCGGTGAGAACCGCCGGCCCTTGCAGTCGTAGGGGCCGCTTCAGGCGGCCCGTCCGGCGTAGGGGCCGCCTTCAGGCGGCCCGTCCGCTTAGAAGTCGAACTGCGCGCCGATCTTGAACATGCGCGGCAGCAGGATCGACGCCGGCTGTCGCCAGCCCGCGCCACCCGCACCATACGCGAAGTTCTCGCCGATGACGGAGTTGGAGTTGGTGACGTTGTAGAAGTCGAAGTTGATCGCCGTCTTCGTCGTCGAGAAACGGAAGATCTTCGACAACCGCAGGTCGATCTGGTTCAACCGCTCGACGAAGAGTGACCCGGGTTCGGCGGTCTGGAACGTCTTGAACGGGATGAATCTGGGATCGGTGGAGGAGAAGATCCCCGGGATCACGCCGTAGCTGGCGTTGGCCTCCACCAGCGCGCCGGGCAGGTTCTGGAACGTGCTGCTCACTTGCACGTCCACCTTCGGGATCGTGTAGGCCACCAGCCCCTGCACCGATGTACGGAAGCCCCGGTTCTGCTCGCAGAACTCCTTCGGCCGCGCTGCGAAGAAGAACAGGCGCGTCGGGTCGCCGAAGAAGCTGTGCAACATCTCCGGCAGGTCGTCCACGACGTCGCAGTCGTTCAGCACCTGCCGCCCCGTGCCGACACCACCCTGGAGGAGGAGCCCGTTCTGGAGCCGCGTGTTCAACGTGATGTTGACACCGTCGAAGTGCTCGGTCTGCTTGCCGTAGTTGTTCGACAGCGTGATGAAGTAGCTCGGGTCCGGCGCGCCCGCCCGCAGGTTCACGCCGGTCAGCGTGCCGCCACCGACGTCCGCGGGGGCGACCAAGCTGACGTTGGCGTAGTCGGCTGGGGTGACCGACTTATCGTCCATCAGTCGGATGTTGCCGTACCACCGGCGCGCGTACTGCACGTCCAACGACATGCGCGGCAGGATCTCCTGCTGCACGCTGGTCGTGAACTCCCAGTTGAACGAGCGCTTGCCCCACCCGGTCATCAAGTCGGGATCGTAGTTCCGGCCCGGTGTCAGCGTTCCGAACGTCGTCGCGGCGATGAGCGCACTGCACTCGCCGTTGGCGTTGAAGTTGTTCAGATCGCAGTCCGGCGTGAAGTTCCCATTGGCGTCGCTCCACGGGCGCTGCGAAGCGGTGACCAGGCGCAGAATCGGATTCGGCGCGTCGGTGACCTGTGCCGCTCCGAAGCCGGTGGTGCCCAGCCCTTCGAGATACTTGTTGAGCGTGATCTTCCACGCCGTCTTGCCGTTCCCGAACACGTCGTACGTCGCCGACAGTCGCGGCGTGATGTCGTTCCAGCTCAGGTTGTCCTGTTTCGGGAACGTGACGTTCAGATTCCGCCCGAAGTAGGTGCCGGTGATGCCCTGTTCCGGGAAGCTGTTGGCGAACGAGTCCCAGCGGATGGCACCCGCGAGTGTCCAGCGGCCGGTGGTCCACTTGTCCTGGGCGAAGAGCCCCGAGTCGTGATCGACGTTCACCTTCACCGTGCGCGGTGTGAGGCGGTACGTGATCCCGGTGGGCGCACCAGCGGTGAAGTTGTAGACGAGCGGAGAGGCCGGCGAGTTGTAGGTCGTGTTCTCGTGGTGGCCGTAGGCGTTGTTGAAGCCCACCTTGAACGCGTGCGAGCCGGTGATGTACGACATCGCCGCACGGTAGTGGATGTTCCAGTTCCACGAGTTGTTGTACGGATTGTCACCCGTGGCGGCGCGATAGGAGAGCCCCGTGCGCGTGACCGGGCTGTTCGAGTCGTTGATGCCGATGATGCCCGGCGTGAGGTGGTCGATATTCCCCAGCTTGCCTTCGCGCGGGTCCATGCCGCCCCACCGCTCCACGCGGTGAATGGCGCTGGCCTCGAGGAGCAGCTTGTTGCTGACCGGGGAGCTCCAGTCGAGGGTGACGAAACGCTGCAGCGGGAAGCGCCGATCGACGCCCGCCTCAGGTGAGACGATCGCGCCGCCCGGCTGCGGGCCGATGCCGGTGGAGCACGCGCAGAACTTCTCCTGGTCGAACGTCGTCCCGAACTTGTTCCTGGGGGACGCCTGCCAGGTGATCCGCGCCTGATAGATCTTCTGTTCCTGGTGCAGCACCGCCTGCGCCCCTGGAACGTAGGTGAAGGCGTTCGCGTTGTTCACGTTCTGATTGAAGAAGGTTCCGGCGACGAAGTTGTCCGCGAAGAGCGAGCGCCCGGAGAGGAAGAACCAGAGCTTGTCGCGGCTGATGGGGCCGCCGACGCCCGGATTGAAGTCGCCGTTCGCCTTGATCCGGCCCGCCACGAAACCAGGATTCCGCTTCTGCACATCGGTGCCGGTCACGTTGTCGGCGGCGAAATCCTCGTTCGCATAGCTGAAGGGAATCGTGCCGCTGAAGCGATTGCCGCCGTCGCGCGGGATGAAGTTGATCCGCACTCCGCCGGTGGCCGCCTGCGCATCCACGCCCGACACGTCGATCGCGAATTCCGCCGTGCCGGTAGCGTTCGGCACCGCGCCGCCGCCCCATCCGCCGGCAATCAT
Source organism: Vicinamibacterales bacterium (assembly GCA_036004405.1). Lineage (GTDB taxonomy): Bacteria > Acidobacteriota > Vicinamibacteria > Vicinamibacterales > UBA2999 > DASYRM01. The sequence continues at coordinate 32,606 of DASYRM010000081.1, forward strand.
CGAGCTCAGCGCGACGCCGTTGACCATCATGCGCTGGTCGGAGGTGCGCCCGCCGTTGGCTTCGAGCGAGGCCACTTCCTGCACGACCGACCCGCCGACGTCCTGCCCCGTGAACGCGCCTTTGCGCACGCCCGGAATCAGCACGCCGACTGTGAACGGCGTTCTCGAGCTCGGGATCGCGCTGACGATCTCCTGATCCATCACGGCCTGGCGTGTGGTGGACTGCAGATCGACGCCCGTCACTTGGCCGGACACCGTAATGGTTTCCTGCACGCCGCCGACCTGGAGGTCGGCGTTGACGGTGGCCACCTGGGTGCCCGCGAGCTCGACGCCGTCGCGGATGACCGTCTTGAACCCTTGAAGGGTGAAGGTCACCTTGTACGTGCCGGGCCTGAGATCAGAGATGGCGTAGCGGCCGGCGTCGTCCGAGACAGCCGTGCGCGCCTTTTCAATCAGAACAGGACTTGTAGCTTCAACCGTTACTCCCGGCAACACGGCTCCCGAGGCGTCCCGCACCAGCCCGGAGAGACTGGCCTGGGCGTACGCTCCTAATGGCAGGGCTAACAGGAACCCAATAGCCAAGAGACCCGACTTAACTCGCATGCACAACCCTCCTCAGTGGCCGACCCGCGTTCTGACGCGCGTAATCTGCGCTTGTGACTGATTTCTGTCCAATACATCTTTCGCACTAGCCCCATGCCAATCTGGTATAGAATCACGGCCCTCATGGACTTCAGGCACATTCGCGCCTTCATCGCGGTCGCCGACGCCTTGAGCGTGACGAAAGCCGCCGAGCGCCTCCACATCTCACAACCCCCGCTGAGCCGTCATATCCAGCAACTCGAGAACGAGCTCGGCCTTACGCTGTTCGTCCGTCACCGGCAGGGCGTCACGCTCACCGAGCCCGGGCGCCAGCTGCTCGAGAAGGCCCGGGCCTGGGAGGCGGCCGCCCAGACGTTTCACGAGGCCGCCAAAGAGGCGCGATCCACCGAGGGGGCACGCGTCCGGGTCGGGATTGCCTGGGGCCTGTGGGACGTCGTGAACCGGGTCCGGATCGAGTTTGCCAAAGACCACCCGGACGTAACCGTAGAGGCCAGCGACGCCTACTGCTGGTTCGACTCCGACGAGCAGCTGCGCTCCCATCAGCTCGATCTGGCGTTTGCGCGGCCGCCCTATGACGCGTCCTTCAACGTGTCAGACCCGATCTACTACGAGAGCATCCAGGTCATCATGTGCGCGGACAGCCCGCTGGCCGGCCGCGAGTCGGTGAGCGTGCGCGACTTGGCCGACGAGACGCTGCTGCTGTGGGAACGCCACGCGGCGCCGGTGCTCTACGACCGCATTCTCGACCTCTACGCCCGCAACGGCATCACGCCCAAGACGATGCCCACGCCGAATGCCGGCCCCTTCAACCACGCCGGGATGATGCTCGTGGCCTCGGGCAAGGGGCTCTATATGGGCTACGGCGTGCCGCAGACGGGGCCGACGCCGGCCAGCGGTGTGACGGTGCTGCCGCTGAACGACGCCGACGCCACCATCGAGGTGAGCATCGTGTCACGCCGCAACGACGCCTCCGCCGTGGCCGCCGACTTCATCGCCTGCGCGCAGCAGTTGTATCGCCGTCCCGTGCTCGTGCCCCGCATCGCCGAGTCGGGCCGCCGCGCCTCCTGAGGACTCTACTCGCCATGCGATTTCCCACGTCAGTGGGCGTGCTGGCTGCCGGCGCTCTGGCGGCAGCCTCGCTGTGGACCGCGTCGCTGACGGCGCAGGCACCGGCCAAGAGCTACGCCGTGTGGCGGACGCCGTGGGGGCATCCGGATCTGCAGGGCACCTACTCGAACGACGACGAGACCGGCACGCCGATGGAACGGCCGGCGCAGTTCGCGGGCAAGCGGCAGGAAGATCTGACGCCCGAGGAGTTCGCGAAGCTGGTGAAAGATCGCAACGAAGCGTTCGTAAAGGGCGTGGAAGGGACCGAGTTCGCCGGCGGCCTGCGTCCCCCGGCGCATCTCATCTTCGACACCTTCGAGCGCAAGAACCGGCGCGCGTGGCTCGTCGTCGATCCGCCCGACGGCAGAATTCCGGCGATGACCGACGAAGCGCGGAAGCGCCCGCGCGCGCCCGGCGGCGTGAGCACCAACGCCAACCCGAACGGCCCGTTCAACAGCTGGCTCGACATGGGGCTGTACGACCGCTGCATCACGCGCGGCATTCCGGCGTCGATGATGCCGGCCGGTTACGGCAGCTACTACCGGATCGTGCAGTCGCCCGACAGCGTGGCCCTCACCTACGAGATGATCCACGAGACGCGCGTTGTGCCGTTCGACGACCATCCGCGCGTGTCGTCGTCGATCCGCCAGTTCCTGGGGGACGCGCGCGCCCGGTGGGAAGGCGACACGCTGGTGGTCGAGACGCGGAATTTTCCCGCCGAGACGGCGCCGCAGCGCGCCAGCACGAAGGTGACGATGACGGAGCGCTTCACGCGCGTCTCGCCGACGCTCGTGGAATGGCGGGTGACTTTCGACGATCCCACCACCTGGGTGCGCCCCTGGACCTACATGATGCCGCTGACCAAAGTGCCCGACTCGCAGGAGGTGCACGAATACGCCTGCCACGAGGGCAACAACGCGATGCGGAACATCCTCAGCGCCCAGCGCGCCGCCGACCGCCAGCAGTAGGGGCCGCCTTCAGGCGGCCCGTCCGCTTCAGGCGGCCCGTCTTGTAACATGGAACCCCTTCGGACTTTCTGGAAGGGACATCCGTGCAACCGACACTGCGTTCGTTCGACCTCGCGCATCTGGCGCACGTCGAGCTGCTGACTCCCAAACCGGAGCAGAGCCTCGACTTCTTCGTCAACGTCATGGGCCTCACGGAGAGCGGCCGCAAGGGCGACTCCGTCTATCTCCGCGGCTGGGACGACTACGAGCACCACACGCTCAAGCTCACGGCCGCCAAGGCCGCTGGCATGGGGCACTTCGCCTTCCGGACCACCAGTCCCGAAGCGCTGGAGCGCCGCGCCGCGATCCTCGAGAAGGCCGGCTTCGGCGTCGGCTGGACCGACGGCGACCTCGGGCACGGCAAGACGTTCGCGTTCAAGAGCAGCGACGGCCACGCCATGGAGATCTATTACGAGACCGAGTGGTACAAGGCACCCGATCACCTGAAGCCGTCGCTCAAGAACCAGGCGATGCGCTTTCCGGCGCGCGGCGTCAACGCGCGGCGGCTCGACCATCTCAACCTCCTCGCCGACGACGTGCCGGCGCTCAAGGCGTTCTTCGAGGACGCGCTTGGCATGCGGACGACCGAGATGATCGTGCTCGACAACGGCGAGCTGGCGGGCGTGTGGGTGACCGCGACCAACAAGAGCTACGACGTCGCGTTCACCCATGATCACTACGGGGCGGTGGGGCGCTTCCACCACGCGACGTTCGCGCTCGATTCGCGCGAAGAGGTTCTGCGGGCGGCCGACATCTTCCTCGAGAACGGCGTGCACATCGAGACCGGCCCGCACAAGCACGCGGTGCAGCAGACCTTCTTCCTGTACGTCTACGAGCCCGGCGGCAATCGGGTGGAGGTGGCCAACGCCGGCGCGCGGCTGATGCTCGCGCCCGACTGGCAGCCGGTGATCTGGACCGAAGCCGAGCGCAAGAAGGGGCAGGCCTGGGGCCTCAAGACGATCGAGACGTTCCACACGCACGGCACGCCGACGATGGAGCACTACACGGGGCCGGTGCACCCGAAGAAGTAACTGGAGGCAGAGTGGGCGGAGTAGGCGAGTGGGCGGAGTGGGCAGAGCCCGTCCCCGCTCGTAGCTGCGGGCCTGTAGGCCCGCCCCGTCGACAGTTGCGCCCGCGCATCGCGAGGGTCCTCCCGCGGCGAGTTTCGAGGCGTGCCGTCCGACTCCTCAGGACACGGGCGAGAAGCCGGAGGGGACCAGCGGGGTTTGAGTCGCCACCAGCGGAGCTGACCATCCCGGACGAAACGCGGGAGAATGGCGGCGCATCGGCACCGAGGTCGGCGTCTTGTTGGTGCTGAGAGCCCGTGTTTGAGTTGGACCCCGGGGTC